>JBAVEN010000048.1:0-66373 GCA_049587755.1 Bryobacteraceae bacterium | reverse complement strand
AACGACGAGTAACACTGGCCGGTTTCGCCCTCCAACCTCATCAGGCGAAAACCGCAGCGGTACAGTTATCCCCAACGCTCACAGCGGTCGAATCGGCCCCCACGGATATCTTGGACAGATGTGGTCCCCGACGTCCCCGACCTGCCAAGCCAGGCGCCAGCCCGGCTGGTTGCGGATAGCTGCCTCTCGCCCACCATTCTCTCGCTCCTTCTCTGGGTCCGGTTGACCGGGAACCCAGATGAGTATAATTGGCCCAAGAGGACCCTTTTTTGCGCAAATGGTTCCTGATCGGCGGCCTGGCCGTCGCCGCTTCCGTCTCGTTCGCAGCGGACCGCGCCACGCTCCGTGGAAAAGTAACCGGCAGCAACGGCAAGCCGCTGGAGGGCGCCACGGTTATGATCTTCCGCGCGGGCGTGAAGAGAGGTTACAGCACTTCCTGCCCGACCTGCTACGTAGACTGCGGCAAGCGGGCCGTTACGGATCGAGCCGGCGACTTCAGCATCAAGAACCTCGATCCCGACCTGTGGTTCGACATACTGGCGGTTCGTAACGGCTACACGCCCACGTTCGTAAGGAAGGTCGATCCATCCCAAGGGCCGGCTGCCACGGCGGCCCTGGCACCCCGAGCGGCCGTGCATGACCCCGATCGTGTCGTGCATGGCCGGGTGGTGGATTCGCACGGCCGGCCGCAGCGCGCGGCTGTCGTGGTGCCGGTGGGAGTGGCCACAATGGGCCGCCGGGGCCCAGTCAGCCAGTACTTCATCGTGGAAGGCCTCGAACCCGTGGCGGCCACTAATGCCCAAGGGGAATTCGAGCTTGCGTATTTCAAGAAAGCCACTGGCATGCTGCTGCGGGTGGAGGCTCGCGGCATGGCGGCCAAGGTAGTCGCAGTGGCGACGGGAGCCGAACGCCACACTATAACCGTGTCCGATGGCGTCGTAATTCGCGGACGTCTCGTGAATCAGGGCAAGGGCGTGGCTGGCGCCGAGATCGGCCTGATTCCGCGGAATCGAGGCGGCTTTGGCATGAACCTCACAATAATCGGGGATCCCTACGACGAAATCCGAATCGGCACGCAGGAAGATGGTTTGTTCGTCATCACCAACGTGCCGGCGCCCGTGGACTGGTACGTCTACGGCAAGATGGAGTCGATTGCCGCCTTGGGCGCGACGGCCCCCGTGCATTGCGCCACAACCCGCGACAACGAAGAAGTGAACGTCGGCGATATTGAGATTCGGCCCGGCCATCGCCTGCGCGGAAAGATCACCCTCAGCGACGGTGCAGCCATGGCCGAGGGCATGCGGATAACCATTTCACCCGAGGGTGGCTGCGATAGCCAGACGGTCATCATTCGCCGCGATGGCCGTTTCGAATTCGCCGGTCTCTCCAGCGGGAAGTACGAAATCCTCCCATCTGTTCGGGGCTACGCATTGCCGGGCAACCAAGACACCATCGAGATGACGATTGACCAGGACATGGATGATTTCGCAATCGCTCTCGAGCCGGTCCCGCGGCGGTAGCGCGAGCCGAGCGTCGAAGTCTCTTCAGAAATCGTGCAAACATTCCACCGCGTCGACGCGAGTGGCTTGGGAGAGCGGAAGGTCGGCTTGGACGACTCAGGGAGCGCTTTTCGAAACCACAACCATAAGGGAGCGATTGAGAGGGCCTTGCATCTTGGAAATCGGATCGATCCCTCGTTCGCCTATTCCGTGAAAAGCGCGCGCTCAAGAAATCCGGGAAGCGCATTTTCAGCCGCCGATGAACTCGGATCGAAAGGAATTGGATTATCAGCGTTCATCGGCGGCCGCAAGTATTTTCGCCGCACCTTTTCAGCATGCTCTTTACAAAACTCTGCCTTCACCCATGGTTTATGATTGAGGCTGAACACCCAAACAATCCCGAGGAGAAAGCATGTTGAACCGAGTAGCCTTCGTCACCGGCGCGAGCCGCGGCATCGGCCGCGCCATCGCTCTGCGGCTCTGCCGCGCTGGCTTCGATATCGTGGTGGCTTCGCCCGAAGTCGAAAACAACGAAGCGGTGGCTGGCGAAATCCGCGCCTGCAATGCCGAAGCGATGACCCTGGATCTGGACGTGACCTCGCCGGAATCGGTCAAGGAGGGTTTCGCCAAGGCCCTCAAGGACAAGACCCGCGTCGACGTCCTGGTGAACAACGCCGGTATTGCGCGCGACGGCCTGGCGGTGCGCATGAAGCCGTCGGATTGGCAATTGGTGCTGAAAGTGAACTTGGAAGGCGCGTTTCTGTGCAGCCAGCAGGCGCTGCCCGGCATGATGCGCAACCGCTGGGGGCGCATCGTCAACATCTCCTCGGTGGTGGGCCAGGCGGGAAGCGTGGGACAGGTGAACTACGCGGCTTCCAAGGCGGGCCTAATCGGGCTCACCAAGGCGCTGGCGCAGGAAATGGGCAGCCGCGGAATCACCGTGAATGCCATCGCTCCCGGCTACATCGATACCGACATGACCAAGAGCCTGCCGGAGGAGCTGAAGCAGAAAATGCTGGCCACGGTTCCGCTGGGCCGCATGGGCACGCCGGAAGACATCGCCGGCGCGGTGAAGTTCCTGGTGAGCGATGAGGCGTCATATATCACCGGGCACGTGCTGGCTGTCAACGGCGGCATGTACATGTAAGCTGGAAGGAGGGACCGGTACTGCTGTCTGAAGTGTCGGCAGCACATTTGCGCCGAGCGCCGGCGCTCCGGGAATCGCTCCATGCTGCTCGAAATCGCCAGTTCGCCGACAGCCGGGAATTCGGCCATCCAGCTTCACCCTGCCGATAACATCGCCGTAGCGCGCGTGCCGCTGGCGGTGGGAACCGAGTTGCACGTGGGCGGACAAACATTCGTGGTCCGGGGGGCAATCCCAGCCGGACACAAAGTGGCGCTGCGAGCGATTGCTGCCGGCGCAACCGTTTTCCGCTACGGCCAGCCCATCGGCCTGGCGAAGGAACCGGTCGAACCCGGCAGCCACGTACACACCCACAACCTGGCCTTCGACGAGCGCCGCGCGGCGTACCAGTTCCCCGCTGGCTCGCTCGAAGCGCCGGCGCGCCGCGAAGATGGTCCCAGCTTCCTCGGCTATCTGCGCGCGGACGGCCGCGCCGGCACGCGGAATTACATCGCGGTGGTGGCGGCGTCCAACTGCGCCGCCCACACCGCCGAGCTGATCGCCCGCAGTTACGCCGGCGAAACGCTGCCGCCGAACGTGGATGGGGTGGTGGCGTTTCCGCACGGCGAAGGCTGCGGGCATTCGGGCGACGCGGATATCGACCAGCTTCGGCGCACGCTCGGCGGCGTGCTGGCGCATCCGAATGTCGCCGCCGCGGTGATCCTGGGCCTCGGCTGCGAGGGCAACCAGATCGAGCATTACCTGGGCGATGCTGGGCCGCGCGCCGCGCACCTGGTGGGCATGACGGTGCAGGCGAGCGGCGGCACGCGCTCGACGGTCGAGGCCGCGCGCCGCGAAATCGCGCGCCTGATCGAAGGCGCCGCCACCGAATCGCGCCGTCCCATCCCCGCTTCCCGGATCGTGCTGGGTCTGAACTGCGGCGGCTCGGATTCTTTCTCCGGCATCACCGCCAATCCGGCGCTGGGCCGCTGCTCGGATTGGCTGGCCGAGTTGGGCGGCACGCCGGTGCTCGCCGAAACCCCCGAAATCTTCGGCGCGGAGCACCTGTTGGTTCAGCGTGCGCGCAACGCCCAAGTGGCCGAAAAGCTGCTCGCCAGGATCGACCAATACAAGCAATACCTGGCGCGTTTCTGCGGCAGCTTCGATCACAATCCCAGCCCCGGAAACAAAGCCGGCGGCCTCACCAACATCCTTGAGAAATCGCTTGGCGCGGTGGCCAAAAGCGGCTCGTCTCCGCTGATCGAGGTCTACGAGTACGCCGAACGCATCGATAACGCCGGTTTCGCCTTCATGAACACGCCCGGCTACGATCCGGTTTCGCTGACCGGCCTCGCCGCCGGCGGCGTGAACCTGATCGCGTTCACCACCGGCCGCGGCAGCGCCATCGGCTTCCCCACCGTCCCCGTGATCAAGATCGCGAGCAACAGCCAGACCTTCCGCGCGATGCGTGACAACATGGACGTGAACGCGGGCAGCATCGCCGATGGCGAGCGGTCCATCGACGAAGTGGGCCGCGAAATCTTCGAGCTGATGCTGGCCGTAGCTTCCGGCCGGCGGACCTGCGCCGAGCGACTGGGGCATGAGGAATTCGTCCCCTGGCGGATCGGCCCGGTGATGTAGCGGCGGTGTTCCGGGCCCAAATCCACGCCATCGTGGTCGCCCCTATAATGAAAAAAGGATGCTCCGCAAGCTTTCTCTCTCCCTTGCTGCCGTGTGCCTGGGCGCATACGGCCAAGCGCATACGGCGACCAAGTCGGCGTTCGACAAGGCCACCCTTGAGGCCTACGTGCGTCACATGTATGTCATGGACTCGCGGATCGGGGTGCAGATCTCAGACCCCAAGCCCGACGATCTGCCCGGCTTCAAGCAAGTGACCGTGCGCGCGACCATGGGCGACCGGAGCCAGGACATTCTCTTCCACATCTCCGACGACGGCAAGAAAATCGTCCAGGGCACCGTGTTCGACATTAGCCGCAATCCATTCCAGGCTGACCTCGACAAGCTCAAGCCGGAAGGGGCGCCGGGCGAGGGAACCACGGGCGCGCCGGTAGCCATCGTCGAATTCAGCGATTTCGAGTGCCCGTTCTGCCGGGAAGAAGCCAAGCTGCTGCAGGACAACCTGCTGAAGACTTATCCCACGCAAGTGAAACTCTACTTCAAGGAGTTTCCGCTCGAGGGCCTTCATCCCTGGGCCAAGCGCGCTGCCATGGCGGCACGCTGCATCGCGCGGCAGGGCACGGACGCGTTCTGGGCTTACCACGACTGGATTTTCGCCCACCAGGACCAGATCACTCCGGACAACCTGCGCGATCAGGTGATGGACTGGGCCAAGGCACAAGGCCAGATCGACACCGTGAAGCTGGGGCAGTGCATGGAAGACAAGCTGACCGAGGCCGAGGTGGACAAGACCGTGGCGCAGGGCCGCGAGCTGGGCATCAACGGCACGCCGACGCTGTTTGTGAACGGGCGGCGGATCGACAAAGCCATCGACTGGCCGACGTTGAAGAGCATCATCGATTTCGAAATCGAATACCAGAAAACCGCGCACGACGCCGGTGACGATTGCGGCTGCGAGCTCAAGCTGAACCTGCCCGGCGAGCCGGCGCCCAAACCCACCATCGGCTTTCCGGCTCAGAAATAGGGCGGTACGGGCACAGTCTTGTGCGCCGGGCCGGGCATGCCCGGCCCCTACGAGTCCATCGTAGGGGCGAGGCACGCCTCGCCCTCGCGCCCGCGCGGGCAAATCGCTATCGTACCTGCGAACTGGGAAACCGCATGCCGCCTCAGGCCTCCGGCAGCAGCTCGCGCAAACAGTCGATCAGTTGCGCCGGAAAAAACGGCTTCCGCAGGAAACGGACGCGGCGCGACTTCGACAGCAGCGGCGCCTCCTTGGCCTCTCCCGAGATCAGCAGGATCTGAGCGCCGGGATGCATTTTCAGCACGCGCTCTGCCAGCTTGACGCCGTCCATCTCCGGCATCGCAATATCGGAGATGAGCAAATCCACCGCTTGCCGCTGGCAGATTTCGAGCGCCGCCGAAGGACGCGGCGCCAGCAGCACGCTGACCTTGCGGGCGCCAAGCATCCTTTCGACCAGCCGCAGAATTTGCGGATCGTCGTCGACGATCAGTACGGTTTGCGGCTGGCTCATGCGAATCTATCGATTCTACGAGCGCCCCGCCCGGGGCGCAAGCCGGCGGCTCCGGCCGCAACCGGCGGCGCAGGGCGGAGAGCACAGGCGCGCGCGCAATCGCTTACCATGGAAAGCATGATGTTATATCGCTCGATGGCCGCTGTGTGCGCGGCCCTGCTCGCGGGCGCTTGTTTCGCCCAGGCGCCGGCCAAGAAAGGACAACCCCACTTGAAAAAGCAATTATACGGAAAGATGCCGGACGGCACTCCGGTGGATCTTTACCTGCTCACCAACGCCAACGGAATGGAAGCCCATCTGGCCGCGTATGGCGGCGCGCTGGTGTCGCTGACGGCGCCCGACCGCCATGGCAAGTTCGCCGACGTAGTGCTGGGCATGGATACATTGGACGGCTGCCGCTCTCAGACCGCTTTCCTGGGCGCTCTCATCGGCCGCTATGGCAACCGCATAGGCGGGGCGAAGTTCACACTGGAGGGCAAGACCTATCGCCTGCCCGCCAACGATGGTCCCAACACCTTGCACGGCGGCCCGGCGGGATTCGATAAGCGGGTGTGGCAGGCCCGGGAAGTGGCTTCCGCGGAGGGACCGGCAGTGGAGTTCACTTACTTCAGCCAAGACGGCGAAGAAGGCTTCCCCGGCACTTTGACCGCCAAGGTGGTTTACACGCTGACGAATAAGAACGAGCTGAAGATCGATTACACTGCTACTACCGACAAACCCACCGTGGTCAACCTCACCAACCACTCCTACTTCAACCTGAAAGGCGCCGGCGAAGGCAACATCCTCGACCACGACGTCACCATTTACGCCAGCCGCTTCACGCCGGTGGATGCGACGCTGATTCCCACCGGCGAGCTGCGCGCCGTGAAAGGCACGCCGTTCGATTTCACCAAGTCCACTGCCATCGGCGCCCGCATCGACAGCGCCGACCAGCAACTCAAGATCGCCGGAGGTTACGACCACAACTGGGTGCTCGACAAAACCGGCGCCGGATTGAGCAAAGCGGCGGAAGTGTATGAGCCGAGGACCGGGCGCGTCCTCCAAGTCTGGACCACCGAGCCAGCCATGCAGTTCTACACCGGCAATTTCCTGGACGGCACCATCCATGGCAAAGGCGGAAAAGTTTATCCGCGCCGCGGCGCCTTTTGCATGGAGACGCAGCACTACCCGGATTCGCCCAACCACCCGGCCTTCCCCTCTACCGAGTTGAAGCCCGGCGCCACCTACCACACCACCACCGTTTATGGCTTTTCGGCCAGGTAGGCGGCTGCAACCGTATTCACCAAGCCGGCCGGCAGCGGCTTAGCGCAAGTCATGATCTCGCGACGCACCTTGGCGCAGATCCTCGAGGCATCGAGGTCCCTCCATGGCTCAGGCTCGCTAAGTCCCGCGGCCCTCATTGCCCTAACGAAACACCTGGCGTCCCGTAAGGTCATTCATTCCGCCGAGACGGGAACCGGCATAAGCACGGTGGTCTTCTCGCATATGAGCGAACACCACTCGGTATTCACCGTCAACACCGATGAAAGCATGAGCGCCGTCGAGCGCAACCCATTGCTGGCGCCGGATACGGTCACATTCATCGAAGGACCAACCCAGAAGACATTGCCGCGCCATGTTTTCGACGCACCGCTGCAGGCCGTGCTCATCGACGGTCCGCACGCCTACCCGTTCCCGGACCTCGAGTATTTCTACCTGTATCCGCACCTGGAGGAGGGCGGCCTTCTCGTGCTGGACGACATCCACATTCCATCGATTCACAACCTGTTCGCCTTTCTTCGCCGCGATGCCATGTTCCGTCTCGAAGAGGTGTGCGGCAGAACCGCGTTCTTTCGGCGCACCTCTGAGCGTCTGTTCGAGCCTTGGGGCGATGGATGGTGGCTACAGGGATTCAACAGACGCCCTCTTTGGCGCCACTCGTGGCAGGACAAGCTGAAATCGGCATTGCCGGCGCGCTGGCGGCCCATGCTGCGGAGATATGCGGATCGGGTTCGTCTGCGCGTTTGGGGAAAAGGCTTGCCCTGAGGCCCGCCGGACACGGCCGGCGCTTACAGTTTCAGGCCCTTCAAATATTCGCGAAACGGCCCTCCCAAATCGTGCCGGCGGAGGGCATACTCTACGGTGGCCTTGAGGAATCCCAATTTGTCGCCGGCATCGTAGCGCGTGCCTTCGAAGCGGCAGGCGTAGAGAGGGCGGCTGCGGAGCTGGTAGCGCAGGGCGTCGGTCAACTGGATTTCGCTGCCGGCGCCGGCGTCGATGGCTTGCACGCAGCCAAAGATCTCCGGCGTGAGGACGTAGCGGCCGATGATTGCCAGGTTGGAGGGTGCATCGGTCGCCTTCGGTTTCTCTACCAGGTCGCGGATGCGGTACACACGGTCGCTCGAACCGTTATGGCTGACCGGTTCGGCATCGATGACGCCATACGCCGAGATTTTGTCGTGCGGCACCTCCATGACCGCCAGCACCGGTGCGTTGAAGAAACTGTAAACGTCGAGCAACTGACGCAGGCAAGGTGTTTCGGCATCGATCAGGTCGTCGGCCAGCACCACCGCGAACGGCTCGTCGCCCACCAGCTCTTGGGCGCGCAGCACTGCATGTCCCAGCCCGAGCGCCTCCTTCTGGCGAATGTACGACACGTTGATCATGTCGGAAATGCCGCGCACAATTGCCAGCAGCTCTTTTTTCGAGCGGCTCTCCAGCAGATACTCCAGCTCAAAGCTGACATCGAAATGGTCTTCGATGGCGCTCTTGCCGCGGCCGGTCACGATGATGATGTTCTGAATGCCCGAGTGGAGGGCCTCCTCCACACCATACTGGATGATCGGCTTATCGACGATGGGGAGCATCTCTTTGGGCTGCGCCTTGGTGGCCGGGAGGAATCGCGTGCCGAGTCCCGCAGCAGGAAAGACGGCTTTGCGCACTTGAGCTGGCATCTTCTACAGTTTGAGGCCGGAACTTGCGCTTTGGCAAGCGGCCGATTGTCTTCGCCGTGCCGGCTGTGGTATCAATAGGACACCTGGGTAAACAAGAATGGCTTACGTAATCGCAGAGCCCTGCATCGGCACCAAAGATACCGCTTGCGTCGACGCTTGTCCGGTCGATTGCATCCACCCCAAGAAAGACGAACCTGGCTTTGCGGAGGTGGAGCTGATCTACATCGATCCCGTGGAATGCATCGACTGCGGCGCCTGCGTACCGGTATGCCCCGTGTCGGCCATCTTCGCGCTCGACGATCTGCCGGAAAAGTGGGCCTCATTCACGGAGCGCAACGCGGCATATTACAAGAAATAGCCGGCGTGCGGCGTCCGCCACCGCACGCGACTATCCCAAAAGCGAACACCCCCGCCCGCCGGCTCGACGGTATGTGATTCGAGCCCAATGACATCGGCGCAGACGCACTGGCACGTGAACTGCTCCTTCGGTGGTATGTTGAGCGATCTTCGCTTCGCCCTGCGCTCGCTCCGGCGCAACCCGTCGTTTGCAGCGGTGGCCGCGTTCTCCATCGCCCTGGGGATCGGCGCCAACACGACCATGTTCAGCCTGGCGGATGCGATGCTGTTGCGGCCGGTTCCGGTGCCCCATCCATCCGCGGTACTGAACGTGCGCTCCCAGTTTCGCGGCCGCGGGCCGGGCTTGATGTCTTACCCGGACTACGGGGATTTCCGCGCCAAAACCCGCGCCTTTTCCGGGCTGACGGCTTACCGGCTCGGCACGTTCGGATTTGCCATGGACCGGCAGGCGCTGCCGGAGATGAAGGCCGGCCTGCTGGTCAGCGGCAACTTCTTCAACGTGCTCGAAGTAACGCCGCGACTGGGCCGCACATTCCGGCCCGATGAGGACACCGTTCCAGGCCGCGACCCGGTCACGGTGATCGGCCACGACCTCTGGCAGCAGGACTTCGGCTCGGCACCCGATATCGTGGGCAGAAAGATTTTGGTGGATGGCATCGAGTTCACCATCATCGGCGTGGCTCCCGAAAGCTTCACCGGAATCGAGCAGTATTTTCGTCCCGCTTTGTATATTCCACTGATGATGTCACAGCGCCTGTCTGGCGACAATCGCAACCCGCTCGCCAGCCGCGACGACCGCGAACTGGCCGTGAAGGGGCGACTCGCACCTCGCGCCACCGCCAAACAGGCTGCGGCGGAAGCGCGCGTGATCGCTGGCGACCTAGCGCATGCTTACCCGGCCACCGACCGCAATTGGTCCGCCGCCGTCCTCACTGAACTCCAGTCGCGCGTGGATCAAGAGCCTGTCGACGCGATGACGGCGAGGATGCTGCTTGTGCTCGCTGGTGTGGTACTGCTGATCGCTTGCGCCAACGTGGCTAATCTGACGCTGAGCCGCGGCATGGCCCGTTCCGGCGAAATTGCCGTACGCCTGGCCATCGGGGCGGGGCGCTGGCGGCTGGTGCGGCAACTGCTCGCGGAAAGCCTTCTCATCGCGGTGGCTGGCGGCGCCACCGGGGTCCTGCTCGCCGGATCGGTGGTGGATAAATTCTCCCACTGGAAGATACCGGCCCAGATACCCCTCGAGGTCAACGCCCGCATGGATACGCGCGTGCTCTTTTATAGTTTGGGCGCCGCGCTGGTCAGCGCGTTGCTTTTCGGGCTGGTGCCGGCCGTTCGGGCGACCCGTGCCAACATTGCAACCGCCTTGAAGGCCAGCGCCAGGACTGCGACTTCGCACCGGCATTTCCTGGGCAGAAATGCGCTGGTGGTCGCCCAGGTCGCGGGAAGCTTGTTTTTGCTGGTTCTGGCCACGCAACTGTCTCGCGGTGTTTCGCAACTGCTTTTGGCGCCAGCCGAGTTTCGCTCTTCCCACATGTTGATGGCCAGCTTCGACCCGCAACTGGTCCGTTACACCGACCAACAGGCCCGCGATTTCTATCAGCACCTGGTGCGGGATGCGCGCCAACTGCCGGGTGCGACCTCCGCCGCCATGGCGGAGCTAGTCCCGATATCGAACCACCTGAACGACGTCGCCATCGTGCCCGAAGGCTACCAATTGCCTAACGGCAGAAGCTCGGTCACCGCCTGGGCGAACGTGGTCGGCGACGGCTATTTCCGCGCCGTGGATATTCCGATTCTGCAGGGCCGGGGGTTTCTCGAGACCGATACGGCGAATTCGCCGCGCGTCGCGGTAGTCAACCAGCGCTTTGCGCAAACTTACTTTCCGAAGCAGAACCCCATCGGTAAACGGTTCCGCTTGTCGGGCCCGGCAGGCGACTGGGTCCAGATCGTGGGCCTGGCCAAGGATAGCAAGTACGTCGCGCTGGCCGAACCGCCCATAGAGTTCTTCTATCTGCCGCTCGCTCAAAACTTTCGCACGCAAATGACCTTGCTGATCTCTACTTCCGGCCCTTCGGGCAGCCTGGCGGAACCGCTGCGCCGCCTGGTCAAGTCGATCGATCCCAACCAGCCGGTTTTTGCGGTGAGCACCATGGAGGAGTACTTTAGCGACCGGGCGACCAAGGTCATGGGCTCGCTCGCAGCCGTGGTCGGCGGCATGGGCGTGCTGGGCCTGGCCCTGGCGCTGTCGGGAATTTACGGCGTCATGTCCTGGGCTGTCGCCCGGCGCCGGCGCGAAATCGGCATTCGCATGGCGATTGGCGCCGATCGGCCTGCCGTCGTGGGCATGATCCTCAAACGCGGTGCCCTGCTCGGGGTATGGGGGACCGCGATTGGACTGGCGCTCAGCCTCTGGTTGGGCCGCGCCATCAGCGCGAGCGCGTTCATGCTCACGCTCGACTGGCGACTGGCTGCCCTGGTTGCGCTCGCCCTGCTCGCGATGACGCTAGCCGGAGCCTACATTCCCGCGCGCCGCGCCGCGCGCCTGGATCCAAACCAGGTGTTGCGGGAGGAATAGTGGGGCAGGCGCTTTCGCCTGCCAACACGGCTCTACGCCTTCCGGTACGTGGCGCTGCAGGTGTCGGTCTCCCACAGACGGACGAACTGGATCTCCACGCCCGCGCGCGCCGGCAAGGCCGCTTCGATTTCGTCGTAAATGAAACGGGCCATATTCTCGGCCGACGGGTTCAGCTTGTCGAACGGTGGAAAATCGTTGAGCCATTGGTGATCCATGCGGTCGATGACGGTGTGGACGGCTTTCTTCAGCTCCACGAAATCCACCAGCAGGCCGATTTCATTCAGCTCCTCGCCCGCCAGCGACACCTGGCAGCGGTAGTTGTGGCCGTGCACGTTTTCGCACTTGCCTTTGTAGTTGCGCAGCGCGTGGCCGGCGGCGAAAGTCTCTTCGATCGTCACTTCAAACATTGAAAAACTCCTCCACGTCGTCCAGGCTGGTGGTGAAGCGGTAATCCGGCAGGCTGTCGAAAAACACCTGGCCGTAACGCTTCTGGGTGATGCGGTTGTCCAACAGCACGAGCACGCCGCGGTCCGACTTGCTGCGGATCAACCGGCCGAATCCCTGCTTCAACGCGATGGCGGCTTGTGGAATCTGGTAATCGTAAAACGGGTTGCCCCCCGCTGAGCGGATGGCCTCGATGCGCGCGTTCACCACCGGATCGTTGGGCACCGCGAAGGGGAGCTTGTCGATGATGACGCAGCTCAGTTGATCGCCCGGCACGTCCACGCCCTGCCAGAACGATGAAGTCGCGAACAGCACCGAGTGCGGCGTGGAACGGAATTCCTCGAGCAGCGCCGTGCGCGGGCCGGTGCCTTGCAGCAGCGTTGGGTAATCGATTTCGAGCGACACCCGGTCGTAAACCATCCGCATCTGCTGGTAGCTGGTAAAGAGCACAAACGCGCGGCCGCGGCTGTGTTCCAGGATGCGAATCACTTCCTCGGCGGCGGCCTTGGTGAAGGCGGGGCTGCGCGGCTCGGGCAGATGCTGCGGCACGTACAGCAGCGCTTGCTGGTGATAATCGAAATGCCCGGCGACCACCAGCGTGCGCGGATTCTTTACGCCCAGGCGTCCCTGCACGTAATCGAAGCCGCCGGCGACAGCCAGCGTGGCCGAGGTCAGCACCACGGTTTCCACTTTGTCGAAGAGGCGCTCGGAGAGGATGCCGGAGACCTCGATGGGCGTCGCTTGCAGGAAGCAGCCGCGGCCGCGTCTTTCCACCCAGAAAACGTACCGCTCGTCGTCCTCCTCGAGGATGAAGCGCAGGCCCAGCGCCAGCTCCTGGTTGCGCCGCGCCAGCGGGATGACCTCGTCCGGCGGGTTCTGCAGCAATTTCAAGTGCGATCCTACCAGCTCCAGCGCGGCCAAAAGATCGCTATACACCTCGTCGTTCTCGGCGCGAAACGCGTCGCGGCCCTGAAACGCAACCCGCCGTTCCTGTTCTCCGAACAGGCCGAAGAACTGCTCGGCAAGCTGCCCCAGGCGTTCCAGCACGCGGTCGAGCTCAGGCGTGCCGAACTTCTTCATGCGGCTGACCACGGCGATGTCGCGGCGCAGCTCTTCAAAGCGGTAACTGCTGATGGAAACGCCGAAGTACTGCGCAGCCACGTCTTCGATCTCGTGGGCTTCGTCGAAAACCACCGCGTGGTACTCGGGCAGCACGCCGCCTTCGCGGTTGTCGTCGCGCAGCGCCAGGTCGGCGAAGAACAGGTGATGGTTCACAATGACGATGTCGCTTTCCGCGGCGCGCTGGTGCATCAGGGTGAGAAAGCAGCGGGAAAAGTTCGGGCATTTCTGGCCGGAACAGAGTTCGGCTCGGGCATCCATCTTGGCCCACGCGGTGGAGGACTCGGGCAGCGTCTTGATCTCGGCGCGATCGCCGAATTCGGTCGTCTTCTCCCATTCGCGGATGATCTCGAAATCGGCCACCTCTTCCAGGCCCGTGAACACCGCCTGCTTTTCGCCATCGTAGATTTTCTGCCGGCAGGCGTAATTGTTCCGCCCCTTCATGTAGCAGACTTTGAGCGGCCGCTCGAAGTGCTGCTGCAGGAACGGAACGTCCTTGAAAAAGAGCTGCTCCTGCAGATTCTTGGTGCCGGTCGAGACCACGATGCGTTTGCCGGAGGCGAGCGCAGGCACCAGGTACGCGAGAGTCTTGCCCGTGCCCGTGCCGGCTTCCACGATCAAATGCCGTTTACCGGCGAGCGCCTCTTCCACGGCTTCCGCCATTTCCACCTGTCCGGCCCGGTATTCGTAATTGGGATGCCACTGGGCGAGCGCGCCGTGAGCCGAAAAGAACTTGCGCGCGCCGCTGGTGCGGGCCTGGGTGGGCATGGGAATGACTTGATTGTAGCAAGGGCCCGAGAGTGCGCCCTGACGGCGCTGCCATGCGTGCCTGTACGCTCGGCTACTTAACGAAAACCAGGCATACCGGGCTCGGCTGCTCCACCGGCTTATGCCTGGTCGGCGTAAGCTCCCCGGTGCGGGGATGGACGTGGAAGACCACGATGTCGCCCGAATCCTGATTCGAGACCAGCAGGAATTTGCCGTCCGGGTCCAGCGCGAAGTGGCGTGGCGTCTTGCCCAGCGTGGGAGTGTGCTCGGGCTCCGCCAGCCGGAACAACTCGGGCTGGACATGGAACAGCGCGATGCTGTCGTCCCCGCGGTTGGACGTGTACAGCGCGCTGCCCGCGGCGTTGATGGCGATTTCCGCGGCGCCGTTCTTCCCGGTGAAATGAGCGGGCAGCGCGCTCAATGTCTGGAAACTCTCGAGCGTGCCCTTGGCCGCGTCATAACGAAAAGCGGTGACGGTGGAAGCCAGCTCGCTCAGCACGTACACCACTTTCCCGTTCGGATGAAACACCAGGTGGCGCGGCCCGGAGCCCGGCGCCAGCACCGCGAATGGCGGATCGTTGGGCTTGATCGTCCCCTTGGCGGCATCGAAGCGGTACACCAGTATCTGGTCGAGCCCGAGGTCTGGCACCAGCAGATAGCGATTGTCGGGCGAGAAAACCGCTTCGTGCGCGTGCGGCCCTTCCTGCCGCGCGCGGTTGACGCCGGAGCCCTGATGCTGGTCGAAAGCCACGGCCTCGCCGAGCCTGCCGCCGGCGCCCACAGGCAGCACGGCCACGCTGCCGGTTCCGTAATTGGCCACCGCCAGCCATCGGCCCGTAGCATCCAGCGCCAGGTGGCAGGGCCCGCCGCCTTTGGAAGAAACCTGGTTGATCATCGTCAGGCGCGCCGCCGCGCGGTCGATCGAAAAAGCGCTGACCATTCCCTGGCCATCGACCTCATTCACTGTGTATAAGAACTGGCCGCTCGCATCCACCGCCAGGAACGAAGGGCTGTTGGTTTTCACAGCCAGCCCCGCCGGCTTCAGCGCGCCCGAAGAAGTATCGAAACGGTATGCGTAGACGCCCTGGCCGTACGATCCCGAAAAAGCCAGCAGCTCCGCGCCCTGCGCCGCAGCCGCGGCCAGAAGCAGCAAGGACAGAATCTTTTTCACAGTGGTATTACAGCACAAGTGGTCTGTGCACCGGGCGAAGGTGGGCATGCCCGGCCCTGCCCGCAGCCTCGATATCGGTGCCCTCTAATCACCTGAGCATCAGGGAAACCGCGCCATGGTCCTTGCGGGTGGGACTCACGGTAATTTGAGCGTCCTGGCCGAGGGCGTTGAGAAAGTCCATAAGCCGCTCGACGGAACAGCTGCCGGATTGTCCCCGCATCACTCCGGAAACGTGCGGCTGCCGTATACCCAGTATCGCCCTGGTTGCCGCCGGCGATCAGAAAGCCTTCGAAAGGGTCTATGGAGCGTCGACGGTCGAGGTCGAACGAGCGTGGTTGGCCAGCCTCGCCCGTTGACTCGGCCAATGATTCCGCCAGTAACTTGCCCGCCCATGCACTGGAAGTCAGATGGAGCAAGCTTTGCTGCCTCGAGGTAAAATATCAGGAGATTCGGAGCCCAAACGGAAATTCCCGGATCTCGCAAATTGCCGGACGGAGGCCGCAGCCAGACGGCGCGCCACCTGGAGAGAGAGCTGTGATAAACCCGCGCCAACCAGCCTTCCTGCTGCGCCTCTCGCGACAGTTGAATCTGGGATGGACGTCCACAGCCAAGATGTTCGTCGCCTACTACGCCGGCCGGCGGCGGGTGCTGGGAAATCTCTTTCCGAAGGTGGTGACATTGGATCTGCCCGCCTGGGGCAAGGTTCCGGTACGCTGCAACGGCTACGATCTCGGGTTGCTTATACAGATCTTCGTCCGCAAAGACTACCAGATGGAAGCCTGGGGCGTACGCCGGATTCTGGATTTGGGAGCCAACATCGGGATGTCGGCGTTGTTCTTGCACCGGCTCTTTCCCGAGGCGGAGATCGCCTGCGTGGAGCCGTCACCGGCGAACACCCCGCTACTCAAGCGGGCCATGGCGCTGAACGGAATTCGCGGGCAGGTCTTCGACGGCGCGATCGGTGCCGAGCCGGGCTGCGTGGATCTGTATCTGTCAGACCGGCCGGATTGCAATTCGGTGATCCCAACTGGGCAGCCTGATGGCGTGGTCCGGGTGCCGCAGTTCTCCGTGCCGCAAATCATGGAACGGATGGGCTGGGACGGCATCGACGTGCTGAAGCTGGATATCGAAGGCGCGGAGAAAGGGTTGTTCGGGTCGGACAACTCTTGGCTCAGCCAGGTCCGCTACATCACCGGCGAGAGCCACATCAACATAGGCTATCCGTACGTGGCTCTCCGCGCGGATCTGGAGGCGTACGGCTTTGTGCTGGAGACGGTCATTCCAGAAACCGAGGATTACGGCGCTTCGTTCCGTGGCATCAACACACGCCACCCCGCCGAAGCACGAAACCCAGCCGCAAACAGAGAGTAGTGTTTCACTCTCGACAACCCCGGATCAAGCCCTATTGCGCACACAGCCAGCCCCGCCGGCTTCAGCACGCCCGAGGAGGCGTCGGCTGGATCTGCTGACCGCATGGGCCGAGTATCAAGCGATGGGCTTGCACGCGACGGCCGGAGAAGCCGACGCCTGGTTGGCAAAGCTCGAAGCGGTCCAACAGGCCGACACCGTTTCGCGAGTAAACGCACCCGTAGGGGCCGGGCATGCCCGGCCCGGAGCCCGGATACACCTTCCCAGCGACATCACCCGAGTGGTTATGTCCGTTTGATTTCCCCGAGTAACCTGCCCTGCAATGCACTAATATAAATCAGGAGCCATGCTCGAGAACATCAACCTCAAGAAGAAGCTCTCGCGCGAGGAGTACAAGCGGGCGCTGCCTGCTGTGCAGCATCGCCTCTACGATCTGGAAAAGGCGTGCTGGGACCACGGCGTGCCGACGGTGATCGTCTTCGAAGGCTGGGACGCTGCCGGCAAGGGCACGGCCATCGCCGCTCTGACCCAGCGCCTCGATCCGCGCGGGTTCAAGCTCTATCCCATCGCCGCGCCGCGCACTTATGAGCAGCAGCGGCCCTGGTTGTGGCGCTTCTGGCTGAAAGTGCCGAACCGCGGCGAGATGGTGATCTTCGACCGGAGCTGGTATTTTCGCGTGCTCGACGAGCGCGTGGAACGCACCATTCCGGAAAAGGCCTGGCGTCCCGCCTATCGCGACATCGTCGAGTTCGAGCGTATGCTGGCCGACGATGGCACCGTCATCCTCAAGTTCTTCCTCCACATCTCGAAGAAGGAGCAGCGCGAACGGTTCCGCGTCATCAAAGCCGATCCGCTCGAAGCCTGGCGCGTTAGCGACGCGGACTGGGCCCGCCAAAAGAAGTACGACGAATACCTGGCCGCGATCGAGGAGATGCTCGAGTTGACCGAATCCGAATTCGCGCCTTGGACCATCGTCGAAGCCACCTCGAAGTGGTACGCGCGCAAGCGCATCTTCGACACCATCGTGACGGCCCTCGAAAAATGCCTGGGCGCCAACGTGCCGCCACCGGCAGTCGAAACCCCGGCCGCGGCGGCCAAGGACGCGGAGTTGCGCGAAGCCATGGACGCACTGGCCGAGGGGAGGCGCTGATGCTCGAAACGCTCGACCTCACCCGCACCCTCACCCGCGAAGCTTACGTCCGCGAGGTGACGCGGCGCCAGATTCAGCTTCGCGAATTGGGTTACCAGGTGTACCTGCAAAAACGTCCGGTGATCATCTTGTTCGAGGGCTGGGACGCCGCCGGCAAGGGCGGCGCCATCAAGCGGATTACCGAAAAGCTCGACCCGCGCGGTTACGTGGTCTACCCCATCGCCGCGCCGCAGGGCGAAGACAAAACCCGCCACTACCTCTACCGGTTCTGGCGCCGCCTTCCGGAGCGCGGCCAGATCGCCATCTTCGACCGCTCCTGGTATGGCCGGGTGCTGGTGGAGCGCGTGGAAGGCTTCGCTCCCGAAGAGGCCTGGCAGCGCGCCTACAAGGAGATCAACTCGTTCGAGCGCCAGGTGAAGGATTTCGGCACCATCCTCGCCAAGTTCTGGATCCACATCTCGCGCGAAGAGCAACTCCGCCGTTTCGAGGAGCGCAAGACCATCGGCTACAAATCCTGGAAGCTCACCGAGGAGGACTGGCGCAATCGCAAGAAATGGAGCGTCTACGAGGAGGCCGTCGAAGAGATGCTGGTGAAGACCAGCACTCGCACCGCTCCCTGGACCCTGGTGGAAGGTAACGACAAATACTGGGCCCGCACCAAAGTGCTCGCCCGCCTGGTCGAGATTCTCTCCCAGGAACTCGGCTACACTCCCACCAACCCGCTGAAGCACGGCTCGAGCAAAAAGCGCGCCAAAGCGGCGAAGTGAGGGCCGCGCCGACCCAGGCGCGATCTCACCGGAGATCGCCCCGCGTCATGGATGGCGATGCAGCACGTGCGTGGCGATGTCCGGCCAGAACTCGCGAAAGACATTGGTGAGGGCGTCGCGCCCCATGGCCCATCCGTACTTGACAGCCAGGGATCCCGCGGTCCGGTCCTGACTGGGATAATAGGCCGCCGAAACACCCTGAGAAATGCCGCGGCCCAAGACCTCGGCAGCGTTGAAGGTGTTGTGTCCGTGGTAATTGGGTGTGATGAGAACGCGGGATGCCGAGTAAATGGCGCGCTTCCAGAACCCGCCTTCGCCCTTGGCATAGTATCGCTCGTCCTCATGGAAAACGGTCGGCAGAGCGAAGATCACCAGGTAATTTCCGTCCGCCTTATCGATAAAACCGCGCCAGTAATATCTGCCGTAGCCGGCCATGCCTTCGCCCAGTTGCGGATGCGCATTGCTCCACTCCGACATCGCCGAGGTGATGCCTACGAAGATAAACGAAGAATAGTCGAAACTATTCTGCGTGGCAATCTTGAACGCCTCCTTGGGCGTGGGTGGCGGCGGGATCGCTCCTGCGGTAACCGCGCGGTAGTTGGGCATCACGCCCAGGATTCGCTTGGGCTGCTGTTTCGACGCGGGAATTGCCGCCGGGCTGGGCTGCGCTCCGGGCTGGCTGGGCACGCTCGGCGCGCCCGATGCGCCCGGCTGGTCCGGCGGCTGGCTTTCCGAGCTGTCGTCGGTCCATTGTGCGGATTCAGGCGGAACGCGTGTCGAACCAACATCGCCCGGTTGGGCAAACGCACAGACTGCGGGGGAAATGAATGCGAACCCTAGGAGAAAACGCAAGGCAGGCCCTCCAGCAACATAGCTTCATTATGAAGTAAAGGTTGGCCGCATGGCACTGCCGGGAACCTGCCCTCGTTGTCTCGCAGTACCATGGTGTCAGTGACCGAGTCAGGAACGGGTAGTTTCACACGCGCCCTGCTGGGCCGGACCGGCCGCGAAGTGGCGCGGCTGGGAGTGTCCGCCAGTTACGGCGTGCCGGGCGAGGCCGTCGAGCGCGCCTTCGAGCAGGGGGTGAATTATCTCTATTGGGGCAGCATGCGGCGCGATTCGTTCGGCGCCGCGCTGCGCCGCCTGACGCCGCGCCGCGAGCAGTTCGTGCTGGTGATCCAATCCTACACGCGTGCCGCATCGCTGATGGGCTGGAGCCTGGAGCGCGCGCTCCGCGCCTTGCGATTCGATTACACAGACGTGCTGCTGCTCGGCATGTGGAACCGGCCGGTGGCGCCGCGGATTCTCGACGCAGCCCGGCGCCTCAAGGCGCGCGGCCTGGTGCGACACCTGGCGGTTTCCACCCACACCCGCGCTCTGGTGCCCGGCATCGCGGCCGGAAGCGGCTTCGACGTCGTCCACTTCCGCTATAACGCGGCGCACCCCGGCGCCGAAACGGACATCTTCCCGCACTTGCCCGCTGAGGGCGGACCAGGCCTGGTGGCATTCACTGCTACAAGCTGGGGCCAATTGCTCGGCAAGGGGTCACTGCAAGGCATCGCCGGTTCCCATTCCCTGCCCAAGGGCGAGCGCGTTCCCACTGCCACGGACTGCTATCGCTACGTCCTGACCCGGCCGGAGGTCGACGTGTGTATGACGGGTCCCAAGGACGCCGCCCAAATGGAGCACGCGCTCGCAGCGCTCCGGCTGGGACCCATGAACCAAGACGAGCTCGAGTGGATGCGGCGCGTCGGCCGCGCGGTGTCGGGCAAGTAGGCTTACACGTCGCGGTAGCGCCGGCGGTCTTTGCCGCCGGTGTCTTGCGTGTTACACGCACTTGTAAAAAGCACCGGCGGCGAGGACCGCCGGCGCTACCGGGTAAACGTTTTGCCGCTTCGTACGTCAGAATATCATCTATGTGGAAGGACTTCGTCTACTCGCTCCGTTCCCTGCTGCGCAGCCCGCTGTTCACCGTGGCCGCTGTAGCGTCGCTCGCGCTCGGCATCGGCGCCAACACCGCCATTTTCTCGCTGCTCGACCAGGTGGTGCTGCGCTCGCTTCCGGTGCGCGACCCGGAATCGCTGGTGGTGCTGCACACCGATTACAACGCGCCTGGCTCCAGCACCAGCGATAACAACGAAGGGGTGTTCTCTTATCCCCTCTATCGCGACTTGCGCGCCTCCGACGCGGCGTTCTCCGGCATCCTGGCGCGCGGCGGAGCCGGCGTGCGGTTTGCCTGGAAGGGAAACACGGAAGCGGCCGGCGCTGAGCTGGTTTCAGGCAACTACTTCGAAGCCCTCGGCATCGGCGCCGCGATCGGGCGTACTCTGGCGCCGTCCGACGAAGGCGCGCCGGATTCGAATCCGGTTGCGGTGCTCAGTCACGCCTTCTGGTCTAGTCACCTCGGTGCCGACCCCTCGATCCTGAACCAGACGGTCGCGTTGAATGGCCAACCGTTCGTGGTGGTCGGTATTGCCGAAGCCAAATTCCACGGGTTGATGCAGGGCAATTCGCCGGACCTGTTCGTGCCGCTCACGATGGAAAAGTCGCTGATTGCCAACTTCGACGTGCTCTCCGACCGGACAACCCGCTGGCTCAACCTCTTTGCGCGGCTGAAGCCGGGCGAGAGCCTGCAGCGGGCGCAGGCAGCGAGCGACGTCGCTTACCACGCCGTTGTCACTAACGAGGTAGCGCAGATGAGCAGCATGCTGCGAAGTGAGCGCGACCGCCAGCAGTTTCTCAATCACCGCGCCGCGTTGCGCCCCGCTGCGCAGGGCATCGCCGAGCTGCGCGACAAATGGGAGAAGCCGCTGCGCGTGCTCACCGCCATGGTGGGACTGGTGCTGCTGATCGCCTGCGCCAACGTAGCTGGCCTGATGGTGGCGCGTTCGTCCGGCAGGCAGCGCGAAATCGCCATACGCCTGGCGCTGGGAGCGCGCCGCGCGGCGCTAGTGCGGCAATTGCTGCTCGAGGGCGTCATTCTGGCTCTGGCCGGCGGCGCGGCGGGCCTGGTGGTGGAACACTGGAGTACCGCGGCGCTGCTCAGCATTTTGCCGCGCGAAGAGGCCGGTGGGTGGCTCACCGCCAGCCTGGATCTTCCACTGCTGCTCTACGCGTTTGCCATTTCGCTCGCCTGCGGCTTGCTGTTCGCGCTGCTGCCGGCCTTGCAAGCGACGCGCCCCGACCTGGCGCCGACTTTGAAAGACCAGGCGTTGAACGTCGCTTCCGGCGGCCGGCCAGCGCGCTTGCGCCAGGTCCTGGTGGCCGCGCAGATCGCGCTTTCCCTGCTGCTGGTGGTGGGCGCCGGTTTGTTCAGTTCGACCGCCGCCAACCTGTTGAACGCCCATCTGGGATTCCGGTCGAGTCAGCTTCTCATGTTCAGCATTAACGCCACGCTCGACCGCCCCGAGGCTGCGGCCGCCGCAGGTTTCTATCACGACCTCCAACTCCGCCTGTCTTCCATGCCCAACGTCGTGGGTGTCGCCGCCGCCGATGGCGGGCCTTTTTCTGGCAGCACGACAGCCGGCAATATCACCGTGGAAGGCTACCGCGCCGGGCAGGACGAGTATACCGGCGGCACGCGCATCGCCGTCAGTCCGGGTTATTTCCGCGCGCTGGCCATCCCGTTGCGAGCCGGCCGCGAGTTCACCGATCGCGATTCCGCCGCAGCCCCGAAAGCGGTCTTGGTCAACGAGACGTTCGTCAAACGCTATTTTGGCAATGCCAATCCCATCGGTCGCCGCCTGCAATTCGGCGCCAGCACTCCGCCCAAGCTGGATCGCGAAATTGTCGGCGTGGTGGCCGACAGCCGCGACGATGTTCGCGATCCCGGCCATGAGACCATCTACTCTCCCTACCCGCAGTGGGATCATCCAGCCCGGATGGTGTTTTACGTGCGCACCGCGGGCGATCCGGGGCCCATGGCCGCCGCGGTCCGTCAGGCCACGCGGGAGGCCGATCCGGACTTGCCGGCAGTCAAGATCAAGACCGTCGAAGTGCGGATTCGCGAATCGCTGTACACGGAGCGACTGATCGCTATTTTGTCCGCGGCGTTCGGAGTTTTGGCGACGCTGCTGGCGGCCATCGGGCTCTATGGCGTCATCGCCTACTCGGTGGCGCGGCGCACCGGAGAAATCGGCGTCAGGATGGCGCTGGGCGCGCTGCCGGCGGACGTGCTGCGGCTGGTTCTCGCCGGCGCCGTCCGCCTGGCCGCCGCCGGTATCGTGATTGGTTTGGCCGCCGCGCTGGCGGCTGCAAGGCTGGTCCAATCGCAACTCTTCGGCATTGCGGCCTCCGACCCCGTCATTTATGCGGGCGCGGCCATATTGCTCGCCCTGGTGGCATTGATCGCCGCCGGCATTCCCGCATGGCGGGCCGCCCGCATCGAACCGGTCTCGGCCCTGAAATACGAGTAAGCGTATATCGGCGCCTGACAACGGCGCTGAACGGCGATTGAACCGGCCATCCTTGTGGAGATCCGCGCCCGCATTCCCCTCGAATGGGCGGCGGGCCTTCCGGATCGGTTAAAATGGCTCTTTCACATGAAACCTTTGCTTACGATACTCGCCGCCGGCCTCCTTCTAGCCGGCTGCTCCGAACAACCCGCGCCGCCCACGGCGGCCAAGCAAGAAGAAGCTAAGCCCGAGCCGATCACCGGCCAGAGCGCTCTGTTCAAGATGTACCAGGTGGCGCGCACCTGGGCTGCCGATGTGGCGGTGCTGAAACTGGACAGCATGCGCGAGGACGGCGTGGCCGACCAGCCCGGCAAGTCCGGCGGATGGGAGGCTGTGTTCACTTCCGAGCAGCGCGCGGCGTCGCATTCGTTCACCTGGTATGCGGCCGACCAGGGGGACACCATCCACAAGGGAGTTTTCGCCGGCAGCGAGCAAGCTTACTCGGGTGGTGGGCACGGCGAGACCACACCTTTCCTGATTGCGGACGTCAAAATCGACACCGATGCCGCGTTGGCCACGGCCAAAGGCAAAGAGGAAGCTTTCGAGAAGAAGACCCCCGGGCAGCCCGTCATCTATGTGCTCGAAAAAACCAGCAAGTTCGCCCATCCGGCGTGGCGCGTGATCTGGGGAGAATCGGTAAGCACGTCGAGCTTTTCGGTGTTCCTGGATGCGTCCACGGGCACATTCCTCGAGATCATGCACTAGACCGGCAGCGCCCGCAAGTACGCGAGACTCACTCGGCCTTGCGGGGCTTGAGGCCGAATTCCATGTGCAGTCGAATGGCCGGGATCCAGACCGGTCCCCGGTCGTGATTGAAGGCCAGGTTGGTGTCGTGCTGCAGATCGAAGGTTGCGTAGAGCCCGGGGAGCACCCGGGCGCTGTAATACGATTCCCAGACGTACTCGGGAGCGTAGTTCAGGCGGCCATCGCCGACCAGAAAGTCCAGCCCGCCGCGCGCTAGGTAGCGCGCGTGCACGCCGGAAATGCCGCTGGCGGTGAGCGAGGTGGCCACCACATCGTTCTTCCGCCTCCAGCGCGTGCCTTTGACCGATACACCGCCGCTGGCCAGCCGGTCGACGGCGGTGAAGGCGAAGCTCTCGGTCTCGCCGTCGTTCCAGCCGAGGCGGATGAAGACGCCCACGTCGTGTGTGATCTCCTGCTCTGTGTTCACTCCCAGCCCGTACTTCAGCGTTCCCGGGCGGCGGGTCGCCACAACATCGGGCGTCGTGCCTGTTTCGGCGCCCAGGCGCAGCGCGGTGGCATAGGTTCCAGCGTCGGCGCGGTTGGCGTAGCCCATGAGGCGCAGCGCGCCGGCGCGATCGCCCAGCGAATAGCGGCGCTCCGCTTCGAACGTCTGGCCGTGGTCGCGGAACAGGCGGCGGTCGAACTGCGGTCCGTTGGCCACTCTCGGCTCCGCAGTGATGGCGTAGCGGAACGCCCAGTGGCGGGTATGCAGCTCCTGCACCAGGCCCCAAGTGTAGCCGCGTGTATCGGCCGGATAATCCCACGCGCCGTTGTACATCACGCCCCACGCCATGAACTGCTCGCGCGGATCGTGAGTGTATTCGTTGTTATCGAAGTAATCGGTGACCGAGAAGCGGCCCGCGTAAATGGAGTAACGTGTCATCGGGCGCTCGCCCGCGAGTTGGTTGACGTCGCTTTCCACCTGCTCTTGCTCGCGGCCGAAAGCAAAATCGTGGGCGACGAAGAGGCGTGCGATATACGGCTTGGGCGTTGCGGTGGCCACGCGCGGAAGCTCGCCGTTGGGCGGATTGGCGATGCCGCTGACGCCGCTGAATCCTCTGCCGCCCGCGACCTCCGGATCGAAGATGAGCTGGGTGTTGGCGGTAAGGCGCGCGGTGAAGAATAGCGTCGTCGTCAGCGAGACGTTGTGCTCGGGATAGTCGCGAAGGCTCAGCGGTCCTGTGTACGGTGCGTAGAAAGTGCCATGCTCATCGCCAATGGAGGTTGCCTGGTAATACAGGTTCCAGCTCTCGGGCGCAGCGGGAGTTGCGCTGCTGGCCGCGGCATCCGGTTGGTCGGCGGTTTGTTGCGCGCTCGCCGCGGCTGGCAACAACGACATCAGACTGGCCGCAAGCAGCGCTTTCCATGGATTCATCGCGGTTCCCGATTGATCGCCAACAAGCGTCGGCCAGTGTGGAAGGTTCTAGATAATTGTACACTGCCGTCCTTCTCCAGGCGATACCCGGAGTTCGAGTTTATTACGGACTTATTACGACTCACGGGCACCCTCTTCTCGAATGAAGCGAGCAGCGCATTCCTCGCACATGCCGTGGGTGAATTCCGCATGCGAGTGGTTGCGAATGTAAAGCTTCAACTGTTCCCAGACGCCGGTGCAACCAACGATCCATCTCGGAGGCGTTGGTCTTATTCAACGCATCGTCAGCGCGCCGCGGCATGAAAGTGGCAGGCGCGCGTCCTGGTCACACACATCAGGCCGGCATTTCTCGCCTGCCGGTTGTTATATTCGTACTGAGGTCCGACGGATGATGGGGGAATCGCTGCGAAGCGTGCGCGCGCTGGCCGCCATGGCGCCCGCGCGAGGGACAACGCTCGTGGGCCTCTTCGGAGCGGCCCATTGAACCAGGCCGACGGCGTGGGCCCGCCGCGCACCTTGCGTCCGCTGAACCTGCTGGCGTGGGTGCTGGCGGTGTGGACGCTGCTCACCACCATCGCCGCGACCGTGGCGGGCTATAGCGCACTACCATACGAAGACGAATGGGACACGTGGCTGAGCTATCTGCGGCAGGGCTACAGCCTGCCTTGGTTTTTCGCGCTGCACAACGATCACCGCATTGCCGCCCCGCGGGTGCTGTTTGCGATCGATCACCTGGCGTTCGACGGCCGGCGCTGGTTTCTGCTGGTGTCGTCGTTCGCATTGCAGGCGCTGCTGGCGCTGCTGTTATGGCGCCTCGCCAGGCGCGGCACGGTGCGCGATCGCCATCAGGACCCGGTGCTGGGCGCCGCCATCGTATGCTGCCTGTTTTCCGCGCAGCAGGCCTTGAACTTTTACTGGGGGTTTCAAGTGCAGTTTTTCATGGTGTACGCCGCCGGCGCCGCGGCGTTGTTCGCCTTGCTCCGCAGCGCGGCAGCGGCCTATGCAACGCGCCGCCGCGCGTGGTTCGCCGCCAGCCTGCTGCTGGCGGTTGTCTGCACTTATTCAATGGCCAACGGCATTTTCATCTGGCCCGTGCTGTTGCTGACCGCCGTGTGGCTGAAAGTTCCGCGGCCCGGCCTGGCTCTGGCGGCCGGGGGCGCCGTTCTGCTTCCCGCGCTTTACTTCCACGGCTGGCACGCCAGCAAGCTGGATGGAGCCGTGCCTATCGCGCGTATGATGGTGTTCGCGCTGGCGAACCTGGGCTCGCCCTTGGTTCCGCTGGTGGCCTCGCTGGGCGCGGGAGCTCGTGTGGCTGTGATCGCGACGGCCCTGGCGGGAGCGGCGTTGCTGGCCGGCGCCGCCGGCGCATGGGTCTCACTTTGGAGGAACCGGGAACGGTTCAGCAGCGAGCAGGCGGTGGTGGCGCATTTCGCACTCTTCGTAGCGGCCGCGTCCTTTGCCATAGCCAGCGGGCGGGGGCACCTGCCGCTCGATGCCGCGTTCCGTTCGCGCTATATAACGCCGCCGTACATTTTCTGGGTGTGCCTGCTCATTCTGGCGTGGCCGCGGTTGCGCTGCTGGCATGCGCCGGCGCCCCACGCGATGGTGTGCGCAGCGCTGTTGTTTGGCGTCGCTATCCACCAGCCGGCCAAACTGCGAGAAGCGGCTCGATTCGGCGCCGGATTCCATCTCGGCGAAGCGGCGGTGGCCGATGGCGTGTCCGATCCCACGGCGTGGCTGTCGGTGTTCCGCTCGGCCGCCGAGGCTGCGCCCGCGGTGGACTATTTGCGGGCCTATCGGCTCTCGATTTTCACCGAGCGATGGACGCACTGGCCGGGGCTGCCGCTCGCTTCGCGGTTCTCCATCGACCGCAATCCCGGCGCCTGCCAGGGCAGTTTTGAGGAGGCGACGCCCGTGACCGAGCCTCCGCAGCCTGGGTGGCGCCTCTCCGGCCAGGGTAGGTACCCAGGCGCCAGCGCGAGCCCGGGCTTCGTGGTCTTCGCCGATCCGGCGGGCACCATCGCAGGAGTCGCGCCGGTGGCTGCCGGAAGATGGATGGGATACGTGCCGTCCGGCCCCGCATCCATTACGGCTTACGTGGTAGAGCCGGATGGCAAGACACTGTGCTCGCTCGGCAGCAGGGTGCTGGGCCCCTAAACGCAAGAATGACTTCTTGCGTGCCGCGGTCGCCACTCGGCGCGAAGCCTTCTGGCCGTACGAACCGGTGTCGGCATGAGTGCCGACACGGCACGCACGAGTGCGTGCGCCACGAGATCTGCTTACTCCACGTCGAGCGTCACCGTGGCCACCGACATCGCCGGGAGCATGATCCGCATCCGGTCCGGTTCCACGGCAACCTCTTGCGGTTGGATGGTCACGCGGTCGGGATGGTCGAAGCTGTTGCAGGCGTTGAGATCGAAGGCGTGCAGGATCTGCGCCCGGCCGCGCTTGGCTTTGACGCCGCGCAGCGCGCATTCGACTTCGAAATCCTTGCCGGCGCGCGGGTTCACCAGGCTCACCGCCAGCTCGGTGGCGCTGCGGGAAGCGGAGATGGAGAGCTCCGGCATCGGGGGCGTATACTCGGACATCTGCAGGGGGTTTCCCGTAACAAATCGTCCCATGGGGACGCCGGCGTCGACGGGCACGGCCGTCTTGCCACGGTGCGGCTTGAACAGCATGAAGGCGTAATAGGTTGTGGTGCGCACGCAGTTCTTGCCTTCCGGCCCATCGGTCAGAAGAACCGATTGCAGCACGTTGACCATCTGCGCGATGTTGCACATGTACAGTTTGTCGGCCTGGCGGTTGAAAATGTTCAAGCCCAGGCCGGCAGCCACCGCGCTGCGCATGGTGGATTGCTGCCACAAGGCGCCGTAGCGGTCCTGGTCCTTTTTGGGGATGCGGTCCCACACGCCCCATTCGTCCAGAAACAGCCCGATGCCGCGGCCATGGTCGTAGCCATCGAGCAAGGCGCGCTGCTCGACGATCGCCTGCTCCATGCGCGGGAAGATGATCAGTTGCTCCATCGCGGCCGCGGGTGTGAAGTCCAGCGGCGGATCGCTGCCATTTACGTAATAGTGCAACGAGTAGCCGTCGGGCAGGCGGCTGCCGGCCAGCGCGTCCATGAATCCGCGCGTCCATCGCGAGTCGTTGCCGCCCGGGCCGCAGCCAATCAGGAATGGCTTGGTATCGCCGAAGGTGCGCGCGTAACTGGCGAAACGGCGGAATTCGGCGCCGGCGCCATCCGGCCGGAAGTTGCCGCCGCAGCCCCACAGTTCGTTGCCCACGCCCCAATACTTGACGCGGAACGGCTCGGGCGAGCCGTTGGCGGCACGCTCGTCAGCGAGCGCGCTGCCGGAGGGGAAATTGCAATACTCGATCCAGTCGCGCATCTCGCGCGGCGATCCCGAGCCGACATTGGCGGCGAAATACGGTTCAGCGCCGATCAGCCGGCAAAAGCGGATGAATTCGTGGGTGCCGAAGCTGTTGTCTTCGACGTAATTGCCCCAGTGGATGTTGACGCGCTTGGGGCGGCGCGCCGCCGGGCCGATGCCTTCCCGCCAATGATAGTCGTCAGCGTAGCAGCCGCCGGGCCAGCGCAGGGCAGGCACGCCCAATTCTTTCAGGTAATCCACCGCCGCCTTGCGGTAGCCCTCCACGTTTTCGATGGGCGACTTGGGGCCGACCCAAATGCCGCCATAGACGCAGGAGCCCAGGTGCTCGGCGAAGTGAGAATGAAACTCCGGGCGGACCAGGCCGATTTCGTCCTCGGCGCGGATGAGAGCATGGCGGTTGACAGTGGGCGCGCTAAATACGCCGCGCGGCAGCAAAGCCGCCAAACCCGCCGTGGCGCCGGCGCGGGCGAATTGGCGGCGCGTAAAGCCAGTGGTCATCGGTCGGTCTCCCCGATGCCGCGAACGGAAAGGGCGTCCGGGCATGAAATCCACCGCATATGGTAGCGCAGGGACCGCGAGCACATTGCCGGCGCCGCTAGCGCGCGGAACAAGATAAGCTCGATTTGCTTTGGATCCCGTATGGGCACACTACGGGCTTGAGGCTAAGGTGAAAAAGTGGAGAGATACGTTGCGGGCGGCCGGGCTTCGGACTTATCGCCGTGCGTGCGGCCACCCAATGGTTTGAGTAGTAACTACGTTGATGTGAGCCCGCTATATGGCGGACAATATCAGGTCGATTCGTTCCTTACTCTCTGTTATCCGGCGGGCGGCAATCATCGCTATCCGTTTACCGCCGGCGGTTATGGATTCCAGAATCCAACGTCTTCCGTCGGGAGTCCAGCCCATGGGGGACCCCGCATGCCTTTCACGGGCGCCGGAAGTTCAGTACCAACTAAGTGCAACGCTTGCTGGCCAGCAAGAAAGGACGAGCAGCGGAGCATTGCGCCACCGTCCCAATTCCAGGATACGGGGTGTGTCAAGGATTGGAGTGGCGAGTTTGGGGCTAAGTGATTGAGTTAGCGGGGAGGAAGAAGTGGTGACCGAGTGGTGACGCGGAAACGCGGGCTGGGCTTTGCCCGGCGTTGGCAGGTCGGGGACCCGCCTCACTATTATCCTTGGCGGGCGGCGTTGAGAGCCAGGCGCTGCTGTTTCAGCCAGCGCAGGCGTCCCTGCTGCTCCTGATAGAGGGTGCCGAAGCCGGCCCAATAATAGCCGAAGACGAACAGTACGAGAAAAGGAGTCGCCAGGAAATTGTAAGTTTGGAAGGCGAAGACCACCATGAAGAGGAAGTAGGTGCCGACCAGGATCTCGATGTAGGGCAGCCAGCCGCTGCGGCGGCGGTACTTTTTGACTTCCAATTTCACGGGATGATCGCCGATGGCATATTTCGGCGTGCGGACGAAGGCGGTCTCCACGCCGAACAGCGCTTCCAGCACGGCGCGCGTATTAATGATTGTCAGCGCGACTCCCACGGCCATGAGCATGGGGAGCATCAGAATGGAGCGCTTCCAGTTCTTCGGGTGCAGCTCGCGCTGCGCGATCACGTAAAACGCCGAAAGCGACCAGAACGTAGCCGCGATGAGAGGGAAGTCGATGAACACCATCTGCCAGATTCCCATATAAAAGCGGACGATCATCACCGGCAGCATCAACGCCGAAACCACGATCATCAGCGGGTAACTGATATTGGGAGTGAGATGGAGGAACGCTTCGGCCTTGACGCGCGGCGGGATGTCGGCTTTGAGCAGCCGCGGCAGCAGTTTCTTGGCCACCTGCGTCAAGCCCTTGGCCCACCGCGATTGCTGCACCTGGAACCCATGTATATCGACCGGCAGCTCCGACGGGCAGTCCAGTCCGGGCACATAGACAAAGCGCCAGCCCTTGAGCTGCGCCCGGTAGCTCAGGTCGGAATCCTCGGTGAGTGTGTCGTGCTGCCAGCCGCCCGCATCGTCGATCATGGCGCGGCGCAGGATGCCGCCGGTGCCGTTGAAGTTGAAGAAGTAGCCGGCCCGCGACCGCGCGCCGTGCTCGAGGATGAAATGCCCGTCGAGCAGCATGGCTTCCACTTCCGAGAGGAAGTTGTAATCGCGGTTGATGTAGCTCCAGCGCGTCTGCACTACGCCCACCTTAGGGTCGGCGAAGTAATGGACGGTGCGCATAAGGAAATCGGCCGGCGGGCAAAAGTCGGCGTCGAACACGGCCACGAATTCGCCGGTGGCGGATTGGAGGCCTTCCTGCAGGGCACCGGCTTTGAAGCCGTGGCGGTTGTTGCGGTGATGATATTCGATGGGGTAGCCGAGGGAGCGGTAACGCTCGACCAGGGCGCCGGCAAAGGCCGCGGTATCGTCGGTCGAATCGTCGAGCACCTGAATCTGCAGCAGTTCCTTCGGATAGTCGATCTTGACGATGTCCTCGATCAGACGTTCCACGACATAGCGCTCGTTGAACAGCGGCAACTGGATGGTCACGGGCGGCAGCTTTTCAAAGCGCTGGGGCGGCTCGCCGGTGGCGTTCTTGCGGTACTTGAAGTAGGTGCGGATAATGTCGTAGCGATGAATGCCGTAGACGGAGAGAATTACCAGCAGGGTGAAGTAGGGGATGAGCATGGCCCAGTCGAACCACGCCAGTTGGTGAATGCCCGCAAACGGCGTCTTGGCGAACATCTGGCTCAAGCGGGCGGATGCAGACGAAGTGACCAGCAGGGCCCAACAAAGACCGGACATAAAAGGACACGGATTCCGCCTCAGTGCTTGCCGAGCGGACCTTAATATCTTAGCACTGAACAAATGCAGAGGGCCCGCGGCGCGGGGGATTCGAGAATCCGAAGCCTTATAATAGGTGTTTTCGCTCACAGGAGAGATTTTTGTCGCTGGAAGACGACCTACTCAAGCAGCGCCTGGCGCGCGTCCGCGAAATTGAGGCGCTGGGGTACCGGGCTTACGGCCGGCGCTTCGACTTCACCCACACCATTCCGGAGATTCTGGGCGCATACGGCTCCAAGACCGCCGAGGAGCTGACGCCGGAGGTGCGCGTGCGCGTGGCCGGGCGGATGATGACGGTTCGCCCCATGGGCAAAGCGGGTTTCGCCCACCTGCAACAAAACGGCGAGCGGCTGCAGATATACGTCAAGAAAGACGCGGTGGGCGAGCGCGATTTCCAGCTCTTCAAGATGCTCGATATCGGCGACATCGTCGGCGTGGAGGGCTACCTGTTCCGCACGCGGACGGGCGAGCTGAGCATCCACGCGGAGAAGCTGGAGTTCCTCTCCAAGACGCTGCTTTCGATGCCGGAGAAGTGGCATGGGCTGGAGGATGTGGAAACGCGCTACCGGCAGCGCTACCTGGACCTGATCGCCAACCCGGAAGTGCGCAAGGTGTTCGTGACGCGGGCGCGCATTATCGCCTCGCTGCGGCGGCAACTGGAAGCGCGCGGTTTCATCGAAGTGGAAACGCCGATGATGCAACCGCTGTATGGCGGGGCAGCGGCGCGGCCGTTCGTCACGCACCACAACACGCTCGATATCGACCTGTACCTGCGCATCGCGCCGGAGCTGTATTTGAAGCGGCTGGTGGTGGGGGGCCTCGAGCGCGTCTACGAAATCAACCGCAACTTCCGCAACGAAGGCCTTTCCACGCAGCACAACCCCGAATTCACCATGCTGGAGTTTTACCAGGCTTACACCGATTACCGCGGCCTGATGGACTTTTCGGAGGAGTTGCTCAGGCAGGCAGCGCTCGATGCGGGCGGATCGACGGAGGTGGAATTTGACGGGCAGCGGCTGAATTTCAGCCGCCTGGAACGCTACACGATGCGCGAAGCCGTGGTGCGATTCTGGGAAGGCGAAGGCCGGCCGACGATTGAGGATGTTGCCAATCCCGAGTGGCTGCGGCACCATTCCGGTAAGACGACTGCCGGAGAGGGGCTGACCGACATCTTCGAGCGGCGCGTGGAACACCAGCTCATTCAGCCGACGATCATTTACGATTACCCGGTAGAGACGTCGCCGCTTTCGAAGAACAAGGCCGACGATCCGGCGTTCGTCGAACGCTTCGAAATCTACGCGGCGGGCATGGAGATCGGCAATGCTTACACGGAGCTGAACGATCCGCAGGAGCAGCGGCGGCGTTTCGAAATGCAGATTGCGATGCGCGAGCGCGGCGATGAAGAGGCGCACCAGATGGACGAAGATTACGTCCGCGCGCTGGCCTACGCCATGCCGCCCGCCGGCGGCGAGGGCATCGGCATCGACCGCCTCACCATGATTCTGACCGGCTCGCGTTCCATCCGCGACGTGATTCTCTTCCCCCTGTTGCGGCCCGAAGGGCCGGTGGACCTGGTGCGCACGCTGCGGGAGCTGGATGAGGAAGGCGGGAAGGCGTAGGTGATGGTCAGGAAACAGCCATGCCAAACCCCGGCGAACGATGTGGCGCACGCACTCATGCGTGCCGTGTCGAGACTTTTCTCGACACCTGGCCGGCGCACGGGAAACCGGCGTCGGCACGAGTGCCGACGCGGCACGCATGAGTGCGTGCGCCACGCCGGAATGGTACGGTTATTTCTTGGCGAGTCCATAGGCCGATCATGACCCGCTCCCGCTTTGAGCTTTTCGTCGCAACGCGCTACCTGCGGGCGCACCGCGGGGCGTCGGTGATTTCGGTGATCACCGTCATTTCCGTGATCGGCGTGGCGGTGGGAGTGATGGCGCTGGTGATCGCTATTGCCGTCACCACAGGTTTCCGCAACACGCTGGAGCGCAACTTGCTGGGCGCGATGGCGCACATCAGCGTCGCCGAGAAGCTGAACAACGGCATCGACAATTGGCGCGATCTTTCCGCACGCTTGCGGGCCGTTCCGCACGTCACGGCGGTTTCGCCCGCGCTTTACACCCCGGTATTTCTGGCGGGCGCCATCCAATCGCACGGCGCGGTGCTGAAAGGAGTGGAGGTCGACTCGGAACTGAAGATCAGCGATGCGCTGCGCCATCTCAAATCCGGCTCTGTCGCCCGGCTGGGCAATCCGGATGCATCGCCGCCGGGCATTATTCTCGGCGCGCGGCTGGCCGAAGATACGGGTATGCGGGTCAACGACAACATCACGGTGGTGAGCCCGGAAGGTGAGCTGACGCCGTTTGGCCCGCGCCCGGCCATCCGCCGCTTCAAGGTGTGCGGCATTTACGAGACGGGCTTTTTCGATATCGACGACACCTGGGCGTTCACTTCCATCGCCGCCGCGCAGAAGGCGCTGTCGCTGGAGGACGTCATCAACCAGATCGAGATCACGGTGGACGACATGAACCGCGCGCCCGAGATCGCCCGGGAAGTGGAACGCGTGGCCGGCAGCCGCTATGTCACCACGACATGGGAGGAGCGCAACAAACAACTGCTCGGCGCGCTACGCATGGAGCGCATCGTTGCCATGATCGTGATCGGCCTGATTCTGCTGGTGGCCGCGCTCAACATCTTCATCACGCTGGTGATGATGGTGATGGAAAAGTACCGCGACATCGGCATTCTCATGTCGATGGGCGCGCGAACGGCGCAGGTGCGCCGCATTTTCATGCTGCAGGGGGTGCTGATCGGCGTGGTGGGCAGCGCGCTCGGGCTGGTGGGCGGCTACACGCTGGCGTATTTCGCCAATCGGTATCACTGGGTCCACCTGGATGAAGCGGTTTACTCGTTGAGCTTTGTGCCTTTCGAAGTGCATTGGGTGGATGGGGTGTGGATTGCCGCGGTGGCCATCCTGGTCAGCTTTCTGGCGACGCTGTATCCGGCGCGCAACGCCACCCGGATCGCGCCCGCGGAAGTGCTGCGGTACGAATGAGCGATGGCGCTTTCTGAGCGCCACAAGATGGAGATGGCAAACCATGCGCCCGCGAGCGGGCGTTGGCAGGTTGAAACCTGCCCCACCGGGCATTGGCAGATTGAAATCTGGCTTACTAGTCGCCGGTTTCGGCGTGGTGGCGGACGTCGATGCCTTTCACGGCGAATAACACGTCTTCGGCGATGTTGGTGGAATGGTCGGCGATGCGCTCGAGGTTCTGCGCAATGAACATCAGCGAAACCGCGCGATTGATGGTGCTACGCTCTTCCTGCATGAAGGTGAGCAGCTCATCGTAGACGGCGTCGCGCAGGCGGTCGACGGCATCGTCGGAGAGAAGCACATCGCGCGCCATGTCCGCGTCGTGCTTGGCAAACGCATCGAGCGCGCGGTGCACCATGCTCTCGGCCAGGTCCGCGATGCGGGGAATATCGATCAGCGGCTTCACCGCCGGCTCGCGCATCAGGGTGAGGGCGCGCTCGGTGATGTTGACGGCCAGGTCGCCCATGCGCTCCAGGTCGTTGTTGATCTTGATGACAGCGGTGATGAAGCGGAGATCGCGCGCCATGGGCTGGAACAGGGCGAGCATGCGGGTGGCCAGCTCATCGATCTCGATTTCCTTCTGGTTGACCAGCGCCTCGTTCCACATTACTTCCTTGGCCTTGTCCTCGTCGCGGTCCACCAGCGCCAGGACGCTGTTGTGGATAGCAGCCTCCACCAGGCCGCCCATTTCGAGCAGTTTGGTCTGTAGCTCTTCGAGCTCTTCGCGAAAATGAAGCATCGTCTCTTCCTGCGCCTCGCCTTCGGTTCGAATCCAGTCTACCCGAAGCGGCCGGTAATGTAATCTTCCGTCTCTTTTTTCGCCGGCCGCTTGAAAATCACCGCCGTGCGATCGAACTCGATCAGCTTGCCCAGCAGGAAGAAACCGGTGAACTCGGCCACGCGGGCCGCCTGCTGCATGTTGTGGGTGACGATCACCTGGGTGCATTGGTCCTTCAGACTGAACATGAGATCTTCGATCTTGGCGGTGGCGATCGGATCCAACGCCGAGCATGGCTCGTCGAGCAGCAGCACTTCCGGATCGACCGCCAAAGCGCGCGCTATACACAACCGCTGCTGCTGGCCGCCGGAGAGCGAGTAGGCGGATTCGTGCAGCTTGTCCTTGACTTCGTCCCACAGGGCGGCCCGCTGCAGGCTATGTTCCACTTTATCCTTGAGCGATCCGTTTCCCTTGAGGCCGTTAATGCGGATGCCGTAGGCGACATTATCGAAGATGGACTTGGGGAACGGGTTGGGCCGTTGGAAGACCATGCCGACGCGGCGGCGGAGGCTGGTGGCGTCCACCTCGAGGACATCCTCACCGTCCAACGTCACCGAACCTTCGGCGCGGGCATGGCGGATCATTTCGTTGATGCGGTTGAGGGTGCGCAAAAAGGTGGACTTGCCGCAGCCGGAAGGACCGATGAGGGCGGTGATGCGGTTTTCGGGGATTTCAATATTGATGTCGTGCAGGGCTTTGAAGGCGCCGTAGTAGAAGTTCAGATTCTTGACCGAAATTTTGGTTACGGACGGGGCCTGGGGCGCAGGCGCCGCCCCGCCCGTCGCGGCGGGCTGTCTGGAAGTCTGCGATTGAGGAAGGTAAGATTCGGGCGTTGCGCTCATGGTTACCCCTTGTGTCCGGAGATGCTGCGCGACATAATCCAGCGGGCGGCGAGGTTGGTGAACAGCACGCCGGCCAGCAGCAGCAGGCCGGCCGCCCAGGCCTGCTGGTGCCAGTCGTCATAAGCGGAGATGGCGTGGGTGTAGATGATCAACGGGAGCGACGCGGTGGGCTGGTTGATTCCGCTGGCCCAGAAGGCGTTGCCGAACGCCGTGAACAACAGAGGCGCGGCTTCGCCGGCGATGCGCGCGATTCCCAGGATCATGCCCGTCAAGACGGCGGGAAGAGCCGCCGGCACTACCACGGTGGCAACTACTTTCCATTTCGGCGCGCCCAAAGCCAGCGCACCCTCACGCAAGGCGCTGGGAACTTCTCCGAGGAATTGCTCGGTGCTCCGCAGGGTGATGGGGATCAGGATGAGCGCCAGAGCGAAAGCGCCGGCGATAGCGGAGAACCCGCCCATGGGGACCACCACCACGGTCCAGGCAAACACGCCGATGACGATGGAAGGAACGCCGTTCAACAGGTCGGCCATATAGCGCACGGCGAAGGAGAATCCCTTGCCGCCGAACTCCGCCAGATAAATGCCGCCGAAGAAACCGAAGGGCAAACCGATAGCCGAGGCCAGGGCGATCATGACCGCGCTGCCGACGATGGCATTGGCCATGCCCCCGCCAACCTCGCCGGGGGGAAGGGGCAGCTTGGTGAGGAAATTCCAGTTGATCGATTTGCCGCCGTTGTAGACCAGGTATCCGAGGATGAGAAACAGGATGGAGACGGTCACCAGCGTGCAGACGCCGGTGAGAGTCAACATCACGTTGCTGACGAACTTGCGGTAGGTCAGACGGTTCATGCGGTGTGCGCCGTCCCTTTCCGGGCAGTGGCGATCACCAGGAGGCGGGCGATGGCATTGACCACGATGGTAATCAGGAACAACACGAGGGCCAGCTCGACGAGGGAACTCTGGTAGATCTTGCCGGTGGCCTCGCTGAACTCGTTGGCCAGGACAGCGGCAATCGTGTAACCGGCGGAAAACAGCGAGGCGCGGATGGAGGGATCGTTACCGATCACCATGGTCACGGCCATGGTCTCGCCCAGAGCGCGCGCCAGGCCCAGGAATATCGATCCGGCGATCCCCAGGCGGGCGTACGGAATCACCACCTGGTGGGTGCTTTCCCAACGGGTGGCGCCCAGCGAGAGAGCCGCCTCACGCTGATCGCGAGGGACGGCCATCAGCGATTCCCGGGAGATGGCGATGATGTACGGCACGATCATGATGGACAGCACCAGGCCGGCGGCCAGGAATCCCACACCCAACATGGGGCCTTGAAATAGAGGCAGGAAGCCCAGGGTGCTTTTGAGAAACGGTTCGCCGTATACGCGCAGCAGGGGCACAACAAGAAAGATGGCCATGACGCCGTAAATCACGCTGGGTACGGCGGCCAGCAGCTCCACCATAAAAGCGCAGGCATTGGCGAGCTTGGGCGGCGCCAACTCGGCGAGGAAAACGGCCGCTCCCACCCCCAGCGGCACGGAGATCAGCAATGCCAGGACCGAGGTGAGGATGGTCCCATAGATGAACGGCAGCGCTCCGAAGTCTCCCGCCACCGGGTCCCAATCGGTGCTGGACAGGAAGTGCCAGCCGAATTTGGCCTGCGAAGGAAGCGAATTCCTCCACAGGCCGAACAGCAGCAGCAGCGTGACCAGCAACACGCTGGCCGCAAAAATAAAGGTGACGAGGTGCGCGACCTCGTCACCTGTGCGCAGCCGCGACCAAAAACTCCGTGTTTTTCTGGCCGTGCCGGCCGTGATTGCCGAACTCGTCATGGCCCCTTACTTAATCATCGCAATCTGTTTCAGTTCCTTGGCAACGACTTCCTTCGGCAGGGGAGCGTAGCCCAACCCGGCGCAGTCCTTCTGACCGGTGCTGAGCATCCACTGGAGGAATTCGACGACGGCCTTCTTCTTGGCGGCGTCGGGGATGCTGGACGGAATCAGCATCCAGGTGAAGCTCGAGATCGGATAGGCCGTTTTGCCGGGCGCGTTGGTGATGGAAACGCGGAAGTCGCTCGGCATGTTCTTGGCGGCTCCGGCGGCGGCCGCGGTCACCGAATTGAAGTCGGCCTTGAGGAACACACCCGCCGAATTGCGCATCAGCCCATAGTTCAGGTGGGTCTGCACGGCGTAGATCAACTCGACGTAGCCGACTGCACCGGGGGTTTGTTTGACCATTCCGGCGACGCCTTCGTTGCCCTTCTGGCCGGTGCCGACGGGCCATTTGACCGAGGTGTTGGCGCCTACCTCGCTCTTCCACTGTGGGCTGACCTTGGAGAGGTAATCGGTAAAGACGAAGGTGGTGCCGCTGCCATCGGAACGGTGGACCACCACGATATCGGAGGCTGGCAACTTCGCGCCCGGGTTATCCTTCACAAGCCGCGGATCGTTCCACCTGGTGATCTGGCCGAGATAAATTCCTGCCAGGGTCTCCGGCGTGAATTTCAGATCCTGGGTGACGCCGGGAATGTTGTACGTAGGGACGAGGCCGCCGAGAACCGTGGGAAAGTGGAGCGGTTGTATTTTGAGCGCGGCAATTTGGTCGTCCTTCATGGGCATGTCGGACGCGCCGAAATCAACGGTGCCGGAGGTGAGCTGCTGGATTCCTCCGCCGGAGCCAATCGACTGATAGTTGATCTCGATGCTGGGATGCGCCTGCCGGAACTCCTCGAACCACTTGGAATAAATCGGATAGGGAAAGGTTGCGCCGGCGGCGTTGATGGACTGGGCGGAGGCCAGCCCCGCCAGACCCAAAGCGGCCACGCCCGCGAGAATCCCTGCTTTCCACTTCGTCATAGATGCTCCTCCCTTACATTCGCATGCATGTGTTACAAAACAGTTGCAAACCCATTACATATTGGATGTTTGCGGGCGGCCGGTTTTGGCCCGCCGCAAAAGCCTACTTGGTCGCCGGCGCGCCGCCGGGCAGAGTGTACCGAAGATCGAAGTAAATGGTGCTGTCGCTGGCGTGGTCGAGGGCTCCCGGGGCGACGTACCACGGGCTGCGAGTGGCGTATTCGTACTGGCCCATGAAGTTGATGGCGCCGTAGGCGGCGCTCTTGAAGAAGGTCTGGTTGAAGCCGAACGTGTACTCGTTGACCGATCGGTTCTGGCTGTTGGACGAACCCGTGTAGCCCCACCCGATCAGGCTGGTGCCGTTGGCATCGACCGCGACATTCTTGCCGATGTAAATGCCGCCGAAGTAGAAGTACAGCAGCGTCTTCTTCGTAACGTTAGCCTCAAAGCCGTCGGTCGAGGTGAAGGTGTGAATCGGGCTGAGGCTGCCATCGGCGCGCACCACTACGTCGGGAGCGTTGCCGAAGAAATAGCGGCCGATGCCGTCGCCAAGCTGGTTGTTCGAGATCAGGCGCAAGCCCTTGACCACTTCGAACTCACCATTGAGCTCGCCGCCGCCGCCGGACTTGGAGAACGTATCTCCCGAGGTTGGCTGGCCGGTGGAAGTGTTATAAATTTTGAAAGTCCGCGTGATGCCGCCAACTTCAACGTGGACCCTGGAAGTCGGGTCGAACGCCAGCTTGGCGATGACATCGGGCCGCACATTGGGCGTGCTCAGGAAACTGGCGGTACCGTTGTCCAACTGGGTGCCTCCCACAGCGCTCAACGCAGCCGGCAGCACAATCTGGCCGCCGCCGCCGTAGCCGCCCATGTACTGGTTGGGGTTCTCCGCCGAGAGGCCGAAGGTCACCTTGTCGTCGGCCGCGTGATATAGGACGCGGAATCCGGGCTGGCGTGTCCAGGGCATGCCGATTAAGTAATTCACGTCGAACACCTGGCTGTAGAAGACGTCTCCCGGCAGCGCCGAGATGCCTTTGCGGTTCGCCGAGAACATGCTCCAACTCTGGCCGCCGAGAACTTCCCAGCCGCCCTTGCGAACACTCACCCAGAACAAGCGAAGGCGGGGCACGAAAGCGCCATTAGTGACCCCGATGTTGTTGGCCGAGCCGGTGCCCAGGAAGTCCGTTTCCAGGTAATTCAGGAAGCGATAGCCCTTCCAATCGCCATCGATGCGGAAGCCGACGCGCGAGTTCTGCGGGCTGAAGCGGAACTCGTTCAGCTTGCCGCCGGGGACCGAGTTGTCAAACGGTATGCTGCCAAAATTGCTGCCGATGCCCGAACCAGCCGCTTTGCTGCGCCACACGCCGGTAGCATCCAAGAAGCCTACCGGTGTGATGGTGATGTTGCCGAGTTGCAGTTGCAAGGGGGCGGGGGTTGCCGCGGCTGGCTGGGGCGCCGGAAGCGGATACCCGGGGCTGGGAGCCACGGGAGACATATCGGGCAGGTTGCCGGTGGTGCTGGCGACTGCGCCGCCGACGGGGGTGAAGCCTGGGGCAGGAGTGACCGCCGGCGCCACCGCGGGAGCCGCGGCCTGTTGGGCCGGCTTGACAGCCGGCGTGGTCAAACGCTCGATCAGCTTCTGCTGCGCATCGAGGGACTGTCGCAGCGCCTCGATCTGTTTCTGCTGTTCGGCTAGTTTGACCTTTAAGCTCTGAATATCGTTAGGATCTACTCCCTGGGCCTTGCCGGCCGGGAGCAGCGCCAGGAAAAGCATGCACAAGGTAAGTGTAGAGACGGTAAGTTTCATAGGCAGAACTGCGAGTATATCGGCCCAATGTTACTGAACGATTAACGTTCGTTTGCGGCGAGGTTATTCTCGAACGGAGGAAGCGTTACTGTGAATACTGAACCTTGGCCGAGATGGCTCTCGACGCTGACCGAGCCGCCCATTTGCTCGACGGCATGTTTGACGATGGCCAGCCCGAGGCCGGTGCCGCCGGTGGCGCGCGAGCGGGCCTTATCGACTCGATAGAAGCGTTCGAAAATGCGCGGCAGGTCGCGGGAGGGAATTCCCGAGCCAGTATCGCAAACGCGCACCAGCGCTCGCTGGGGATCGCGCACCACGTCGACGCGCACTTCGCCCTCGGGCCGGTTGAACTTGATCGCGTTATCCAGCAGGTTCACCCACACCTGTTCCAGCCGGATTTCATACCCCAGCACTTCCATGTCCTGAAAGGATTCGCAAACCAGGCTGACGCCGCGGCTCTTGGCCATTGGTTCGACGGTGCGCAGCGCCGATTGAATGCTCTGCTGCAGCGAGATGGGTTCGGCGGCCGGGGGCTTGGCGCTTTCCAGGCTGGAGAGGATCAGCAGATCCTGCACGATGTTGGTAAGCTGGCGGGCCTTGGCCAGGATGATGGCGACAAACTGCCGGCTGTTGGCGGGATCGTCCAGGCCGCCTTCGACCAGTGTTTCGGCATAGCCGGAGATGGCCGCCAGCGGTGTGCGCAGCTCGTGAGAGACGTTGGCCACGAAGTCCTTGCGCACGCGCTCGAGCCGCTCCAGGCCGGTGATGTCGTAGAGCATGGCGATGGCGCCGCGGTGCGGGCCTCCGGCGAGCGGCGCCACCTGCACCTCAAAGGACCGAGTGCTGGCGGAAAGGATCAGCCGCTTCTGCAGCGGCTGGCCGTCGGCAAACACGGCGGTGAACATTTCGAGCAAGGCGGGGTCGCGCGCCGCCTGCACCAAGGGCGTGCCGGGCGTTGGCGGCGCGGCGTCACCCATCATTTCGGCGAACGCGCGGTTGGCGAAGGTGATGCGCAGCAGCGGGTCCACTGCCACCACGCCTTCCACCATGCTGCCCAGAATGGCTTCGCGGCGCGAGTTTTCCCGTTGCAGGGTTTCCATCATGGCGCGCACGCGCCGCGTGGCCTGCTCGATGGTGGCGCCGAGAGCGCTCAGTTCGTCGCCGCGCGCCTGTGCCTGGGTTTCATTCTTGCCCACTTGCGGCAGTCGCTCGAGGGCGCGGCGCAAGGCGAGAGCGCGCCGGTCGTTGACGGCCAGGAAGACGGCGAGGATGGCGGTGCCCGCCAACGCAAAAGCGGCCGAAGCCGCCAGCCAGCGCCCGGAGACGGCATCCGGCACCAGCCACCGCAGCAGCAGCGCGGAACTGGCCGTCAGCGCAACGAAGCACGGCAGCAGCCGAGCCGTTATACGAAGCCGCGGCATGGGAAATCCATTGGTTTTAGATTACTGCATCAAGATGAACAAGAGATGACGCCCGTGTTACGGCGCACCGGTGGTCTCATGCGGCGGTGGCTTCCTGCCGGACCAACTCCTTGGCATACTGCTTCAGCGCGGCCGGCGCAACCGTCACAATATCCTTTTCCATGTCTTCGCCGGTTTCGACCAGGCGAATCAGGTGCAGGGCGGCCAGCCGCGAGCACCATGGGTCATCCATCCGGCGGCCCGTTTCGCGGCTCAGCGCCACCAGGTCGGCATGCGGCAGAGCGATGGTCTTCTGGAAGCTGCCGGCCGGTTCGTTCTCGAGAACGAACTTGACGTCGACAGTATCGGCGCCGCGTATGGAAATGGCGGTTTGCAGCCATTTGAACCACACCTGGAACTTGCGGCCGAAGGGATCCGGCCCGGCTTCAAACTGGCGAAAGTTGAGCATCTACGGATATCTTATCAGTAGGGGAAAGAATGCTCATTGCCGAATTGACCGCGCCGCGAGAGTTCCGCCTGGCGCAGCAGACGATCGACGAGCCCGGTCCGGGCGAAGTGCAGGTGCGTGTGCGCGCGGTGGGTATTTGCGGCTCCGACCTGCATTCCTACGCCGAAGGCGGAGTAGGCGATGCGCCGTGCGTCTATCCGATGGTGCTGGGGCACGAACCAGCCGGCGAGGTGGTGAAAACCGGGGCCGGCGTGACCGGCTGGACGGCGGGAGACCGCGCCGCGCTCGAGCCGGCGCTCTATTGCTATCACTGCGAATTCTGCCGCAGCGGTCGGCACAACGTCTGCTCGAAGATCCGCTTCCTGAGCACTCCGGGCAACCCCGGCTTCTTCCGCGAATTCGTCAATCTGCCGGAGGCCAACCTGCTGGGCATTCCGCAGCGTCTTTCACTGGAGGCCGCCACCCTGGCTGAACCGCTGGCCATCGGCCTGCATTCGATGAAATTCGCGTCGGTCCAGATCGGCGAGACGGTCGCGGTCTTCGGCGCCGGACCCATCGGATTGGTCACCATCGCCTGCCTCAAGCTCGCTGGCACCGGCCGCATCTGGGCGGTGGAACCGGTGGCGCACCGCCGCGAGATGGCCCTGAAGATGGGAGCAGCCGTGGCGCTCGATCCCAACGCCTGCGACGTGGCGCGCGAAATCGTCCAGGACACCGCCGGCCGCGGCGTGGATTGCGCCATCGATTGCGCCGCCAAGCAGAACACCACCAACGAGGCTATCCGCGCCGTGCGCAATGCCGGCCGCGTGGTGCTCACGGGCATCCATTCCGGCTCATTCGTGCCGTTCGAGGTTTCACCCATGCGGCGCAAGGAGCTGGCGATTTTCAACGTGCGCCGCTCCAACCACGAATCGCACGCCGCCGTCGAGCTGCTGCTCGAACACACCGCCTGGTTCGCGCCGATGGTGACCCACACCCGCCCCATCGCCCAGATCGCCGAAGCCTTTCGCATCACCGAACAATACGCGGATGGAGTCGGAAAGATGATTGTGGAAGTGTAGGTTCAACCGCAAAAACGGGCAAGCTCAAGCGTGGCCAGGATCGGCATTCCTGGCGATACAGCTCACAAAGGACCGGCGGCAAGACCGCCGGCGCTACGGCTAGGACGCTGCTTTTTTCGTAGCGCCGGCGGTCTTGCCGCCGGTCCTTTTCCCGCCGCAGCGCATGCTCCACCTCCGTTTTGCTACAACAGCTTCATGAGAGTTCTTTTTATTGGCGGGACGGGCATCATCAGCACGGCATGCACGCGGCTGGCGGCGGAGGTCGGCATCGATCTCACGCTCCTGACGCGGGGGCGGCGCGCGGCGGATCTGCTCGCCGGCGTGAAGACTCTGACACTCGACATGGCGGACACCGCGGCCGCAGCGCGAGCGCTCGACGGCGCGTCGTTTGACGCGGTGGTCGATTGGATCGCCTACACGCCTGCCGATATCGAACGCGACCTGGAGCTGTTTCGGGGCCGCACGCGGCAATATATCTTTATCAGTTCCGCCAGCGCCTACCAAAAGCCGCCCTCCCACTACCTGATTACCGAATCGACGCCCCTGGCAAATCCATATTGGGATTACTCGCGGAACAAAATCGCTTGCGAAGAGCGGTTGATGAACGCTTACCGCGAAGAAGGCTTTCCAGCGACCATCGTCCGCCCTTCGCTGACCTACGGCGAGACGCAGATTACGCTGGCTATCAACAGTTGGACTAAATCGTACACGGTGGTGGATCGCATGCGGCGCGGCAAGAAGGTCATCGTGCCGGGCGACGGCTCGTCCCTCTGGGTGATCACGCACAACAGCGACTTCGCCAAAGGCCTGGTGGGCTTGCTGGGGCATGAGCAGGCGATCGGGCACGCTTTCCACATCACCTCCGATGAAGTGATGAGCTGGAACCAGTTCTACCGCATTGTGGGCGAGGCCGCCGGCGCGGAGCCGCAACTGGTGCATATGCCGACCGATTTCATCGCCGACTGCCTGCCGGACGAGTTGGGCGGGCTCGCCGGCGATAAAGCCGTCAGCGTGGTCTTCGACAACAGCAAGATCAAGCGCTTCGTTCCCGGCTATTGCGCCACCATGCCGTTCGGCCGCGGGGTGCGGCAGACGATGGCGTGGTTCGACGCCGACCCCGCGCGGAAACAGATCGACACCGCAGCCAACGCGGCCTGGGATAAGCTGATCGACGCCTACGAAGCGGGAACCCGCGACGCCCTGCGGCGGTTTCAGGCGTGAAGACGGCGTAACTACCACTCCCTCACGGTCGCGGCTCCGATGGGCCTTCTGAGCCGCGACCGTGAGGGAGCGGTGGCCGGGCGCATTCCCTTTCGGGCGCCGGCTCGACATGCACCAGCACGTCGGCCACCCACTTGACCTGATCCACCACGCGAACCCGCACCTCATGGGCAATCTCGTGGGATTGCCGCACGGTCATTTCCGGATCGACTTCCATGTGCAGGTCGACGTGGTAGCTTAATCCGGTCTTACGAGCGAAACACTTCTCCACGCCCAACACTCCGGGCACCTGCGCCGCGGCGGCGCGGATCTCCGCCATCATTCTGTCGCTGGGCATGGTGTCCATCAACTGAAGGGTGGTCTCGCGCGCCACGCGGACGCCGGCGAAAATCACGATGATGCCCACCGCGAGACCGCCATAGCGGTCGGCATTGAAAAAGCGCTGCGGGGAGGCGAGCGTGAGGGCCACCGCGGTGAGCGCGGTGAGGGCGGAAAGCGAATCGGTGGTGTCGTGCCAGGCGTCGCCCATCAGCGCGGCGCTGCGCATTCTTTTCCCCACCTGGAATTTGGTGGCGGCCAGCGCGCTCTTGGCCACGAGCGAAGCCACCAGCGGCCAGATCACGAACCAGCGCAATGGCGCATGGGGCTGGCCGAGCCGCAGAAAGGACCCGTACGAAATCAGCGCGCCACCCGAGACGAGCACCAGTCCCACCAGCAGGCCGCTGAGGATTTCGGCGCGGCCGTGGCCGTAAGGGTGGTTCTGATCGGCGGGTTTGAAGCTCACGGTGAGGCCCAGAAGGACCATGCCGGAAGAAAACACGTCGCCGGCGGATTCCAGACCGTCCGCGACCACCGCGGTGGAGTGTCCCGCCAGGCCGGCGAAAATCTTCACCAGGGCGAGCACGGCGGTGATCGCCATTCCGGTGGCCGCTATGCGCTGTCCCGCTTGCATGAAAGAGTCAAAGCTCGTTACGTTATGACCACGTTCACCGCGTAGCAACCGCTCCCTCACGGTCGCGGCTCCGATCGCGCTCAGCGTAAAGGAGCGCAGCCTCCATTACGCCCGCGCCGGGTCTATTTTCTCCGTGTCCACGCCCAGCTCGGCGAACGCCGCTTTGGCTTTCCCCATGTCGAACCGGCCGTCGCGCGCCAGGCGCGATAGCGCGGCGGTAGCGATGGATTCAGCATTCACCTCGAAGTGGCGGCGCAAGTATTCGCGATTATCGCTCCGCCCGAAGCCATCGGTCCCCAGCGTCTCCATGCGGCCAGGCAGCCACGGCGCCACCTGGTCGGCCACTACCTTCATATAGTCGGTGGCCGCGACAATCGGTCCCTCGGCGCCCTGGAGCGCTTCCACGATGTAAGGCGCGCGCGCCGGCTGGTCCGGATGCAGGCGGTTCCAGCGCTCCGCCGCGAGCGCGTCCCGCCGCAGCTCGTTGTAGCTGGTCACGCTCCACACGTCGGCGGCCACGCCGTATTGGTTGGCCAGAATCTCCTGCGCGCGCAGAGCTTCGTTCAAAATCGGACCGCTGCCGAACAGTTGCACCACGGCTTTGCCCTCCGGCGCGGCCTGGAAGCGGTAAATGCCCCGCAGCACGCCTTGCGGGTCCAAGCACTCCGGCATGGCCGGCATCGGGTAGTTCTCGTTATACAAGGTCAGGTAGTAAAAACGGTCTTCCTGCAACTGATACATGCGGCGGATGCCATCCTGCACAATGATGGCGATCTCGTAAGCGTAGGCCGGATCGTAAGCCGCGCAAGTGGGCACGGTGGAAGCCAGCACCAGGCTGTGACCGTCCTGGTGCTGCAAGCCCTCGCCGGCCAGGGTGGTCCGGCCGGCCGTACCGCCGCACAGAAAGCCCTTGCCACGCGCGTCGCCGAAGGCCCACACCAGGTCGCCCACGCGCTGGAAGCCGAACATGGAGTAGTAGACGAAGAACGGAATCATCTGCACTCCGTGGTTGACATAGGCGGCTCCAGCGGCGGTGAATGAGGCCATGGAGCCGGCTTCGGTAATGCCCTCCTCCAGAATCTGGCCGTCCTTCGATTCCTTGTAGTACAGGAACATCTCCGCGTCGTGCGGTTTATAAAGCTGTCCCTGGCTGGCATAGATGCCATACTGGCGGAACAGCGACTCCATGCCGAAGGTGCGCGCTTCATCGGGGATTATAGGCACCACCCGTTTGCCAATCTGCGGATGCTTCAGCAACAGCGTGATCACGCGCACCAGCGCCATGGTGCTTGAAACCTCGCGGCCGGCAGAGCCTTCCAGCGACTCCTTGAGATATTCGAGCGGTGGCGCCTCAAGCTGGCTCGCCGGAACCGTGCGGCTCGGCATGTAGCCGCCCAACAGCCGGCGGCGCTCATGCATATAAGCCATTTCCGGACTGTCGGCGGGCGGCCGATAGAAGGACGCCGTGCGCGCCGCTTCGTCGGGGATGGGAATTTCAAAGCGCGACTTGAAGTGCTCCAGTTCGGCCTCGTTGAGCTTTTTCTGCTGGTGGGTGATGTTGCGGCCCTCGCCGGCTTCGCCCAATCCATAGCCTTTGATGGTGTGCGCCAGCACTACCGAGGGTCCGCCAGTGAACTCCAGAGCGGCTTTGAAGGCGTTGTAGACTTTGCACGGATCGTGGCCGCCGCGGTGCAGCTTGAATAGATCCTCGTCGCTCAGGTGCGAAACCAGGTCGAGCAGTTCCGGGTATTTGCCGAAGAAGTTTTTGCGAATATAAGCGCCGTCGCGGGTGACATAAGTCTGGTACTCGCCGTCCACCGCTTCGCCCATGCGCTTGATCAGCAGGCCGGTGGTGTCGCGCGCCAGCAGATTGTCCCAGTCCTCGCCCCAGATCAGCTTGATTACGTTCCAGCCGGCCCCGCGGAAGGCCGCTTCCAGTTCCTGGATGACCTTGCCGTTGCCGCGCACCGGACCATCCAGGCGCTGCAGATTGCAGTTCACCACGAAAATCAGGTTGTCCAGCTTCTCGCGCGATGCCAGCGTGAGCGATCCCATCGATTCCGGCTCGTCGGTCTCTCCGTCGCCCAGAAACGCCCACACCTTGCGCACAGTGTGCGGGATGATGCCGCGATTTTCCAGATACCGCATGAAGCGAGCCTGGTAGATGGCGTTGATTGGGCCCAGCCCCATGGACACGGTGGGAAACCGCCAGAAGTCCGGCATCAGCCACGGGTGCGGATAAGAGGGAAGGCCCGGTTTGTCGCGCAGCTCATGGCGGAAATTCTTCAGATGATCCTCGCTGAGCCGGCCTTCCAGAAAGGCGCGGGCGTATACTCCCGGCGAGGCGTGGCCTTGAAAATAGATCAGGTCGCCGGGCTGATCGCCATAGCTGGCGCGGAAGAAATGGTTGAAGCCGACTTCAAGCAGAGTTGCCAGCGAGGCGTAGGTGGAAATGTGGCCGCCGATTCCGGCGTCGTACTTGTTCTGGTGAACCACCATGGCCATGGCGTTCCAGCGAATCAGGCTCTTGATGCGCCGCTCCATGGCGCGGTCGCCGGGATAGGCAACCTCCTCGTCTGGCCGAATGGTATTCACGTACGGCGTGTTGAGGTGGATGGGCAGTTCGGCGCCGCCAGTTCGCGCGCGCTCCGACAGCTTGTCGAGCAGGTATGCGGCGCGGTCCGGACCGGTTTCATCCAGAACCTGATCCAGCGCTTCCACCCACTCTGCGGTCTCCTGCGGATTCAGGTCGACAACCCTCTGGTCGCGATTCAAGTGCATTAGTACCTATTATTATACCGGCGGAGGGCGGCAGGGCTGCCGACGCTGTGCGTCAGCCGGCAGCGTTTGTCCCAGCCATCGTGCGGGTACAATGAGGGCATGGTAAGAACCGAACATGTCATCGATTCTTGGAAGAGTGTGCGCCAGGATACGATTGCCACGGTGGAGGAGTTTCCGGCGGGCGAATTCGATTATCGCCCCGCTCCCGACCTGCAGACCTTCGGCCAGATCGGCCGCCACATCCTGGTATCCACTCACGGCCTGACCGGCATGCTGCTGGCGGGCGAGACCGATTTCTCGGATCCCGATTTGCGTCGGGCGCGCATCGCAACCCACACGGGCAACATCCCCGAGAGCCTGGAGCCGGCCGAACTGGCGCGCAGATTGCGCGAAACCGTGGAGGAGCGCGCCGCGCAACTGGGCAGCCAGACACCCGGGTTCTGGGCTGGGATGATGAAGCGGGTGGATGGCGTGATGGTGACGCGACTGGAGATGCTGCAATGGGTGAAGGAGCACGAACTGACACATCGCCAGCAATTATTTACGTATCTGCGCATGAAAGGCATGGTGCCGGCCACCACCCGGCGCCGCCTGGCGCGTCAGGCCGCCAACAAATAAGCCGGCGGCCGGAAACGCGCTTACCGTGGAGGCAATCTATCGTATAACAGTAGTTTCGGGAGGCATGGATCGATGGTCAGGTGTCCGGAATGCGAAAGCGCAATCGACGTGGAGGAAGAGGACCTCGACGAAGGCGACCCCCTCAGTTGCGATGAATGCGGCGCAGATCTCCGGGTGGTCAGCACCGATCCCCTGGAGTTGGAATCGGCCGAGGAGTTGGCCGAGGACGAAGAGGACGCGGATTTCTTGGATGACGAAGACGAGGAAGAGGCCGAAGACGAGGATTGGAAATAGGATGCCCTGCAGGATTCGATTCGCCTGCCGGTTCGTGCGCGGCTTTGCGGGCGCCGGGGTGGCGATGCTCGTAGCCGCTCTTCTGCTCGCCGCCGCCGCCGGTTTCGGCAAGGATAGCCCCACGCGAGGCGTGCGGGGCTTCGTCACCGCGCCGGACAACAGTCTGGTGAATGGTGCCGTCGTTTATCTGAAGAACACCAAGAGCCTTCAGATCCGCTCGTTCTTCACGCAGAAAGACGGCAGCTACTATTTCAACGATCTCAGCCCCGATATCGACTACGAGCTGAGGGCTGAATACAACGGCGAAGCGAGCGTCACCCACACGCTCAGCTCCTTCGATTCCCGCAAGCTGGTGACCCTCGATTTGAAGCTGAAACCCAAGAAGTAGGGGCGTGCCGCGAGCCGCTATTTTTTCAGCAGACGGTCGATATCGGAAAACAGGGCCTTGCCCTCGAAGACATCGCGCGTCAGGGCGTTGTATTCATAATCCACGTGGATGTAGCCGTTGGCGTCGATGACATACACGTGGGGCAGGTTGGCGCCTTGCGGCGTGCGTAAGTAGGAATACATCATCTGCCCCTGATCGAGCGCCACGGGGTAAGTCAGCTTGTGGCCGGTCATGTACTGATAGATGTTTTGCGGCGAGTCGGTGTTGATGTTGGCCACCGCCAGCACGGCCACTTTATCGCCGTACCGTGGCTGCACCTGGGCCAGAACGTCGGCAAAGGGGGCACAGTGCGGGCAATCGGTCTTCAGGAACTCCAGAACGAGCACCTTGCCGCGGTAATCGGCCAGATCGTGAAACTGTCCCTTGAGATCGGGAAGGTCAAACCCCGGAGCGCGCCGCGGGCCTTCGCCGGCCACCAGCGCGAGGGAACAAAGAAGAGTAATCAGGATAGTTCGCATTTTCACTTTTCAACTTAGCAGTTTTTTGAGGGATTCTTCATACGGGGGGCGGACCACGCCCTTTTCGGTGACGATGGCGGCGACGTAGCGCGCCGGTGTGACGTCGAATGCCGGGTTCTCGACCAGCGTTCCTTCCGGAGCGATGCGGGTGCCGAAAACGCACGTCACTTCCTCCGCGGCGCGCTGTTCGATAGGGATGGCGGCGCCCGAAGCGAGGCTGAGGTCAAGCGTCGAAATGGGCGCGGCGACAAAGAAGGGCACGCCGTTTTCCTTTGCCAGCACTGCTACCGGGTAGGTTCCCACCTTGTTGGCCACGTCTCCATTGGCGGCGATGCGGTCCGCGCCAACCACCACGCAGCCGATGCGGCCGGATTGCAGGAAGTGCCCGGCCATGCTGTCGGTGATAAGCGTAGTGGGGATGGCGTCCTGTTGCAGTTCCCACACCGTGAGCCGCGCGCCCTGCAGGAACGGACGGGTCTCATCGGCGAAGACGTCGATCTGCTTGCCGGCCTCCACAGCGGCCCGAATCACGCCCAGCGCGGTGCCATAGCCCGCAGTCGCGAGCGCGCCGGCGTTGCAATGGGTGAGCACGGTTTTCCGGTCCGGCACCAGCGCGGCACCGTTGCGCCCGATGGCGCGGCAGATGGCGATATCTTCCTCGCGCACCAGCAACGCCTCTTCCAGCAGGCGCCGGCGAATTTCCGCAACCGGCTTGCCAGCCACGCTCGCGTAGACCCGCTTCATGCGGCCGATGGCCCAAAAGAGGTTGACCGCAGTGGGACGCGTGGCCGCCAGCGTGGCGCAGATTTCCTCCATTTGCGCGTCGAGATCGGATTGGGAAGCATGCAGCACGCCGAGCGCCACGCCCATCGCCGCCGCAACGCCAATGGCCGGCGCGCCGCGAATCGTCATCTCGCGGATGGCAGCGGCCACTTCCCGGTAGCTGCGGCAAGTGACGTACTTCTCTTCAAGCGGCAGGCGGGTCTGGTCGATCATCACCACCGCGCCATCGATCCACTGGATCGTTTCTACCATATTTGGGGCAGGATCCTTTTTTCCGTCATGAGCGCGATGAAGAAGAGCAAATTGTACGCCGCGTGCATGATGGCAGCGGCTTTGGTGGAACCGGTGGCATGGCGCATGCATCCGAAGGCCGCGCCGGCCAGCGCGATGATGAGGGCATGACGCCACGAGTTGCCGTACTCCTGAAAATGGAGCAGCCCGAACGCCGCAGCCGCGAGCGCAATGCCGGGCACCGCGCCCAGGCTGCGCACCAGCAGCGGTTGCAGGAATCCGCGAAAGGCCAATTCCTCGCAGACCGGCGCCAGGGTGATGCCGAGGGTGCCCATCACCAGCACATCGGCGCGTGTTTCCAGCAGTTGCGTCATCGGGTTTTCGCCGGTTGGCGTGCGGATCAGGGTACTGGCGACCGCCACCAAAACAGCGGTGACCATGCCGGACAGCATCACCATCATCACCGGCAGGCGGATCGGCTTCCATCCCAGAGAACGCCAGAACGGGCGATCGTAGCGCACTCGAAACATCACATGCAGGGAGCCGAATAAGACGGCGTACAAGACGATCATCTCGGTGGCAAGGCTCGCCACCTTCAATTTGAACAATGCCAGCGCGAGCCCACCGGCGGCCCAGCCTGCCAGCATGCTGGCAATCGCCATGCCGGCGAACCAGAGCAGGTCACTGTAACCCCAGAACGGATCGCGCTCGGGCGGCGGCGCGGGAGGCGGTTCCGGCGGGCCGGAGGCTGGCGCGAGATTCACGGCAGGCTCTTCCGGCATCATGAGTCCTTCTCGATCAGCGCCGCGGCCAGCAGCGGAATCATCAGCTCGTGATGGCCTGTGAGCGCGTAGCCGGCGCCCCCGGAGCCGGCGTGGGGCCGTTCCACGACATTCATCCGCGGCCGGTAATGTTGCAGAAAATCGAAATTGGCGGTAGTGGATCCGCTCAACGGGTGGCCCAGGTTGCGCACCGCGGCAACGGCCTTCAGGAAAACCTCGGGCAGCACCACGGCCGATCCCAGGTTGAGATAGACGCCGCCATCGCCGAGGTCCGCGACATAAGAACACAGCAGGCGAAAATCGCGGAGCGAGCCGGCGCCGATGGCCGCTCCATTGGCGGCCGGATGGGTGTGCGGGGTGTCAGTTCCAATCGCCACGTGCACGGTGACGGGAATCGCGGCGCGGTAAGCCGCGAGCAGCAGGCTGAACGGCGCGCAGGCCGGTGCGGCGGCGGCTTCCAGGCGCCGGCCCAGCGCTTCGCCGATTCCCAGCCCATCGCGCGCGCCTTCGGAAATCGCGCCATTCATTTCGCGGCCGGTTTCTTCCGCCGAGCCGAAGCGGCCATCGGGCAGCGCCGCCTCCACGTCCTCGCTGGTATGCCCGGCCAGCGCGATTTCGAAATCGTGAATGGCCGCGGCGCCATTCAACGCGAACGCGGTGGCGTAGCCGCGACGCATCAGGTCGATCAGCACCGGCGCCAGGCCGCATTTGATCACGTGGCCGCCCAGACCCCAGATGATGGCGCGCTTGCGGGCGCGCGCGGCGAAGACGGCATCCGCCACTTTGCGCAAGTCCGCGCCGGCCAGGATGCGCGGCAGCGAATCGAGCCAAGCGCCCATGCCGGAACCCTTTCGGTAAGGCGAGGCAAAATCCGCGATTGTCACTTTGCCGCCGCGCTCGCGCAGCCCGACAGTGTGCAGCCCGGCGAAATCGAGCGGCTGTTTCGAGTACCGGCTCATGCCGCCCTCCCCTTGCCCAGCACCTTCCGCAACGCCTCCGCGGTGTAGCTTTTCTTCGAGCGCGCCACCTGCTCGGGCGTGCCGCAGGCCACCACGCGGCCTCCGTATTCGCCGCCATCCGGGCCCAGGTCGATGATCCAGTCGGCGGTTTTGATCACGTCCAGGTTATGCTCGATCACCACCACCGTGTTGCCCAGTCCGACCAACCGCTGGAGCACGTCAAGCAGCTTTCGCACGTCGTCGAAATGCAGCCCGGTGGTGGGCTCGTCGAGCAGATAGAAGGTGCGGCCGGTTTGCCGCTTGCTCAGTTCCTTGGCCAGCTTGATGCGCTGCGCTTCGCCGCCGGAAAGGGTGGTGGAAGACTGGCCGAGGTGCACGTAGCCCAGCCCCACATCGTGCAGGGTTTCGAGCTTGGCGCGAATCTGCGGCAGGTTCTCCATCAGCGGCAGGGCGTCCTCGACGGTCGAGTCCAGCAGGTCGGCAATCGAGTAGCCCTTGAACTTCACCTGCAAGGTTTCGCGGTTGTAGCGGCGGCCGCGGCAGACGTCGCAGGTGACATACACGTCGGGCAGGAAATTCATTTCGATGCGCTTCAGGCCGTCGCCCTGGCAGGCTTCACAGCGCCCGCCCTTGACGTTGAAGCTGAAGCGGCCGGGTTTGTAACCGCGTTCCCGCGATTCCGGCAGCATGGCGTAGAGATCGCGTATAGGCGTGAACAGTCCCGTATAGGTTGCGGGATTGGAGCGCGGTGTGCGGCCGATCGGCGCCTGATCGATGCGGATCACTTTGTCCAGCAGGCCTATGCCTTCGATTGCGTCGTGCTCGCCCGGCTCCTCGCGCGAGCCGTAGATCTCGCGCGCCAGCGAGCGATAGAGGATCTCGTTGACGAGCGTCGACTTGCCGCTGCCGGAAACTCCTGTGACCACGGTCAGCACACCGAGCGGGATGGAGACATCGATGTTCTTCAAATTGTGCTGGCGGGCGCCGCGAATGAGCAACTGGCTCTCTCCGGGGACGCGCCGCACTTGCGGCATGGGGATTTCGAGCGCGCCCGAAAGGTACTGGCCGGTGAGCGATTGCGGATTGCGCGCGATGGCCGCCGGATCGCCCGCCGCTACCAGGAGCCCACCCAGGCGGCCGGCGCCGGGACCGAGATCGATCACATAATCGGCGCGCTGAATGGTTTCGGCGTCGTGCTCCACCACCAGCACGGTGTTACCCATGTCGCGCAGATGCGCCAGGGTCTCCAGCAGTCGGCCGTTGTCGCGCGGGTGCAGCCCGATGGAAGGCTCGTCCAGCACGTAGAGCACGCCGCGCAGTTTGGAGCCGATCTGGGTTGCCAGGCGAATGCGCTGCGCTTCGCCGCCGGCAAGGGTAGCCGCGGATCGCTCCAGGCTGAGATAGTCCAGTCCCACCGCAGAGAGAAACTCCAGCCGGCGGCGGATTTCATCCAGCACACGGCCGGCAATTTGCATCTCGCGCTCGCCGAATTCCCAGTTCCGCACCGTCACCAGAGCGCGCGCCACCGGCAGCGCGGTGAATTCCGCAATCGAGAAATTCTTGACTTGCACGGCCAGGCTGGCCGGCCGCAGCCGCTTGCCGCCGCACGCCGCGCATTCCACGGGTGACATGTATTCCGTCAGCCATTCGCGGTAGCCTTCCGCCGAATTGTCGTAAGCCTGCTGCAGAATTCCCAGGATCCCCGGCATTCCGCCGGTGCCGCCCAGTAAAATCGCGCGCGACTGTTTGAGCAGGCTCTCGAACGGCGTTTTCAAATCGATCTTGGCGCGCCGCGCCAGCGCCTCCAGCTCCTGCTGCATGGTCCAGGAGGCGCCGCCTGGGCCAAGCCCGCCGTTGAGGAGAGGCTTGGAAGCGTCGGCGATCACCTTGGCGGGATCGAACGTCCACCGGCTGCCCAGCCCGTGGCACTCCTCGCAGGCGCCGTAGGGGCTGTTGAAGGAGAACGAGCGCGGCTCCAGTTGCGGAATGCTCGAGCCACAGACGGTGCAGGCCAGTTTCTGCGAGTAGAGCCGCTCTTCGCCGTTTACCACCGCCACCAGCACCAGCCCATCGGCCAGCTTGGTGGCAATCTCGATGGCGGCTTCCAGGCGCTTCTCGATTCCTCGCTTGACCAGCAGCCGGTCCACCACCACTTCGATGGTATGATTGCGCCGCTTATCGAGCCGGATCTCATCGTCGAGCGAGCGCAACACGCCGTCCACCCGCGCCCTCACGAACCCTTGCCGCGCCAGCTTCTCCAGGTCCTTCTTGTATTCGCCCTTCCGGCCGCGGACCACCGGCGCCATCACCATGATGCGGTCTTCCGGCTTCAGCGCCAGCACGTGCTGGAGAATCTGCTCGGTGGTCTGGCGCGAAATCTCGTTGCCGCAAATCGGGCAGTGCGGCACACCGATCGAGGAGTAGAGCAGCCGCAGATAATCGTAGATTTCGGTGATGGTGCCCACCGTGGAGCGCGGGCTGCGGCTGGTGGTCTTCTGCTCGATGGAGATTGCCGGGCTGAGGCCGTCCACCGAATCCACGTCGGGCCGCTCCATCTGGTCGAGAAACTGGCGGGCGTAGGTGGAGAGCGTCTCCACGTAGCGGCGCTGGCCCTCGGCATAGATGGTGTCGAAAGCCAGCGACGACTTCCCCGAACCGCTCAGGCCGGTAATCACCGTCAGCGCATTGCGCGGAATTTCAACGTCGATGTTCTTCAGATTGTGCTGCCGCGCACCATGCACCGTGATTCTATCGAGCATAAGGACTTGCTTCAGGTGGAAAGGGCGAACTTCTTATTGTGACCCCAGTTGTGCCGGTTCCGCAAATTGAGCTACAACATAGTTGGCGAAGCGGCATGCGAAAGTGCCTATACTGCGGGGGCAAGGTGCGGCGGGTGCACCGAACGTTCCTGGAGCACTTTGCCTATCTGGCGATCTTTCAATGCGCCGTGTGCGAGCGCGAGCAGCATCTGCCGCGGCCGTTCCGGCTTCACCTGGGGCCGCACGCGCGCTGCCCGCAGTGCGCGACTTTTCGGGTGACGCGCCTCGGCGAGCCGGACGTGGTAGACCGCATGCAGGGCGGCTTGTGGAACCTGCTTGAACGATTGGTCCATGGGAACCTGTATCATTGCAGGTTCTGCCGGTTGCAGTTTTACGATCGCCGGCCGCTGGCGGGGCAGCCCTCCGAGCCGCCGCCTGAACACGAGGCAGTGGTGGGAAACAATTCCATCTAGGAGACTAACGCCTGGCGGAAAACGACCAACCCAATCGCCGGCAACCGCTCCCTCACGGTCGCGGCTCTGAATGCTATCGGAGCCGCGAACATCAGGGAGCGGTTGTTGCGTACTGAGGCCCTATGGCGGACTTCACCGCCGATCGCACCGAGGCTGGCAGGCGCCTCGACCAGGCCCTGCATGAACGCCTGCCGCAATACAGCCGCGCCCGCATTCAGCAGTGGATCCACGATGGCCGCGTGCTGGTGAACGGCGCAGCGGTGCGCGCTTCCTACACGGTTCGCGGTGGCGAAGCTATCCAGGTGGAACCAGCCGAGCCGCCGCCGCTGCGCGCCGAGCCCGAGGAAATCCCGCTCAGCATTCTCTACGAAGATGCCGACGTGGTGGCCGTCGATAAGCCCGCCGGAATGGTGGTCCACGCCGGCGCCGGCGTTCACTCCGGGACGCTGGTGAACGCGCTGCTGCACCGCTTCGGCGCGCTTTCCGCGGTGGGCGGCGAGATGCGCCCGGGCATCGTGCACCGTCTCGACCGCTACACCAGCGGCGTGATCCTGGTGGCCAAGAACGATGCCGCGCACCGCAAGCTCGCTGCCCAGTTTTCCAGCCGCCGCGTAGAGAAGGTCTACCTGGCGCTGGTGCATGGCGCGGTGAAACGGGAAAGCGGCGTCATCGATAAGCCGATTGCGCGCGATCCCGTTCACCGCACCCGCATGACGGCGCGCCTTCGCGAGGGACGCACGGCGCACACCGAATACCGCGTCATGGCGCGCCTGCCCGGCTTCACGTTTCTCGAAGTGAAAATCGGCACCGGCCGCACGCACCAGATCCGCGTACACCTGGCCAGCATCGGCCATCCCGTCGCCGGCGATACGCTCTACGGCGCACCGGCGGTGGTGCCAGGCCGCGCGCCGTTAGGCCGCTATTTCCTTCATGCGCACCGCATCCGTTTCTTCAGACCTGCGGATGGAGAGGCGGTCACAGTGGTTTCCCCGCTGCGGTGGGAATTGGAAGAGTGGATGGCGGCATGCAAAAACGCGCCGCACTCGTAGCCGTGGCGCAGCCTGTCGAGGCTGCTGTGCCGAGAGTCATCACGGCTTTCTTGTCGCGCTACTGGGTGGATGGCCCGTTCACCGCCCACCAGTTCTGCCAGAAAGTAAGCCGCTGAGCCAGCACCGGATCACCCGCTGCGGGATTTCCGCCGAGGGCGAAGTTGGCAATGGTGTCGGTGGTTTTGAACTTGCTAGGATTCTTCAGGCTGAGATAGGCCATCGATACAACGTTCCCCGGCGTCTGGGGCGTGCAGCCGTTGGCGAAGGCTCCCAGGCCATATACGCCTTGCCCTTGTTCGAACGGATCGGAGCTGTTGAGCAGGGTCGCGAGAAACGGCAAGGCCTCCTTGGTGTGAATCGCGGCCAGCGCCCGGATGGCGGCCTTGCGCATCGCGGCGGTGGTGGTTCCGGCGCTCGCGTATTGGGCGAGCTGGGTTACGGAACTCGGCGTGCTATCGCGATAGGATTGTTCCAGCGCGGTAGTGATCGTGCTCGCCCAGGGCTCACCGATTGACGGCCCGAGTTGCACAAGTTGAGCCACGGCGCCCGGCGCACCGGTGTCCAGCATGCACGCCACGCCCACCTCGCGAAAGCCGGGCGTGGGCAGGGTCACCCAACGCGCCAGGATGGCCTGAACGGCCGGACTGGGCGGAACCGGTGGGTATGTTTCGATAATGCCCCGGAGATCTTGAGGCATGACTCCCACCGCTTCGAGGCCGGCTGCGGCCTGTAGCATCAGCGTGTCCAGCAGGGATGCGCCAGGGGCTGGCGCGTATGCCGCCGGAAGCGCGGCCGGCGTCGGCCAGAATAACGAGGACGCGTCTCCGCCGATGCCGCTGCTCGGTATCAGATCCCACGTCGAAGTTGTAGTGTGTTTCAGAAACCAGATGCCGTGAAGGGACACGGCGAAGGTTGAGGGTGAGATTGGGCCCGCTAGAACCAGGCCGCCCGGATAATGCCACGGGTGGGCAACCTGAATCGTCGTCGAACCGACGCTGCCTTTAAGCACGGTTTCTACGTTGATTGTGAAGGAGGCACTCGTAATGTTGTCCGTGAGTGTCGCGACACTGCCCAGCACAACGGCATCTGCGGAGCCCAGGGCCCCAGACAAGGTCGCTGCCGGAGCCGGCCAGCAAAGGACCGCCGCGAACGCTCCAAATCCCGCCAATCGAAGCATGGCTGCCGTCACGTTCAGAAGTCTCATCTTGCCCTCCCATCTGTTGTCATTGGCAAAGCGTTGCGGGTATCCCTGGAACCACCTGCAAGTCGTACCCGTCATGATCCGAGAACCACGCCATACCGCCCCAAAGGACGCACGTCCCATAGTTCCCGAGGGTCGTTGTGCCGATCCAGTACTCCTGATTTTCGGTAAAGGTCGCCGCGGTCCCGACGTTGCCCCAGGGGAGCGGCTCGGGGTCAATGGCCCCGAAATCAGCGGCAGGGGCACACGCTCCAATCGCGTCCCCCCAAGTCGTGCCCGAGTTCCAGACAGACGCCGGCCAGCTATACGAAACCAGATTGTTGGCCATGTATTGTGCCCAGTTGTTGCCGGCGACGAAGGTGACTGGGTTCAGCCACTTCTCATGGAGGTCTATTGGGACGAAAACGTTGCCGAAGAGATCATAAGCCGAGTCGTAATACGACCCCGCATAGCCTAAAGCCCCCATAGTACTCGGGAAGGCGTTACAGTTGCAGAGACCGGTGGTCTTATTGCAGAACCGCCCCTGCACGGCCGAACTGAACGAATACGGGGTGTTGATAAAGACAGGAAAGCCCGCGGACTTAACTCCGCAAGCCGTCACGTAGATGTTGATGTTATACACTGGCGTGTACTGGTTGGTGGTGTAGCTGGGCCCAAGGGACGTGAGGATCGCGGCGGGCGCGCCCAGTTCCGGGCTGATCGAAACTAGGGTCCCGTGGTCCGTGGACCACGTCGGAGTTCCCGTGCACCCCGGCTGAAGGTTCGCAAGCACCTCCCACTGGGTGTAGTAGATGGCTTGATTCGGAGGGGCTCCAGGGGAGTCCTCGCAGCACGACGGCAGCCCATTGAGGTACCAAAACGCCGCACTACCGGACCCGTCGGCGGCGTTGACTATTGTAGGGGCCTGCCCCATCGCGCTGCTAACACAAAGGATCAAGCCCACCGCGAGCAGCGTCGGCTGCGCCGCATGACCGAAGTTAGTTGGTGTGGGCCTCTTCATCGATCTTCTCCATTGATACCGTATTCTGACTAGTGGTTCTCACCGGGCTAATAGCACCCCCCCTATTTTCTTTTGTCAAGGTTCATTTTAATAATTTCAAGTGAATTTCTGGTAACAATACCGCGCTGGGTAGACACAGGATCACCAGCTCATGACTAGGTCGCCGGTGAGGCAGGTAACTAAGTAGCTTGGTCGGTATTAGCGCAGTCGCCTTAGACGTTCCCGCCATGGCCCTTTCATGATCGCCGATGCCTGGCGGTTCAGCATGACCTTCCATCTCACGAGGCTGCTAGGGTTAGGCATGGAAAAACTCGAGAGGTGCTTTTACTCTATCCAGCCGCCAAGCGGTATCCAACCCACGGTTCCGTCAAAATGATTGTCGGCTTCGCTGGGTTGGCCTCGATCTTCTTGCGTAACTGGTTGATGAAGACGCGCAGGTATTCGGGTTCGTCGCCGTAGTCCGGGCCCCAGACGGCTTGCAGCAATTCGCGGTGCGTCACCGGGCGGCCGGCGTGCGCCACCAGGCAGCGGAGCAGCTCGAATTCCTTGGGCGTCAGGCGCACGTCGCGTCCTTGGGCGCGCACGCGGCGAAGCTCGAAATCGATCTCCAGACCCGCGGTTTCGAAGCTGCGCGGGCCGCCCTCGGGCCCCGTCGGCGAACGGCGAAGCGCCGCGCGGATGCGCGCCAGCAGCTCTTCAATGCCGAAGGGCTTGGTGACGTAATCGTCGGCGCCGGCATCGAGCGCCGCCACTTTATCCTTCTCCGAGTTGCGCACCGTCAGCACGATCACCGGCACGTCGGAAGCGGCGCGCAGCGTGCGGCAGGTCTCCAGGCCCCCTATGCCGGGCATGTTCATATCCAGCAGCACCAGGCTGGGCGCTTCGCGGGCGAAAATGTCCAGCGCATCTTCACCGGTGCGCGCTTCGAGCACCTCGTAGCTGTGCCCCACCAGCGTGGCCTTCATCACGCGGCGGATCTGCGGATCGTCGTCCACTACCAGAACTTTTCCGGCGCTCAATTCTCTCTGCCTCCTGCCGCTGCGGCGAGCGTAAAGTAGAATACCGAACCCTGGCGGCGCTCGCTTTCCACCCAAATGCGCTCGCCGTGAGCCTCGACGATTCCCTTGGCGATGGCGAGTCCCATGCCTGTTCCCTTGGTCTGAAAACGGTGCTCGCGGCCGCGATAGAAGCGGTCGAAGATCAGCGCCCGCTCATGCTCTTCGATACCCGGGCCGCGGTCGGCGACGCCAATCACAATCTTGCCGCTCTTTTGCTCCACCGAGACAGTGATGGGAGTGTCCTCGGGCGTGTACTTGAGGGCGTTTTCCAGAAACTGCTTGACCACCTGCTGCGCCAGCTCGGGATCGGCTTCGGCCGCAGGCAGGCCGGCGGCCGCGTGGATGGCGATGGGGCGTCCCTTGCGCAGCCCTTCCACCTCAGCCAGCGCGCCGGTGAGGATCTGCTCCACCGGCACCTCCCGCTTGTCCAGGTGCAGCTTGCCGGCTTCGATGCGCGCCATCGACACGACTTCTGCGGCGAGTTGGTTGAGACGGTCGGCTTCTTCGTTGATGATGGTCAGCAGCTCGCGGTCGGCCGCCGCAGCTTCGCCGAGCAGGCTGGTGACGGCGGCCTTGATGGAGGTCAGCGGCGTCTTGATATCGTGCGCGAGGGAATCGAGCAGCGCCGATTTCAGCAACTCGCTCTGCCGCGCGGCTTCGGCATGGCTGGCTTCCTCCAAGGCGCGCGCCTTTTCGATGGTGATGGCGGCCAGATCCGCGATAGCACGCACCATTTGCGGGGAAGGCAGGGGCGCCACCAGCCCGAGGCCGCCCAGGCTCCGCATGCCCAGGCGGACGGGGCTCGCAACCCAGTCGCCGGTGGCTTCGCCCGAAGCGCGCTCGAGCTCCGCGGCAACTCTTAGGTCGTGGTCCGCAATCGGCCGGCTCTCGGGCCCGGTCCGGAAAATCTCGTCCGTCTCCCGGTAAAAAAAAGCCGCCGCCGTGCAGCCAAATTCCTGCGTCACACGGTTGAGGAACTCGCGGATGGTCTTACGCGGGTTGCCGGTGAGCGCCATGGACCGCACCAGCGCATAGAGCCGTTCGCTTTCCAGGCGCCGCGCTTCCGCCTCCGCCGCGCGGCGGCGGGCCCGCGCCGAAAGCTGGCTGGCGGTGATCGCCGTCACCAGGAACGCCAGAAACGCCACCAGGTTTTCCGGATCCTGAATGGTAAACCTGCCCACCGGGGGCAGGAAGTAGAAGTTGAACCCGAGCACCGCCAGCACCGACGCCAGCGTGGCCTCCGCCAGTCCCCACCAGGTCGAAATGCCGAGGATGGCCAGCAACAGCGTCAGCGCCACCGTGGTGTTGTTGACCGGCGTCAGCCGGTAAACCGCGATGATGGCGGCCACCAGAGCCAGTGAGGCCGCGAATCGCAGCGCCTTCATGACCGTTCGAACAGCCGGTTGAAATACTCGCGAGTGCGGCGGCGGATTTCCCGCAGCGTGACGTCCAGGCGCTGCTGGTGCAAGTGCTCCGGCGTCCACCGCTGCACCAGGTTTGCCAGCACCTCCATTTGCGCCTGCGAAGTGGGCAGGCTGCCTTCGGCGTGCCCGCGCGAAACGCGCTGGCCGTGGTCGATCCCGCGGTAGAAAGTGGCGGCCTCGCGCAGGAAGTCGGCGTCCTCGCGGTCCAGGTGCCCCATCTTCTCGATTACGTCGATGCGCTCCGGCGTGTTCAACACCTTATAGAAGATACCGGCGCCCCGCAGGCGCAGGTACATCAGCGCGAAGTCGATGTCGTAGAACCCGCCCCTGCCGGCCTTCAGCGGATTGCGCGGTCCCTGCTCCCGTTCCAGGCGCGCGCGCATTTCGGCCAGCTCCTTGCGCGAGCGCATGCTCTGGCCGTAGCGCCGCCAGTCCACCTGCTGCAGCTCGTTCAAGAACGCGGTGGCGCGCTCCACGTTTCCCGCCACGGCGCGCGACTTCATGTAAGCGATGCCTTCCCAGGCCTCGGCGTGGCCCTCGAAGTAAGCCTTGTAGGAGCCTTCCGATTGCACCAGGTCGCCCTCGCGCCCGTTGGGCCGCAGGCGGGTATCGACGGCGAACATCACGCCCTCGCCCGTGTAGGCGCTCAAAGTTTGCACCGTGCGCTCGGCCACGTCCGTCCAGAAGCCTTGCTCCGCGGCGTCTTCGTCGGGAATGACAAACACCAGGTCGGCGTCCGAGCCCAGGTCGAATTCGCGCATGCCCAGGCGGCCGAGGGCGATCACCATCATCTGGTTCGATGGCTCATAGGCACGGTTGGCGGGCGGGGGCGCATCGCGCACCGCGATCTGGTAAGCGGCTTCGATCACGCTATCGGCCAGCACCGAAGTCTTGCCCAAGGTAGCGAAGATGGGCGGCGCTTCGAGAATACTCTCGGTCTGGATGCGCAACATCTGGCGGCGATAGTAGCGGCGGAGGGCGCCGCCATCGGCCAGCGCGCCGCCCTCCAGCCGGAAGGGCTCGCCGATTTCCTCCATCAGCTCCGGGTAGCGCAGCAGCTCGTCGGCGAAATACCCGCTGTGCTCGAACAAGTCGAGCACGCCGGCGGCGAGGTGCTCGTCGCTGTCCAGGCGCTCGAGGATCTCCGGTTGCGCAAACGCTTTCTCCAGGAAATGTTCAAAGCGTTCCCGCCCGCGATGCAAGCCTGCGGCGGCCACGGCCGCCGCCAGTTGCGGCGCACGTTGGTCCAAGAAGCGCGTCAGGTTGGTCGCCAGCGGCGCGGGCTCCGGGTCCTCTTCGAGCGTCGGTTCGGCGCTGGGCGTGTAGTAGAGCGGCTTCTGCGCATGAATGACGCGCTCGTAAATCTCGCGCACGGCAGCCAGATGGTCGTCCAGGCTGCGCGCCAGGGAATCGGCGTCCAGCGCCTCTCCCGTTGCCGCCGGCGGCATCTTGCGCGCCAGCAGGGCCAGGGCCGCCGGATCGGCTGGAAGCGTGTGCGTCTGCCGGTCGTCTTCCATCTGCAAGCGATGTTCCAGGTAGCGCAGGAATTGGTAAGCCGACGCCAGCCGCGCATATTCGGCTCCGGAGAGCAGCCCCTTATCGCGCAGCCGGAACAGCGCCAACATGGTGCCGCCGTGGCGCACCCAGGTTTCGCGGCCGCCGTGCAGCCGTTGCAGGCACTGCACCAGGAACTCGATGTCGCGAATGCCGCCGGGGGTAAGCTTGATGTCGACGCCGCCGCCCGAATGGCGGCGCGAGGCCATCTTCTCGCTGATGCGCTGCCGCGTTTCCGATACCGCCTCCACCGCCCGGAAGTCGAGGGAGGTCTGGTAAATCAGCGGCTCCACGAACTCCAGCAGCGCCGCGCTAGGCTCGGGCTCGCCCGCCGCAACGCGAGCCTTAATTAGCATCTGTTTTTCCCAGTCGCGCGCCCGCCCGCTGTAATACTCGCGCGCGCCATCGCCGGAAATCGCGATTTCGCCCAGTGTTCCGTCCGGGCGCAGCCGCAGATCCACCCGGTAACATTGGCCTTCGGCCGTGTAAGTAGAGAGTAACTGGGTATACCGGTTGGCGAGTTTCTTATAGAACTCCTTGTTAGTCAAGACCTCCGGACCGTCGGTGTGGCCATTGCCGCTGTAAACGAACATCAGGTCGATATCGGAGCTGTAATTCAACTCCTGCCCGCCCAGCTTGCCGAGCGCAATCACGGAAAAGCCGCAGGGGCTGCCATCGGCCACGCGCGGCTCGCCATGGCGCGTCACAAAGTCGTCGCGGAGCTGGCGGTACATCACGCTCAGAATTGCGTCGGCCAGGCTGGAAAGCTCCTCGGTAATTTCCGCGAGGCCGGCCACACCCAACACGTCGCGCAGCACGATCCGCAGCAACTGGCGTCGGCGAAACCGCGCCAGCTCGACTCCGGAAGGCACGCCGCCATGGCCTGCGCCGAGAAAATCGTATAGCCGCTCTTCGTACTCTTCCACCGACAGCACCCGGTAAAAGCTGCCGGAACTGGCCACTTGCAGAATCTGCTCCGGGCTCTTGAGGACGGCATCGGTCAGGAATGCGCTATACGCGAATACATTGGCCGCCGAGCGCAAGGCTGCTGGCGAACTGGTAATGCGGTCGAAGGCGGAAGGGGAGGCCTGCCGCAGCCGTTCCAGGTGGCGCGCCGCCGCCTCCGGGTCCGGCACCGAAGCCAGCAGCAACCGGATACGCGCCGCCACGCGCTCGGGAACGCGATCGAGCAAAGTCAGCATCGGTCAGGCAAGCTGGGCCACTGGCGCAATTATATCGCCCGGCGCCACCACACCCGTCTCCACCACACTGGCATAGAAGCCGCTCCAGCCCCAGCGGGGCGAGCCGCGGTCGCCGGCCTTGACGCGCGCATCATACAGATCGCCCCTGAGCGCTCCGCCGTAAACATCGAGCTGGCCGCAGGGAACGCGCACCTGGGTGATCTCGAGGGTCGCGCTTCCGGCGCGCAAGCGATCGCCGATGCGCAGGCCGCTGACCTCGATGCCGCGCGTGGTGAGGTTTTCGCCCAACGCGCCGTAGAAGACCGGATAACCGCGCGCGGCCAAATCGTCCACCACTTCCGCGGCGATCAGCAGAACGGCCTTGCGCGGGCCGCCGTGGAATTGCGGATGGGCGTGCGCGTCGCCCTCGAGGCCCTCCGCGCCGACCCGCGCCTGCGGAACCGGCCGCTTGGGAAGGCCTCCCTGGGAAACGCTGATCTGAATGATGGTGCCTTGCATGAGAGCGGAGAGCCACCGAGGCCCGCGCCACCATTCTAAGCTGTTGCCGCGGCCGGCGCAGCGTCACAGTGCCGGGACCGAGGAGCGATCAATCCACAAGCAGTTTGAACGCGTGATTCCATTGGTTCTTGGTGAAGTCGCGAATGCACCAGAGCATGCACAGCGGCTCGATGGCGCGGGCGGATTCGGCCTGGCCCATATCGGCGGTCTCCCAGCCGAATTGATCCAGAATTCCACTGACGGTTTTCTTCGAGCCCTCGTCGTTGCCGCAGATAAACATGGTGGGTTTGCCGGCCTTGAAACTTGGATTCACCATGCGCCCGCTGCCTACGGAATTGAACGCCTTCACGAAATGAGCAGTGGGGAATTGCCGCTGCAGGCGCTCCATCTGGGACTCGTTCAGATCGGTAAAGAATCTCAGCACACCATTGACCGGCGGCGCGTCGGCGATGGGATTGGTGGCGTCGATGACCACCTTGCCGGCCAGATTCGATTCGCCGGCGGATTTCAGAACTTCTGCCGCCGCCGCACCTTTGACAGCCAGGACGACTACTTCCGCGGACTTGGCGGCCTCGGCGAAGGAACCCACCCGGGCACCGGAGTTCGCCTTGGCCCAGTCAGCCAGTTTGTTGGGATTGCGAGTTCCAAGAGTGACCTGATGACCGTGTTTCAAGAAGCCGCCGCCCAGCGCCTTGGCGACGTCTCCCGATCCGAGCACGCCGATCTTCATAACGGTATCTCCCGAGTTTCGAACCGATTGTTTCCAGCCTGCTGACAGCCGCGGCCCCGAAACAGCTCGTGCATCATGATCTGTCTCGGAGCCGCGCGCCAGCAAGCGGTTTACGGGCTTTCTAGCTCCCGCCTACACGTCGTAGTACAGCGCGAATTCGTACGGGTGCGGACGCAGCCGTACGGCTTCGGCTTCGTTCTTCCGCTTGTAGTCGATATACGTCTGGAGCAGCTCCTCGCTGAACACGTCCCCGCGCATCAGGAACGCGTGGTCCTCTTCCAGGCAGTCCAACGCCTCGTCCAAAGACCCCGGCATCGACGGCACCGCCTTCATCTCTTCCGGCGACAGATCGTAAATATCCT
>JBAVEN010000047.1:0-63036 GCA_049587755.1 Bryobacteraceae bacterium | reverse complement strand
ACACTGGCCGGTTTCGCCCTCCAACCTCATCAGGCGAAAACCGCAGCGGTACAGTTATCCCCAACGCTCACAGCGGTCGAATCGGCCCCCACGGATATCTTGGACAGATGTGGTCCCCGACCTGCCACGTGCGTAAGCGCGAGCGCCCCGCCCGTCGGGGCGGTGCCTAGGCACACTGCAACGAAAGGAATGAGTTTCGTTAGGGGTGTTGCGGAAAAGACAACCGGGCTTCGCCCGGTTTTGGCAGGTCGGGGACCTGCCCCACTTACAGCAAGCGGAAGTTGACTTCGATCTGGGCCGCCACGGTGACGGGATGGCCGTCCCGATAGCCGGGCCTGAACTTCCACTGCTTCACGGCTTCCAGGGCCTTTTCGTCCAGCCCCAGGCCCAGGCTGCGAACCACTCTGGGGTTGATGGCGCGGCCGCTGGGGTCCACTTCGATGTAGAGAACCACGGTGCCCTGGTACTTGGCCTTGCGGGCTTCTTCGGAATATTCGGGCTCTTTCTTGTACAGCACGACCGGAGCAGTGGTGCCGTTACCGACCCTGTAAACGCCGCCACCGAACCCACCGCCCGATCCGGGACCGTAGCCCCCGCCTCCGCCGGGGCCGACGCCGCCGCCATGGCCGGAACCGATGCCGCCGCCCGAGCCCGGTCCATTCGAGGCGGGACCCAGCTTGGCGAGCGGGTCACCATATTGGTTCATGTTGACATCCGGCAGCGTGACATCCGGAGGCGCCAGAATCGAGGGGTCCATCACCAGCTTCGGATTCGGATTGTTGATGACGGCCGCGGGAGGAGTGAACTGGCGGGGCGCGATTTTAGGGAGGCGTCCCTTGCTGGCTGCCAGCAAGGAGCGATCACCGCCACCGCCACCGCCCTTATTCAGTTGCATCTCCGGAGCCGGCGACAGATCCGGCAGAAAGACCGTCGCGACGTTTTTCACCCCTTGCTGCACGGCGGGAAGGGAGAAAATCCAGAAGGCCAACCCGACCGCAACCACCTGGAAACCCGTCGACATCACGAACGACTTCTTCTGCCGTCCGTACAGGCCCCAGATATCCTTCACCGCTACCGGCTGGGATGTGATTTCGAGCGGAGGAAGCTTGGGAGGGTTAATCGCTTCTATAAGATTCTTGAGGAAAGAGTTGTACCAGGGTTCTTCGATGTCATCCACCAGCAACCGGGCGAGGTGATCGTCCGGGTTGCTGCCTAAAGGAGGACTGGGATGTGACAGATCAGCCATGTCTTATGCCACCATCTCCCCCAAATGGGCCGCTACCCTTCGCTTGGTTGGACGCCCTGGGTGGCCCGGGCGTTACCAAATTGTGGAGGGCTTCTGCCCGCCTTGCCAGTCTACAGCTTATCATAAATTCGCCAGAGAGCGTGCTGTGAAAAGCAAGCACGGGTGTGCCGGTACTGCTGTGCCGGTGGCAAACCTTACATGCTGCGGCATGGATCGAGAAGGGCGGCCGCTGCCGGGCGCAACCACATGGGCCGTGGCGGGCGCGCGGCTTCCATTTCTTGAATCACACCGCCGGTCGCGGAGCGTTTGCCGCAGGCGCGGGATCTGTAGTAAACTTGAAGTTTACTCCAGTGGTTCCGACGCACTTCGTGTGTTCCGGCTCCCAAAGCAGAGGTTGAAATGCAAGTGATAATTGAAACCGGCGGGAAGCAGTATGTGGTTTCCCCGGGTGAGGTGGTCCGCGTGGAAAAGCTGCCGGGCGAAGCGGGCGCGGAAGTGGAACTGCCCGTGAAGGCCGCATTCCAGGATGGCGCCATGATCTCGGTGCGGACGGTGAAGGCAACCATCTTGGGCAACGGCCGCGGCGACAAGGTAACGGTTTTCAAATTCAAGCGCAAGAAGCAGTACAAGAAAACCATCGGGCATCGCCAGGCCTTTACCGAAATCAAGGTCGGCGAGATTGTGGCATAGGTGACGCATGGCGCATAAAAAAGGCTTAGGCAGTTCCAAGAACGGGCGCGACTCCAACGCGCAGCGGCTGGGCGTGAAAGTGTTCGGCGGGCAACTGGTTCCCGGCGGTTCGATCATCGTGCGGCAGCGCGGCACCAAGCTCAAACCCGGCCTCAACGTCGGCTGGGGCAAGGACGACACGCTGTTCGCCAAGGTAACCGGCGTGGTCGAATTCAAGGACCGCGGCCGTCTCGGCAAGTTCGTCCGCATCAACGCTGTCCAATAAGCTTTCCTTCCCCACAATGCGGCCCGGGCATGCGGGCCGGGCGTGCCCGGCCCCGACAGCATGTTATTTCTCGACCAAGCGCGCATCCTGGTGAAAGCCGGTGACGGCGGCAACGGCTGCATGGCATTCCGGCGGGAGAAGTACGTCCCGCGCGGCGGCCCGTCGGGCGGCGATGGCGGCCGCGGCGGCGACGTCTACCTGGTCTCGACTCTTCACCAGAACACGCTGCTTCAATTCAGTTACAATCCGGAGCATCGCGCCGAGCGCGGGCGGCACGGCGAAGGCAGCAACCGCACCGGCGCCGACGGCCGGACGCTGGAAGTACTGGTGCCGGTGGGCACAGTAGCTTACAGTGAGGCCACCGGCGAGCGCCTTTTCGATTTCAGCGAACCCGGCCAGCGGTTTCTGGCCGCGCGCGGCGGACGCGGCGGACGCGGTAACGCGCGCTTCGCCACCGCTACCCACCAGGCCCCGACCGAGCATGAGCCGGGCCGCCCAGGGGAAGAAAAGCGCCTGCGACTGGAGTTGAAGCTGCTCGCCGATGTAGGCTTGGTCGGCTTTCCTAATGCCGGCAAATCCACGCTGATTTCGCGCATCTCCGCCGCCCGACCCAAGATCGCCGATTATGCATTCACCACGCTGGAACCGAACCTGGGCGTGGTTCAGCTCGACGACTTCCGCAGCTTCGTGGTGGCCGACCTTCCCGGCCTCATCGAAGGCGCGCACGCCGGGGCGGGCTTGGGCATTCAATTCCTGCGCCACATCGAGCGCACCAGGCTGCTGGCACATCTGGTGGATGTCTCGGTGTCCAGTGGACGTCTCCCGGAGGAAGATTTCGAAACCGTCATGCGGGAACTGGCCAGTTTCAGCCAGGAGCTGGCACAGAAACCGATGATCGTGGTGGCCTCCAAGATGGATGCCGCGCAGGACCCGGACCGGGTGGCCCGCTTGCGCCGCCTGGCAGAAGAACGCGGCCTGCCATTTTTCGAAATCTCGAGCGTGACGGGACAGGGAATCGAGGAGTTAAAACGGGCTATGGCCGAACGTGTGCTTGCGCCGGCCGTGTAAAGGGGGGGCATACCCGGCCCTCGGCAGGTCGGGCCGGCCCCACAAGAACCGAACCTTTTTGCTCTGGTCATCGTCATAACCGGAAAAGCGTTTCGTCTTAATCTCATGGAGAAGTCAACGTTGCGGGCCGGCGGGAGTCTATAACTGGTGAAACTTTCGAATCGCGCCGGCTCCGGCCGGCGCCGGAGAATTCCAGGATTGCTAACCGACGGCGCCATTTCGTTGTTACAACGATGTCTTGCCGCGGGCCCACGGCTGAGTGCGGCCTCACGCGCCGGATGGCGGGCGCGGATGCCGGTTAGAATCTGCCTGCTTTTGTTAATGGTGATTTTCGACCTGGCGGCGGTGGAGCACCACGGGCGGGTCACCTTCAACGGCTTGCCGGTGCCAGGCGTCACCGTTACCGCGACCGAGGACGGCAAACGCCTGGTTGCTGTGACGAATCAGCAGGGCGACTACGAGTTCCGGGACCTTGCCGAAGGGATCTGGAAGTTCCGCGTGGAGATGCAGTGCTTTGCGCCAATCGAGCGCGAAGTGGCGGTGGCGCCCGGCGCGCCCAGCCCCGACTGGCAGTTGCAAATGCTCCCGCTGGCCGATATGCATTCCGCCGCTGCGCCGCCGGCGACGGCGAGTGCAGCCGCCCAGCCGCAGCCGGCCGCACCTGCGCCAGTGCCCTCGATTCGCGGCAAGAAGAACCGGATTCCCACCGTGGCTCCGACGCAAAACGGCTTTCAAAAGGCCGACGTGAATGCATCGCCCGACGCCGCCAAGGCGGGCGACCAATCCGACAGCCAGGCCGTGGTCGAGGCCAGCAAGGAAGCCAGCGACGGCTTCCTCATCAACGGCAGCGTGAACAACGGCGCCAATTCGGCCTTCAGCCAGTCGGCCGCATTCGGCAACTTTCGTCCCGGCGGCCGCGGGCTTTACACCGGCGGCATCGGCTTCACCATGGATAATTCGAACCTGGACGCCAGCCCGTTTTCGCTCACCGGCCAGAACACGCCCAAGCTTTCCTACAACCGCATCACCGGCCTGGCCACCCTGGGCGGCCCGCTGAAGATCCCCGGGATGCACAGCAACTGGCCCAATTTTTTCGTCGCCTATCAATGGACGCGGAATCGAAATGACACGGTGGAGACCGGCCTGATGCCCAGTGAGGCCGAGCGCAACGGCGATTTCTCGCAGGTTCTCAACCTGCTGGGCGAGCCGGTCGAAATCGCCGGCTTCCCGGGAAACAAGATTCCGCAGTCGCTCATCAGCCCGCAGGCGGCCGCACTGCTGGGCCTTTATCCGCAGCCCAATTTCGGCGGGTCCGCGGGCTACAACTACCAGATTCCGACGCAGAGCGCGATGCACCAGGACAGCCTGCAGTCGCGCTTCTTCAAGCTCCTCGATCGCAAGAATATGATCAACGGGGGATTCAATTTCCAGGACACGCGCTCCGACACTCCCAATCTGTTCAACCTGGTGGACACGTCGGATTCGCTGGGCTTGAACGGTCACTTGAACTGGCGCCACTTCTTCTCTTCGCGGTTCACCTCAAGTTTCGGCTATCAATACAGCCGCCTGGCTTCGCGCGTCACACCGTATTTTGCCAACCGCGTGAACGTCTCGGGAGACTTCGGCATCACCGGGAACGATCAGAGCCCGGTGGATTACGGACCGCCCAACCTGCAATTTTCCTCCGGCATCAGCGGGATCTCGGATGCTCAGGCAGCCGACAATCGCTTCCAGACCAATGCCGTGTCGGCCAGCCTGTTCTGGCTGCACGGCGCGCACAACGTCACTTTCGGCGGCGATTACCACCGGCAGCAGTTCAACTACCTGACGCAGCAGAACGCGCGCGGCAGCTTCACCTTCACCGGCGCGGCGACCCAAGTCTACGCCAACGGCTCGGCCATTCCCGGCACCGGCAGCGACCTGGCAGATTTCCTGCTGGGCGTGCCCGATACCAGCTCCATCGCGTTCGGCAACGCCGACAAGTATTTCCGGGATTCTGTTTACGACGCTTACGTGGCGGACGACTGGCGCGTCAGCGCGGGACTGAGCCTCAACCTGGGCTTGCGCTGGGAGTATGGCGCACCCGTCACGGAGAAGTACGGGCGCCTGGTGAACCTGGATATGGGCCCGGATTTTTCGGCCGAGGAGCCGGTGCTGGCCTACGCGCCGGTCGGCTCGCTCACCGGCGAGCATTACCCCGACTCGCTGCTTCGCCCCGACAGACATGCCTTTCAGCCACGCGTCGCGCTCGCGTGGCACCCGATGCTCGGTTCGTCGATCGTGGTGCGGGCGGGCTATGGAATTTACTACAACACTTCGTTCTACCAGCCGCTGGCCTTGCAGATGGCGCAGCAGTACCCGCTGTCGACGAGCCTCACGGTCGCCAACACCGCGGCCAGTCCGCTGACGCTGGCCGACGGGTTCATTCCGTCTCCGACGACCACCCAAAACACCTTCGCCATCGATCCCAACCTGCGCGCCGGCTACTCGCACAACTGGAATCTCTCCGTGCAACGCGACCTGCCGGGATCGCTGGTGGCCCTGGTCACCTATCTGGGAATCAAAGGAACGCGCGGGATGCAAATGTTCCTGCCCAACACCTATCCGCTGGGTGCTTCCAATCCCTGCCCCTCATGCCCGGCGGGATTCCTTTACGTCACTTCGAACGGTAACTCCACGCGCGAGGCGATGCAGATGCAGTTGCGGCGCCGTTTGCACAACGGGCTGATGGCGAATGTGCAATACACCTTTGCAAAGGCTATCGACGATTCGACCCTGGGCGGCCGCGGGCAAGGGGGCACGCTGATTGCGCAGAACTGGCTCGATTTGAGCGGTGAGCGCGGTCTCTCTAATTTCGACCAGCGCCACACCGTGAACGCGACACTGCAATACACCACCGGCATGGGCGTGGCCGGCGGAACGCTGGTGAGCGGCTGGCGCGGCGCGGCGCTCAAAGACTGGACGTTCGTCCTAACGCCGACTGCCGGCACCGGGATGCCGCTGACGCCCATTTATCTCGCCGCCGTCAACGGCACCGGCGTAACCGGAAGCATCCGGCCCGACTATACCGGCGCTCCGCTCTATAGCGCCACCGGCGGCCGCAACCTCAACCCGGCGGCGTACACCGCACCGCCCTTGGGTGAGTGGGGCAACGCCGGGCGGAATTCCATCACCGGGCCGGCGCAGTTCAATCTGAACGCATCCATGGCACGGACGTTCCGCGTTACCGACCGCTGGAATGCCGACCTGCGCTTCGATGCCACCAACGTGCTCAACCACGTGACCTATCCCAATTGGGTCACTACCGTGACCAGCAGCCAGTTTGGACTGCCGCTAACGGCTAACGCCATGCGTGCCATGCAGGTCACGTTGCGATTGAGGTTTTAAGATGATAACCAGCGAAAGATCGGCAAAGACGTTACAGGCGATTGGTTTTTGTCGCCCGTCGCCGACCGGCAGCGAAACGCCAAGAAAAACGACGGCCTATCCTACCTTCTTCGCCGCGCTCGCCATTCTAGCCACCGCAGGCGCCTTCGCCCAGCAGCAGCCCAATGCCGGCCCCACGGTGAAGTTTGAAAGCACAACCCAGCTTGTGGTGGAAACGGTGTCGGTGAAAGACAAGAACGGCAAGCCGATCGAAGGCTTGACGGCGAAGGATTTCGTGGTCACCGAGGACGGCCAGCCGCAGACCATTCGCTTCTGCGAATTCCAAAAGCTCGATAACACGCCCGCGCCCGCGCCTCCGCCCGCGACGGTGGCACAACTGACGGAGCCGAAAGCGGCGCCGGCTGTGACCGGCACGCCGATCGCGCCCGAAACCCCGGGCGACATCCGCTACCGCGACCGGCGGCTGCTGGCGCTCTATTTCGATATGAGCGCGATGCCGGTGGCGGACCAGTTGCGGGCGCTCCAGGCGGCTCAGAAGTTCTTGCGTACGGGTGTCACCACGGCCGACCTGGTGGCACTTATGGAGTACGAGGGAGGCGCGGTGAAAGTGCTACAGGACTTCACCAGCGACCGCGATCTGCTGCAGCAGACCATCCAAAAGCTGATCATCGGCGAAGGCGAGGGATTCGAGGAATCCGACGAAGACGACATGGCTTCGGATACCTTCTCCGCCTTCGGCCAGGACGATTCCGAATTCAACATCTTCAACACCGACCGCCAGCTTTCCGCCATTCAGACCGCCGCCAAGATGCTCGGCGCCCTGAACGAGAAGAAGGCGCTCATCTATTTTGCCAGCGGCATGCGCCTCAACGGTGTGGATAACCAGGCGCAATTGCGCGCCACCACCAACGCCGCCATCCGGGCCAACGTGGCGCTGTTCACCATCGACGCCCGGGGCCTGGTGGCGCAGGCGCCGATGGGCGATGCCACCCACGGATCCGTCGGCGGCCTGTCGATGTATAACGGCGCAGGCGCCATGGCTAACATGCAGAGTCTCGAAGGCTCGCAGGATACGATGTACACCCTGGCCTCCGACACGGGCGGCAAGGCGTTGCTCGATGTCAACGACCTGGGCCGCGGCATCGTCGCCGCGCAGGAAGCCCTTTCCAGTTACTACATCATCGGCTATTACACAACCAATTCGACATTGGATGGTAAGTTCCGGCGAGTGAATATCTCACTCAAGGAAATAACCTCCGCCAAGCTCGATTACCGCCGTGGCTACTTCGGTGGAAAGGAGTTTGCTAAGTTCACGGCGGCGGATAAAGAACGTCAGCTCGAAGAGGCCCTGATGTTAGGGGACCCCATCACCGACCTGACCATCGCCCTGGAGGTGAACTACTTCCAGCTCAACCGCGCCGAATACTACGTGCCGGTGGTGATGAAGATTCCCGGCAGCGAGCTGGCCCTGGCGCGGCGCGGCGGCGCCGAGCGCACGCTGATCGACTTTATCGGCGAGATCAAGGACGAGTACGGAACCACCATCCAGAATATTCGCGACAAAGTGGATATCAAGTTGAGCGGCGAAACCGCCGCGGAGCTGGTTAAGCGGCCAATCGAATACGATACCGGTTACACCTTGCTGCCGGGAGTCTACACCATCAAAGTGCTGGCCCGCGACGATGAAACCGGCCGGATCGGCACCTATATGACCAAGTTCACGATTCCCAACCTCAACAAAGAACTTAAGAGCATTCCCATCAGCTCCGTAGTTTTGAGCAGCCAGCGGGTGGACCTGCGCGACGCTCTCTACACTGCCGGCAAGGACAAGCTGCAGGTGATGAACCCGCTGGTCCTGGACGGGCAAAAGCTCATACCGAGCGTGACCAGGGTCTTCAGCACCAACCGCGAAATGTATGTTTACCTGCAAGCTTACGAATCCACCGCGACGGCCGAGCCCGTGGTGGCATTTGTGACCTTTTACCGAGGCCGGGCGAAGGTGTTCGAAACACCGCCGATGCAGGTGTCGGAGTTGCTCGAAAGCCGCCTCAAAACCTTGCCGCTGAAGTTCAGCCTGTCGCTGGCGAAGCTGCCGCCGGGCCGCTACAATTGCCAGATCTCAGTGCTCGACCCCGCCGCGCAGAAAGCCGCCTTCTGGCAGGCACCAGTCATGCTGGTGCCATAACGCGGGCACGGACCGGGAAGGCATCGATTTCACCCCGGCCTTGGCGATCCTGCAACGTCGTAGCCGACGTGTCGCGAACTCTTTAGCGTCCACCGAGGTGGGCACGGATTCCGACCGAAGTGCTTATTCCTTACTCAGCAATGAGCTCAACAACATGGGGAAGCTGAGCGACAAATACCTGGCGATGCACGACAGCCTGACTTACATCCCTCCCGACTCAGTCGATGACGATCCGTGGAACCGGCAAATCCTGAACTGCTCAGACGGTCTGGCCGCTTTGGCTGTAGGCAGTCAATTCCAGGACGTCTCCGAGTGTCATTGAAACTTGACCCCCGCCGCGGCATCAGGAAATAATGCCCTTGCGCACAGCGTAGAGGATGAGTTCCGGAACGCTGTGGATATCGAGTTTTTGCAGGATGTGGGCGCGATGCGTTTCGACGGTGGTGGGGCTGATATTGAGCAGGCTGGCGACCTCTTTGTTGGAGCGGCCCTCGGCGATCATCTGTAGAATCTCGCGCTCGCGATCGGAAAGCAGGTCGTAGCGGTCCTCGAGGCCGCGCTGCTGCAGCCGGCTGATATAGTCTTCCTGGAGGATGCGCGCGACCTTTCGAGTCAGGAACGAGCGCCCTTGAGCCACGGTCCGAATGGCCTGCACCACCTCGCCGCGCATCGAATCCTTGAGCAGGTACCCCTTGGCGCCGGCCTTCAGCGAGCCCAGGACGTAGCTCTCGTCCTGGTGCATGCTCAGAATCACGACGCCCACCCGCGCGTTGGCCGCGAGAAGGCGGCGGGTGGCCTCCATGCCATTCATGTTCGGCATCGCGAGATCCATCACGACGACGTCGGGCGCCTCCGTCTCCGCCAGTTGGACGCACTCGCGCCCGTCGGCCGCCTCGGCCACCACGGTCATGTCGGACTCGCGCTCCAGCAGGGCGCGCAGGCCGTCGCGAACGACGGTATGGTCGTCAGCCAGCAAGATACGAATTTGCTTCATGGCCATTCCTTGGGCTCAGCTCTGCCACCGGCAACGCGGCACGCACCAGCGTGCCTCGGCCCGGCTCCGAGCTGATTTTGAGATGCCCGCCCAGCCTGCGTATCCGCTCCTCCATGCCCAGCAGGCCCAGGCCACGCATGAAGCGCGTGTCGAAGCCCGCGCCGTCGTCCTGCACGGTGACGTCCACCTTCTGGTGCTCCTTGCGGACCGCTACTTCAACGGTGCGCGCGTGGGCATGGCGAACCGCGTTGTTCACCGCCTCCTGCACCAGGCGGTAGATGCATGTGCGGTGCTCATCCGGCAGGCTATCGATGGCGTCGTCGGCGGAGACCACCACGTTCAGTCCCGTGCGCTTGCTGGTTTCGCGCGCGTGCCAGTTCAACGCCGGCGCCAGGCCGAGGTCGTCGAGCATCGACGGCCGGAGCAGCAGCGCGAGATCGCGCACCTGGTTGACCGTCTTTTCCGCCAGCCGCTTGATCGAATCCAAGTGCTCGCGGATGCCGGCCGGCCGGTCCTCGCACTCAGCGCCCTCGGTTTCCATCAGGATCGCCGACAGAGACTGCCCCACTTCGTCGTGCAGCTCGCGCGCCAGGGCGCGGCGTTCGTCTTCTTGTGCGCGCAGGAGCAGCGTCGACAGTTTCTGCAAGTCCGCACGGCGCAAATCGAGTTCCCGTTCGAGCCGGAGGGTGAAGCCGATGGTCACCAGCGCCAGGATCAAGCCGCCGCCAAGAGTGCCCGCGAAGGTCAGCATCAGGGAACGCCGCAGGTTGTCCGCCGAGGCCTCGGCTTTCGCCTCCGAACGCGTCAGCCCCCGTTCATTCACCGAGGCGATGCGGTCCGCGACCTGCAGCATGGCCGTGCGCCGCGGCACCAGTTCCGAGTAAAAGAACGAAAGGCGCAAGCGGTTCCGCTGCTGCGGCGACCACCCGACCGTGGCATCGAGCACCCGCCAGTAGGCGTCAATCTCGTTGCGCAGCGCCAGGAAGGGCTGCCGCTCCTCCGGCTCCAGGTCACCCCCGTAGGACTCCAGGGCGCTGCGCGTCTCGCGTTCCAACACGGCCAGATGCGCCGCCTGGGCCTTGGCGGTATCCGGGTCCGGCGAGAGAAGGAAATCCCGAACGTAGGTGCCAGACAAGTAAATCTGGGCGCGGATCTGGTCGAGCGCGCCCAGCCGCTCCAGAAACGCCTTCCGGGATTGGGCTTCGCTGTTGCGAACGCGCTGTAAGGCGACTAACGTGCCCGCCGCTGCCAGCACGATACAGATCAGCAGTCCGCCAAAACCCAGAGACAGAATTACCCACGATGGTTTGCGGCGCTTCTCGCCCGCGCCTGCTAGCGGACTGCCCGAGTAGGAAAGCAAGATGGCAGCGCAACCTTTTCCAGTCTTGAGTGTAGTCGAAACACGGTTTGCGGAGAAATCCTGTGCGAACAGGATTTCGCTTGCGCCGCATGAGCGGATTTCAACGCTGTGGAGTCAACGGTCGGAGCGGGCGAGCGGACCATGAAGTCACCTAGCCGTTGCGATCCACGGTGGTCAGTGCGCTTTGGAAAGCACGAGCTTCTCGTCTTTGCCTTCCGGTTCGATGTGCGTGATCTCGACAACCAGGGAATTGCCCGTGGGCGAAAGCGACAAGCTCTGTTTGTCCACCGCGTCCCCCTTGCGGCCGTGTGTCTTCATGACGACCAGCACGGGGCCGTTGTAATAGACAAACGCCTTCGCCTTGGCGCTGCCGTCCTGCATGGCGCATTCTTGCCCCATGGTGCTGCAGGTAAGGCTGGAAACGTCCTCCTTGGGGTTGGGCCCGCGGGTTTCCTTGATGTGAATGCTATCCCCTTGTTCTTCGATGACGAGCGTGAGATTCCTGCCGCTCTGGTCCGGATTGGCGCCGGTCTGGCCGAGTTTCCATGTTCCGCTCAGGTTCGGCTTGTCCTCGTCGGCGTTGACCACCGCGGCGCCGAACAGAAGAATCCCCGCTATAGACAGCACAAAACTACGCATTTGCAATCCTCCATCGCCGGTCTTCCGTCGCTCCGCTCCGCGCGGGCCGTGATCTTGCCGCGACCCGGCCCAACAATTCGGGATCGTCTCAGCCCCGAGCTTGCGGCACCCGTCATACTCCCCTAGCCGCTCGGATAGGAGACGAGCCGATGAAGCGCGCTATTTTCCAACTCCGACTGTAATTCTACCTCCGCCCGGGAAAAAATCCTGTGCGAACAGGATTTCGCTCGCACCCGATAAACGGTTTCAATGGCAAATAGGGAAGGAACAAACCATGAAGCACGCCCAGATACGAACCCTGATTGCCATTGCCGCGGTGAGTTTGCTAACGGCCGCCTGCGCCAAGAAGAAAGTGGAGACCGCCGCGCCGCCGGCGCCTGCTCCGGCTCCCGCCGTGGCGACTGCGAGGCCCGCTCCCGCGCCGGAGCACATGGCCGCTCCACAACCTGCCGCGCCCGTAGCGCAGGCCCCGCGAATGCCGAATGCGGCCACCCGCGCGCGGATTGACGAACTGCTCGCCAAGATCGAAGACGCCTATTTCGACTACGACAAAGCCTCGCTGCGTCCCGACGCCCTAAAAGCCCTTCAGGCCGATTCGGCGGAGCTGCGGGACATTTTGAAGGATTACCCGACCTACAAACTGACCATTCAGGGCCACTGCGACGAGCGCGGCTCCGAGGAGTACAACATGGCCCTCGGCGATAAGCGTGCCGAGGCCGCCAAGGATTACCTGGTCCAGGTGGGCATCCCGGCGGAACAGCTCAATGTGATCAGCTATGGGAAAGACAAGCCGGTCTGCGACGAGCACGACGAAGCCTGCTGGCAGCGCAATCGGCGCGTCCACATCGTGGCGTTGGCGGAAGCTCAATAGGGGTTCGGCCTTGGCTCGCGGGGCACGCGTCTTCTGGGTTCGCCTGCGCGCGTGACGCGGCTTGCCACCGCCCAGTGGCTTAGGCCCAACTTGGGCGCGGAAGAGCGCGTTTTCGCGTGCGGCGTGCGTGGCACATCGAGTTTGGGCATGGATGCTGGGGAGCACTCAATCGGCAGAGGGCGGGCGTTCCGGCTCTGCCGATTGAGTGGATGATCGATTTACCATACCCAAGCGCTGCGGGCCACCCCTGAACGGCAGCGGGATCTCCGATTCACCCTTGATCTGCGCCGCGGGGCGAATCTGCCCCACGGGCGGCTAGCTAACCAATTGAATACAAACAAAACGGCCGGCTGAAAACGGGGCAAATTCACCCCGTTTTGGCTTGCCAGCGGCGAAACGGCCCGGCGCCGGCCGAATGCGGGCGCCGGACGCGCAGACACACGCGCTGCCGGGACTTCCTGTAATTACTGTGGCATGGATGTTGGCGGGCGCGGCTCGGAGACGATTGGGCAGGCGGTTGGAAGGCGTTCAAAGGCGGCGGGTTAGCGGCCGAGCGGAAAATTCGATTAAGGTGTGACCGGCGGGACTGAGGATATGCGAGGATGAAGGGCGCGAGGCTGTGGGAGGTCTTTTGATTTTAGTTGGACCGGGCAGGGTACGCCGGTCTAGTCTGGGGATGGTGTCTCTTACTCTTACGGGGTGGCGTTTCACCCCTCCAACCGGCGCGAAGCGCCGCCCCTACGCAGCCGTCAGTAACCGGCGGCGGCGCAAGAACCAGCAGTGCGGATCAGGCCGTCGCCGTTTCCCCGATGACCAGTAACCAGCGGTGAGCGGTTCAGGCTGACCCCTTTTTCCCTCTGGCAACAAAACCTCTGCGTCAGCACTGTCGATGCGTTCGCCAACCCGCCTGACCGCTGGACAGTGTGCGAGATCACATCGCCATTATCGTTCGCGGCCGCGCCGCGAGTCCAGGCCGAATTCGTAACAGAAAATGCGTCTGGCCCCTTTATTCACGGCCCTTTGTTCTAACGACAGATGAGGCTGGATCCTGCCCCCGTATCCGCCCCGTATCCTCAGAAAAATCGATCAGTTCAGGCTGACCCATTTTCACCCGTTTTTTCGGAGTTGTCGCAGCGTCCTTTTGCCCTTATGGCGAAATCCGCTCCTTCTGCCGAGCCAGCGCTTGCGCAACACGCTCTGCGCTCGGCTTGAGCATCACGTCAAAATGCGTCCTTAATGCCTCCGTTTCGAACTGATACAACTCTTCGTCATTCATGTAAACCGTTAAGTAGGATGGTTGTGTTGGAGGAAATCGGTCCCGGAGTTTTCCGTAGAGCACGGCAACTCCGTCACTGCGCAAGCTAAACATCCTCAATACTTGGCCATACGGCATCAGTTTGTAAATGACCCATCCCGTCCCGGTGCTATTCAAGGTAGGTTTGAAATAGGCATTCAGCTCATAGACTGATCCGGGCTCCTGCTTGCCAACATCGGCTACGTATCCTTGAAGATGATGAGCATAGATTTCATCAACAATAGCTTGCATTACTGCCTTTTCGTCCGTGGTCGATAACTTCCGGGCGTCATTACTCCTCGTGTTTGTGCTCGGAGGCTTCTCCTGAGCCATGACTGTTGTTATCGTTGATCCCACGATGAGAAGCACAACACTCAACGCAATTCTCATGGGTTTCGTTGCTGGTCCTCCGGGTGGACAATAATGATCCTCACGTCAGCCCCCTTGGGGACGTCCCCTCCACCGGCTGCATTGCGAAATGGTCCATATGAAGTTGTTGCCGTACCGTTTGCCCAGCTAGGTTTTGGCTGGCCGTAGTCTAGGTAGAACTCCGTTGATCCTCCGGTCCTATCAGGCGAACGGGCTGCTTCAGACGCGGCGCTCTGAGCGTCTTTGTATTGAGAATTATTACGTTCTTTGGAGCTGACTGAGTCCGAGGCAACTCCTCCCTTCACGCCAGCTTTCTTTCGATTGTCGATCACGTCGGAGACTGCAACTCTTGCATCGTGCAAATTCTGCGAGCTTCCCGAGCCATCTTTTTGCTCAGGTCTAAGACCACCGGTCTCGTTGTAAACGATATTGCCGGTCTGCGTCCGCTGTTGGGCCAACGCTGCGAGCTGCCACATCGTAAGTGTATGACGTCGCAGCCCGGCATCGTTTAGGGATTCACTTTGTAGCCCGGACCATTGTGCAACCGGAACGAGTAACCAGTACGGCGTAGCTGCCTATCTTCAGCATCATGGATGCGCCTTGGGGAAGCCCGCGGGTCGATGGTGAACTTGGACTTGTAAGCTTTGTGTTCGATGAAGTCGCACACTTCTTCATCGGTCATGTAAACGGTCAGCATACTGCCTCCGTGTGGAGGGAACTTCGAGGTCGGGTCTCCCGCAAGTTTGATCGTTCCATCAGGCCCAACATCGAAGTAGCGGTAGACCTCTCCATAGGGCATGTCTTTGTAAACAACGACACCGGTTCCATTTGGAGACACCTCCTTGCTGACGTACATGCTTATCTCAGCCGGACTGGTGTCGCCGCCGCTGTTTTCATCGATCTGGAAGTAGAGCTCTTCGCGCCTCAGGTCGTATAGCTCGTCCTCGATGGCCTGAGCCACCGCGGGCAGGAGTTCCTTCGAGTCTCGCGAAGGCTGCGATGGAGCTTGCGCCTTTAGCGGCGAGACGAGCACCGTCAAGAGAAGAACAGAGAGTATTTTCATTGGCCTCACCTTGTGTTGTTGATCCAGATGTAGACGGTGTCGCCCTGGTGTATCGGGCCGTCGCCACCAGCCGTCGTTCTGAACGGGCCATATACGATCTGATTTCCGTTAGCCCACGATGGAACGTGCTGCGCGTCACCTGCCGTCACATCACGCACGAAGAAGTGCTTAGAACCATTGGTCGTGTCGGCTCCGCTTGCAGCTTCAGAAACTGCGGAGACAGAATCGTTGTACGCTCGAACCGCCGGACCATAGCCTCCCGCAAGCGCCTTCTGTTCTCCAGAGTTAAGTGTGCCCGTATCTTGGAACTTCGATTTATCGTTCAGATTGTTGTAAACATGGGCAGCCCCAACTCTTGCATCATGAAGATCGCCGCTATCTGATTTGCCATTTACTGGCTGGAGCGCAGAGGTTTCATGGTAAACCACATTCGCTTCACGATTGCCAGCTTGATAAGGCGTCTGCTGTTGGGCCTTCTCTTTCTGGCTCTGCTGTTGGGCCTGATCGTGTGCTGCCCGTCCATCGTCGATAGACCCTCCATTAGACACCGCGTCCCGTATGGCCGCACAGAGGCCCGGGGCCCCGTCACAGCCCCCGTGGCCATCAAGATCCGCAACACTGAGCGGATTGTTCCTAACATATGCGTAGAGGTTTAGCGTCTGCGGGTCGCCGAGATCAGCATAGGGAATTGGCTCCGCGCCTGCCGACCAGTCCGGGCTGGTGAACCTCCCCTCTGCCGCGGAGAAGTACCGCGCCCCAAAGAAATCCAGCCCCGTCTCGGCATCCCGTTCTTTGCCAGTGAACTTCTGATCGGCCACGTCCGGTGGCGACGGATACTGCGGGCTGCCCATCGTCTCATAGCAGCCGCTGCGTCCGTTCACGCCTGCCGGAATCTCCTCGCCGAAGGGCAGGTAATCGAGGCAGCGCACCGGGTTCCCCGACGCGTCCGTGATCAGCCGCGTGCTGCCCAGATAATCCGACGTCAGATACTGCGTCCCCGCCGCTGCCGGCGCCGCCGTGCTGTACTCCGCCGCCAGGTTGCCCATGGCATCGTGCACATACGTCGTCACCGCGCCCGACGACGAAACCTTCTGCACCCGCCGGCCTTCGCCATCGTACACGAAGCTCGCCCCGCCCTGGTTCGCGACATTCGCCGTCAGCAGCCGGTTTTCGCCATCGTAGGTGAACCAGCTACCCGACGCGCTGGGCGGAACCGTCGCCCAAGCCGTCTGGTTGCCCGCGCCATCGTAGGAGTCGCCCGCGCCGCGCACTAGCCGGTTGTTACTCGCCGGGAACACGCTGGCCACCGTCCCCGACGGCGTGAATCCCTCGTTCGGCATATAGCTGCCCGCAGCCACCGCCCGGTTGCCAAAGGCATCGTAGTTGTACGCCTGCGCCCAGCCACTGGTCTCGCTCGCCAAGCTCAGCCGCTTGGCCGGGTCCTGGCAGCAAGACGTCTGCGTCAGCAGTGTCGATGCGTTCGCCAACCCGGCTGACCGCTGGACAGCATGCGAGATCACATCGCCATTATCGTTCGCGGCCGCGCCGCGAGTCCAGGCCGAATTCGTAACCGAAAATGCGTCTGGCCCCTTTATTCCCGGCCCCTTTATTCTAACGACAGATGAGGCTGGATCCTGCCCCGTATCCTCCCCGTATCCTCAGAAAAATCGATCAGTTCAGGCTGACCCATTTTCACCCCCCGCGCCGCGCTGAACCCGCTGCGGGGGTCGCGTGTCATAGCTTCAGCCGGCGCGAAGCGCCGTTCTGCGCCGACGACTCTGGTAGCGGCAGCAACCGGCAACATTGCGGCGAGGGCCAGAGCAGGCTTCAAGGATTCATGTTGTGCGCAATCCTGTAGTCTATCGAAAAGTTCCGCCACTTCCTGCGTTGAAGAATCACAGAAGAGACCTCTGGAACGGAAATCAAGATCCGCTCCTTGCCAGAGGCCTGAATAGACGGTGGGGAGTTGTCCACTCCGCTGGGGTCGTAGCTAAATATCAGAGTCCGGCGATTGAACCAGTTCGGCACCCAGGACTTCCCTTTCGCGGCGGTGGCCACGTAGACGCTCACTGCCTCATCCTTCGGCAACGTGTCGCAGTTCGTATACTCTATTTCAAATCTCAAGCCGGACAGGTCGGGTATGGTCTTCAGATCCTCGGATATACAGGCGTCCGGCGTAATTATTCCGGTAAGGCGCAAGAACACGTACCGTGCGCCAAGCACCAGCATAATCGCGGTGGCGCAGACCAGCACCCATTTGGCCACTCTCTTACTGCCCATATACTCCACTTGCTCCAGTCTGAAAGCCCGAAACGGTCAGATCCTTGGTCCGTGGGTCCAAGCCGTAGGGCTGGTCCGGACTGTAGTTCGAAGAATTGTGCTTAGCGTAGTCGCCGACTATGCTGAGCAGCTCGTCGAGCGACAAGCCGGCTTGCTGCCCGAGCAGTCCGACGTTGAAATTCGACACATCCCTGAACTGGGGCAACTGCTGCAAGTCACCGTCGACGAGGGTCACGCGCTGATAATCATAGTCGCCGTTATGGTGAAGGGCCTGCCTAATGCCGAGTCCTGCAAATATATCAGCTCCAAGGCCGACGCCGGATTGGTCGGAGCGCATAAGCTCCTTGTAACGCTGTTTTATGGCCCTCCCAGTAGCCGCCACATCTTTGAGATCTGAGGTCGGTGACATCAACACGCCGGTGGGAGAGTAACGGTCCGGAACGGTCTTGCCGTTTGGCAACTTCACGGGAACGCCGGGGGCAGGAGGATCTTCTTTCTTCGCAGAAGGACTTATTCCGTGTTCAGCGTTCCAATTCGCAATGTACTGGCACCCGATCTTCTGAGCATTTTGGCCGGTGCAGTCGAAGTGCCCGAAGGGATCGACGCGAGACAGCGGATTATTCCGAACATAGGCGTATAGATTCAGCGTCTGCGGGTCCGTTAGTGCGGCGTAGGGAACAGGCTGCGGCTTCTCGGACCAGTCCGGACTCGTCCACCTCCCCTGTGCCGCCGAGAAGTACCTAGCGCCGAAATAATCGAGGCCTGTTTCGGCGTCTCGTTCTTTGCCGGTGAACTTCTGGTCGGCCACGTCCGGTGGCGACGGATACTGCGGGCTGCCCATCGTCTCATAGCAGCCGCTGCGGCCGTTCATGCCCGCCGGGATCTCCTCGCCGAACGGCAGGTAATCGAAACAGCGAACAGGGTTCCCCGACGCGTCCGTGATCAGCCGCGTGCTGCCCAGAAAATCCGACGTCAGGTACTGCGTTCCCGCCGCCGCCGGCGCGGCCGTGCTGTACTCCGCCGCCAGGTTGCCCATCGCATCGTGCACATACGTCGTCACCGCGCCCGACGACGAAATCTTCTGCACCCGCCGCCCTTCGCCGTCGTACACGAAGCTCGCCCCGCCCTGGTTCGCGACATTCGCCGTCAGCAGCCGGTTTTCGCCGTCGTAAGTGAACCAGCTCCCCGACGCGCTGGGCGGAACCGTCGCCCAAGCCGTCTGGTTGCCCGCGCCATCGTAGGAGTCGCCCGCGCCGCGCACCAGCCGGTTGTTACTCGCCGGAAACACGCTGGCTACCGTGCCCGACGGCGTGAATCCCTCGTTCGGCATATAGCTGCCCGCGGCCACCGCCCGGTTGCCAAAGGCATCGTAATTGTACGTCTGTGGCCAGCCTGTCAATCCGGGCGCCGCGGCCGGTTCGTTCGCCGCGCTCAGCCGGTTGGCGGGGTCCGTGTAACTGTAGCTTTGCGTGATCGGCGCAGTCAGGCCGGCGGAGCGGCTAATGGTCTGGCCCATCACATTGCCATTATCGGCTCCAGCGCTGTATGTCCATGCGAGGCTCATCATCGGCGCCGCTGCTCCCAGTGTACTAGCTGTCAGTGACGCTGGCCGCTCAAGGACACGAGACCGGCGACAGACGGAAAGTATACTGGAGTTTCATGCCGTACGGTTTTCGCCACTCGATGTGCAACGAGGCTTATGGCGAGCGGGGCTTCGCGGAGACAGTGAAGGCGATCCGCCGCGCGGGGTATGGGGGGATTGAAATCGCTCCGTTCACGCTGGCGGAAAGCCCGGCGGAGGTCACTGCGGGACAGCGGCGGGAATATCGCCGAGCGATGGCATCCGAGGGCCTCGCTTTCGCCGGGCTGCACTGGCTGATGGTGAGTCCGCGGGGGCTGCACGTCACCACGCCGGGGGGCGCCTTGCGGCAAAAGAGCTGGGAGCACATTCGCCGGTTGATCGATCTCTGCGCCGACCTGGGGCCGGACGGGGTGATGGTCTTCGGTTCGCCGCAACAGCGTTCCACGACGGGCGGGATGGGCCGCGAGGAGGCCACGCGGCACTTTGTGGATGGCCTGGCGTCGATCGCGCCGCACGCCGAAAGCCGCGCGGTCACGGTGCTGGTGGAGGCGCTGCCGATCGCGCAATCCGACGTGGTGCAGTCGCTGGCCGAAGCAGCCGGCATTGTGCGCGAGATCTCGAACCCGGCCATCCGCACCATGTTCGACGTTCACAACGCGGCCGATGAGGCCGAGCCGCATGCGGCGCTGATCGACCGCTATTTCGACCTGATCCGCCACGTTCACGTCAATGAGCTCGACGGACGCCATTGCGGCACCGGCGGGTACGATTTCCGCCCGGTGCTGGAAGTGCTGGCGCGGCGCGGGTATCGGGGCTGGATTTCGCTCGAAGCCTTCGACTTTTCTTACGGGGGCGAACGCATCGCCGCCGAATCGCTAGGCCACCTGGAGTCCGTGATCGCGAAAATCTCATGAGCCACTACGTCGTTACAGGAGGAGCCGGATTCATCGGCTCGCAAATCGTCCGCGCGCTGATCGCCGGGGGCGCCGGCAGGATCGTCGTCATCGACAACCTTCTCACCGGGCACGAGCGAAATCTGGAGGAGGTCCGCGCACGAATCGACTTTCAGCGCGCCGATATCCGCCGCTACGAGGAGATCGCGCCACTGATCCGCGGCGCGGCCGTGGTATTCCATGAAGCCGCCATCCCGTCGGTGCCGCGTTCGATCGACGACCCGGTGCCGTCGCACGAAGTCAACATAGACGGCACGTTCAACGTCCTGCGCGCGGCGCGCGAGGGCGGCGCAGGGCGCGTGGTCTATGCGGCATCTTCATCGGCCTACGGCGACACCGCAGTGCTGCCCAAAGTCGAATCCATGACGCCCAATCCGAAGTCGCCCTACGCGCTGCAGAAGCTGGTGGGCGAGTATTATTGCAGCGTGTTTGCAAGCGTCTGGGGGCTGGAAACGGTGGCGTTGCGCTATTTCAACGTGTATGGCCCGCGGCAGGATCCATCCAGCCCCTACTCGGGGGTGCTTTCCATTTTTCTGCGCTGCGCCATCGAGCGCCGCGCGCCGGTCATTTTCGGCGATGGCGAGCAATCGCGCGACTTTACCTTCGTGGAAGACGTGGCGGAGCTGAACCTCAAAGCAGCCAGAGCGAAGAATGTTTCGGGGAAGATGTACAACGGCGGCAACGGCGGCCGCATCACGCTCAACCAGGCATGGCGGCTGGTTCAGAAGCTGGAAGGCGTGGCCATTTCGGCCGAGTACGGGCCTCCGCGAGCCGGCGACGTACGCGATTCGCAGGCAGACGTTACAGCTGCCGTCCGCGACCTGGGCCATGCGCCGCGCTTTTCCTTCGAGGAAGGCATGCGCCGCACCCTCGACTGGTACCGCAAACAGCGTTGAGGGGGGTGGGCGCAGGTTCTTCCGGCCCCGCTCGAAGACTCGTTCGACGGCCGCACCAGGAGATCTCGCAGAGCACCCCGCAACTGGGCGTTGGCAGGTTGAAACCTGCCCCGCCGCACGTTTATTTGCCGCGCTCCAGGCCCTCGGCGATGAGCTTGGATAGGCCGAAGCCGCCCTGCTTGGCCATCATGGTTGCCAGTTGCTCCTGGGCAAAGCCGTTGGCGCAGCTCGAGGCGGAGTCTTCTCCCGAGCCCAGCCACCCGCCGTCCTGGCTCACGGTTTCCAGGATCTGCCCGATGAGCAAAGCCTCAAACTGCTGGGCGGCATCGCGAATCTTGGCCGGATCGCCGCCCGTAGGGACCGAGGGAGTGGGCGGTGGGGCCACGGCCGATGGCGCAATCGACATCGAGTCCATACCTCAGATCACCTCGACTTCGGCTTCGAGCGCGCCCGATGCGCGCAGGGCTTGCAGAATCGCGATCACGTCGCGCGGCGTGGAGCCTATCGTCGCCAGCGCGCGCACCAGTTCCTCGACCGTCGCGCCTTGTTTGAGGACTACGTTGCGAGCCTTCTCTTCCTTGGCGCCAACGGTATTCTGCGGGACCACCTGGGTGGTGCCCTGCGAGAAGGGCTCCGGCTGCGAGACCGTCAGGACGGTCTGGATTTCGACGCTTAGCGTGCCGTGCAGAATGGCCACCGGGCGGATGCGCACGTCTTTGCCGAGCACGATGGTGCCGGTGCGTTCGTTGATCACCACCCGCGCCGGAAGGTCGGCCTCGACGGAAAGGCTTTCCAATTCGGCGAGGAACTCGGTGGAGCGCGCCGCGAACTCGACCGGAATCGTCACCGCGACCAAGCCGGCGTTTTCGGTGCGGGCCAGCGGCGTGGGGCCGGCGAATCGGTTGTTAATCGCCGCAGCGATGCGCGCCGAAGTGGTGAAATCATCTTGCCGGAGCTGCAGGCGGACCACCGACTTCGGTTCGACGGAGGGTGCCGGCCGCTCGACGATGGCGCTGTTGGGGCCGCGACCGACGGTGGGGTGGTTGACCGTCTGCGACGTGCCGCCGCGGCCGGCGGCGAACCCGCCGGTCACCACGGGACCTTGCGCCACCGCATAAACCTGCCCGTCGGCGCCGCGCAGGGACGTCAAAACCAGAATCCCGCCTTGCAGGTTGTGGGCGTCGCCAATGGCCGCGGCGGTGAAATCGATCTTCATTCCCGGTTGGGCAAACGCCGGCAGCGTGGCGGTGACCATCACCGCGGCCGTGTTCTTTACCATAATGTAGGTGGGCGAGACGGCAACGCCCATGCGCTGCAGAAGATTGGTCAGGCTCTGGTTGGAGAAGATGGTCTGTTGGGTGTCGCCGGTGCCGGCGAGGCCGACCACCACGCCGTATCCGACCAGTTGGTTCTCGCGGACGCCTTCAATCGTGACCAGATCCTTCAAGCGCGCCGCTCCCGCCTGGCCTGCCGCCAGCGCGCACGCGATCCAAGCGGAAATGTAGCAGCGTTTCGTCATCAGAATGGCAACAACCACAGCATCAGCCGGTACAGGAAATTGGGCCGGCGGATGGCATCGTTGACCACGCCTTTGCCGTCGATATCGACTTCGAGCTGCGCCAGGCGCGAGGACTGCACGCTGTTGGTGGTATCGATGTCGGCGGGGCGTACTACTCCGCGCACGGTAATGAGCTGATGCTCGGAGTTCACCTGGATCTGCTTGGAGGCCTCCACCACCAGGCCGCCATCGGGCAGCACGTGCGTGACGCGCGCGGTGAGGGTGGTGCCCAGGGTAGTGGTGCGGCTGGTGGTGCCCTGACCGTTCAATTGGGACGAGCCCGACATGTTGGCCAGGTTCACCAGCGACCCGCCAGGCGGGTTGATTCCGGCCAGGCTGTTGACGGAGTTGACCGCGCTGGAGGCGCGCGAGGTCTTGGTGGCGCCGGTGGCCACCGCCGACGCCTGCTCATTCACGATGATGGTCAGTACATCGTCCACCTGGCTGGCCCGCACATCGCGCGCCAAATCGGCCAGGCGCGAACCGGCCTGCCAGATGGAGCCAGGCGAGGCTGGCGGCGCCACGGCGGCGCGCGTTTCCGCCTCCGCCACGTACCGGTCGAGCGGGCTGCGGCCCGGCGGGGTGGTTTTTCTCTTTTTTGCCCATACCGGCGCGGCGCCGCTCAGCGCGATGACGAGCGCCACGGCGAAGACTGCTCTCATGGTTGAAGCTCCTTATCTGATTGCCGTTGAAGAGCGGCACGCCGCGCGGAGTCCAGCGTGGCTTTGCCCGGCCCCAGGACGCGGGCGCGAACGAGCTGGCGCGAAGAGGGGTTGCGCACGCTGACGATCTCGCCCACGCCCGCGGCGCTTTCCGCCCGGCCCTCCATTTTCAGATAGGCTCCGCCGTCGCGCACTTCCACTTGCACCGTGTCGCCCGTCAAAATGACCCTGGGCTCGGTGAGTCGATCGGCGCGGACAGCGGCTCCTGCCGGGATGGGGCGGCTCGGCCAGCGGCCGACGACTTCAGACAGCGAGCGCGCATAAGGTTCCCCATTCGGAAATTCCTGCCGGGTCACAACCGACACCCGCGACGTGGCGACCGGCTTGCCGGGCAGGAGGTCGGCGAGCGCCACCACGCGCGACACGCTTTCGGTGACGCGCACCCGCGCCCAGACGTGGAAGCGGCGATTCCCGGCGTACGCGATCCAGCCGTTCCAGAGCGCCGCACCCGCTTCGCGCCACAAATGCGACCTGGGAAACTCGAGCGGGCCCTCGGGCACCGGCTGGCGGCTGAAATCGAGGATCTCGATAGCCGCCGTGGGCAGAGATTGGCGCATGGCCGTGAGCAGGCGCTCGGGATCGAGCGTTTTCACCGGCCACGCCACGCAAAGTCCCTTGCCGGGCGCCGGGCTGAGATGCCAGCGAGCCGCCAGTTGGCTCAATTCCAGCGGACGAAACACGCGCACCACACCCGGCATGGGGGCCAACGCCAGCGGCGTGTCCGGCGCGAGCGCGCGCAGAGCCGGCCAAGCAGGCGCCAGGTCGCGCGCCAGGATCTCGGAGGAGCCGGGACTGAGGGCCAGACAGGCAGCGACGGTGAGGGTGGCAATCATCGGCTGAGATTGTTCACGTCCTGATACATCTGGTCGGCGGCGGTGACCACTTTCGAGTTGGCCTCATAGCCGCGCTGCGCCTGGATCAGGTTAATGAATTCGTTCACGATCGAGGTGTTGGACTGCTCGACGTAACCCTGCAACAGCGAGCCCATCCCCTCCGACCCGCCGGGCAAGCCGACGGTCGCATCCCCGGAAGCGTCGGTGGGCGTGTAGAGCCCGTTGCCCAGGCTGTTCAAGCCGGCCGGATTCTGGAAGTTGGCCATTTGGATCTGGCCGGCCTGCTGGGTCGCCGTCTGGTTCGGCAGCGTGTAGCTGACGGTGCCATCGGCCGCGATGGTTACCTGTTGGGCGGCGGGCGGAATCACAATTTGGGGCTGCAGCGCATATCCCTGTCCGTTGACAATGTTGCCATTCTTATCCAGTTGGAACTGCCCGTTGCGGGTGTACGCCAGTTGGCCGTTCGGCTGCATGATTTGGAAGAAACCGGCGCCCTGGATCGCCAGATCGAGCGGGTTGTCGGTTTCGGAAAAAGCGCCTTCGGTGAAGATGATTTCATTCGAAGTGGGGCGCGTGCCCAGCCCGAGCTGCAATCCCGCCGGGAGCAGCGTCTGCTGGCCCGACGACGCACCCGGCTGCAGCACGCTCTGGTACATCAGATCCTGAAACTGGGCACGCCGCGCCTTGTAACCAACCGTGTTGGCGTTGGACAGGTTGTTGGCGATGTTATCGACGTTCATCTCCTGTGCCGCCATGCCGCTGGCCGCGCTGTACAATGCACGAATCATTTACTTCTCCTTGCCTGGGTGAATTTGCGCCTGCTAAACCCGGTTTCCTCACTCCTTGTATTCCTCAAACCTTGGCCACCTGTTCGATCGCCTCTTTGCTCATATCGAGCGCCGTGGAGGCGGCTTTTTGCAGCATTTCAAACTGCCGCATGACGCTGATCAGCCGCACCGCCGATTCCGCGGTGCCGGTGTTGGAAGCCTCCAGCTTGCCCTGCTCGACGGTGGTTGCGGCGCCCGCCGCGGGCGCGGGAGACGGGTTGACCGAGCGGAAGTAGTTGCTGCCCTGCTTGGCCAGCCCGCCGGCTCCCGGAAAATCCACCACTTGCAGTTGGCCGACTACCTGGCCGTCCTGGCGCACCGTGCCATCGCCAGAGACCTCGATTTTCCCCGACGTCTGGAGGCGCAGAACCGCGCCGCCCGCGCCGCTCACCGGATAGCCTTCGGAAGTGACCAGGCTGCCGTCGGCTGCCAGGTGAAAACTGCCGTTGCGCGTGTAGAGCGGCCCGCCGGGCGCCTGGACCGAAAAGAATCCCTTGCCGGAAAGCGCCAGGTCGAGCGTGTTGCCGGTGGGCTGGATCACTCCCTGCGCGAGATCGATCCAGGGCCTCTCGATCACCGGCATGGTGGCCGCCTGATCCACATCGCCGGCTTCGGGAGATACATAGAGGCTGTAGAATTCGCGGTCCGCTTTGTAACCGCCGGTGGAGGCATTCGCCACATTGTTGGCCACCAGGTCGAGCGATTCCATGCGGGAGCGAAGGCCGCTGGCCGCCATTGCTGTCATGGGATCCATGGCGGCATTGCTGATTGCACGTCGCAGGCCAAGCGAGGGCGCGCTGGCAGATCGCTCATAACGCGTTGACAGCGGCCGATGAGAGAAGTGGGCGCGGCCTGTCTTGGCGGCGGTTTCTTGCCGCTGGCGCGCCGCGCGGCAGTTTCTTGTCACCCTCCTGTGGCGCAATCCATTGAAAAGGCGTTCCCGTCGTTTTGGCCCGGCGGGTGCATTTTGCGGCGTCATGAGCGTCGTTACGTCGCGCGCCTTGGCCAGCGAAATCGAAACCGCGTTTGCGGCGACGTTCAACACTCCAGCGTCAAGAACGTCCGCATCGGCCGCGGCATCTGCGGCCCAGGCATCGCCGTTCCCCGCCCTGCTCGATCAAATGGTGGATTCCGAAGCCGGCAAGCTACCTTCGTCCCCGCGCAGGGGAACGGCGGGATCGAAGACAGCCACGGCTCACGCGACGCGCGCGCCCAAAAAAGACAGCCTCGAGAGGAAGCAGGCAGCCGCTGGACCTACTGCCCCGGTGCCGAAGGCGGATCTAGTGGCGCCCGATCCGGCCCATGCACGAACCCAATCTCCATGGCTCGCCGGGGGCCTCAAACCTCCCTTGGCTGTCCCATCCGGTTACCCCATCTCAGAGACCAGCGACACCGGCGGCGATGGCGAAGCCGGCCGGATCGCGGTGGGCGCCAGTGGCGATGCGGCGCCGGTTCGTGCTACCGAGCGCGTCACGGCTTCCGGCGGCGCGGCCGAAATCGGGCCGGCATGGGCTGCTAGCCGAGCGCCCAGGTTGGGCAGCGACTTCCCGCTAAACCCGCACCAGGCCTTAGAACTCGCAGCGGCCTCGGCGCACACCGACTCCCCGCCGGCGGACGGCCAACAGCCCTCGAGCCCGGTCCCAGAGGCAATTGGGGCGTCAGCCACTCAGCCTGAACCGGCGCCTGGCCCCGGACCGAGCATCACCGCGCTGGCAGAACAGGCGTTGCAGACGCCTCGTCCGCCGGCAATCGCGGGCGCGGCCGTCAGCGCTACGAGAGCTGCTGGCGCCCATGCCGGCCGCGGCGAGCCGGTGGCTGCCGTTGCCCTCAGCCGGATGTCCCCGGCTGCTCCAACCGCCGGCACCAGTCCGGCGACGGGGGCGCTCAGCACCGCGGCCGGATGGAAGCCGGTCACGCCAGACGGGAACACACAGCAGAATCAATCGCCGCAGCCAGGCGCAGCGGACCCGGTTGCGGCGGCACAGATGGCATACGCCATCGGAGTCCAAGGTACCGACTCCGCCACCGCCGCCTTCGCGCGGTTGGTTGCCGGGAGCGGGCGCCAAAGCTCCGAGGCGGATCGCGCCAACAACAATGGTAGCGATCTCGCTGCCGACAATGCCAACGCGTCCGACGGCTCGGGCCAGCCCGCCAGCGATACCGTAGCGCAACAGGGGGCGCTGGCTTTCCAGGCGGTGCTGGTTCCGGCGACTGCATCCGACCCGCAGCTTGCCTACCGGAAGCCGCTGGCGGCAGGCGACAGCAGCGCCCAGCGTCCCTCGCCCGCGGCCAGCGGCGGCTTGAGCAACGGTCGTTCTGATTCCCGCTCCACGCGCGATCAGGCTCCCGGTCTCGTGGTGGCGGCCCAGCCCGATCAGGCCGGCGCGACCCAAACCGGGCCGGTCGCCCACGGTCTGTCCATGGTCGCACCGGCCTCCGCGAGTGCACTTGCCGTGGCGGCACCCGAAGGCACGAATCTGGAGCAGCCCGCCGCGACGCCGGCGCCAGATCTATCGGCCGAGAGCGCGGCCGAGCCGGCTTCCGCAGCCAAACCCGCGGCCGGAGGCGCAGCGCGGGAAATCCAACTCGAATTGCGCGATGCCGATGCCCGGGTCAATGTGCGCCTGGTGGAGCGTGCCGGATCCGTCCAGGTGGACGTGCGCACCCCCGACAGCCATCTGGCCGGCGCCTTGCGCGACGACCTGCCTGCCCTCACCGCCAGGTTGGAGCAAACCGGCTTGCGGGCTGAAACCTGGCACGACGCTCCGGCGGCCGCGGCCGCGCGCATCAGGATGGCGGAGCCCGCCGCCAGCGCCGGTTTCGAGTCGTCCCAAAACCAGTCGCGGCAAGAAGGCGGCGGACGCGATCCGCGGGATGGCCAGCCGCAGGAAAAGCGGCAGAATCAACGTCAACCGGAATCCAAGGAATTCTCATGGCTTTACACGTCACTTCAATAGCTAACGTTTTGCCGACGATGCCGGCAGCGTCCCTGCGGCGGCTGGCGGCGGGCAGCACAGCAGGCGGTTCCGCGGCTGCGAAGGCGGCAGCGGCGGACACAGAGGCGCAGCTCACCTCCAGTTTCGACTCGTTGCTGGCGCGCAGTGCGGTGGCCGAGAGGCCGGCCGCGGAAATTATCACAGCGGCCGGGAGGCGGACGGCGGCAACTTCCGCCGCGGCTTCCCTGGCGGCCACAGCCACCGGCGCAGGTGCCGCGTCCTCTTCGACGGCCGCCTCCAGCGGCCTTTCCGATTTCGAATTACTCTTTGGCGGCAGCTCCTATAATCCCGCGGACCCTATGGCTACGGCTGAGGCTGCAGCGGAGGCTGCGGCTGCGAGCGCCGCGAGCGCCGCGAAGGCGGCTACCCCTCCCACGGCACAATCCGTCTTTGGACCGAACGTGTGGATGAGCGATCCCATCGGACTCAATCCCGATGGCACCACCTTCGAGTACAACCCGATCTACTTCGCCACCGAAAGCACCGCCCAAACCGTGGCGCAGATGCTGGGCGGCACGGTGGTGACCGAAAATGTATTCACCCAGCCGGCGAGCGACCCGTTCGTGCAGCAGCAACCGAACTATATGGTGCAGATGCCCAACGGTGCGCTCATCAATCCCGGCCTGGTGGCGTCCTTCTACAGCTTCGGCTTTTCGGAATCGCAGATCGACACAATGATTGCCCAGGAAGTGGCGAATACGCCGCCCCCGGCACAAACAACGTAAGGAGAACCACATGGCACCAACAGGCACCACCACTTCGTCACCCTCGACCGGCAGCGCGAGCACAAGCGCGAGCGCCAGCGCCGCTTCGGATCAGAACATGTTTCTGCAGCTTCTTGTAGCCCAGCTTGAAAATCAGGACCCGCTCAACCCGGTAGACGGAACCACCTTTGTCACCCAGTTGGCGGAATTCCAGCAGTTGGACACGTCCATCAGCACCGGATCGGATGTCGCCTCCATCCTGCAGGACCTCAACACACTGGTGGGCGCCGGCAACACCAACAGCAACAGCAACACCAGCGGCACCACTAATTCGTAACAGGAGACCCAATGTTTACTTCCTTTTCTACCGCACTTTCCGCGCTCAACGCGAATTCCACCGCGATTGACGTGGTGGGCAACGATCTGGCCAACCTGAACACGCCTGGCTATAAGGCCACCGAGCTGTGCTTCAGCGACCTGGTAACCCAATCGTTAGGGGCAGGCCTCGGAACCACCCAAGTGGGCTTCGGCGTGGCGCAGCCGGTCACATTGGCCGAATACAGCCAGCAGGGCGCCATCCAGACCTCGGGCGGCCTGCTCGATGCCGCCATCCAGGGTGACGGTTTCTTCATCGTCCAGAACAGCGCGGGCAACACGCTGTATACCCGCGCCGGCAACTTCCAGACCGACAAATCGGGTAATCTGACCACGGCCTCGGGCGATTTCGTGCAGGGCTGGACCACGGTCGACCCCACTACCGGCCAGGTGGACACCAACGGGCCAGTGGGCAACATTGTGGTTCCGGTGGGGGCGCTCAAACCACCGGTCGCCACCAGCCAGATCACGGCGGAACTCAACCTGAATGCGTCGGCCGCGGCCGACGCCACTTCGGACTTTTCGATGCCGATCACGGTCTACGACAGTCTGGGCGACTCCCACACCCTGACCCTCAACTTTCAAAACACCGGCGGCAACACCTGGAGCTACCAGGTGACGATACCGGGCTCGGACGTCAGCGGAGGCACTGCGGGCACGCCATTTGACATTTCCGGCGCCAGCGGCACGCTCAGCTTCGACAGCAATGGCAACCTTACCTCTCCGGCCTCTGGGAGCCCGATCACCTTCGGTATCACCGGCCTGGCGGACGGGGCAGCGGACATGAATATCAGTTGGAATCCCTACAACAGCGATGGCAGCCCGACCATCACGCAGTTCGGCCAGCCTTCGGCTTTCTCCGCCACCTCCCAAAACGGGTCGGCAGCGGTGCAACTGGACCAGGTCGGCATGGGGGACGGCGGCCAGATTCTGGCCGAATACACCGACGGCACGCAGGTGGTGGTGGGACAGGTCGCGATGGCTTCCATCCGCAATCCGGACACACTGATCGCGAGCGGCAACAACGACTTGCAGCTCAGTTCCTTAACCGCCAATCCGGCGATCGGAACCCCGGGCACGGGCGGACGCGGCACCATCGTGGGCGGATCGATCGAGGCTTCGACCGTGGACATCGCCTCCGAGTTCACCAGCTTGATCGTGTACCAGCGGGCCTATGAAGCCAACGCCCACGTGGTGACTACCGCCGATCAATTAAGCCAGGACACTATCAACTTAATTCACTAGTCCGCCGATGAATCCTCAAGAGGAAATCGCTCCTCTGGGAGAGATCCCGGTGGAGATCGAAATCGAGCTCGACCGCCGCATCATGACGGCGCGCGAGATCCTGCGCCTGGAGCAGGGCAGCGTGATCGAAACGGTGCGGTCGGCGGGCGAGAACATCGATATCTACATCGGCGGCGTGCTATGCGGCTCCGGTGAGATCGTGGTGATCGAAAGCACGCTGGGCGTGCGCATCACCGATTTCCGTGAAGACTGAAACGCGAGGATAACTCGAGATGGATGTGATCGGGCAAATGGCAGCGGTGGCCGCTGTTTTGAGCTTGCTCGGAGTTACGCTCTGGTGGCTCCGGCACCGCGGCATGGCGACCCTGGCAGTCGGCCGGAAGCGCTCGCGCCGCAAGCTGGAGCTGGTCGAGCGGCTGCCGCTCGGACCGCAACATTCACTCCACCTGGTGCGGCTGGGCGAGACGATGCTGCTGCTGGCCGCCTCGCCGGGCGGCTGCCGGCTCATCGAACGCCGTCCCACGGCGGCTGGGGCAGGCGGAGAGCAGGCAGCACGATGAAGGCATGCGGACTGGCGGTTTGCCTGCTAGCCGCACCGGCATTCGGCGCAGCCCCAGAACCTCTTTCGCTATTCGGCATATCGTCGGGAAAGAACGCGCTCAGCGTGCCCATGCAAGTTGTCATCCTGCTCACGCTGATGACGCTGCTGCCCGCCGCCGTGATGTCCATCACGCCTTTCCTGAGAATTACCGTGGTGCTGCACTTCCTGCGGCAGGCGCTGGGCACCCAGAATACGCCGTCCAACCAGGTTTTGCTGGGGCTGGCGCTGTTTCTTACGATCCTGATCATGCAACCCGTGGCTGCCGACATGTACCACCGCGGCTGGGAACCGATGGAGAACGGCAAGCTGACCACCGAGCAGGCGATGACGGAGGCCGCCCAGCCGCTGCGCCAGTTTCTGGCGCGCTTCGCGCGCGAAAAAGATATCCGCCTGTTCCTCGAGCTGGCGCACGCCCCGGCCCCGCGCAGCCGGGCCGATCTCGATCTCAAGATCCTGATCCCCGCCTATATCCTCTCCGAGCTGAAGACCGGTTTTCAGATCGGCGCCGTGCTTTTCTTGCCGTTCCTGGTGATTGATCTGGTGGTGGCCTCGGTGACGCTCTCGGTCGGCATGGTGCAACTGCCGCCGGTAATGATTTCAGCGCCTTTCAAGATCCTGCTCTTCGTGCTGGTGGATGGCTGGAACCTGGTGGTCGGATCGCTGATGAGGAGTTTTTACCAGTGACGCCGAATCTGGTGGTGGACATCATCCGGCAGACGCTGTTGACGGCGTTCTGGCTGGCCGCGCCGCTGCTGGCGATCGGGTTTGCGGCCGGCGTCGGCATCAGTTTGGTGCAGATCGCCACCTCAATGCAAGACAACGCCTTCAGCACGATCCCCCGGCTGATCGCGTTTCTTGTGTCGCTGTTACTGTTGATGCCGTGGCTTATCCAGAAATCGGTGGCGTATACCGTGACGCTGTGGGGCGATCTGGGCCGGTATGCCCGCTAAGCTCACCATTTCAGCGGGCACGGTGCTGGGATTCCTGCTCGTGCTGGCGAGAGTTTCGGGCGCCATGGCATTTGTGCCGCTGCCGGGTTTCAACGGCACGCCGGGAATGGCCCGTGCTGCATTTTCGCTAGCCTTCACGCTGGCGTTGGCGCCGCGCTGGCCTCACCTGGACGGAGTCGGCGCCGGCGCGGGAACCCTGGTCGCTTGGGCGATGGCCGAAGCAGCCATCGGAGTCGCCATCGGCCTGGCGGCCGCGACAGTGCTGGAAGTGGCCACCTTCGCCGCCCAGATGCTGGGTATGCCCGCTGGATACGGCTACGCCCAGACGGTGGACCCGAACACCCAGGCCGATTCCGGCATTCTGCTGATTGTGGCGCAACTGTTGGCGGGGATGCTGTTCTTCGCCCTGGGCATGGATGGTCAGGTACTTCGCTTGTTCTCGGTCAGCCTGGAGAGAATTCCGCCAGGAGCCTATGTGTTTCAACTCGCCTCGGCGGAAGCATTCATCCGGCTGACCGGAAGCCTGCTGGCCGCCGGAACACGGCTGGCGCTGCCGGTGGTTGCGCTGCTGGTAATGGTGGACGTCGCGCTGGCGCTGATGGGCCGCCTGAACGCGCAGTTACAACTTCTGTCGCTGGCTTTTCCAGCTAAAATGCTCACCGCGCTATTTGTCCTGGCGGCGGTGATGGCGATCTATCCCCGAGTGTTGGCGCAGTTCGGCCTGGGGGCGTGGCGCGTGGCGCAACGGGTGATGGGGCTATGAACGCCGATGGCCGACCGCAGCGGCAAAACCGAACAGCCGACCGAGCGCCGCGTCAAGAAGGCGCGCGAGGAAGGTCAGTTTCCCTCCGCGCGCGAGTTTGTGTCGGCCTTGCAGTTCATGGTGTTCTTGCTGCTGGCGGGCGTCGGCGGGGGCGCCTGGTTGAGCCAGTTCCGCGTGACCATGCGCGCCTTGCTGAAACTCGGGTTTCAGGGCGAACTGGGGCCAGAGGGTTTGATCCACACAGCGTACCAGCTTTTCTGGCACAACCTGTTGCCTTTGTTGCTCGGCGGCCTGGCGGTGGTGCTCGCCACCCTAGGGCTGCGGCTGATGACTACACGGTTCGGACTCAGTTTGAAGAGGCTGGCGCCCGATCCGGAGCGCCTCAACCCCATGAGCCGGCTGCGCGACCTGCCACGGCAGAATGCCGGGGCGCTGATAGAGGCTGCGGTCTTGCTGCCGCTGTTTCTTTGGGCGGTCTACGTCGTGGCGCGGGACAAACTGGAGGCCTTGCTGATTCTGCCGCTGGCCGGGGTGGAGGTCGGCTGGCAATTCCTGGGCGCCACGCTGATGGGTCTGTTCTGGAAAGCGGCGGCTGCGTTCCTAGTATTCGGAGCAGCCGACCTGCTCCGCCAGATGCGCCGCTACCGCCGCGACCTGCGCATGAGCAAGCAGGATATCAAAGAGGAGCTGAAGGATATCGAGGGCAATCCGCAAATGAAAGCTCGCATCCGCCGGTTGCAACGCGAGCGTGCGCGGCGACGGATGATGAAGGATGTTTCGACGGCCACCGCCGTGGTCGTCAACCCTACCCACTTCGCGGTCGCCCTTCGCTATCAGACCGCGACCATGTCCGCGCCGCTGGTGGTGGCCAAAGGCAAGAACTACCTGGCCCTGCGTATCCGGCAAAAAGCCATCGAGCACGAAGTGCCGATTGTCGAGAATCCACCACTGGCGCAGGCGCTGTATCACTCGGTCGACGTCGGCCAGGAAATCCCGCCAGAGCTCTACCGCGCCGTGGCGGAGATACTTGCGTACATCTTCAAACTCATGAACGGGAGGCTTCCCGGTTAAGGCCATGACACCCGCCAAGGCGATATCTGCGCCGACGCTGTCCGGATGGTTCGGCAGCTTGCCGCTGGACTCGCTCCGCCAGATGGCTTTGCCGCTCGCGGTGCTGGCCATCATCGTGGCGCTAATTACGCCCCTGCCCGGGTTCGTGCTGGACTTTTTGGTGGTTGCCGATATTCTGCTGTCGGTAACCGTGCTGATGGTCTCGCTCTACCTGGTTCGCCCGGTCGAGTTCAGCTCCTTTCCCACCACGCTGTTACTGCTGACGCTCTATCGCCTGTCGCTGAATATCTCCTCGGCTCGTCTGATCCTACTCAACGGCAACACCGGCACCACCGCGGCCGGCCGGGTGATCGGCGCCTTCGGCAGCTTTGTGGTGGGCGGCAACTACATCATCGGCGCAGTGATCTTCCTGGTGCTGATCGCCATCCAGTACGTGGTGATCAACCATGGCGCGGTGCGCATTTCCGAGGTGACGGCGCGCTTCACCTTGGATGCGCTGCCGGGCAAGCAGATGTCGATCGATTCGGACCTCAACTCCGGCCTGATTGACGAATCCGAGGCCAAGCGCCGGCGCAAACAACTCGCCACCGAAGCCGAGTTCTACGGCGCGATGGACGGCGCTTCGCGGTTTACCCAGCGTGACGCGGTGGCTAGCATTCTGATCACCGGCATCAACATCGTGGCCGGCTTTTTGATCGGCGTCTTCCAGCACGGAATGGATTTTCAAAAGGCCCTCGAAACCTACACCGTTTTGACCATCGGCGATGGTCTGGTCACGGTGATTCCCGCCCTGATGATCTCCATCTCCGGCGGCCTGATTGTAACCCGGGCCAGCTCGGACGCGCGGGTCGGGGTGGAGTTTCACCGGCAGATTTTCGGCAAATCGCAGCCGCTGCTGCTGGCTGGAGGCGTGCTATTGGCGATGGCCGCGCTGCCCGGGATGCCCATGCTGCCATTTCTGGCCTTAGGCGGCGGCGCCGGAGCCATCGGCTGGAAGATGCATCAAAAGGAAACCCTGCTGACGCGCGACTCCGTTAAGGAGGCCAAACCGGTTGCGGCGAAGGACCATCCCGAAGCGCTGCTGCGTGTCGAGCCGCTGGCAATCGAGGTTGGACTGGGCCTGGTGAACCTGGTCGAGGGCGCGCAGGAATCGCCCTTACTGCGCCGCATCTCCGCGATCCGCAAGCAGTTGGCGGGCGACTTGGGCTACCTGCTGCCGCCGGTCCGCGTCACCGACAACCTGTCATTGCGCAGCCGGGAATACGTCATCTCGATGAAAGGGGTCGAAGTCGCCCGTTATGAGCTGCCGCAAGGCAAGGAGCTTGCCATACCCGGGGCGCAAATCGACGCCGCCCTCGACGGCCAGCCCACGCGCGAGCCCGCTTTCGGCATCAGCGCCTTTTGGATTCCCCTGGAGCGCGCGGAACGGGCGCGGCAATCGGGGTATACGGTAGTGGACGGCGTGAGCGTGCTGGGCACGCATCTTGCCGAACTGATTCGCCGCCACGCATACGAGCTGTTTTCGCGCCAGGACGCCAAGCGTCTGCTCGACCGGGTAGCTATCGACAACCCCAAGGTGGTGGAAGATCTGGTGCCCAAGGTGCTGCCGCTGGCCGCAGTGCAACGCGTGCTGCAAAACCTATTGCGCGAGCGGGTCTCGATTCGCGACGCGGTTTCCATTCTGGAGGCGCTCGGCGAGGCCGGCGCCGCCACGCGTAATACCACCTTGCTGACCGAATATGCGCGCCAGACCATTCGCCGTTCGGTGGTCAAGCCCTACTTGAACCGCGCCGGCGAACTGCCTGCCTGGTTCCTCGATCCCTCCATCGAGCAAACCGTCGAGAACGCCGTGGAGCACGGCGAGCAAACCAGCCATTTGACGCTAGCGCCGCAAGCGGCGCGTGACATTTTGAATCGCATCTCGGCCCGGGTGATGGCGCCGGAGACCGCGGTTGTAGCCATCACCTCCACCGGAGCCCGCGCCTTCCTGCGGCAGATCACCGAACCCACCATTCCCAACCTCCTCTTCTTGGCACACAACGAGATTCCTCCTGGAGTTCGCGTGCAATCGCTAGGAAATATCTGATAGTCCCGACCTACTGAAAAACTCCCGTACCGCCGATTAACCTCATGTCCGGCGAGTTTCCGCGCCCACCGGACGAGGAGTATTCGGATGAGGATCAAGTCCTATTTCGCTGCCGCCGTGGAAGACGCCATCGCACAGGCGCGTCAGGAACTGGGGCCGGAGGCGATGCTGGTGAACAGCCGCAAGGCTCCGCCCGAGGCCCGCCACCTGGGCGAATACGAAGTCGTTTTCGCGGCCGAAAATGTGGCCCAGGCGGCGGGAGGCCCCGCCACGCCAGTGCCGCCGCGAACTGGAAACGGCGACGATCGCCTGGCGACGGATGTGGCGAGTCTCAAACAAGAGCTGGAACGTATGCGGAGCGCTCTGGTGCGGTCGGCGTTCGCGCCCGCCCGCTGGAGCGGGGTATCGCCCAATGCTTCGGAGGCCTACGCCGCGCTCGCCGCCCAGGAAGTGGTGCCCAGTCTGGCTCGCGAGATCGTCGAAGCGGCAGAAGCGCGGCTCTCGGCGCCGCGCGCGATGATCCCTAGGGTGGCGCAGCAGAGCGGGGAGGAATTGACGTGGCGCCAGGCCCTGGTGGAGGAGGTCCGGTCCCGCTTCAGCGTCGAGCCCAGCCTGGGCCGCGGCGAATCCGCGCCCCGCATAGCGGCACTGGTCGGGCCGGCTGGATCGGGCAAGACCACGACGCTGGTAAAGCTGGCTGTGCAGTACGGTCTCGCCAGCCGGCGCCCGCTGCTGCTTTTGTCCGTCGACACGTTCCGCATCGCCGCCGCGGCTCAGTTGCGATCCTTCGCGGCCATCCTGGGGGTCGGTATCCAGGTGCTCGAGACCGTCGGTGCCCTGGCCCAGGCCATCGAAGCGAACCGCAGTAAGGCCCTGATTCTGATCGATACGCCGGGGTTCGGCCCAGCCGATATGGAGGCCGACTGCGGGTTGGCACATTTTCTTTCGTCCCGCGGCGACATCGACACCCAGTTGGTCCTATCGTCCTCGATGAAAGCCGCCGATGTAACCCGCATGGTGGACCGATTCGAGGTTTTCCGACCGCAACGCCTGCTGTTTACCAGGTTGGACGAAACCGAGTCTCTGGGCCCGATCTTCAACGAAGCGGTGCGCACGGCGAAACCGCTGTCCTTCTTTGCCAATGGCCAGCGAATTCCTGAAGATCTGGAAGCCGTCACATGGGACCGGCTGACGGAGGGCCTGCTCGGCGCGCCAGCCAGCCAGGTCGCGTCGGCGGCCTGAGAAGCGCGGTGCAAGAGGCAACGCCTATGTACTCCCACGCAGCCCCCGAGGCGATCAGCGAAGAGGAACGCGAACGGCTGATTCTGCAGCACATGCCCCAAGTGCGCCTGATTGCGCGGCGGATTCAGGAGCGGCTGCCCGAAAACATCAGCCTGGAAGATCTGGTCTCGACTGGGGTCTTGGGCCTGATCTCAGCGATTGACAATTTCGATCCCCGTTTCAACGTGAAGCTGAAAACATACGCCGAATACAAGATTCGCGGCGCCATTCTCGACAGCTTGCGCGGCCTGGATTGGGCGCCGCGGCAGAAACGCCGCAAAGCCAAACAGATCGAAACCGCCGTGAGCCAGGCCGAGCAGCGTCTCCAGCGCAGTCCCACCGAAGAGGAAATCGCCCTCGAGCTCGGCATTGCCCTCGACGAATACCACGAGTGGCTAGTGGAAACGCGCGGCTTGAACGTCGCCAGCCTCGAGTATGTCTCCGGCGAAAGCTCCGGCGACCTGTTGCGCTACATCCCCGACGGGCAGGACAACTCGCCATCCAGCCTCCTCGAGCGCGCCGAACTGGGACGGCTGCTGGCGGCGGGAATTGATGGGATTCCCGAGATTGAGCGGACGGTGCTCAGTCTCTATTTCAATGAGGAGCTCACGCTACGCGAAATCGCACAGGTGGTCAACCTTCACGAATCGCGCATCTCGCAGCTCAAGTCGCAGGCGATTCTGCGGTTGCGGAGCCATCTGGCCGCGCAGTGGCCGGTCACCAGAGGGGTGATGACGGTATGAGCCCAGCCGGCAATACTCGAACCAACACTTTCGATGCGAACGCCAGAGTCGCCGGCGTTCTCAATCAGTGGGCCGAATCCCTGGCGCAGGTATTAGGTTCCATGACCGACCAGCGGCCGCAAGTCGCCTGGCAGGCGGTCAGTGGGGCTGCTGCTGAAGTTGCGTCCGGGGAATACCCTTACCTCTGGTGGGAACATCCCTTCTCGGCGGCGGCTGGCGCCGTCGTCTGGATCGGTTCTCCGCAGCCCACCTGGGAGCGCGTCGGTACGCTGACCCTCAAAGCCGCTGGCCTTGATACCGTGGCCTCGAGCGAGGCCCAAAACACCTGGTTCGAGATTGTGGGGCAGTCCCTGTCGGCCATGGCCAGATCGATCAGTGGCCTGCTGGGCCGGGAGATCACCTGCGGCCCCGGTGCGGTGCGCGAAGCGGCACCGGAGGCGACCGAGTGGGCCTCGGTCTCGCTCACGTTCGCGGATAGTGCGCGACCGCCCTTGCTGGTGGCGCTTAGCCAAGACCTGCAATCCCTGCTCACGGCGCCACCTCCTGGTGAGATAGCCCGTGCCGAACCGGCGCCGGTCGAATCGTGGAGCGATGCCGGCCAACTGGCTCTGAACTCGCGGACCATCGGCCTGCTACTTGACGTCGACCTTCCAGTCAGCATTTCGTTCGGCAGAACGCACCTCCCCATGAAGGAGGTTCTGAAGCTCTCCACCGGGTCAATCGTGGAACTGGACCGCGACGTGAATGACCCCGTGGAAGTGCGTGTCAACCAGCACCTGATCGCGCGCGGTGAAGTGGTGGTGGTGGAAGGCAACTATGGTGTGAGAATCCAGGAAATCGCCAGCCGCAACGAACGCTTGCGGAGCATTCCATGAACCTCTGCCTCATCGTGTTCTCGGCTGCCTTTCTGGTGGCCCTCGTGTGCGGCGGGACGGCTCTGTTGTTAGCACGCCTGGCGATCGGCACAACGCGCCGGACGGCCGCTGCGGGAGCGAGTCTCCAAATCGGCCTGGAAGCCCTAGCGGCCCGAGTCGAAGGCCTGGAGCAACAGGCTGAGGCCCTCCGCACTCAGCCGGCCGAAGCCCCGCCGGACGCCGGCAGAGCGGCCTTGAACCTGAACAAACGGGCGCAAGTCCTGCGCATGCATCGTCGTGGGGATCCCCCCGAACGCATCGCCTCGCTCCTCGAAGTCCCGCGTCAGGAGGTCGACCTGCTGATCAAGGTCCACCGCATCATCATCAGCCAACTCTGAGGCAAGCACGTTTGTTCACTGACGAGCCTCGCCGGAACCAGAAATCGAGACCGGCCTGGCCCCCGGGGGTGCGACCCCTCGCCAGGATCCGGCGCATGGAAACCGCCGCCGGGTTCACAGCGGCCATGCTGTTGAGCCAGGGAGCGTCCGCTACCTGGCTCCCTTCAAAATGCGTATGCCGCCGTTGGAAGTATCGAGATCGACCAGCGGTCCGCCCTTCCCGATGTCGCCCTCCAGGTGAGTCTTGCTGATTTCGCCTCGCACCGTCATCTCGAACTCGGAGCTAATCGAATCATTGTTGGTGGAGGCAATCACGTGAGCGTTGGTGCTGGACGCCAGGTGAACCGTGATCGAGCTGTTGGATGTGTGGGCGCGAATCCCAGCGGCGAAGTCCGGAGGCAGGTCGAGATTGATCGAGCCGTTATTCGTGGTGGCACGGATGTCGCCCGGCGAGCGATCCATCTGGGCGTCGATCGCGCTGTTGCTGGTGGTGGCGTCGAGCGAGCCGCGCAGTTGCCGGACATCCACGTGGCCGTTTGAGGTTCGGAGCAGGGCGTCGCCATCCGCATTCACCAGGTCGATTGGGCCGTTCGAGGTCTCCGCGTCCAGCCGGCCGTGAAGTCCCTCCACCCGCACGGAACCGTTGCTGGTGCGGAAATGGGACGGCCCGACGCCGTCTTCGGTGTGGATGGCGCCGTTGCTGGCCGTGATGCGCTCCAGCACCACCGTGCGCGGCACCTTGATGGCGAACCGCGCCCCCTGGTTGTTGCGCCGCTCGACCGGGCGGACGGCACGGATGGCGACAGCCCCGGCGGAGCGGTCGATATCGATCCGCAAGCTATCGGCGGCGGTCTGCGTTGGGCCGTACTTGGTGCCACTGATCTCGATGCTATTCTCATCCCAACTCGAAACGTCGACCGAGCCGTTAAACGTCTCGACCGAGACCCGGCTGCCCGGAGCACAGGGGTAACTGTAGTGAAAATCGCGGCTGAAGTGTTGCCAGCCGCCATCGAAATCGTCGATATCGCAGCCGGCCAGCGTAAACAGGGCTGCCAGCAGGGGCGGAACGAGCAAAGCGCGCATGGAAATCCTCGATTTCGGCTTACGCAACGGCGAGCCCGAATGTTCCATGGAACAAATTGGCTCAAATGGCGTACAATCACCAAAGATTATGACACCCGAAAACTCCCCGGCCGTCGAGCCGGCCCCGGCGGGAATGGGCGAATTCTCGCGAATCACCGGGGTCTTTTTCGACCCCAAGAAAACCTTCGAAGATATCGCGACACGGCCCACCTGGGTCGTGCCGGTAGTGCTGCTCATGATCGCCGCCCTGGCTGTGACCATGACCATGGGGCACCAAATTGGCTGGGAGCGCATCGTGCGGCACGGCATGGAAGCCAGTTCGCGGGCTCAGCAGATGACGCCGGAGCAACGCGAGCAGGCGGTCTCGATGGGCATCAAATTCGCGTCCATCATGGCCTACGCCGTCGTCGTTTTTGTGCCAGTGATCTACCTGATCATCGCCGGCGTCCTGTCAGGCGTGGCGTCGGGGATTCTTTCCGCGGGAATCCGCTTCAAGCAGGTTTTCGCGGTGGTGTGTTATGCGAGCCTGACCGGGCTGATTTCGGCTGTCCTGACGATTGTGGTGCTTTTTTTGAAGAACCCGGACGAGGTCAATGTCCAAAACGCGCTGGCGTTCAACCCCGGGGCGTTCATGGACCCGAACTCAGGCTCGAAGTTCCTCTACTCGCTGGCCACATCGCTCGACCTGTTCTCTTTCTGGACGATTCTGCTGATGGCCATCGGTCTGAAGGCGGCGGCGGGTAAGAAGTTATCGTTCGGGGGCGCGCTCTTCGCGGTGGTGCTTCCCTGGGCGGTCTACGTGCTCGGCAAGTCGGCGTGGGCTGGCTTCATGAGCTAGCCACGCCGGCTTGCCGTCCTCCGAGCAACTCACTGGCGACCCACACGGCGGCGGCCAGGAACGGCGCCGGGGCAGAACCCACCCGGCGCTTCGCGAACCGGTGTGCCACCGGTTTCGCCTGCTTGTCTCTATACGCAGCAAACCGGGGTCGATTGGCTCATCGCGCGGAATACCCGCTTCCTGGGCCGCGGATATCCGGACTGGCGGCCGATGGATGAATGAACCACGCCGGGCCCGTCGCGCCCCAATCGATGGGGAAGATCATACAACTTGCGTACGGCAAGTCGCCCCACGGCCTTTCAGGCAATAGTCGTAGCAATTCTTGTGCGCGATGTAGACGCGCCGCAGGGACTCTGCCAGCGTCGCTCCCATCTCGAATCGCGGATCGTCGTAAATGACAGGACACGGGTAGTAGCGGAGCTCGCCATCGATCTTCTGAATCGAGCGGCTGAAGTGGCACATCAGCGACTCCGGGGATTTGCCGAGCGCCGCAAAACAGTTCGTCGTCACAAATACATCCGCATGCGGCGGCTCACCGCGCCGCGCGAGAGTTGTGAGCTGATGGCCCATTTCGAGCATGTTCTCGATCAGGCTGACTTCAACGGTGGCGCCGGGAAACAGAGACCGGTAACTTTCCCGTATCTGCGCATCGCTTCGCCCATCCAGAAGCGGCCGTTCAGCCGCAATCACGGGCGCGAAACCCATCTCGGCCAGCAGCCGCATGGTTTCCGTTGTCAGAGCGAACGTCCCCCTCCCGCGGATGGCATCGTGCTGCTGCGCGTCCGGACTCTCCAGCGTGATGCGCAGCGTCAACCGGTCGCCGTGGCGCTCATGCAGGCGCCGCAGGGCCTCGAAGTGGTTCCTGATATACAAGCGCCCGTTCGTGAGCACTTCGACCGGCGCGATTTCGAGAGCGAAAGCGAGGCTTTTCAGCAGTTCGTCGTTGAGCGCCGCCCGCCCGCTCAGCACCTCCTCGTTGACAAAGACTTCTCCGCCCGTGAAGTAGATCTTCTGCGCGCCGAAACGTGCCGCATCTTCCAGGTGCGGAGCGAGTTCGGCGAAGGCGATCTGTTGCAGCCGATGGTTCGCCGGAGACGACGCCGTGTAGCAGTGCTTGCAGCGCAGGTCGCAAAGAGTGCCTTGCATCACCCAGAGGTCTTCCAGGACCGGCCGGCTCCCGAGGCGCTTGGGCTCGACGAAACCGCGCTCTTCTCCCAGCAGGTTCACCAATTCGAGTCCGTCAGGATGTTGCTGCCTCATCGTTCTTAAATCCATAGGAGTGTACCACTGCCATCCCGCAGCCTCAGCGGCCTGAACATCCTGATAACCTGATTTGTTCTGTTTCGATGCCTTCGTCCCCGACCATATCAATCGTCATTCCCGTTTACAACGAGGAGGCCGCCATCGGAGGCTTGCTGGACAACCTGGATGGACAGAAGGATGCGGAGGTCATCGTGGCGGATGGCGGATCGACCGACCGGACAGCGGAACTAGTTGCGCAACGGGCCCTTCTCGTCCGCAGTGCCACCGGGCGCGCGGCGCAGATGAACGCGGGGGCGGCGGCCGCTTCCGGCCAGACGTTGCTGTTTCTTCACGCCGATGTGCGGCTTGCGGACGGTGCGCTCGACCAGATCCGCTACGTCATGGAGGATGCCGCCATTGTGGGCGGCAACTTCGACATTCGGTACGACGGAGACGACTGGGCAGCCCGCACCTTCACACGTATCAACTACTGGCGTCGCAAGTGGCAAATATTCTACGGCGATTCCGGCATCTTCTGCCGGCGGTCCGTTTTCGAAAAACTCGGCGGGTACCGCTTGTGGCCGGTTATGGAAGATTACGATTTTGCGCGGCGGCTGTCGAAAGCCGGCAGGCTGGCTTTGCTCGAATGCCCCATTTGGGTTTCCAGCCGCCGATGGCGCAACGCCGGCCTCTTCCTTACGTTGTGGAGCTGGTTCTTGATCCAAACACTGTATTTGTTGGGCGTGCCTCCCCACCGTCTGGCTCGGCTTTATCGCCATGTGAGGTGACAATCGTTTCACAGCGCCATCTTAGACTCCCATCTTGAGGCCCGTTCGGCATAAAATCTGGATTTGCTGCCCTTGATTGTTCTGTTTGCGAAAGCGCCGGCGCCAGGGCGCGTGAAGACGCGGCTGGGAGTCGACCCACAACGGGCGGCCGATCTTCACTCCGCGTTCGTTCGCCAGACGCTGGTCATGCTGTCATCCTTGCGCGGCGATGCGGACGTGGAACTCTCCACCGATGAGCCAACGCAGGCCTGGTGTGAATTTCCCGTGGCGCGGTCGGTGCAGTGCGCCGGCCAACTGGGAGCACGGATTCGCGCGGCTCTTGAACAAGCGCTCGCGGCGGGGCGGCCGAAGGCGATGGTCCTCGGCAGCGACTCGCCGGGGCTGCCGGCGGCGTACGTCCGCGCTCTGTTGGCCTCCCGTGCCGATGTGTGCCTCGGCCCGGTGGACGATGGCGGGTTCTATGCCATCTCATGTGGCAAAACCGCCCCGGCTATGTTCGAAGGCGTTCAATGGTCTACCGGCGCCACGCGTAGCGACACAGTCAAGGCGCTGGCGAGTTGCGGCCTCAGCGTCGAGCTGGGGCCGGCGTGGTTCGACGTAGACCGGCCCGAAGATCTCACCCGGCTTGGCGCGCAATAGCATAGCCGCCCGGGCATGGTGAGGTTCGAGCGAATCGCCGCGCCCGCAGCAGCAGCCTGGGACTTCATCATGGCGCGACGGCATATTATCGAATGAAGGAACTGCATGGCGAGACTCTCCGATCTCAAGCTGACGTACCAGGTCTTCATGAAGGCGTACGCTTACCGTAGGGTCGACTGGCTGCCGGGCGCGCGCTTCAGTAAGCCGCTGCACGAGGCTCGCGTAGCGCTGGTCACCACCGCGGCCTATTTCACGCCGGACCAACTCCCATTCGACGCTTCCATCCGAGGAGGAGACCCCTCCTACCGCGTGCTGGCCCCGGATACAGCTTTGAGCAGCTTGGGTATCGCCCACCGAAGCGATGCCTTTGACATCTACGGAATTGCCTCGGACAAGAATTTGGCTCTGCCGCTGGACCGGCTGAAGTCCCTGGTGGAGGAGGGCGTGATCGGCTCTGCTGCGCCGCGTCATTTCAGCTTCATGGGTTCGATCTCCGCGCCCGGCCGTCTCATCGGCACCACCGCGCCGCAGGTCGCCCGCATGTTGGTGGAAGACGGCGTGGATGCTGTTCTGCTGACGCCAGTGTGACCGATGTGCCATCAGTCGGTCGGACTGATCCAGAGCATCATCGAGAAAGCCGGCATTCCCACGGCCTCCATCACGCTGTGCCGCGAAATCACGGAACGAGTGGCGCCGCCTCGCGCATTGTTCGTGGATTTTCCCTTCGGATATCCTCTCGGCGCTCCCAACGATGTCGAGCTGCAAACGCGGATTATCCTGTCGGCCCTCGCCCTGCTCCCAGAGACCGTACCGCCCGCCATCGTTCGGGATTTTGCCATGCTTCCCTGATCCCTGCTGCCCCGGCAATCGCGCATCGACCGATTCTCCTCGTGATAATCTCCAAGAGAGTCCTGCTATCGAATCGCAACCGACTGGAGAAATGATGGATTACGTCAACCTTGGCAAGACCGGCCTCAAGGTATCCCGCATCTGTCTCGGCTGTATGACGTTCGGCGCGCCGGCCACAGGCTCCCTCCGAGCCGGCAGCCACGCCTGGGCCCTTAACGAAGAGGAAAGCCAGCCCTTCTTGCGTCAGGCTCTCGATCTCGGAATCAATTTCTTCGACACAGCCAACGTTTACTCAAACGGCGCCAGCGAGGAAGTGCTTGGCAGATTCCTGAAGGCAAATACCCGCCGGGAGGCCGTCGTCATCGCCACCAAGGTCCAGGGCGTCATGCGCGACGAGCCCAATGGCCAGGGCCTCTCCCGGAAATCCATTTTCTACGAGCTTGACCAGAGCCTCCGCCGGCTGGGAACCGACTACGTGGACCTCTACCAGACTCATCGCTGGGATTACGAAACGCCGATCGAGGAAACCCTGGAGGCGCTGCACGACCTGGTGAAATCGGGCAAGGCGCGCTATATCGGCGCCTCGTCCATGTTTGCATGGCAGTTCGCCAAGGCGCTTTATCTCGCCGACCTTCACGGGTGGACGCGTTTTGTCTCCATGCAGAATCATTACAATCTGCTCTATCGCGAAGAAGAGCGCGAGATGATGGCCCTCTGCCGGTCGGAGGGCATTGGCGTTATCCCCTGGAGCCCTCTCGCGCGCGGCCGCTTGACCCGCCCCTGGCATGAAACCACCAAGCGCTATGAGACGGACCAATTTGGAAAGAGCATGTACCTGCAAACTGAAGAGGCCGACCGTAAAGTCGTCGACCGCTTGGGAGAACTTTCCAGCCGGCGCGGCGTTCCCCGCGCCCAGCTTGCGCTCGCTTGGCTGCTTAGCAAGCCGGGCATCACCGCGCCCATTGTCGGCGCCACCAAAGTGCATCATCTTGAGGACGCTGCGGCCGCTCTCGCGCTGCGCCTGACCCCGGAAGAAGTTGCTTCTCTTGAGGAACCGTACACGCCGCATCCCGTCCTCGGCTTCCGTTGAGTCCAGGCACGGCGCAGGCAAATCGAGACACGTACAGATGCTAGACGGACATGCCTGAAACCGCCACTACCGCGCCCAAGCTGCGCAGGGCGCTCACTCTCTGGGACCTCGTCCTTTACGGGGTGATCGTGATTCAGCCGACCGCGCCGATGTCGGTCTTCGGCGTGCTCAGCGACCGCGGACGCGGCCACGTAGTCACCACCATTCTGATTGCCATGGTGGCCATGCTCTTCACCGCCATCAGCTACGGCCGAATGGCGCGCGCCTACCCGAGCGCCGGCTCGGCCTTCACCTACGTCGGACAGGAGATCAATCCGGCGCTGGGCTATGTGACCGGCTGGAGCATGGTGATGGACTACATGCTCAATCCCATGATTTGCGTCATCTGGATCAGCCAACAGGCGCACGTATTCGCCCCCGCGATTCCGTACTGGGGCTGGGCCTTTCTGGTCGCGCTGATGTTCACCTGGCTGAACGTGCTGGGCATTCGTGCCTCGGCGCGGATCAACGCCGGCCTTGCCGCCGGAATGGGCGCGGTGATCGTCATCTTCTTTGCCGCCGCCGCGCGCTGCATCTTCGGCGGCGCGCATGATGGAATCGCTTTCTTCACCCGGCCCTTCTACGATCCGGCGACATTCTCGACCGGCGCGGTGCTCGGCGGCACTTCCATCGCGGTGCTCACCTACATCGGGTTCGACGGCATCTCCACGCTGTCGGAAGAAGCGGAGAACCCACGCCGGAATATCCTGCTGGCGACGGTGCTGACGTGCGTGGTAATCGGCATTCTTTCGGCAGTGGAGGTGTATGCGGCACAGTTGTTGTGGCCGGCGAATCGACCGTTCCCGGACGAGACCACCGCGTTCGTCTACGCCGCGGGACGCGCCTGGCGGCCGCTGCTGGCGATCGTCGGCGTCACGCTGGTGGTGGCGAATTTCGGCTCCGGAATGGGAGCGCAGCTCGGGGCGGCGCGCCTGCTGTTCGGCATGGGGCGCAGCAACGCGCTGCCGAAATCGTTTTTCGGGGCGATCGAGCCGAAGCGCCGCATCCCGCGCAACAACGTGCTGTTCGTGGGCGTTTTCGCGCTGCTGGGCGCGCTCATCATTCGCAATTTCGGCCTCGGCGCCGAGTTGCTGAACTTCGGCGCGTTGATTGCGTTCATGGGCGTCAACCTGGCGGCCCTGATGCGCTACTATGTGCGCGAGCGCGAAAAGAAACTGGCCAACCTGATACCGCCCGTGATCGGGTTCCTGGTCTGCCTGCTGCTATGGCTAAACCTGAGCCGCACCGCGCAGATCGCCGGTGCCATCTGGATGCTGGCCGGCATCGCGTTCGGCGCCTGGAAAACCCGCGGCTTTCGCGGCGATTTGGTGGATTTCTCGATCCCAGCCGAGGAGGAATCATGAAATATCGCATCCTTCTGTTGTCCGCTCTGCTCTCCTGCCTGCACGCCGCCGATACCAAGCTGATGCTCGACAGCGGATGGTATATCCAGCCCTCCGCCGACTCCAACACTCAGGACGAGGTCTCGGCCAATGCGCCGTTCCATCCACGGCACTCCTACCGCGCCACCGTTCCCTCCACCGTGATGGCCGCGCTGGTGGCCGATCAGGTTTTTCCCGACCCGACGTTCGGAATGAACTTGCGCACCATTCCGGGAACCACCTACCCGATCGGCGAGAACTTCTCCAACATCGCCATGCCGCCCGGTAGCCCATTTCGCTCGTCCTGGTGGTATCGCACCCAGTTCACCGCGCCGGCGGATTACCAGGGCAAGCGAATCCAGCTCCATTTCGATGGCATCAACTTTCGCGCCAACGTGTGGCTCAACGGCCATCGGATCTCAAGCGCGGACCAAATGGCCGGCGCCTGGCGCGTCTTCGAATTCGACGTCACCGGCGTCGTGGTTCCGGGCAAGCCCAACGCGCTCGCCGTCGAGGTGTTTCCACCCACGCCGCACGATCTGGCCATCACTTTCGTCGATTGGAACCCTGCGCCGCCCGACAAAGGAATGGGCATCTGGCGCGAGGTCTATCTCACCACCAGCGGCCCGGTGACCATCCGCTTCCCACAGGTGATTACAAAACTGGATCTACCCTCCGTCGATAAAGCGCACCTCACCGTCACCGCCGAATTGCACAACCAAACCGCCGGCCCGGTCAACGGAATCCTGAAAGGGCAGATCGAGAACATTGCGTTTTCGGAGCCCGTCACGCTCACGGCCAACGAAACGAAGGTGGTGACGTTTGCGCCGGAGAAGTTCGCCCCATTGAACTTCGCCAACCCGCGCCTCTGGTGGCCGGCGCAGGTGGGAGCGCAAGACCTGTACCCGCTCAAGCTGGAATTCGAAACCGCCGGCGCAGTGTCGGACCGCAGCGAGACGCGCTTCGGCATCCGCGAAGTCTCGAGTACGCTCGAGACTTCCGCCGGCGACCCGCAGACTCACCGCATCTTCAGCATCAACGGCCGCCGCATCCTGATTCGCGGTGGAGGCTGGACCTTCGACATGCTGCTCCGCGCCTCGCCGCAGCGCCAGGAGGACGAGTTGAAGTATGTCCGCGACCTGAATCTGAACGCAGTACGCATGGAAGGCAAGATCGAGGACGACAACTTTCTGCGGCTTGCCGACGAATACGGCATCCTCATCATGGCCGGCTGGTGCTGCTGCGACCATTGGGAGCGCTGGCGGGATTGGGATGACGAAGACCGGCGGGTGGCGGCCGAATCCTTGCGCGATCAGATCCGCCGCCTGCGCAGCCATCCCTCGGCGTTCAACTGGATGAACGGCAGCGACAATCCCCCGCCACCCGAAATCGAAAAGATGTACGTCGGCATCCTCAAGGAGCTGAACTGGCCGAACCCGTATGAATCGTCAGCCACGGCGAGACCGACCACGGTGACCGGCGCCACCGGAGTCAAGATGACCGGCCCGTACGACTACGTCGCGCCCAGCTACTGGCTGCTCGACCAGCGCCGCGGCGGCGCGCACGGCTTCAACACCGAAACCAGCCCCGGCCCGGCTATCCCGCCGGTGGACAGCCTGCGCCGCATGTTACCGGACGACCATCTCTGGCCCATCGATTCGTGGTGGGATTATCACGCCGGCGGCGGCGTCTTCAAAGACATCGCCGTTTTCCGGACAGCGCTTGACGTGCGCTATGGACCATCCGCGAGCCTCGACCAATTCGCAACCAAGGCGCAAGTGATGAGCTACGAGGGTGAGCGCGCCATGTTCGAGGCTTTCGGGCGCAACAAATACCGCGCCACCGGAGTGATTCAATGGATGCTCAACAACGCCTGGCCCTCCATGATCTGGCACCTGTACGACTACTATCTGCGTCCCGGCGGATCGTACTTCGGCGCGAAAAAAGGCTGCGAGCCGCTGCACATCCAGTATTCCTACGACGACCATTCCATCGCCGTGGTCAATTCGCTCTACCGGGATTTCCATGGTCTGAAGGCGACAGCGAAAGTCTACAACCTGGACATGAGCGAGAAGTACGCGCGCGAAGCAGCCTTCGACATTCCCGCTGACGGCGTGCAAAAGCTCTTCGCGATCCCGCAGATCCAGGACCTGAGCCCTGTGTACTTCGTGCACTTGACGCTGGCCGATGCCGCGGGCAAAGTGATGAGCTCGAACTTCTACTGGCTTTCCACCAAAGAGGACGTGCTCGACTGGGAGAATTCCACCTGGTACCGCACGCCCAATAGACTTTTCGCGGATCTCACCGCGCTCAATTCCCTGCCCCGCGTCGCACTGCGCATCGCCGCTACCTCCGAAGTAACCGGCGCGGACCGGGTCACGCACGTCACCATCGAGAATCCCACACCGCATCTTGCGTTCTCGGTGCATTTGAAGGTGGTGAGTTCGTCGCGCGACCCGGAAGCGCCTCAAGGGGAGATTCTGCCCGTGTTGTGGCAGGACAACTACTTCGCGCTGCTGCCGGGAGAGAAGCGGCAGATCGCCGCCAGATCGCGAATCTCCGCCGCAGGCAGCGGTCCGAAGCTGCTGGAAGTCGATGGCTGGAACGTGGCCCCGGAATCCGTGCCGGTGCAGTAGTGCCGCGCTACGGCGCGCCCGCCGGCGCGCTAGAAATGAACGCCGACCGAGACGGCGTAAAGCGCCAGCTCGAGGCGGTCTGTGACCTTCAGCTTGTCGAAAATGGTATGCAGAGAGTTCTTGACCGTCTGCTCCGCGATCGACAATTTCACCGCGATGTCTTGATTCTTGAAACCCTGCGTGACCAAGGCCACGATCTCGCGCTCCCTGGAGCTCAATTGTGCACCGCCTTGGCCGGAAGACTCCTCCGGCGCCGCCTCATCTCCGGTGGCAACGTAGCGGTGAATCACCGCTGCCGTCGTCTGCGGATCCAGCCACATCTCCCCTGCATGGACGTGGCGGATGCAACTGATCAGCGTTTCCATGGTGGCCTGTTTTGGCACAATTCCCGATGTTCCCCGTTTCAGGGTCTCGATAAACTCGTGTTGGTCGTTCGATGCGGTCAGAATAATCACCCGGGTTTTGGTTTGAGCCGACTCGAGCCGTTGCAAGGTTGCCAGCCCGTCGAGCCCTGGCATTCTGAGATCGAGTAGAAGTATGTCCGGCTCGGATTGCTCCAACAAACCCAGCGCCTGCAGCCCGTCGTCGGCCTGGGCAACCACTTCCATGTCTTCCTGAACAGCTAGCAATTTGCACAAGCCCTCGCGAAAGATAGGGTGGTCGTCCGCCACTACGATTCTGATTTTAGAAGGGCTCCCGCTCTCAGTGGGTGCCGCAAGGCCGGCTTCAGCGTTTGCACACATGCTTTTCAGACCGCCTGGTCTCATTATCACGAGCGGTCCAGCAGTTCTACAGTCCCGGATGTACCAGCAGGTACCAGGTATACGCTAACTTCGACCACAATTAGCGCGCAGCGGCGGAGAAGCTTAACCCGGTTATCGCTATATTATCGGCCCCGGCGGCTGCACTCCCGGAACCGTTATGCCAGAGTCTGCCCCTTGGTCTCGCGCGCGAAGAGCAGCACCAGCATCCCCACCACGTAGATCAGCGCCACCGCGCTCGCGGCGCGCGCAAACGTGCCGAGTTCCACCACCAGGTAACCCGTCAGGAACGGTCCGGACGCGGCCAGCAGGCGGCCGGAGTTGAAACAGAAACCAGCGCCGGTTGCGCGCATGCGCGTGGGAAACAACTCGGGAAGGTAGATCGGGAAGCCGCTGAAAATGCCGTTGGTGAAGAAGCCGAGAACCGGCAGCATGGCGAGCACGGTGACGTAGGATCTGGGGACGAGAAATATGGCCGGAAGCGTGATGGCCGCGCCCGCCATCATCCAGCCGAACGCGGGCCGGCGGCCGATGCGCTCAGCCAGCGGCGGAAACGCGAAATACCCGGCGATGGCTCCGACGTTCAGGCTCATCACCGCGTAGCTGACCATCCGCGTCATGCCGGCGCCGGTGAGGCGGCCCGGTTCGAACATCTCACGGACCAGCGACGGCGTCCAGTTGGTCGCGCCCCAAAGCCCGAAGACCGCGACGAACGCCAGCGCGGAACCGACCACGGTGTCGCGACGCCGGGCGGGGTCGAACAATTCCCACAGCGTCAGACGGCCGGCGCCCGACGGCCTGGCGGCTCGCCACCGCTCCGGCTCGTGCACCTTCAGCAATGCGAACAATCCCACCAGCGCCGGCAATATACCCACGAAGAACATCACCCGCCAGGACTGGCCGGAAAGCAGCAGGTACACGCCGGCGGCAAGGAAATATCCCGCGCCCCAAGCGGATTGCAGGATGCCCGCGCCTTTGACGCGCCACGACTCGGGCAGCACTTCCGCCACCAGCGTCGCGCCCGAGGCCCATTCGCCGCCCACGCCGAGCGCAGTCAGAAAACGATAGATCGCCAGTTCCCACCAGGAGTGTGAGAAGCCTGCCAGCCCGGTGAACACGGCGTAGATCAGAATGGTGATGACCAGCGTGCGCGCGCGCCCGAGGTAGTCCGCCAGAACCCCAAGCAGAATGCCGCCCAGCGCCCAGCCCACCAGGAAGATGGCCAGGATGATGCCGCCGTACCAGCCAATGTTCTCGGGAGTGCCCCGGCTACCCAGCAGCTCGCGGAGCGCGGGCGTCAGTACCAGGTTGTAAATGGTGGCGTCCATGGAGTCGAAGACCCACCCCAGCCAGGCCACCAGCAAGACGAGGAGCTGATACCGCGACAGGCCCCCCGCCGCGGGCGCGAGCGTGGAGTCGGTTCGTTCCATCGCCGGACCGCCATTATACCGTATGCCCGTTTCATTGCCATGCGCTCATGGCAATCGAGCCGCTTGCGGTTTGAGCAGGCTGGACGATTACCGGTACCTGCTGACGCTGGCGCGGTTGGCCAAAGCCAAGCAGGGCACGCCCGCCGCGAAGCAAGCGGAGGCGCTGATCCGCAACCGCATGGCTGCCTTTCACCTGGGCCAATTCGATCCGGACCCGCTTTTCGGAGTGGACGGCTGGGCAGCCTATCGCCGGCAGTTGGCGGACGCAATCGAAACGCTGCAATAGGCCGTGAACTGACTCACGCAACGATCAATATCCTGGTGAGCCGGGCGGGACTCGAACCCTTGACGGGGTATTCCACAGCGTAAGTTATTGATTTTCGGATGGACCACAAGGCCCAAAATGCCTCAAATGCCCCGGCTGCGTGGGGTAATCATGAGAGCAGATTTCGAGATCGTGTCCCGAAAACCAGCCATTTCGACGGCCCCGCATTACACGGATCGAAGTGTCCGTCCACTTTGAGAGAATAGCAGTTCTTGAAGAACTGGTGCGGCTCTGCAATGCCACGCCAGCACGCACAGAACGCTCTCAGCGCCCTTCCGTTGCGCCCGGTGGACTCCGTCTATCCCCGGTGATGCCAGCGGTTTCCAGCGTCCTAAATTCGCTTGCCTGAAAATGCGGCTAACGGTCAGATTCTCTTCTGTCCGACATCGACGGGCCAGATTTGTTTCACCACCACGCCGACCACAATCGTAATCACGAAGGCGGCAATTTGCGGATGAGTCGGCCAGATTGCGTTGGCGACGCCAGAGAACCATACGCCGATACCTGCGGCAGTCGCAATCAGAGTTGCCGCTAAAGTGCTGCCCATGGAGATTTTCATGAGATATTGCGGGATAACCGTGGTTTCTGGCAGTTTCTTCCACATTGGTCAAAGCTGGACCATCGAACTGCCCGTTTCGTTCACCTGCCGAATGGCATTGTCGATTGCCGTGTCGGTCACCCCAAATCTCTTCAGCGCCGCCTTCAATCCCTCTTCCGTTGATGCGCTGGAAGTCGGTGCGAAGCTGGCATCGCCGCCCGCTTCAGCGCCCACCGCTTTTTCGTGGCGGCGATGATGGCTTTTCTGCCAGCCGCTGAGAGTTTCCGTTTGGGTTTGGGAGCCACTTTGCGGGCTGACGGTTGAGATGCCTTCCTTAACGCAGCCCATCTCTTGCGCTGCGCTTCTGCGATCCTGGCACGGCCAGCGGCGCTCATCTTTCGCCGTTTGCGCTTGGCGGGTTCCGGCGTGGCAGCGGATTCGACCGGACCACCAGAGAGCATCTGACGAAGCTCTGCGATCTGAGCGTCTATGCTCTTCTTCTGGGACTCGAAGCCTTCAATGGCTGCGGTCAGGATTTCAGGTTTCAGTTTTGTTGCCATGTGAGCGTCTGACTCTATTGCAACTGCTTGACTTCATGATGGCACAAAAGAGGACCCGCAAATCTTGCATAAATACGCTTTCAGATTCACCACCCAGCAGTTTCCCAGAGCGCATCGTATCACTTGCACTTGCACCACGGACACTCTTTCACCTCCTGTAGTCGAAGTGTGTTATACCCGCCGATGAACAGACATAAATCAGTGGTTTTGAATGGCGAGAACCAGAATGTGAACGATTGTTGTGGCTTGCCATCACATAAAATTACTACCCGGTGTCGAGTAGTCGAATCAAGGGCATTGATCTTCACGCTCTTATTAAGCGGCCAGGACACTGCCGGTTGAGTGTCGATTCTCAGCGAGAGCTTTTCGGGCTTGCACACGATGCCAGCGTCAGGGGAAAACAATTTATCGGGCTTTTCGGGTACAGGTGCAACACAGACCGATCCCGACTCCGATTCGGCAGAAAAAGCAGAAGTGACCAGAATTGCGACCAGCAACGCTACCCATCGTCTTCGCATGTTTTAATCTCAGGGAGAATGGTAGCGCCATTCCATGCCGTCCACCAGGGCCGCCGCAGAAGGCATTACGAGGGCGCTGGTGCAATTCTCGGGGCCGGGGCGATGGTTCGCCATCAGCGCCACGGTTTCGGGCTGGTCCGTGAATTTGTTGCAGGGGTTTGCGACGTTCGGAACGTACTCAGGCTACGATTCCAGGTAGCATTGGCCGCAACCAATTGAAGTTCTCGCCAAGTGTTTACTTTTCGCAAAATGGACTCGTGCGTGCTATTTTTCGGTACTCATCAGCGGTCAGGCCGATACGATTGCGAACTGCGTTTTGCAGCTTCTTCAGGGAACGAGAAGTCAACTTCTCACACTCGTTCCGGACCTCGCCAGTCCTGAGATCAACGGGATAGTGAATGCGGCCACTTGGCGGATCGGGAACCGCCTGGAAAAACTCGAATGCCGGATACTCCTTGACTTCGTACTTCTGGAGTCCGTAGCCGCCCTCGCCATGATCCTTTTGGAATGCCTTCACCAACTCATGCGCTTCCTCCAACGCCACGTCTCGGCGCTTTCTTCCAGAGTATACGGAAGGATAATCGAGATCCCGGCCCAGTAGTCGCATGGAGTTGCCCGCTCGTGTGGACCGTGAGAGATTGTTGATATGGCGCATGGGTTTGACGAATACTATCAAAGTGGCGATACACCTTGGGACATCGGCAAACCCGATTTCAACCTGATCCAGATCGTGACAACAACTTCGATCAAGCCGTGCAGGGCGCTCGAAATCGGCTGCGGGACCGGCGACAACGCAATCTGGCTTGCTCAACAGAAGTTTGACGTATTGGCGTTCGACGCTTCTGAAGTTGCAATCGAAAAGGCGAGGGAGAAAGCGCAACAGGCCGGTGTTCAATGTAGCTTCAGAGTCGCCGATATTTTGAAGAGCGACCTCCAGGAAACGCCATTCGGTTTCGCATTCGACAGGGGTTGCTTCCATACGCTCGACTCAGGCAAGGGTCGGAAGCGATTTGCACAACAGGTGCATCTTCATCTGGCAGACGGCGGCTTGTGGCTCAGTCTTATTGGAAGTGCCGATGACGAACGCCTCGACGAAGGCCCTCCAAAGCTGACTGCCAGAGACATCGTTGACTCTTGCGAACCGTACTTCGAAATCTTGTCTATGGTTTCCAGCCACTTCGAGACTCACCTTCCAGTTCCGGCGAGAGCTTGGATTTGCTTAATGAGGAAAAGGAAATCAGGGGAGTGACGCATGAAGATCCTGGCGCTGGAGAAAGAAGTTCCTGGCGTGAGCGAGGACCAGTTCACAGACGACATTTTGAAAGCGGAAGCTCGGAAGGCGTGGGAGCTTTATCAATCCGGGGTCCTTCGGGGAAAAAAGGGGGACAGACGGAAAAGAGGGGGACAGACGGGGCTAAGAGCCGTTGGGATTGGCAGTGTTGGGCGCCGAAATCAGAGGCCAGATTCGCCTATTCCGCTCCTGAATTCCCAGGCGTAGAGATTCTCGTGGCGACAGCGTGGCGACATGAAAATCGCGTCGCCGCCAACTGATAGAGGACAAAACAAGATATCCTGGTGAGCCGGGCGGGACTCGAACCCGCGACCCTGTGCTTAAAAGGCACATGCTCTACCACCTGAGCTACCGGCCCTGATTGGATTGCGCTTCCCAAAGTGTATCAGACCGCGGCGCGGCGATTCACTGCCCGGGCATGCGTACTCTTGTGGCGCAAGCGCCGGCCTGCCCGTGTCCGCCGCGGTCTTTTCAATCCGCCATCCGCCACTTATGCTTGATCCACTGCGCGGCCGCATCGAAAGACCCATCGCTGCGAGCCTCGACGATCTCCACATAGCGCGCCAGCAGACTCGCGGGCGGCGGCTCCAACTGGCCGACTCGAACCAACAGAACCGCGTCGCGCTCTTCGTGGCTGGCCCCGGACGCCTGATCCAATTCCCGTGCGGTAACCAGAGCCGGCGATTTTCCGCTGGCCTTCCGTCCGGGGAAGCATGCGATGGAACCATCGGTCAGCGCAAGCAGCGATTCCTCGCGGCTGGCGGATGCATGCGCCGGTCCTCCAGCCAGCGCGATTCTGGCTGCGGATTCAAGCGCCGCCCGCGCCGCCGGATCGCTCGCCGCGCGCATGCGCAACCGGTCGAGCGCTTGCCGCCACAGCCGCCGGAAAACCCCCGGGCTGGCCACCGCGCGCGCCAGAAACTTCAGGTAGTTGGTCTCCAGCATCGTGGCGAGCTGCGCTTCGGTGTAATACCGCGACGTGGTGGCACGGTGCCGGTGCTCCGCCATCGCGCCCGCTACGTACACGCTGGGCCAGCCTCGCAGCCAGGCGCGATAGCCCAGGTCCAGGTCTTCCACATACGCCGGCCCGTAAGCTTCGTCCACACCGCCCAGCGCGCGCAGTTTGGCGGCATCGTAAGCCGAGCATCCACCGCTGCCATACAGCACCCAGGTGCCATCCTCGCCGGCCAAAGGCTCATCGCAGCGGATCGGGAAATCCTCGGGCGCAGCCTGCGCCATCACTGCCTTCCCTGTCTCTTCGCGGCGGGCGCCCGGCGGAAAGCGGATCTGCGCCGTGGCGCAGAACAGGTCTGGCACCGTTTGAAACGCAACGAGCAACGCGGCGAAGAAGCCGGACTCAATCCGCATGTCGTTGTTCAGCAGGCAGACATGGGAGAAACGCGCGCGGCCTATGCCTCGGTTGACGGCACTCGAGAACGAAAGCGGCTCCGGCGAAACCTCGGATACAACCTGCGGCCACTGGGAGCACAGCCATTCCCCGGTGCCGTCGCTCGAACCATTGTCGATGACGACGATCTCGCCGGGAACTCCCGCCAGATCCGCGGCGACACCGTCGAGCTGAGCTTCCAGCAGCTCTTTCCCGTTGCGCGATGGGATCACCACCGATATCCCAGGGCTGGCGGTGTTGACGGCAAGCGGAACCGATCCCGCGTTGCGCCGCACAGGCCGCGCCCATCCTGCCAGGCGAGCGGCGGCATAGGCAAGCAACATAATCAGATCAGCGGCCGGCCGGCGTCTGTGGCGCCGGCGCGCCGCTCCCAAAGATCGAGCGCCTCGATGGCGAACGCCGCCGAGACCGGGTTCACATGGGGCAGCCACGCGCCGTTCTTGCGGCCGAACCAGAATCCTCCGTCGATACGCGGATCGGCAGAGGTAGCCTGGAATTCCAGCAGCGCTCGCGCCTCGGCGGCGGCGGACTCGCAATCGAGCGCCTCCGCTCCCGCGGCGTCAGCCAGGATGCGAATCCGTAGCAACTGCGCGCAAACGTCGGCTCGCGCGAACTCGGGCTCAATCTCGCGGAGCAGACACGATACCTGTCGGATGCCGGACGCCACGGCCTGCGCGCACGCCGCCTCTTCAATTGCCGGCATCAGGCCTTCCAGAAAATACAGGTAGGCGTGCAGGCGATCCATGGTTTTCAAGCGGCCGGCGGCGTCCGGGAGGAAGCCGGCGGAATTGGCCAGTGCAGTGGCCACCGCCTCCTGGTACAACTCGCGAAACGTCATGTCGCCAGTAGCACGGTAGAGATCCGCCCAGGCCATGGCAGACTTCAGCTGGTAGCAGCCCGGCTGCCGCGACCAGCTCGTTCGGTCGCGGCTGAGCGGCACTTTGGCGGGCAGCGTGAGAACCGGGTGCCAGCCATCGGCGGCGCGAAAGTCCCTCGCCATCGACCGGCCCACGGCTACGGCGCAATCCAGAAACTCATCGGCCCGCACTGCTCGCCACGCAGCCAGCAAGCCGCGAACGATGATGCCGCAATCGAAAAAATAAGATAGGGCCGGCGGGTCGGTCTCAAATGGCATCGCCTCCAGGTCCCCGCGCCACGCGTCGCGCACCAGGAAACGCGCCGCGGCCTGCGCCCGGTCCAGATAACGCTGGTCGCCGGTCAGCGCACCGAGGTACGCCAGCACGCTGGCAGCGTAACCGGTGATTTCGGTCGAAACCGGGCGATATTGCTGTGTGTCCGCGCCGTAATAACGGGCCACGCCACCACTGGCGAGTTGGATGCCGGAAGCGAGAAACCAGCGTCCGGCGCGCTCGAAATGGTTCGACAACCCGCTAGTGTAGCATCCGGGTTGTCCGGCATCGGAAACACTGCAGCTCGGAAGCAAGAACTGCGGCTGGGTGTATACTGATCTCAACCTGGGATGCCAGATTGGGATCCCAAACACACTCAAATTGGAGGGGCTTCAATGGCAATCTATCTGAACCATTCACTCACAGGTGCGGCTGCCCCGAGTCTCGGGAAGGGCCAAGTTCATGGCATGAAACTAGGGTCAAAGATCGTCACTCCCGGCAATCTGGGCCGTGAGTGTCACGCATTCGACTATGGGGTGGTCGCACCACGCGACACCAGCACGGGCCAAGCGACGGGGAAACGCCACCACTCAGCTATAACGATCATCAAGGAAGTGGATGCCGCGTCGCCTCTATTCTCCGCCGCCCTGACACATCTTAAGGTCCTTCCGGCGCTGAATCTCAAGTTCGTGAAAGCCAATCCTCAAGGGACAACCCGGCCCTACTTCACAATCACCCTCACTGACGCGGCCCTTGCCAGTTACATCCGGAAACCCCTCCCGCGCAGCCCTTCACCCAGGAAGGGATCATCTGCCCATGAGTTAGAGGAGATCGAGTTGGCATTTCAGCAGATCGAGGTCACGTACGGTTCGGGAGGGGTGAGCGCCTCAGACGATTGGTCGGCGTAACGCCTGGCGCAATCGTTCTGGTCCTCGTCCAAAACCGGCGCCAGCCGCCAACGGGCCGCCACCGGCTGCAGGTGAATGGGCCTAAGATATTGGGCGAGGCCCAGGATTCCCCATGCCGAACCATGATGTTTCGCGCAGATCATTTTTTAGAGCGGCGGGTACGGGCGCTGCCGCTTTCACCATCATTCAACCCGAACTGGTGCGCGGCGCGGGTGACGAGAGGCTCAAAGCCGGGCTCATCGGCTGCGGCGATCGCGGCACTCAGGCCGTCCAGAATCTGTTCACCGGCTGTCCCAACGTGGAGCTGGTGGCCATGGCCGACCTGTTCGAAGACCGCCTCGCGCGGTCGCTCGGCAAGCTCGCCGCACTGCCACCCGAACTCGCCTCGCGCGTCAAGGCGGACCCGGAACATCGCTTCGTCGGGTTTGACGCTTATAAGCAGGTGATCGCATCCGACGTCGACATCATCATGCTGGCCACCACGCCCGCTTATCGGCCGATTCATTTCGAAGCCGCTGTGGAAGCCAGGAAGCATATCTTCTGCGAGAAACCGTTCGGAACAGACGCGGTGAACGTGCGGCGCTTCATGGCCGCTGCGAAGAAATCCGAAGAGCTGAAGCTCACCGTAAAATCGGGCGCTCAGCGCCGCTCCCAGGCGTGGTATCTCGACCAATACAAGCGCGCGCGTGACGGTGAGATCGGCGAGATCGTGGCTCTCAACGCCAACTGGGTGGGCTCCCCGGTGCTGCAATTCCTCCACTGGCCGAATCAAGAACGAAATCCGGCGTGGAGCGATATGGAGTTTCAGAACCGCGGCTGGTATTCGTTCCTGTGGATCTGCGGCGACCAGATCGTTGAGCAACATCTGCACAACATCGACGTATGCAACTGGTTCATGGGCGCCCATCCGGTAGAAGTGGTGGCCTCGGGCGGAGCATCCTGGCGGCCGCGCGAACAGGAATACGGGAACATTTACGATCACCTGACCGCCGATTTCGTCTATCCCAACGGCGTCCACATGACGAGCTGCTGCCGTCAATATCCAGGCAAGCAAATGGCGCAGAACGTGAGCGAGCGCATCGTCGGCTCCAAGGGGCTGGTCGATTCCGCGTGGCTGCGCGGCTCGCACCCGGCGGTCGATCCCTACGTGCAGGAGCACATCGACATGGTGAACAGCATCCTCGGCAAAGGGCCATACTACAACGAGGCTATGGCCGTGGCGGAAAGCACCATGACCTGCATCATGGGCCGCGAAGCCGCCTATTCCGGGCTGAAGGTCACCTGGGACATGATGATGACGTCCACGCGGAATCTGTTGCCGGATTCGTTCGACCTGAAGGCGGCCGTTCCCGTTACGCCCCTGCCCGTGCCGGGGCGGTATCAATTCGCGTAGGACAGGCGGCGGTCGAGCATCACGCCCTTTACGCTGCGGGCGCCGCGGCCTCACCCGTCCTACATCAGCGTCAGCGGGTCCACATCGATCACTAGAGCGGTGGCCGGCCACTTATGGTCTAGCGCGAAGGCTCGGACTTTTTGCAGCAGCGCGTTAAGGGCTACGCGGCTGGCGGATTTAATGAGTAACTGGTAGCGATATTCGGCCTTGAGACGCGGGACGGGGGCTTCGGCCGGGCCGAGGATGCGCAATTTCTCGGGCGGCGGGGTCAGCAGCATTCCCAAGTCCGCGCTCAGGCGGAGGGCCATCTCTTTTTTTTCGGCGCGCACCAGCACATTAGCCATGGCGCTGAAGGGCGGATAGTGCATGGCGCGGCGGAACGCCAGTTCCTTCTCATAGAACGCGCTGTAGTCCTGCGCGGCGGCCATGCGGACGGCGTAGTGATCGGGATTGATGGTTTGGATAAGGACTATCCCGGGTAGGCTGCCGCGTCCGGCGCGGCCTGCCACCTGGGTGAGAAGTTGAAAGGTGCGCTCCGCGGCGCGAAAGTCGGGCAAGCCAAGGCCGACATCGGCGGAGACCACGCCCACCAGCGTCACGTTGGGGATGTCGTGGCCCTTGGCGATCATTTGCGTGCCGGCCAGGATGTCGAAATTGCCTTCGCGGAAACCATTCAGAATGGTTTCGTATTGCCGCTTGCCGGTTACCGTGTCGCGGTCGAGGCGGGCAATGCGCGCCGCGGGAAAGGCGCGGTGCAGCTCTTCTTCCACGCGCTCGGAACCCACGCCGAGGAAGTACACATGCTCGCTGCTGCACTTGGGGCAAACGCTGGGCACCTTTTCGGCGTACCCGCAATAGTGGCACAGCAGGCGGCGGTCGCGCTTGTGAAAAGTGAGGGTGAGGGCGCAGTTGGCGCACTGGACGCGCTCGCCGCAGGAGCGGCAGGCAACGAAGCTCGAAAAGCCGCGGCGGTTGAGCAGCACGATGGTCTGCTCGCCGTTCTCCAGGCGCTGGCCGATGGCTTCGACCAGTTTGCGCGAAAAGGTGGCCTGCTGGCGCGTTTCCAGAAACTCCTGGCGCATATCGATCAATTCGACCGCCGGCATGGGCCGCGCTTCGATGCGCCCGGGGAGCGTCAGCAGCGTGTACTTGCCGCGCTCGGCGTTGTAGCGGCTCTCGAGACTGGGCGTGGCTGAGCCCAGCACCACGCAGGCGTGCGCCGCCTGGGCGCGCACCAGGGCCACGTCGCGGCCGTTGTAGCGCGGCGTCTCCTCCTGCTTGTAGCTGCCGTCGTGCTCTTCATCCACCACGATCAGCGCCAGGTTCCGAACCGGCGCGAACACGCCGGAGCGTGTCCCCACCACCACCGAAGCCGAGCCGGAGCGGATGCGCCGCCACTGCTCGGAGCGCTCCACATCGGTGAACGCGCTGTGCAGAATGGCGACGCGATCGCCGAAGCGCGAAAAGAACTGGCCAGCCATGGCGGGCGTGAGCGCAATTTCGGGCACCAGCAGCAGCGCGCCGCGCCCCTGTGCCACCACGGCCTGGATGGCATTGAGGTAGATTTCGGTCTTGCCGGAACCGGTGACGCCGTAGAGAAGAAAGGCGCGAAACTCGCGCGCCTCAATCGCGCGGCGAATGGCCTCGAACGCCACCTGCTGTGCAGGGTTGAGCGTATGCGGCGCGCGCACAGCGCCCGCCGTGACGCCGATGGTTTCGGCGCTGAGCGCAACCACGCCTTTGCGGCCGAGCGAGCGCGCGGCGGCGCTGGAGTGGGCCAGCATCCTTTCCAGCTCCTTGAGGTTGTGCGAGCCGGGATGCAGTTCCAGGAACGCCTTCAGCTCGCGCTCCGGCTTGTTGAACTTTCCCTCGGCCGGCGCGGCGGCCAGCTCGACGCGCAGGCGTTCGGCGGGCGCGCGCAAAGGGTCGCGCTCGGTCTGCACCTGTTCGACAGCGATTAGACCCTTGCGTTCCAGGGAACGGATGGCTTTATCGGCGAGCGGCAGGATACGCGACAGGTAGGCGGCCGAAAGCGGGCGCTTTTCGAGCATGGAGAGGATGCGCGCCACCGGATCGTCGGGCGCGGCATCGAGAAGCAACTGGCGCGCCGCGTCGCGGCCGGCATCGGTCAGCGACCAGACCTTTCCGCGCCGGATTTCCGACGCCAGCGGCAGCATGCCGCGCAGCACCTCGCCGAGCGGGGCGCAGTAGTAATTCGCGATCCAGCGGCCCAGGCTGAGGAGCTCCGCGTCCAGAACCGGCTCGGAATCGATCAGGCGCAGCGCGTCGCGGGTGGCCACGCCCGGCGCCTCGTCGTGGCAGCGCAGAATCACGCCGGTGAGTTTGCGCGGACCGAAGGGCACCACGATGCGGCTGCCCGGCTGCACGCGATGGCGCAGGGTCTCCGGCAGCGAGTACGTGAACGGACGATCGAGCGGCGCCGGCACACTGACGTCCACATACTGGAAGCTTCCCTCGGGCATGGAAACTTCAGCATAGCGAACCTGCGGAAGATACAGCCGGAACGCCGCAACACAGGCGAAGCTCGATCCGCTTCTTCGTCGCGCATTCCAAAAAGAAAAAGGGGCCAGAGCCCCGCGCTCTGACCCCTTTTCCCGCCGAAGCACTCTACCACGTGGCATTGGCGGGAGCGATGGGAATCAATTCTGCGACTTCCCTCTCTTCGGCGGCGGTTCCGTGCTTGGGCTTGACCGGCGCATAATACAGGACCACGCCGATATCCGGCAGGCGGAGTTCGCGCACGGTGCGGCCGCCCTTGCCTTTATCGATCACCAGCGCGGCCGGGCCGGCCACTGCTGGATTATGACTCTGCGGCATCACCAGCGCGACCACTTTTCCGCCCTGGACCACTTGCAGCATGTTGCCGGTTTTTACGCCCTCTGAGCTGATGGTGTAGTTGCCCGCCTGCAGGGTCGCGGCGCCCCAGCGGACAGCAGTCGGCAGTGAGAATGTCCCGCGGACCGGTTGCGCGCTCGCAACTACCGCGCCCAGGCAGGATGCCAGAACGCCCAGTGCCAA
>JBAVEN010000046.1:0-7149 GCA_049587755.1 Bryobacteraceae bacterium | reverse complement strand
CCCTCCAGCGCGGTAATTGATCAATTCGTTTGGGTCTTTGACGACTGAGGCCCTGCCGAATCCCGCGACGTACTGTCCACCGCGCTTGATCCTGACAGGGTACCCTTCGTATCCGGCGATCCTCTGGCTGCTTGGCATGGCCGCTCCTCCTTATCCGGAATTTCCATTATAGGGTTTCTGGCGGGTGGACCGGGTCTGACCAGTTGAAAAAGACTGGGTGCCCCTGTCTGGATTTTCAGACATGGGAGGCGACGAACCCCAATCGGTCAGACGCGGATCAGTGGCGAATACCGCTTCACCCGGGGGACAACTGCAGCATTCCAAGAGGGCGCCGGCGTTGCGCGACTGCCAACGCTTCCCTCTGGCTTCGGGGGCGATTTAACTGCAGACGAGCCAGTCGTCGGAGGCGGCAGGCACCCACGTTAACTCGACAACATCCGGCAATTCTTCTTGTTTCCGGTCGTAAATGTACGCGCGGGCAACGGCCATCGCGTGTTCCTTGGCCTTTGCCTCGCTGAACTGGTGGACGCCGTGAATTGTCGCACTCGGACCGTAGAGGAGCACCCTCCACTCGTTGAACTCCGAAATCACGAGGAGAGTGAGGTAATGATATTGAGCCTTAAACCCGGACATCGATCGAAACATAACCGCCTCCAGGAAGGCAATCACCCACGACCGCCGCAAGCCTGCACGGCGGCCGTGCTTCCCACGATCACTATAGGACGGCTGGATCCGAAATACAACCGAATCTCCCAGACGAGGTGCTCCGCTTCCAATCAACCCAACCCGCGGAGTCCATCGCAGGGTTGCTTAGCTGGGAGGGCGCAAGAGATTTCCGGGCCTTGACATCTGTAATTTGGCGTTAAAATAGAGAATACAAAGGCTTGGCCGCCCTTATTGGCTGAGGAGGTTTAAAGCCATGCTGTGTGCCTTTCACCATCGAATCCACGGACGGGGAGAGCCAATCCACCCCACCGCCGAATCCGCCCTATGGGCTGCCGGCGCTTTGATCGCCACACTTCTGGCCATTGTGATTCTGTTCCTCGGGGTCTTCGTGACCCGGGCAATCTAAAATTCGCCAAGCACCCGAATGTTGGATAGCGGAGAAGTATGTCACGCCTGATTAATGATTTGCCGGGAGCCGAACCCGTGAACGGCTTCGGTGCTCCTGCGGGTCCGCCTGCTACCCTGCATGCCGGCACCGAGTTGCGCATCACCGTGCCGAAGCTCCGCCAGCCGAGCGAGACTATCGAAATCTACTGGAGCGAGGTCCAAGTCGACGGGCAGCTCTATCGCGTGCCGCGAAGGGCACTGGAGACGGCCCTGGCAGCTTGAATCGGCACTGAACCACCGCCGATTGGGGGACCACCGCAGCCGGTTGGTGCCGATCGGCTTCCTGCAGACGGCTCTCGTCAGCTGCGCGCTGGCGCGCGGCGATCTCATCGAGGGCGCGCCGCTTCGCCTCCATCCGCACGTGGGAATAGCGCCAGAGCATGGCGCGCGAAACGTGTCCGGCGATGCTCATGATCACCTCGTCGCCAGCACCAGACTCGGCGAGTTCGGTTACCAGCGTGTGGCGGTTGTCGTGCCAGCGGCCTTTCACCTCGGCCGTTGGAGGTCGCCCGCTTGGTAGGTCTTCCCCCAGAGCAACTGTTGATTCACATCGGTTTTAGTGACGACGAATGACCTGGCGCCCACGCTAGTGAAACTGTCGAGCATGCGGAGTGCGGCTGCGGTATCGCCCACGGCCGTGCGCGATGTATAGCAACGCGAATGTCAGCCCTAGCCGATCTGTCCAGCGCGCGAATCTCAATCGCCGCATCCTTGTCACCTCCGCCCAGAGATCTGCCGGGGATCCCCCTTTGGGGGTCTGGTAATCCGAAACCATGCTATTGCAATCGCGCGCGGGCGGCTACCTGGGTTGGGCGCGCACGAATTCATAACGCTGCAGGGTGGCGGCCACATGAAAAGTCTGCACAGCTTTGCTGTAACCGTTGGCTGCGCGCTCCAGCCGTACGACTTTCCCCACACAGCGCAGGTTGATGGACTGTTTCTCATCCTGGCTCAGGGTGATGACGTATTCAATCGGACCGGTCACCGACGGCTCGTTTTCAGTGGTGAAGAGCACCCCCGTCGAACTGATGTTCTCGGTGTGGCCAGCCAAGGTAACTCGCTCAACGCCGGAGCGTACGACGGACAGTGGGAGATGGAGCGTGAATCGCCGCGCTCTTCTGTGTTCCGCAAGTGGCGTCTCTCGCCTCTTTACATTCCCCGACCATAGCACTCGAAGTCGCCGGTGTCGAGCCGTGCGCTCTTAGGCAAGCGGGCCGGCGTGCGCCAGGATGGCAGGAGTTGACACGACGTCACCTGCTGGGTGAGACGACGGCGTTGCTACTGGGTTGGTAGCCTTTCCTTTCCTTCCCTTCCGCTGGCAGGGAGCGTATGCTTGGGCCATGACGCCACCAAAATCCACTAGACCATCGCGCGTAGAGATTGTCGCCGCCTTGGGGCTCCTTGATAGAATAGCCCGCGCAGTTGAAACGCTAGCCAAGAAAGCAGATCCCACATTCAAAACAGCCGCCGAAAGACAACAGGCTACCCTCCGTCATGGCCATCCGAGGGGGCCAGGTATCCCGCAGCAGCAGCCATAAACCGACAAGAAGGGAGGTGATTTGGCGCGCCACCTGGAAAACTGCCAGCCGCGCTACCGCCCGAGCCCACTAAAACTAGGCCAGTGAATCCGCCCCAGCACCGATGCTCGGTGCGGAACTCGTTCCACGGCTCGGACCTCGTCCGTATGGAACAGATGAATCGGAGCACGATTCCACTCCCAAGTTCGTCAACGGCACCATTCGGCCAACGGCCTTGCAGTTCAGTTAGTTGCGGCTGGTGTAGGCGGTGTGACAGACTCGCCGGCCCGTCTACGCTTGTTATCCTCAACGTAAGAGGGCATTCAAGAATGGCGCGGCACGCAATCGTTGAAAAACTGAATCAGGAATTTCGGGAACCTGTCCGGTCAGAGCGTCAAGCCGTTTACATTTTGGTTGAACTCCGGAAGCTATTGGAGATCACGGGCTCCCGGATGCGGTACCGCTCCCTGGACTTCCATTGTGACTGGGCCATGCACTCAATGCTCGACAGGGGCGGTGCGCGGAACATCGTACAGCGTTTCGATGAGCGCGATCGACTGTGGGACGAAGTCAACCGCTCAAAACCCGGAGATCCAGTTCCAGACCTAAACACGCCGATAGCAGCGTTTGAAGAGATAGTCGAGTTCCGAAGATTCAGACAAGAACTCCGCGACTTTTGTGGAAGCCAGCAGATCGTTGGACCTCTGTTAGATGATGAACACGAATGGTCCCACTTCCTTCGGCAATATGCGAGTGTTATCGACTCGTGCCCATTAGTCTGTAATGCGCCAGATTTCACATACGTCAAGATGGTAACGCTCCTTGTGACCTACACCCCTCAGTTTGTGGCTGAGAGGAGGCGCAGCGATCATGTCATGCTGAACTGGTGCTGGAAATCCGAGTTAACTGGGGAGCACCAGATCAACCAGCTTATCTTGGAGTTTCCCTGGCCAGACGCTGGGTAGCCGGCGCGGCGGGTTGCGCATTCTCGCCAACCGGAACGCGCCCGACGCATCCTGACCGGATGGCAGACGGATCTTCCGCAAGCCGGAGCATCCATCACTTCCCGGAAGTGTCGTCGGCCATTCGGACAGTGGTCCGCACAGGGCGGATCGCGATCGGACTGTAGACGGCGTTACTTCGGGTTATCGGTAGCGGTCTTCCCGTGCACATCCACCGGTAGAGCGTGTTATTCAAAGTGAGGCCGGTCTTCCCAGCTTCCGGTGCGCCGTGAATCGCGCACGTCTCCTGAACCCGCTCCTGTGGTCTCCGTTACAAGGCCTGTGCTACGACCACTGTGAGATCGTCCTCCTGAGCCCCAATGGATACAGCGTCCAACAGAGCATCCGCAAACGCCGCAGCGCCTCAACCGCGAACTGTTGGCCGAGCAGGCGAGCCACATTCAGGACCTGCGCGCACGTCGCGAGTGGCAACGCGCGTTCACCATTGAGCGCAGGGGCGACCAGAACGGATCTTTCTACCCTCCTCCGCTTGCAGACTGAGAGGCCTCGGGCTGGAGCTTCGTGGCCGCACATTGGCTATCCGGTTGCTAGATCGGCCCCACTCCCGGCCGCAGCGGCGCCGGCGCTGGAGCGACTCGCGCCAGTTAACCAAACGTGCAGCCTTATCGGAGACTCTGAGAGACGGGTGCCAAACGGCCCCACTCAGGGACCTTGGGGCTAGTCGGCAACTCTCTGGGTATCGCCGGAGAGAGCCCGTTTTCGCGCAGTATTGGCCATTTCGCGCAAATTCCAGGGTGGCACGGAGTCAACCGGAAGGAGTTGGAGTTCGTGGGCAGGGTTTGGCTCCCCAAACACGATTCGAACCTACAGCCTGTTGGTTAACAGCCGAATTCTCTACCTCCTCCTCGTCACCTACATCACAATTTCCAGCAACTTTGAACGCGGCGACGTTGGCCCATCGCCGGACTTTCGCCATCGTCGATCGCCGGCAGAATTGACTTGCTTTCAGAGGGCACCGGAGTGATGGATGTCGTGACCGCGGTAATTACCGCGGAAGGAGATTAAACGAAAATGACCACCGAGAACGCAGCAACTGCCAGCACCGAAACAGCCACCGCCGTTGCGCAACAGGGCGCCACAGTCGCGCCGGCGAGGGCTTCCTCGAAGAAGGGTGCCAGCCCGGAGAAGGGCGCGCCCACAGCCAAAAGCGGCGTCAAGGCCGCCAAGCCCGCCGCGGAGCCGGCCACGCCTCTCAACGGGTCCGCCAAACCGAAGGCCAAGGCCGCCAAGCCGAAGGGGCCGAAGAAAGTGCGGCGCTCCAAGCTCGCGGCACGCCAGGGTACGCACAAGGCCGAGGTGATCGCGCTGCTGCAGCGCAAGGGCGGCGCGACCCTGGAGCAGATTATGAAAAACACCAGCTGGCAAGCGCACTCGGTGCGAGGTTTCATCAGCACCCTGGGCAGCAAGCACGGCCTGAAGATCGAGAGCAGCAAGCGCGAGAGCGACGGGACACGCGTGTACGTCGCGCGGTAGGAGCGAGACAAGATCAAGGCGGAACACATCACCGACCCTGATCTGGAGTCCGTCCCAACCACCACGTCGAAGCGAACCCAAATAACCCATCACAACCTCGCCGCCCGGCTCTTTCTGGGCGGCGTCCTTCGTTTCAGGAATCGCAGAACCCCGTCACGATCGCCGGATCGCCTCCTTGCGCGCGGGTCGCGGCGAACTCCGAGAGGCATCGGCCTTTTGCTGATTCTCAGGAAGGGCAAGTTCTCGAAGGTTGCAAACGGTCCGCTCCAGAATCTCCAACTCCTGGCGCAATCGATATGGGTCCGGCGTGCCGGGGTGGGTCCGCTTCGATTTGAACGGCTGCCCGCGCTCTAGTCCCGCGAACAGCTCCGCGAGCGTAGTGCCGAGAGCATCAGCAACTCGGATGATGGTCGTCAGACGAAAGTCCTTTCTTCCAGTCTCCAAGTGTCCAATAAAGGTCCGATGCATCTTGCAATAGTCCGCAAACGCTTCTTGCGATGCAAAACCGCGCCGGATGCGGATTTCGCGGATCCGTTGTCCGAGTTGTTTCAGGATGTCGTCCACGCCAAGAGTGTTTGTGAATGGCTACCAGATCGGCCACCGCTTGTTCATTAGCCAGCCGAACGATATCATCTGTAATTGGTGCCGCGAGAGCATCAGGCGCCACAGACCGGAGGCACGGTGTCAGCGAAAGCCAGAATTGCCCAGAAAGCCATCGACCTGCTGGCCCAGGAACCGGAGGGGCTGCGCCACTCGGTCCTGATTGAGCGCCTGCAGGCCGAACTGCCGGACATCCCTGTCAACACGATCAGAGGGTGTCTCGTCGGCCTGGCGGAATATAAGCCACAGGACGTCTACCGGCCGGCCCGAGGTCTGTTTCAACATGCGAAGTATCGGGAGAGCGGGAAACCGGAAGCCGGCGAAACGTTGGCGCCGGCGTCTCGGGCCAGAGAAGAAGACTTTTATGCCAGCTTCGCTACGTACTTAACGGAGGATCTGGAAGAGTGCACGAAATGCATTCCGCTGGGCGGCTGTACGTTCCAAGATAAATGGGGCACACCGGACGTGATCGGGATTCGGAAGTCGCGGGAGAGCGACATCGTCAAATTCCCAACCGAAATCATCACCGCAGAAATCAAAATCGATATCCGGAATCTAATCACAGCATTCGGGCAGGCGTGCGCCTATCGGCTTTTCTCGCATCGCTGTTATCTGGTTGTACCGAGTACCTCGCCTGCGGAGGACTTGGCCCGGTTGGAGTCCCTGTGCCTTGCCCTTGGGCTAGGGCTCGTGCTCTTCGATAGCCAAGAGGCTTCCAGACCTAATTTCACGATCCGCGTCCGGGCCATGAGGCACGAGCCCGACGCGTTTTACGTGAACCGCAATCTGAAAATGATCGAAGACCGAATATTTGAGTGAAGGTCTGAGGTTTCGGCGGCATGACCCTGGCCTAAATCCGCTAGTGTCGCCTTGCCGACACCGAGACCTAAGCGCCCGGCTCGATGTGGAGCGAGTTCCCACCGTTGACGCCCGTTTTGCCTGTGGCGCGCCCGGCTGCGGGTGGCCCGGCACGGCCGCCGCTGCCCGGCGAGCCCCACACTGGCGCCCAGGCAGCGGCACGCTGGCCGGCGTGGCGGGGTTGCCGGACTTGGGCGGGACTCGTAGCCATGTCCCGGTATTCCACAACGTAAGTTATTGGTTTTTCAATGGACCAAAAAGCCAAAAAGGACTCAAATGCACCGGCATCGTGACACTATCATGAGAGCAGATTCGCTGACGGGTTCCCGAAACTGCCGATAGGTGCGAGGCATCATTGGGACCAAAGTTGCGGTTACCTTCACGGTGGAAGAATAGCAGATTTCCAGCGGTAACGTTTAACACTGCGTCATCTCGAAATGTGGTCGCATTCGCACGCAAACGGCCTCAGAACCGCTCGACGGCACTGGATTGAACTGCCCAGCATCCCCGCCACCCTCGACCGCTCCACGGTCAGCAAATCGCATTTTGCGGCCACCGAAACCTGC
>JBAVEN010000045.1:0-108602 GCA_049587755.1 Bryobacteraceae bacterium | reverse complement strand
AGTGCCTGGCGGAAGGGACGCGGGGCGGCCAGCCATGTTTTGGAAACAGTGCTCCTTCCCAGAACATAATAGCACACAAATGTTGTTAAGTGAAGAGTATTAGGCTGAAGCCATGCCCTGATACAAGACTTCCAGAATCGTGCTCTGAACTTGTGATGCATGACCCTGGCTCGCACTTTCTCGCAGTTCAGCAGTCCTCGATTGTCTGCCGGAAAAGAAGCGGAATGTGGGTGGCGGGCTCGGCCCCAAAAGCGCTTAGGCGCGCGGGTCGACGGGTTCGAAATACGAATCGGCCAGGGAGGGCTTCTCCTTGATGGCGCGGCGCCACGAGGTGCGGGCTTTCTCCTCCTCGCCCATGGCCATCTGCGCATGGCCCATATTGAGTAAGGCTTCGGCGAACTGCGGTTCCGCGTCGATGGCCTGCTGGTAGAAGCTCACCGCCTCCGGGAACTGGCCGCGCTTCTGGCAAATGAGCCCGGCGTTGTAGAAGACCTCCGGACTGCGCTCTCCCATTTCGATCAGGCGTTCATGCAATTCCAGGGCTTCGTCGTATTCGTTCTGTTCCAGCGCCAGAGCAGCCAGGCCGCGCACGCCGTCGTTCGAATCGGGGCGCAGCATCACGGTTTCGGTGAAACACTGGCGAGCTGAAGCGGCATCGCCGGAACGGGCGAACGCGATGCCGGCGTTCAGGCAGGCTTCGGCCCAGTTGGGTTGTTTAGCAAGCACGGCCTGGAAGGCTTCCGCGCTGGCATGGTAGTCGCCCCGCAGCAGGCGGAGGTAACCCAGACGGAAGTGCGCGTCGCACCACTCGAAAGCCGTATCCGGGACTGCGGCGTAAAGGCTTTCCGCGCGCTGCCGGTCGTTGAGTTGTTCCAGCACCAGCGCCAGGTTCCACATTGCGCTGGGCTGGTCGGCATCGAGCTGCAGGCTTTTTTCGTAGCATTCGCGCGCCGCGGGAAGATCGCCGAGTTCCTGCCGGATGACGCCCAGGTTGAGCAGGGCTGGCGCTGACGAGGGGTTGAGCGTGCTGGCCTGCGCGTAAGCGTCGGCTGCGCGTTCCAGTTCCCCCATCTGGTGATGCGCCACGCCCAGGTTGAACCAATTCTCATAGCGGCCGGGCATGGCCTTGGCGAGTTCGCGGGCGTACCGGGCAGCAGCCGGGTAGTCCTCATCGGCGAAGGCCAGGGTGGCCAGGGCCTCCAGAGCCACGGCGGAACCGGGCCGCAGTTCGGCCAGCATGGCGGCATAGCGGCGCACGGATTCGCCATCGCGGCGGTCCAGGAACAGCGCCACCAGGTTCGACAGGCATTCCTCACTACGCGGATTTCGCGCCAGCACTTTGCGATACTGTTCGACGGCCTCTCCGTGCCGGCCGAGCTGTTGCAGGGCCACGGCTCGTGCGAACATGGCCGGTTCGTGATCGGGATATAGGGAGAGGTACTTATCGAGCGCTTCCAGGGCTTGCGCGGGGCTGCCGGCCCGAATCATGGCAATCCCCAATCCAAGGTGCGCATCCACGCGGCTGGCATCGGCCAACAGAGCCTTGCGGAAGGCCTCGGCGGCGGGCTTCCATTGCTGCGCGTTTCCCAGGCACACGCCCATGTTGTAATGCGCCGTGCGATGGTTGGGTTCCATCTCCGTCACCGAGCGGTAGCTCTCGGCGGCGTGTTCGAAATCGCGCAACTCGAATTGAACGTGTCCAAGCGCCGCGTACAGGGCCGCGTCGTGCTCGCCCGCTTCAATCGCCTTGCTTAAGATCCGGGCGGCACTCTCGCGCTTTCCCTCCAGGTGGAGCGCCACGGCGCGGGCGAGGGTTTTGTTGGCCTGATCCGCCTGCTTGGGCTGGTTGATCGACGTCACGCTCGAGGGCATGAAGGACCCTAAACTAGTTAACCCGCTATCCGAGCCGGTTAGGAACGCCATGATGGAAACCTCCCGTGATCCGAGATTCTACTAAAAATATTGCGGCGCAGGAAGCCAAAACCGGCCGCGAGGGCCAGTTGGTTGGCAGGGCCGGGAGTCCCGGAACCGGGGCGGGGAAGCGTGCCGTCCGGGGGCCACAACTGGGCGCTGGACGAATTGCCGCCGCTCAGGAGTGCGCAGACCCTTCCCAGCCAGTCTTCATTCTTGGAAACCTTGATCCAGTACAGTCGCGCCCGTTCGCCGGCCTCGGCGAAGAAGCCGATTCCGCCGCGGGACAGCGTAGCATCCTCAAAGCTGTCAATCTCCTGGCCTTCAACCGAGGTGGTGATCCGATCGCCGCGCACATCCACAGCCACGCGGTAGGGCGTGTGATCGTCGGCCATGATATTCAGCGGGGTAACCACGCGGCGGCCCTTTTTGCCGGCCACGACCGGATAGTGGACGATGGTCATGGACGCGTGCGGTCCCTTCCCTTCCGTCGCGAACTTCATGGCGTAATAGTTGGTGTCGTCGCTGGCTCTAACCGCCCAGTCCATGCTCTTGGATTCGATTTGGCCGAAGAACTCGAAGCGATAGTCGGTGTAATCCAGAGTTGGCTGGAACAACGCCAGCTTGCCGGTGGTGACGTATCCGTCCGGATTCCGGGTCCAGCCCGGCGGCAAGGCGTGTTCCGGCGCTCCCCAGGCGGCCATGCCGTCCTGGAAGTCGTCGCCCAGGTGCGCCTCGGCGCGCCTGGAAATGGCATAACGCACGCGGCTGACCAACCCGCCGGATCCTGCCGGCGCCGAATTGCGATGGTTGGCCGCCGGCCGGTTCTGCCCGGCGGCGGGAGACAAGGTGGCGACGACCTCGTCGTGGTTGGACCGCACGTAGCTCACGCCGTACCAAAGCATCGCGCCGATGACCAGGCAGGCGGCGATGATTTTGCTTAGATCGCGAAGCGTCGTGGAACGCCGGCCGGCGGCTTCGGGGAGAGTGAAAATCTCGGCGAAGGCGGGCCTCTTGCGCTTTTGCTTGGGCGCCTGCGGCAGCGGTTCAATCCGTTCCACCGACAGCGGCGCGGCGAAACGGGGAGCGGTGACCGCCATCGTGGGAATGATCCAACCCATTCCGTGAGCGGCACTGCGCGGCCCCCGCGAGCAGAAGTACTCGAGCGGCATCATCTCCGCCATGCGCATCGCCGGCGGCTCGATCGGCGCCGGCGGTTCCGGAGTGCGGAGGGTGACGGTGGAAACCGGAGCTCGATGAATTTGGCGGGGCACGCCGGCCTCGACGGCAGGGCGTGCGGCCGCCTCGGCAAATGGCGCCGATGGCAGGCCCTGGTGCAGCGCCGGGGCGCCCTCGAACTGCGGCAGGCGAATCGGTGGTGTGGCAGGGATCTTGCCAGACACGGGCGTGGCCAGCGAGCGGGCGCCTTCGGCATCCGGCATAGCCCGCACCGGCTGTTCCGGCCCGTCCGGGAAATATCCGTGCTGCAGTGGGCGGTGTGCCTCGGGAGCAACCACTGTCAGGGAGCGCATCGGCCCAGCCGTGCGCGGTGTCGGTTCAGCCACCCGCGGCTCGGGGATCGCGCGCCTCGTGTCCGCCAGCATGGTGGAGGCCGGGTCCGCCAGCGCCAGGCATCCCATCACCGGCTGTATGGCGCTGAGACCTTGGAAGGCGACGACAACGGCGCCATGAGCCGTCGAGATCCGTTCCACGGGCGCAGCGGCCGGCAGGCGCATCCATTCTTCATCAGCCGCGCCACTGGCCGGCGCCGCTTGGCGGAGACCGATGGCAAAGGCGGGCAGCTCCGGGCCAGCCTGCTGTGCAACCAGAAGGCCAGCCGCGGCAGGCCCAACCAGCCGTTCCACTGGAGCCGCTGCCAGCGGTGACGCTCCGGCCGGCGGCGGCGGAGCGGCTGCCAGCGGCGTCAAAGCGGGCGGCAAAATGGTATTCGAGGCCCCGAGTTTCGCCGGTTTTTCGGTGTAGCGAAGTTTGAATTTGAACTCGGACCTCTCGGGCAGGCTTCCTTGTGGCGTTGGTGGAGGCAGCGAAGGCAGCGGAGGCAGCGACGACGGCGGAGGCGGTGGCGCGGCGGGTTCCAAGGGCACACCCCAACCTTTCGCCTGCTCTGACACCTTGCTGTGCCGCTCCCGATACGCTTCGCGGTGAGTGTCGCAGCAGAATGCGGTGTCCTTTAGGAGCCGCGATGAAACGATTTCATCGCCACAATACCGGCAGAACAACGGACTCTCCTCAGCCCATTTTCACTCAACTGATCGATAAGGCGAGTATATGTGAAAAAGATGTCAGGGGCATGTTGACGAGTCGCTATTTAATGTACTGAAATTAGTTAACGATTACTACCCCCGTTCAATAACCCCGAAGCGGCTTTCACTGCAAGGATTTGGCCTCGGCTGGCGGACCTAACCTTGTCCTCAGGCGTGGCGAATGCTGACTTCGCCCGGTTCCGCTGGCTCAGCAAACTGAAGTAGCCATTGTATTTACAGTTACTTAGGCGATCGGCATAAACGCTGCGGAGGCCTTCCAGCAGACCGGCTCCCGGCCTCACGGCCAGCCGGAAGGAGTTTTGACGCGAATTCCTCCCTGAAGGCTTCTATTTTAAATGGAATTATGCCGAAAATACCCGCGTTTTTTTGCCTGTTTTTGGTCCAGAAACAACAATGCTCGTGCTCGAAAAGCCGCTGTGGACTGTGCCGCGCGGTCAATATTTCGGTCGGGTACGCGATGTGGGCGAACGTCCCGGGCCCCGCCGCTTGCGGCCTTCCTGGGCCAGCCTTACCACCACCGCGGCTGTCGCGGCCGGGTCGTGCCGCACTACGCCGGTGAGCTGCGCCAGTTCGGCGCTCATCACCTTCAGGCCCATTTTCGAAAGTGCGGCGCAATCGTTTTCCACCGGCGATGCGGCCTGCCGCGCGTAGCGCTTCTTGATAGCCGGCGGAATCGGCCGCGTGTTTACGACGGCATAGTCCAGCAGCTTGCCGCCGGCGTGGCGCTCGATGGCGCGGATGTGATCGCTGGCTCGGAAGTCGACGGTTTCCCCGGGCTGCCACATCAAGTTGATGAAGCAGGCCTTCACTGCCGGCGAACGGCGGATGGCGGCCGGAATGCCTTCCACCAGCAGGTTCGGTATCACGCTGGTGAATAGCGATCCGGGCCCGAGCGTGATCACGTCGGCCGCGGCAATGGCGCGCAGCGTGGCCGTGAGCGGCCGCGCCCGGCGCGGGCGCAAATGCACGGAGCGGATTTTTTTGCGGCTGCGGCTGATGCGGGTCTCGCCGGCCACGCGCGTTCCGTCGGCCAGCACCGCCTCCAGCGACACGTTGGCATCGGTGGAAGGGAAGATGCGGCCGCCGATGTTGAGCACTTCCGAGGATGCTCTCACGGCGTCCGGGAATTCGCCCATGACGTGGGTCAGCGCCGTCAGAAAGAGGTTGCCGAAGCTGTGGCCCTTGAGCCCGCGGCCGGCTGCGAAGCGGTACTGAAAGAGCCTTCCCAGCAGTCCCGAATCTTCGCTCAGCGCCACCATGCAGTTGCGGATATCGCCAGGCGGCAGCACATCGAACTCGCGCCGCAAACGGCCGCTCGATCCTCCATCGTCGGTCACCGTGACGACGGCGGTGATATCGACCGCGGGCTGCGACGGTCCGCGTGGCCGCGTGTAGCGCTTCAGCCCTTCGAGCAGCGCCGACAATCCGGTCCCGCCGCCGATCGCGACCACACGCAGAGGTGCTTCTCGCTGCATAGGATGAGCCAGCGCCCGGGAGGCGCGCTACCAGCCCTTTTTTTCAGGATAGAGCAGAGCGTCGAACATCGGATGCCTGGCGATGAGCGCGAAATCGGCGTCCTGCCGGGCGATCATGCGGTTCCGCGGTTCCAACTCGATGGCGCGCTCGAGGTGACTGCGGGCTTTCTCCAGGTCGCCGCCCAGCGCCTGCGCCAGCGCCAGCGCGTAATGAATATGATCGGCTTGCGGGGTCATGGCCAGCGCCCGCTCCAGGTTTTGCCGCGCTTCGGCCAGCTTGCGCGTGTTGATCAGCGCCACTCCGTAGGTGTAATAGTCCTCGGCCGATTGCAATTCCACCGGCTCCTGTTGCAGGCGGCGGTCGCACATCGCCATATGCACCCGCGCCCGGTTCGCCACGTCGCGTTCCGGCCCGGCCGCGGCGCGTTCGAACAACTCGCGAGCTTGCGCCATATGGCGCCCGTGGAACTGTTTCATCGCCGCTTCAAACGCGCTGAACTGCTCCCGGGCGCCGAGCGCCGAAGCTGGGTTGGCGGCGCCCGCCGGTTCCGGCTTGCCAGGTCTTGCGGCCGGCGGTTTCGCCACGCGTTTTTCCTCGCTCTTGTTGGCGGGAGTCTTCTTCTTTTCCGGCATACGGACGAGCCCGCTTCGCTACGGGAACTTAGCGTTTATAGCAGACCATGGCGCGGTGATGCAACCGGGGGCGGCGACTTTTTCTGGAGCATCCCGCCGTGAGTCGGAGATCTTCCGGCCTCAATCCCGTCCGCTTGGCAACTCTCGTCAACATCCGCGGTCCAATTTCCTCTTGATCGTGAAATGTAAACTCGTAGTCCGGCCAGTCCGGATGTGTGAGCAGCCGATGAGAGCCACGCTGGCGTTTAACCCGGCAGCCGTTCCTCTCCAATGCGGCGAGAACACGCTTTGCCTTACTGGCGCGCCAGTTGCTCATCCGGAATCGTGAAGGCGACGCCGAGGGCGGAAGACGGCAGCTCACCGTGGATGACGCGGTCGGCAATCACTTCGATCGCGAGGCGCTCGACATTGCTGATGGCTTCGGCCCGGCTCTCGCCGTAACACATGACGCCCGGAAGCTCGAGAGCCTCCGCGATCCAGCGGCCGTCTTCCTCCCGGTCCAAGTCGATCGTCAGATTCACTCCTTCATCACACTCCACAGGGTGCGGCAGCCCTGTGTCAACCCGACAGCAGAGCGCTACACGCTCGCGGTTTCTTCCACCAATTCGAATCCACGGTCCGCGATGCCGGCCAATAGGACCTCGGACTCGTGGTTGTGCAGGCGAAAGATCTGCTGCACCAGTCCGCAGACTTCCTGGCAGCCGCGCTCGAAGAAGACCAGGATGGAAGGTCCGGCGCCGCTCAGCACGCATCCCAGCAGGCCGGGAGCGCGCAGCTTGAGGATCTCGCCGAGGCCGGGCACCAGCGGAATGCGATAGGGCTGGTGGAAGCGGTCTTCGAGCGCCGCCGGAAAGGCCCAGGTGGCCCCGGCCGATAGCGCGGCGATCAGCAGCGAAGCGCGCTGCACGTTGAACACGGCATCTTCGCGGCTGTAGCTGGCGGGCAGCACGGAGCGGGCCTTGGCGGTGGGCAGATCGAAATCCGGCACCACGATGCCCACGCCGAAGCGTTGCGGCAGTTCCATGCGCACCGCCCGCGCCACGCCGCCGCCATCGATGGCGCTGGCCACAATCGAGCCCAGCGTGCAGGCGGCCACGTTATCGGGATGGCCTTCGAGGCGCGCCGCTTCGTCCAGAATGCGCAGCGGTTTCCAGCCGAATCCGAGCAGCCGGTCGGCGATCACCACGCCGGCGGTGAGCGCGGCGGCGCTCGATCCCATGCCCTTGCCGATGGGAATGTCGTTTTGGATCTCGAGCTCGATTGGCGGCATGGCCGAGGCGTGGCTTTCGGCAACCGAGACCGCTGTTTGCCAGATGAGGTTGTCGCTGCCGGTAGGAATCGAAGCGGCGTCCCGCCCTTCTGCGCGAATCGCCAGCGCCGCGCTCGGCCGGAAACGACACGTCAGATAAACGCCCAGGGCCATCCCCAAAGCGTCGAAGCCCGCTCCCAGATTGGCGCTGGACGCCGGCACGCGAACCCGGAACCAGTTCATCAAGGTGTGATTATCGCATGGCGCCGCGGGTTGCCGGCCTGCGAAGGGGCAATGCGCAGGCCGAAAATCCGTTGCTGGCAGGCCGGGGACTGTCGGGGACCTGCCTCACGTTATTTGCTCTTGCCTTGCGCTGCCACTGCTTCCATCGCGGCTTTCACTTTCTCCGGATCGCCCAGATAGTAGCGGTTGAGCGGCTTCAGATCGTCGTCGAGTTCGTACACCAGCGGCATCCCGGTGGGGATGTTCAGCTCCACGATGGCGGCTTCGGATACGTTGTCGAGATACTTGACCAGCGCGCGCAGGCTGTTGCCGTGGGCGGCGATCAACACCTTCAGCCCGCTTTGGATGGTGGGAGCGATGGTCTGGTGCCACAGCGGCAGGAAGCGCGCCACCGTATCCTTCAGGCATTCGGTGAGCGGCAGCTCCGCGGCACTGAGACTCTTGTAGCGCGGGTCGCGGCCGGGGAAACGCTCGTCGTCGGGGGTGAGCTTGGGCGGCGGGACGTCGTAACTGCGCCGCCAGATTTTGACCTGCGCGTCGCCGAACTTGGCTGCCGTTTCGGCTTTGTTCAAGCCTTGCAGCGCGCCATAATGCCGTTCGTTGAGGCGCCAGGAGCGGTGGACCGGAATCCACATCAGGTCCAGTTCGTCGAGTGTCATCCATAGCGTGCGGATGGCGCGCTTCAGAACCGATGTATAGGCCAAGTCGAAGGTGTAGCCGCCGGCCTTCAGCGCCGCGCCGGCTTCGCTGGCTTCCTCGCGGCCCTTTTCGGAAAGATCCACGTCGGTCCAGCCGGTGAAGCGATTCTCCTTGTTCCAGGTGCTCTCGCCGTGGCGCAGCAGGACTAGCTTTTTCATTGCCGGAACGCCTTTCTGCCGGCGAGCCGCGCCAGCGCGTCCTTCGTTATGACGATCTTCATCATGAGTAGTACTCCTCGAAAAAATGCGCCCGCAAGCGCGCGTTGGCAAGCGGAAGCATGCCCCGCCTCATCCCACCACCACCACGCCCGCTTCGGTCACGGTGTAGCCTTTCGCCCGGTCGGCTTCCAGGTCGAAGCCGATAGTGCTCGATTCCGGAATCTTCACCCCGGTGTTGACGATGGTGCGCCGCAACCGGCTCCAGCGGCCGATCTCCACGTCCGGCATGAGGATGGAAAACTCCACCTCGCAATAACTGTTGACGCGCACGCCCGGCGAGAGCACGCTGCGCAGCACGCGGCCGCCGGAAACGATGCAGCCGGCGCTGACGATCGAATCCATCGCCACGCCCATCCGCCGCCCTTCCTGCGCGAAGACGAACTTGGCGGGCGGATGCTGTGTCAAAGCGGTGCGGATGGGCCAGCGCCGGTCGTACAGGTTGAACAGCGGCACCACGTCCACCAGGTCCATGTTGGCGTCGTAGTAGGCGTCGAGCGTTCCCACGTCGCGCCAGTAGCGCACCTGCTTGGCGTTCATGTCGCGAAAGTCGTAAGCCATCACGCGCCAGCGGTGCAACTGCCGCGGCAGCACGTCGTTGGCGAAGTCGTGGCTCGAGGTGGCATCCTCGGCGTCCTCGTGCAGCGCTCGCAACAACACCTCGGTATCGAAGACGTAAATGCCCATCGACGCGCTCACCATCGACTGGTCGAAGCGCGACCGCTTAGGGTGACCGTGCTGCGGCTTTTCTTCGAATCCTACAATGCGGTAGTCGGCGTCGATTTCGGCGATGCCGTAGCGGCCCGCCTCCTCCGGCGGAACCTGAATGGTGGCGATGGTGATGTCCGCCCGGTGTTGCCGGTGGCATTCGAGCATCTCGCCGTAATTCATCTTGTAGATGTGGTCGCCCGCCAGAATGAGCGTCAGCTCGGGCGCCTCGGCTTCGATGCTCTGAAAATTCTGAAACACCGCGTCCGCCGTGCCCTGGTACCAGTCTTCATGCACGCGCTTCATCGGCGGCAGCACTTCAATGTATTCACCCAGCTCAGGCGACAGAATGTTCCAGCCGTCGCGCACATGGCGGATCAGGTCGAGCGCCTTGTACTGCGTCAGCACCAGGATGCGGCGCGCACCCGAGTTGATGCAGTTGGAAAGGGTGAAATCGATGATGCGGTAGACGCCGCCAAAAGGGACCGCTGGCTTGGCCGTTTCCTTGGTCAGCGGATGGAGACGCTCACCCTCACCCCCGGCGAGCAGAATTGCGAGGGCATTTTCCATTTCAGTCTAAGTTCATGAAAAGAAAACGTTTCACTGATTCAGGCCGGACTCGGGCTGCACCCGACCGAACTTTGGACTTGACTTTGGCGCTCAACCACCTATGATATCAGTACCTTCTGTGCAAGGTGAGGGAAATTTGTGGAGTGGCGTCCGCCCAATCGAAAAGGGGTGGATTTAGCTCGAAGAAATCCCCGCTGCGCCACTGGAATCCGAAGTAGTGGGGAGGTGTTTTTCGATTGGCTGAAGTGAAGTTGCAAGAGGGCGAAACGCTCGAGAACGCGTTGCGCCGCTTCAAGCGCAAGGTCCAACAAGAGGACATCATCAAAGAGGTCAAACGGCATTCTTTTTACCTGAAGCCGGGTGAGAAGCTGCGGGCCAAGCAGGCGCTGGCTCGTAAACGGAACCGGAAGAAGACTCGCCGGGACGTGGAATAGGCAGTAGGCGGCGGGGATTTTGGGCCCCGCCGCCTGCAATCCAGGACAGTTGTCAGGGTCGTTAACGGGGGCCAGTTATGGCGGAATTTCAGGATCGCGTCCTCAAGTGCGTGGACTGCGGTGCAGAGTTTGTGTTCACGGCGGGTGAACAACACTTTTACCACGACAAGAATTTCAAGAACGAGCCGAAGCGTTGCAAGATTTGCAAGGCCAAGCGCCAGGGTGGTTCCGGGGCCGGTTTCACCAGGTCCGAAACGCACACTTCTTGCTCCCAGTGTGGGCGCGAGACCACCGTGCCCTTCAAGCCGACGCAAGGGCGCCCGGTGTATTGCCGGGAGTGCTTCCAAAGCCGCAAGGCATCTCCGGCTGCGGCTGGCGGCTAGAGTCGCGGCGGCGTCCCGTTGTAATTGTCAAGAGGTCGCGCCACGGGCCGGAAGTGTGCCCAAACTTCAGCACCAGGAGCTAGCTTGACGACCCACATTGGGATGCTTGTCTTCCCCCGGCTTACGCAGCTCGATTTGACCGGACCTTACGAAGTCTTCGCCCGCATGCCGGACACCCGCGTGCATCTGGTGTCGCACTCGCTCGATCCCGTGGTGAGCGATTCCGGCCTTGCCATCGTGCCCGATACGGATTTCGCCGCCTGCCCGCCGCTTGACGTGCTCTTCGTTCCCGGCGGCCCTGGCATTTCCGGCGCCATCGAAAGCCGGCCAACGCTGGCGTTCCTCCAGCAGCGGGCGCCGGCGGCAAAGTACGTGACCTCGGTTTGCACCGGCGCCCTGGTGCTCGGCGCAGCCGGCCTGTTGGCGGGCTATCGCGCCACCACGCACTGGCTCAGCCTGGATCTTCTTCCCATCGTCGGTGCCATCCCTGTCTCCGAAAGGATCGTTATCGACCGCAATCGCATCACCGGCGGTGGAGTCACTGCGGGAATCGATTTCGGCCTGGTGGTAGCGGCGCAACTGTTCGGCGCGGAGGTGGCCTGCGGAATTCAGCTCATGATGGAATACGATCCCGCGCCGCCCTTCGATTCCGGCTCTCCGCGCACCGCATCCGCCGCGCTGGTTGCGCGAATCACCGAGCGCTGCCGGAAGCTTCAGGAAGAGCGCAAGCGCCTGCTCACCGCCGCCGCCGCGCCGCAGACGTAGGCTGCCCAAACAGCCGCTTGCCGATGCCGAGGGCTTTTCGGAGCCACGATCGTCAGGGAGTGGTCGGGGGCGTCTTCGAACAAGCTCTTATACGGGATGGGAAATCTGCGCGATGCGCACCTGCTGCTGAAATTCGGCCAGCATCGATTCGTTGAGCCGCACCTCGGTGGGCCGCTTGACCAGCGTGGTCATGTGGTCGATCTTGTCCTGCAGCTTCAGCAGTGCATAGAACAGGTTTTCCGGCCGCGGCGGGCAGCCGGTGACGTAGACATCCACCGGGACCACCTTGTCCACGCCTTGCAGCACCGCATACGTGTTGAACGGGCCGCCCACGCTGGAGCAGGCGCCCATCGAGATGCACCATTTGGGGTCGGGCATCTGGTCCCAGATGCGCTTCAGCACCGGCGCCATCTTCAGCGTCACGGTGCCGGCGACGATCATCAGGTCGGATTGGCGCGGGCTGGGGCGGAAAACCTCGGCGCCGAAGCGCGCGATATCGAACCGCGACGTCGACGAGGCGATCATCTCGATGGCGCAGCACGCCAGCCCGAAGGTGAGCGGCCACAGCGACGATTGCCGCGCCCAGTTGAACACGTAGTCGACCGACGTGGTGACAACGTTGCGCTCGAACTGGTTGTGTAAGAAAGCGGACACCGCGCGTCTCCCTGAGTTCGAATCTCCGTGCTTAAACCGGATTGTAGCATCACTGGGACGCGATGGCGCCGAGCTTGTGCAGCTCCAGCACCATGTCGCCGGCCGGGTCCACGTGAAACGCCGGCGCGAAGCGTACGCCCCACAGAAACTCGTCGTGCCGGTACGAATAGCGGGAAAACACGGTCTGGCTGAAGCTATCGTCGTAGGCTTTGATCAGAATGATAATCTCCGCTTGCATCTCCGCCAGGTCCGCCGCGGTCTTGCCGTAGAAGGGGCTTTGTTCGTCAATCGGGTGCACCACGGTCCAGGTGAGCGCCAGGACCATGACGCTGGTGCGCTCCAGAGCCAACTGGTGGTAGCGCCGCACCGGTTGGCCAGCCTCGCGTTCCACCGTCATCAGCAGAACCTGCGCTTGGGCCTCGACCAGCGAATTGGAGCGGCGGTTGACCACGCGAAATTGCAGGCCGGTGCCATCCTGGTAGGGCGCGATCAAGGCGTTCTCGCTGAATCCCAGCCGGGCCGAGGGCCGCGAGAAGCGCCCAAAAAGCAGGCCCGTCGCCACCGCGAAGCCCAGTACGCCCACCAGCGCTTCGAACGCCGCAATCGAATTCGCCGCAACCGTCTTCGGCCAGATGTTTCCGTAACCGACCGTGGTCAGCGTATGCGAGCTGAAGAACAGCGTGTTCACAAAGCGGCCGAAAGTGCTGGCGGCATCGGCGCCCTGCAGTTGGCCGGGACCGAGCGCGAAGTAGCCAACCGCGAAAGCCGTGTTGGCGGCCACGTAGCCCAGGAACAATGTCAGCAGAAACGCCGGCCAGCCCATGTTGATCAGGTGCAGGTAGGGATGAAAGTCGCGCCAGGTGGCGCCCTTGCGCTGCACGTTCAAGCTGCCGTCCCGATTGATGACGCGCCGGTAAGGCGCGCCGAATTGTTGTGTCAGCCCGGGGTCGAATCTGGGTTTGTGCATAGAAATCAGATTACGCGAAGCCCGTAAAAGGTTCGCCCGCGGCGATCCTCGCGGGGCTGCGCCGCCAATGCGATACCATGGACCGCATGGCCGGCGACACGCGCCAACGCTTGACCACGCTCCGCGACGGGCTGCTCCATCTGCACAAGGCGCTCATGGAATCCGAGCGTGCCGCCTATGAACGCGATGTGGAGCGCATCACATCATCCGGCCAGTATCTAAACCTGGTCTTGAACGACCCTTGGTTTAGCTGGCTGCGCGAGCTGTCGCAATTCATCGTCCTGGTGGATGAAACGCTGGACCAAAAGGAACCGGTGAGCGATGCGGACGCCGCCCGCCTGATCGCCTCGGCGCGCTCGCTAGTGGCGCCCGCCGAAAACGGCGACCGCTTCGGACGTGCCTATTGGCAAGCCATGCAGCGCGACCCCGGCGCCGTCCTCGCCCACCGCGACATGATGCAGGTTTTTGCCCGGCTGGCGTAGCGGGTGGAACGTCTGCCCCGCCTTCAATCTCAAAAGACATCAGCGGATTACTTGGGCCAGGAACACGAACAAATGCGCCTGAGGGTCCCGGTACGCTTCAGGCCGCAGGCCGGCCTTTTGGGATAAGACCTCCAGGAAGCCGGTTGCCGTAAAGGCGCCGTGACTGGCGACCTGCGGCAGCAGCAGTCCGCTGCGCGCGCCGAATTTCAGGCAGGCGCCGTGCCGTCCGATCCGGAACGATTGCCAGTCGCGGATTCGCTTCATCGGCGTCAGCACGGAGATCTCAATATCCAGCCCGTCCGGCACGCCGGCGCGATGCGTGAACCGTGGGTCGTCGAGCGCCGCTTCCAGTGTCATAGTGGGCACCGCTTCCGCCAGCGACGTTTCCGCTGTCACCAGGCCAATGCACCCGAATAACTCCCGGCCCTGATGCAGACTCACAAAGACGGGCGCACGCCGCATCAGCGTCGGGCTGCCGGCCGGCGGCGGAATGGCTTTCCGTTTTCCGGTCTCACTGAGATGCCGGAGGGTCTCGCGCGCGCTCCGGAGCAGGGCAAGCTGAGTTTCCTCATCCAGCCGGAAGGAATCGGCGCGAAAGTAGCCGAGAGATCCGTAGCTGACAACGTGTTCGAAATCGCCGGTGACCGCGGCGGAGGTCTGGTAGTCCAGTGTCTGCTGAAACACGTCTTCGCCGGGCAAAAAGCCGAGGGTCTCGAGCAGCAGGGCGATCGGTTCGTACCCGCAAACCGTGGAGCCCAGTTCGCCTAAGGTATCGAGGAACAGCGCCGGGTCGAGACTGCCGGCCGCATCCATTACGCGGGAATCGAGCAGAAACAGCCGCCGGTCCACGTCCGGACCGGCGGGAAAAGGCTGGTAGCCAAAACTCCGGCCATAGTGAGTCAGATCGGAGCTGGCCAACAAGACATCGCCTGGCCGAATATGTTGCGCTAGCGCCTGCGCGGCGGCGCGACGCCGGGCGTCGTTCAGCGGACCTACATACAGCGGAACCACCGGCACGCCGGCGACGGCCTTCTGCAGCAACGGGAGCTGAATCTCGACCGAGTGATCGCACACCTGGCTTTCGGCGACCAGCGTAAATTGGTCCGCGGATGCCAGCTCTCGCGCGGCCGCTTGATCGATTATGACCTCGCCCAACGGTGTCTGAAAGGCTCCGATGTCGGAAATCGAGACTCCCGGCCTGCCGCCGCGATGGGTGAATCCGAGGATGAAAACTCGTTCGGGTTTCGCGGCCTGCAAATGGCGGTAGGCTGAGGCGGCAACCGTGCCCGAGTACTCCAGGCCCGCATGAGGGACGACAAATGCCAGCGGGCGCGGCAGCAGGCTGGGGCCGGTCCTCTTCAGGGAAGAGTCGAAGAGCCGCGCCAGCAGCGCCTCCAACTCGGCGCGCCCGCCTGGATACCACGAGCCGGAAAACGGTGTTGCGTGCGTGGAAGCCATGTGGTCAACCACATTGTTTCTGGATCGTCGCGAAGTTCTCGCGAGCCCGCTGCGGGCCGGGCCGCCAGAAGCCCGGAATCACCCGTTGGCAATGCGGGCAGGCGCCATTCGCGGTCAATCTGTTTTGGAAAACCTCGAAACCCGATCGTTCCACCAGCAGCGCTCCACAATCCGGGCAGTTGGTGTTTTCGAGTTCGCCGACGCGGCCTGGAAGGTTTCCGGCATAAACGTAGCGCAGTCCGGCCGCGCGCCCGATGGATGCGGCACGCTCCAGTGTTCTGGCGGGGGTCGCGCTTGGCGCGATCATCTTGTAGTCCGGATGGAACGCGGTGACGTGCCAGGGGATGTCCGGAGAGACGCCGGCCAGGAAGCCGGCAAGCGATTCCAGTTCCGCGCGCGAATCGTTGAACCCGGGCACAAGGAGAGTTACCACTTCCAGCCAGAATCCCATGTCGTGGATGCGCTGGATCGAATCGAGGATCGGTCCGATGCGCCCGCCCAGCTCATGATACCGGCGGTCGTCGAAGCTCTTGAGATCCACCTTGTAGAGATCCACCCAGGGGCGCAGATACTCCAGCACCTGGGGAGTGGCATTCCCGTTGGAGACGTAACCGGTGGTCAGGCCGGCACGGCGGGCCTCTCGGAAGACGGCCACCGCCCATTCGCTGGTGATCAGCGGCTCGTTGTAAGTGCTGATGATGCTCGCCGCGCCCTGCCGCAGCGCCAGCCTGACAATCTCGGCCGGCGAGATCTCATGGAAATCCAGTGAGGCGCGAATGTCGCGCAGCGCCTGCGAGGTCACCCAGTTCTGGCAGTAGCCGCAGTGCAGGTCGCAGCCGAGCAAGCCGAAACTGAGGGCGCGCGTTCCCGGCAGGGCGTGGAAGAAGGGCTTCTTTTCGATGGGATCGCACTGCAGCGCGTTGACGTACCCGTAAGGGACCATCAACTTGCCGCCGCGATTGAACCTGACTTTGCAGACGCCGGCAAACCCGGCAGGGATCGGGCAGCAGTGGCCGCAAGCGTAGCAGCGAATGCGATTCCCCTCCAGCGATTCGTACAAATCGCCTTCGCGGGTGTGCAAAGCAAGCTGGTCGGCCAGCGTCATTCGCGCCTTCCACCCTTATTCTAGGAGAAAGCGGGATAGGGTTGCGGCCCGAGTTCTAAAGAAACAGTTCCGGGGTTCAGTCCAGGCTCGTAGGAGCCTGTCCCCGAAATGGCGCGGGCAGCCGCACCACTTGGGCTAGCGCTTGCGGGCGAGCATGCGAACCAGGCGAAGCTCCTGGTACTCCTGGCGGCGGACGGCGGTCTGCTGCCAGTCGCCGACGCCGGTAGTGTCTTCGTAGTAGGCGATCTGCAGCTCGGACCAGGCCTTCAGCCACGCGTTGGCCTTGTCGGCCTCGGTGTCGGGCCAGTTGGGCTCGGGATGGTCCAGCGAGCGGTAGGGGCGGTCCATGAGCAGCAGACCGCCTGTTTTGAGGCCGTCGCGCACGCGGGCCACAAAGCGCGGATCCATCACGGGGGCATCGGTATAGATGAGGCAGATAAGGTCCCACTGTTCGTGACCGAAGTCGAAATCGTCCCAGCCCGCCTTGACCGTTTTAATGGCGAGGCCGGATTTGGCGGCGTTCACTTGGGCGACCTTCAAGCCTTCTTCGGCGATATCGAAGCCGGTGACGTCCCAGCCTTTGGAAGCCAGGTAGAGCACGTTGCGGCCCTGTCCCATGGCCACGTCGAGGGCCTTGCCCGGCTTGAGGTCTTTGGTCATGGCGACCAGGAATGCGCTGGGCTCCGTGGTGAAGCGGGTCTGGTTGGGGTCGCGGTAGAGGTGGTTAAAACCGACACTCGCGATCTGCTGTTGGAAAGCGGGGTAGGCGTCGTAGAGCTTGTGAAGCAGGGCCATGCGCTCATCGGCCTGGGCTTCCGTCATTCCAGCCAGAATCAGATGCTGGCGGTAGTTGGCAGGGTTGACCCCGGACGGGTCGGACCGGGAGGCTGCGACGAAATCCTCCCAGACTTTTCGCTCCTCGGCGGTCTGCGCCGGGGCGAGCGGGGTGAGAAGAAAAACGATAACGGCGATCGAAGCAACGGATTTTAGCATTTGATTCTCTCCTTTTGGGCCAGCCGTGGCCCGGGACTGAACAACTGTAGTAGTCATCTCCCTTGGGCGCCGATTCTCTGGCGGTGCTTCGGCCGCTCCGCAGAGGTCGACCGGATCCGGCCTGCTCGAGTTACCTTCCCACTCTAATGCGCAAACCGGCTGTGAAAAATGTCATCCAGCCTCCGATTAGTCAAGAAATTCGTAGCCGCTCGTCAATATCGCTTGCGTACACACGGAACTCGAACGTGGGCCTCGGCGGAATTGCGGTACTCGTTGCGGCGATGTGGTTCGGCGGCTTCGCGAGGAGCCGCGCTGCGACGTGGCCGCCAGGAAAATGTTCGCCCTAGTTTTCGGTTGGAGTGCGTTCCATGTGGTCGATCACGAGGACCTCAACCTGGCCTTTGCGCGGCTCCAGTTTTAGTCCGAGTTGGTCCTGTAACGCGGTGAAAAGCGACGCGCCGGTGCGAGCCTCCGCGGCGCCGGTCGGCACGCCATCGGCGTCGGTGGCTTGTGTATCCGGCTCCCATTCCAGGGTGAAATCGAAGACTCCCTGGAGTCCCGTCTGATCTTCTACCGACCGGCTGAGTTGGCTGGAAAGCGCCTTGGCCAGCATGGCGGCCGACACCCTGGTGCCGATCAAACGGCCTCGGCCGGGCATGCTGAAGGGGTTCTGATTCATGCTGCCGCTGGCCTCGGTCAAGTGTACCTTAAGGCCGTTCTTGGCAACGACCAACGCGTACATTGGAAGCTCCCTGGTTTCGCGGTGGATCGCCAGCTTGAAGCGCTCCGCAAGAAGCGTCTGCATCATCTGTTGCAACCGGGTCGGCTGGCCCGGAACCCGCACGGCCGAGAGGCCCACCTCGGGGGCATTGGCGACAACGTCATACCGCACCGAGTCCAGCCACTTCGGTTTCTCGTAGAGGCGATCGCTCTGGATGTCATAAGCCCAGGTGATGAGCATCTCGAGCGACGTGCTCGTGGTCGCCAGGTGGTATCCGGAGCGCTTGATTGAGATGGTCTCTGCGGGATCAGATGGTTTGATGGACGCGACTTCGAATGCCGCCGGCGCGGCTGGCGCTTGGCCGCATCCCAGCCTTGAACCAAGGATCAGGATGCAAGCAACTTCCACCCATTTGGCGTTGTGCGGCATAACCGAGATCTGTCGATTATCTTACGCGAAAACAGGGACAGTCCTCCCCAATCCTACTCCCCAATCTCCCTTCGGATCGATTCGGCGATGCTGGCGGTGAAGGTGTCGACGTGCGCCTGGTCGGCGGCTTCCACCATTACCCGCGCCAACAATTCGGTGCCGGAGTAGCGGACCAGCACTCGGCCCGTGCCCGCCATAGCTTCTTCGGCGCGCTGGATTTCCCGGTTCACTGAAGGCACTTCGGCGAAATCCTTTTTCTCGCGGACGCGGATGTTGACCAGCTTCTGCGGATAGATACGCAGGTCCGCGGTCAACTCATCCAGGCCCACGCCGGCGCGGCGTGCGATCTCGAATACGCGCAGCGCGGTGAGCAAGCCGTCGCCGGTGGTCGCATATTGGCGGAAGATGACGTGGCCGGACTGCTCGCCGCCCAGCGCCGCGCCCAGCCGTACCATTTTTTCCAGCACGTATTTGTCGCCCACCGGAGTGCGCAGCATGCGAATGCCATCCCGCGCCAGGGCTTTTTCCAGGCCCAGGTTCGACATCACGGTCGCGACCACGGTGTCGCCCGCCAGGTGGCCGGCGGCTTTCATGGCTCGCGCCGCCATCAGCAGCACCGCGTCGCCATCCACGATTCTGCCCGATCGCGCGACGAAGATGGCGCGGTCGGCATCGCCATCGAAAGCCACGCCGAAATCGGACTTCGAGTCCACCACCAGCCGGCTCAGCCCGTCCACGTGCAGGGCGCCGCAGTTCAAATTGATGTTGCGGCCATTGGGCTCGCAGCCGATCTCGACCAGCTCGGCGCCCAGGCTGCGGAACAGTTCCGGCCCCAGTTGCCAGGCGGCCCCATTGCCGCAATCGATCGCCAGCTTGACGCCATCCAGGCGCACCGAAACAGTAGAAAGCAGGAACTCCAAATACGCGCGGTCGAGCCCTTCCTCGGCCGTCAGCGCCGCTTCGCGCGGCTCGACCGGGCGCTCGCGAAGGGCGAGAATTTCCTGCTCGATCGCGTGCTCTTCCGCGTCGGGCAGTTTGAAGCCGCTGTGGCCGAATACTTTGATGCCGTTGTCCTGGTAAGGATTGTGAGACGCCGAAATCATCACCCCGGCGCCGAACGGACCGGTGCGCGTCAGATACGCCACACCCGGCGTGGTGATGACGCCGGCGTAGCGCACCTCGGCGCCGCGGCTGGCCAGGCCGGCGGCGACGTTGGCGGCAATCCATGTGCCCGATTCGCGCGTATCGGCGCCAAGCAGGATCTCGCGGCTTGCATGCGAACGCGCCGCGTCGCCGAGAGCCACGCCAAAAGCGTAGACCGTGGCTCGATCGAGCGGGTACCGGCCGGCCACGCCGCGAATGCCATCGGTTCCAAAAAGCTGCTTCGCCACCTGGTTACAGGTCTCCTATTCTTTCGTCATCGTCACCGTCACGGTTACCGTGGGCGTCGAGCGGAAGCGCACGAATGGATCGCCGGCATAGATATTCATCTGGAACCGCCCGGTGGCGGTGAGCAAGGAAACATCCACCGGATCGGTGACCACTGAGGTGATGCGCGCCACGTGGCTGCGCGGGCCCAGGATCGCCACCTGCTCCGGCTCGGCGGTGGCGCTGGCCACCCGGTAGTTATCGCGGGACTGGCCGCGCAGCCGCACCACCACCGGCACGCTGCGCTCCAGGCGCTGCTCGAACGCCAGCCGCACCTGCGACGGGATGGCACGCATGATGTGCATGCCGCGCGACAGCCGGACGTTGGCCGCGCCGATCGAAAAGGTGTGCTCGCCGGGCGCCGCGTTGCTCATGTCCAGAACGGCTGCCGGATGCTGGCCCCCGTCGCCCAAGCCGCGCAGCTCTCCGGAAGGACCGCGCAGTTCGAGTACGATTTGCGTCACCGGGTCCGAGCTCAGCTCCAGGTTGTCCGGCAGGTTCTTGTACTCCAGGCGCGCGGTGACGAAGGTGGACAATTCCGGCTCGCTAGCTACCACCGCCCATATCAGGACGGCGATCGCCAGCGACAACACCTTCCACCAGAAATTCTGGCTGACCAGGCGGGTCACCCACTGCAGTGTCTTCATGAGGGCCCCACCCCTTCCTGCGCCGGCCCCGCCGGCTTGGGCGTATCGCTCTTGAGCGTCAACGGAATGTCCGCTGCGGATTCTTCAATCTGCATCGGCGCAGGGCGCTCGACTCCGAAATGCCGGTGAATCCGGTCCAGCACGTCCGGCACCGACAGGCCCTGCGTCAGCTCGCCAAACGCCGCCACCGAAATGCGGCCCGTTTCCTCGGAAACCACCAGCGACAGGCAGTCGGTTTCCTCGGTGATGCCGATGGCGGCGCGGTGGCGCGTGCCCAGCTTGCGCGACAAGCTGGGGTTGATGGTGAGCGGCAGGAAACAAGCTGCCGCCGCCACCCGGTCCTTCTGGATAATCGCTGCGCCGTCGTGCAGCGGCAGGCCCGGTTGAAAGATGCTCAATAGCAAATCGCGCGAAACCTGAGCCTCCAGCCGGACGCCGCTCTCGATGAAGGTGCGCAGGCCGATGTCGCGCTCGAGCACGATCAGCGCGCCGGTTTTCTGCTGCGACAGGTGTTCCACCGCCATCAGAATCTCGCTGGCCGCTTCGGGCGCGTGGAACCCTCCCGCCAGGCCGAACAGCCGCTTGCGGCCCAGGCGCGCCAGGGTGCGCCGGATCTCGGACTGGAAGAGCACGATCACCGCCAGGCCGATGTACGGAACAATCAGCGAGAGCACCGAATGCAGCGCTTCCAGGCCGGCCCACACCGCCCCCACGTAAAGGCAGACAATCACCGCGATGCCCAGCAGGATGTGCCCGGCGCGCGTGCCGCGCACCACCATCAGGCACTGGTAGACCAGAAACGCCACCACCAGGATGTCGATCACGCCGCTCGCATCCAGCTCGGGGAGCGACGGCAAGTGACTGAGTAATTGCGGCATGGATCGGCGATTCGGGACCGCCAACTCCCGAACCTTCATCTTAGCTTAGCCTTCGCGAGTACCTGCAATCCTTTGTCGCGACCGAGTGCTGGCTGGAAGGGCGCAACCGATGAGCCATGGTTGGCGTGGGTGCCCACAGGTGGTGAGCGGCCTTTACGTCCGCCCCAAGAGGCGCCTGCTAATGCGGAACGATAGCCCGGTCGGTAACTAACCGCCACGGCCGTCGGCGGGGTGCTTTCCTGTGGGGCAGGATGACATCCAGGACGACATCCTGCGCGGCGATTATCAATCGCCGCGCGTGCCGATTGGCAATCGGCACGCAGCTTGGCAAGCTGCCCCACAAACCCTCCGGCTACAATGAATCATGCCGTTCGTTTCGATCCCGGACGCGCTTGAGGAAATGCGTGCCGGGCGCCTTCTGGTGGTGGTGGACGACGAGGACCGCGAGAACGAAGGCGACCTCACCGTCGCGGCCGAGAAGGTTACTCCGGAGATCGTCAACTTCATGGCCACCCACGGCCGCGGCCTGATTTGCCTGGCGCTCACCGGCGAGCGTTGCGACCAACTGCGGCTGCCGCCGATGAGCCCGCTCAACACCTCCAACTTCGGCACCGCGTTTTGTGAGTCGATCGATGCGCGCGAGGGCGTCACCACTGGCATCTCTGCCGCCGACCGCACCCGCACCATTCTCAAGGCCATCGACCCGGCGTGCCGCCCGGGCGACCTGGCCCGCCCCGGCCACATCTTTCCCCTGCGCGCGCGCGAGGGCGGCGTGCTGGTGCGCGCCGGCCAGACCGAAGCCGCGGTGGACCTGGCGCGCATGGCGGGCCTTTCGCCCGCCGGCGTGATTTGCGAAATCATGAACCCGGATGGCACCATGGCGCGCGTTCCGCAGCTCAAGGAATTCTGCGCCGCCCACGGGCTGAAGATGATCTCGGTGGCTGAGCTGATTCGCTACCGCATGCGCACCGAACGCTTCCTGCGGCGGGTGGCGGAAGGCTCCATCGAGACCGAATTCGGCGAGTTTCGCACCGTTGCCTACACCAGCGATCTCAACCCCGAATATCACCTGGCGCTGGTGCACGGCGAAGTCGGCGGCCGGGAAGACGTGCTGGTGCGCATGCATGCCCGCTGCCTCTATGGCGACGTCTTCGGTTCCACCAGTTGCGATTGCGGCCGCCTGGTGCGCTGCTCGCTCGAGGCCATCGCCCGCGAAGGCCTCGGCGTGCTGGTCTATCTGCACGAAACCGGGCCGGGTTTCCGCACCGAAGCTTCCCCCGGCGGCCCGGCGCATATGCTGTCGCATACGCGCGAGTTTCTGCACTACCAGGGCGATGCCGGCCAGCGGCAGCTCCAGCACGAGCACGGCATCGGCGCGCAAATCCTGTCCGACCTCGGCCTGCACACCATCCGCCTGCTGACCAATCACCCGCGCAAAATCGTCGCCCTGGAAGGTTTCGGCATTGAGATCGTGGACCAGGTGCCGATTGGGCGCTGACTTACCCTGTTGGTGCCTCGTGGCGCTTTCGCTCGCCGCGCTCCCGGTTAATAATCGGACGGAAACCGCGTCCCCACTGGTATGAAGGCTCTAATCACTTCCACCGCGGCCCTTGCGGCCCTGTTCTCCGGCGTGCTGTCCGCCGCCGATCCACAACTCCTCAACCTGGTGATGCCGGACGTCAAGGTGATGGCCGACGTCAACGTGGCGCAAGCCAAGACTTCGCCCTTCGGCCAGTACGTGCTGATGCAGGTCGAGACGCAGTCGCTACAGCAAATCGCCGCGCTCACCGGCTTCGATCCGGCCAATGACGTCAATGAACTACTGGTGGCCGGCAACGGCGCGGCGCAACACGCCGGCCTGGCGTTGGCATCCGGTAACTTCAACGTGGCCGCCATCACCAGCTTCGTGGCAAAGCAGAAGGCCGGCACGGAAACCTATCGCGGGGTGACCATTTTCGAAGACCCGAAAAAGCAGGCGGGCCTGGCGTTCTTGAGCGGCTCAGTCGCGGCCGCCGGCGACCTCACCAATTTGAAAGCCGCCATCGATCGCCTGACATCGCCATCCATCCTGCCGGCTTCCCTGCTGGTCGAGATCGGCCAATTGAGCGCCGCGAATGACGCCTGGTTGCTCACCACCGTTCCGCCCTCCAGTTTGAAACCGTCATCCACCGCGCCTGCTGTCCCTGGCGTCGGCAACGGCGCGGACAACGTGCTCGGAACCGTGCAATCCGCCAACGCCGGCATCAAGTTCGGAACGAATGTGGTGATCGCCGCCCAGGCGCAAGCCGATACCGCGCAAAATGCCACCGCCATCGCCGGCCTGATCCAGTTTCTGGTTAACATGGCGCAGTTGAAAGCTACCGACGAGCCGCAACTCCAGGCGCTGGCTAAGTCGCTGGCGGTGAGCGCCAACGGCGCCACGGTCAACCTCTCGCTGACCATGCCCTCCACGCAGTTCCAGGAATTGCTGCAGCCGAAAGCCGCGGCGCACCACCGCGCTCCCGCCGGGCAATAGCGGAGAAGCCGCGGCCGGAGTTGTGAGGCCTCCTGGGCGGCTTGTCCGCGCGGCCGACAGCATGCCCTTCGCGCACCGTCTGACCGCCCCGCCGTCGGTTTACAGTTCTTAACTCCGTTTCTCCTCTTTGGGTAGGCGCTCTGGATACCTGTACTATAGGTATATTTGAGGGAGGGTCAGGAGAAAATAGGAGGTCTTGTGAAGCGTCCTGCGATCTGCGTGCTTACCCTTGGTGTTGCGCTGGTGGCAGGGGGTCTGGGCGGCCTGCTTTTGGCGCAGCGTGCCCCTGACGTGCCGGAAGCTGCGGCCCGACCTGACCGCCTGACCATCGACTATCCTAGCCAAGGTTCCCTCTTCCCTCCGGATATTGCAGCTCCCACGTTCCTGTGGCGCGATGCCACCCAGAATGTCTCGGTGTGGCAAATCGACATCGCCTTTTCGGGTGGCGGCGCTCCTATCCGCGTGCAATCGAAAGGCGAGCTGATGCGGGTGGGCGAGATCGACGAACGTTGCATTGCTCCCACCAACAAGCTGCCGAAGTTGACGCCGCAGCAGGCGGTTTCGCATACCTGGACTCCCGACGCCGCAACCTGGGCCGCCATCAAGCGCCGCTCGGTGGAGCGCGCCGCTACGGTCACCATCGCCGGTATCGCCGGCGGCCGGCTGGTTTCACGGTGCCAGGTCGAGATCCAGACTTCGAAGGACCCGGTGGGCGCGCCGATTTTCTATCGGGATGTTCCGCTGGCGCCCTCGGAAACGGAAAAGGGATTCATCAAGCCGCTGGCGACGAAGGCCATTCCCTTCATCGCCTGGCGGTTGCGCAACATTGCCGAGCCCCGCAGCCGCGTACTGCTCACTGGCATGCACACCTGCGCCAACTGCCATTCGTTCTCGGCCGACGGCAAGACCCTGGGCATGGACCTGGATGGGCCACAGAACGACAAAGGACTGTACGCGCTGGTCGCGGTCAAGCCGCAAATGACGATTCGCACCGACGATATGATTTCCTGGAACCGTTCCGCGGACCGGCAGTACGGCCAGAGCCGGGTGGGCTTCATGTCGCAGGTCTCGCCCGATGGAAAGTATGTCCTCACCACCATCAGCGGAACCGTCCGCCCCACGCAGAGCAATTTCTACGTCGTCAATTTCAAGGATTACCGCTTCCTGCAAGTCTTCTATCCAACCGCCGGCATCCTGGCCTGGTATGATCGTGCCACCGGCCGCGAGCAGCCGCTGCCCGGCGCCGACGATCCCCGCTATGTGCAGACCGACGGCGTCTGGAGCCCCGACGGGAAGTACCTGGTGTTCGCCCGCGCGGAAGCCCGCGCACCGTACCCCGCCGATGGCAAGCTGGCCGAGTATGCCAACGATCCCACCGAAGTGCAGATCCAATACGACCTGTACCGCATTCCCTTCAACGCCGGGCAGGGCGGTCAGCCCGAGCGGATCGAAGGCGCCTCCGCCAACGGCATGAGCAACACGTTCCCCAAGGTTTCGCCGGATGGCCGCTGGATCGTTTTCGTGAAATGCAAGAACGGGCAGTTGATGCGGCCGGACAGCCAGTTGTACATCGTGCCCGCGCAGGGCGGCGAAGCGCGCCGCCTCGCGTGCAACACGCCGCTGATGAATTCATGGCACAGCTTTTCCCCCAACGGCCACTGGCTGGTGTTTTCCTCCAAGAGCCGGTCGCCCTACACCCAGATGTTCCTCACCCATTTGGACGAGCAGGGCAACGCCAGCCCGGCGCTACTGATTGAGCATTCGACGGCCGCCAATCGCGCCGTGAACATCCCCGAATTCGTCAACATCCCTCCGGATGGCATCGAGAAGATCGACGTGCCGGCCACCGATTTTTACAAGCAGTTCGACGTGGCCTTCGCGCTGTCCGACAAGCATCAATACCAGGCTGCGATCCCGGAATGGAAGAAGGCTCTGGAAATGGATCCCGACGACGCCAAGGCCCACATTAACCTGGGCACGGCACTGGCGGAGACCGGTCAGGCCGATGCCGCCTTGGTGCATTTTCAAAGGGCCATCGACCTCAACCCGGTGTACGCCTCTGCGTACAGCGCCATGGCGTCACTGCTGGTTCGGACGGGAAAACCCGGCGATGCGGTTCCCTATTACGAGAAATCCGTTCAGTTGAAGCCGGATGACGCCAAGCTCCTCGACAGCCTCGGCGCGGCGCTGGCCTATGCGGGTCGCCCCGGCGAAGCCATCGCCGAGTACCGCAAGGCGCTCCAAATCGATCCCACCTATGCCAGTTCGTATGCGCACCTGGGTGTTGCCCTAGCCAAATCCGGGCAGGCAGATGAGGCGATTCCGCTCCTGGATAAAGCTCTGGAGCTCAACCCGAAGGATGAGGCGGCGGAAAGCAACCTCGGCGGCGCCCTGGCAGAGAAGGGCCGACTCGACGATGCCATCGCTCACTGCCAGAAGGCTCTGGCCCTCGACGCCAATGACGCGCAGGCGCACACCAACCTGGCTATCGCGCTGTCGAACGCCGGTAAGCCGGAAGAAGCCCTCACGCATTTTGAAAAGGCCGTGCTATTGGTTCCCGATAATGCGAGTTTCCAGAGCAACCTGGGCGCCGCCCTGGCCCAGCGGGGCAGAATCGCCGAGGCCATCCCGCATTTCCGAAACGCCCTGGATGCGCATCCGGAGGATCTGCAGGCCATGGTCAACCTAGCTATCGCGCTGATCTCGACCGGGAGAGCGGATGAGGCCATTCCGCACTTGGAAAAGGCCGCGCAGCTTGCTCCCGGTGATCCCGGTATCCAAACCAGCCTCGGCGCCGCGCTGGTCGAGCAAGGCCGCATGGAAGCCGCCATCCCGCACCTGGAACAGGCCGTGCAAGCCGCTCCCGAGAGCGCCGACGCCCACTATCATCTGGGAACCGCCTATGCCGGCCAGGACCGAATTGCCAATGCCGTGGGAGAGTGGCGCAAGGCGCTCACCTTCGATCCGAACTATGTGCCGGCTCTGTTTCACCTCGCTCGGGTGCTGGCTTCGAATCCCAACCCCAGCCTTCGCAATGGCGGCGAAGCCGTCGAGCTCGCCGAGCGCGCCGCCAAATTGACTGGAAGCAAGCAGCCGGCGATATTGGACACGCTGGCTGCGGCTTATGCCGAAGCGGGCCGGTTCACCGAAGCCACCGAGACCGCCCGGCGCGCGCTCGCGATTGCCAGTCAGCAGAACGACCGCCAACTGGTCGCTGGCCTGAACACCAGGATCGCCCTCTACGAAGCCGGTACTCCGTTCCGCACCCAGTAACGTTTTCGCGCATCAGTGTTTTTGCTGCGGCCGCGCGTGCGACTTGCATTGGGCCTCGTCGGTTGACCGGGTTCGGCAGCGGGTCGGGACCGAACCGCTCTTCCCGTGGCTGGATGAGCACCAGATAACAGTGCGTGGTGGTGGGCGGGCAAGGGGCGAAGAAGCAGGCGCCTCCGTAAGGACTGGACTGTGCGCCGGTACCCGTGCTGCCGGCGACGTGAATCGATCTACCGGGGCCGGCGACGAGGGTGGGAGCCGAGCCCGCGTACAGGAACGTGGAAAACTCCAAGGCCGCTCCGGCGGGATTCAACACCGATGCGAACGAAGCGAACTGAGGGCTCTGCGGGGTGGGTTCCAGGCTTGAAACCAGCGGAAAATCGCCGGAATCGGTTTCTCCCGTCACATAAATCCGGCCTACTGCATCGAGAGCGATGCTGGTCGGGCGGTCATAGCACGAACCACCCAGCAAAGTCGAAAACAGCGCGGACTTTCCATCCGGGCTGAGCTTGGCCACGAAGACGTCGTCTACCAGCCATGTGTAGACCGAGCCGATGACCCCGGTGGCCCACGAGAAGGCGGGATACGTGCATCCGGCGGCGAGGGTTGCCTGATAGGCGCCCGGCATCGTGGGGAAATCCGTGTCGCTGGTGTGGCCGGTGAGGTACGCGTTGCCTGCGTTGTCCACGGCAACCGCAACGCCGTAATCCTCGGAAGGCTCATAGCCGCCGGCAGTCGGCGAGCCTGCGGAGCCGCCAAAAAAAGTCGAGTAGATCACACTGCCGGACGTCGTAAGTTTGACAACGAAAATCTTGGACGCGTCGGCGCTGGCTTCGCCCGCCTGAAACGCGCCGGGAGTGACGGGGAAAGCACCAAAAACCGAGCCCGTCAGCGTAATGTTCCCCGAGGAATCGATGGCGATCCCTTTCCCATTCTGATCGAACCCCGCCCCGATGTTGGTCGAATACAGCAGCCGCGCGGCCGATGGATCGAGTTCGCTCAGGAATCCGACCGGCATAACCGGAAGCGTCGCGGGTGGCGCCGTGGTGAAGGGAAAGTCGGCCGAACTCCAGTTGCCGATTAGCCAGGGATTGCCTTGAGAACCGATGGCGATTCCCAAGACCGAATCATTGCTCGATCCACCCAGGTAAGTCGCCGCCAGCAAATTTCCGTCATTCGAGAATTTCGCGGCGAACCCGTTCGTCGTTCCGTGGAGCGTGCTCTGGAATGCGCCTGGCGTAACCGGCAGGTCATAGGACGAAGTGCTGCCAGTGATCCAGATATTGCCGGAAGGGTCGAGCGCGATACCCTGTCCCGTGTCGTTTCCCATGCCGCCGAAGTAAGTCGAGAAAACGAGCGTCTTGCCGTCGGGCAGAAACTTGGCGAGAAATGCATCGGAGGTAATCGGAGCGGTCGCGTACACCAGGCCGGCCGAGGAGGGTGCGAAAACAGGCTGAATGTCGCGCGAAACAGTTGTGGGGCTCCATGTTTGGCCGCCATCGGTGCTGCGAAACTCCCCGGCCAGCATGATCTGCGGGTTCGCCGGATCCACTGCGAGAACGCCCAGAGAGTCGGCGGGGCACGGATATGGGGTCCAGGTGCTGCCGCCATCGCTGCTCTTCCAGAACGGGAAGGAAGGACTTTGACTGTTGGTGGGCGGAGCAAGCGCATACAGCAGCCCTGACACCATCGGGTCGGGGACTACGCTGGAACCGATGAAGGGAATGTTCAACTGGGTCCAGGTGGCGCCGTCGTCAGTGCTCTTCTGGATGCTGACTTGGCTATAAGCATACCCCGGGCCATAAATGATTCCCGGCGTCACCGGATCGAAGGTGAAGCGCACGCCGCTGGAAACGGACACGTTCTGCGGCCACGGCAAGCTGGAGCCCGTCCAGGAAGCTGCACCGTCGGTGGATACGAAGGCGCCGTTGTCCGTCCAGGCATAGAGCACGTTCGTGTGAAACGGATCGATCATGACCGAGTCGATCAGGCCTTGCGGCGGAAAGCCCTGGCTCGCATTCGCCCAGGTAGCGCCGCCGTCCACGCTCTTGAACACGCCGCCGGTTGGCGAGGCACTCGCGTAAAGGGTCAGGGGTTGCTGCGGGTCGATGGCGAGAGAGGTGATGGTGGTCTGGTGCGAAGCGAAGGCGATGGTGACGCAGTTGAACTGCCGGGCGCCATCGGTGCTCTTGCAGATACTGTTGCCGGAAGCTGCATAAACAATCTGGCCGTTGGTGGGATCGGTCGCGATCCAAACCGAAGAATCGGCCGGAAACGGCGTCCCGAGGGGTTGCCAGGTGGCGCCGGCATCGCTGCTGAAGGTCAGTTGCGTGCCGGTGTTGGCGCTCTGAAAAGGATTGGTAAGCGGGAAATCGAAGGAGGACGTGGTGCCGACCACATAAATGTTTCCAGTGGAATCGACCGTGACAGCGTTGATCGAATCATTGCCGGAGCCGCCGAAGCTGAGTGTGCCGATGGACTCGCCGCGGAAAGCGCCGAAAGGACGGTCCGCGCGCGAATTTTGCGGGAATCCGGGAAGAATGAGGAACAAAACCAGGAGCGCAGCCCGTAGGGCCATAAGATCATTCTCCCACCGTGCCAATCAGCCGCGATGCGCCCGCGTTAGAATGGTTCACACTGATGGCACACGAGATTCTGATTCAAGGTCCCGACGGGCAGGCGAAAACGGTTCCGCTTTCAGGGACCCGGCTGGTGGTGGGACGCTCCAGCGGGGCCGAGCTGAGCTTTCCCGACGATGCGGGCCTGTCGCGGCAGCACTTCGCCCTCGAGCTGGCCGGCGACGACTGGACGGTGCAGGATCTGGGCAGCAAGAACGGAACCTTCGTCAACAACATTCCGCTCAAGGCAAGGCTGACACTGCGTCCCGGCGACCACATCACCGCCGGCCACCTTTCCATCGTCTTCGCTCCCGAGCAAGGCGCCGCCGCGCCCGGGGTGGTGGTGTTCGAGGGTGGCGAGTCGGATTCGCCCAGCACTTCCACCTTGGTCACCAGCCTGGAAAGCGCCAACCGCACCATCGTGGTGGACCCCGGCGGCGGCGCCAAACCTTCGGCTGCCATGCAGGCACTGATCCACGCCGGCCAGGAGCTGGCCGAGAACCGGCCGCTGACGGACCTGTTCCCGCTGATTCTCGATTTGTCGATTCAGGCCGTCAACGCGCAGCGCGGCGTGTTGCTGTTGCTCGAAGGCGAGCGGCTCGCCGCCAAGGCCCATAAGGGCGAAGGCTTCCGCATTTCGACCGCGGTTCGCGACCGGGTGCTCAAGGATAAATCGTCTGTGCTGGTGCGCGACGCGCAGCTCGACGACGCCTTCAAGGGCCGGATGAGCATCGTGGAACATAAGGTTCACACCATGATGGCGGTTCCGCTCGAAACCAAGGACCGCATCATCGGCTTGATCTACGTGGATTCTCCGTTCATCCTGCGCGAATTCACCAAGAACGATCTGAGCCTGCTGACCGTGATGGCGAACGTGGCGGCCATCCGCATCGAACACGCCCGCCTGGCCGAAGTGGAAGCCGCCGAGCGCATCATGCAGCGCGATCTGTCGCAGGCGGCGGAGATTCAGGGCGGCATGCTGCCCGCCCGCGCGCCCGAAATCCCTGGCGTCGACCTGGCCGGCTTCAACGTGCCTTGCCGCACCGTGGGCGGCGACTACTACGATTTTTTCCCCTATGCCGGAGCCAGCGTTGGCCTGGCGCTGGGCGATGTCTCCGGCAAAGGCATGCCGGCGGCGCTGATGATGATGGGCCTCCACGCGCGCGTCCACGTGCTGGCCGAAAGCCCCGGCAACCTGGGCGATTTCATGGTGCGGCTCAACAAAGCCACCTGCGCCACCTGCCCCAGCAACCGCTTCATCACGTTCTTTTTCAGCCTGCTCGACGCGGCCACGGGCGACCTGCGGTATGCCAATGCCGGGCACAATCCGCCGGTCCTGCTGCGCGCCTCCGGTGAGCCGCAAATGCTCGAAGGCGGCGGCCCCGTGCTGGGCATCGTTCCCATGGCGCCATACGGCGAACAGAGCGCCAGCGTTGCTCCCGGCGACCTGCTGGTGCTCTATAGCGACGGCGTCACCGAGGCCAACAATCCGGATTTCGACGAATTCGGCGAGGAACGCTTCATCCGCGTTCTCAGCGAAAACCGCACGCATTCGGCGCGGGAGATCGTAGACGCGGTTACGGCCGCGCTCAAGGAATTCACCGCCGGTGCGGCGCAGGCCGACGATATCACCCTGGTGGTCGCCAAACGCGTGTAACCGGCCGCACGCTCCGCCACCCAGCTCCAGCTTCGCCCTAGGAATAATCTGAAACGCAATCCCCTCCCCGATCACTACACAGCATCGGTCTCGGCCGGATCGACCGGCCTGAGACATCGATAGGAGGGTAAAAAGATGCCAGTATTCACCGGCGTGAAGACCGCCAAGGTCACTCTTACGCCGCAGAACCAGAACCTCGAAACGATCGCAGCCCTTGTCGGCAGCATCATCGGCAAATCGGGCTGCAGGACCTGCGGCCGCCTCATCAACCTGGACTTCCAGTTCTTAGGGGACCCGGATCCGGATCTCGCCAAGTCCGGCGCGATTGCCGTGGAAACGGAGGGCTTCTGATTCCGTCGCTAGGAATCGGCTTTCCTTACATTGCAGAACTGCCGGCGGAGCTGTATCGGCCGGGCCTCATCGACTTCGTCGAGGTTACCCCCGAGACAATCTGCCGGCAGCGCGCGGTAGGGAAACGGGTTGCCATCGAAATCGTGCCGGAACAGATGGACCGCGCGCGCCAAACCTGCGCCTCGCTGCCCATGGTTGTTCACGGTGTTGAACTTTCGATCGGCTCGGCACATGGTTGGAACCCGGCGTACCTGGACATGCTCGACGCATTCCAAGCGATGTGGCCTTTTGTATGGCACAGCGAGCATCTCGGATTTCAGACAATTCCCGGCGGAAACGGGGCAAGCCTCGAGGTTGGCGTGCCGCTTCCGGTGCCGCCCACCAAAGAAGCGGCGGATCTTATCGGCGGGCGTGCCGCTGCGATTTGCCGGCGCTACCAGGCGCCCTTCCTGCTGGAGAATCCGGCCTACTACATTTCGGATCTGCCCTGCGATCCAGAGATCGGCGATGACATCGGCCTCGTTAACGCCATCATGGATCGCAGCGGCTGTTTCCTCCTGCTCGACCTGCACAATGTGTTCTGCAATGCGCTCAACCACCGGATCGACCCGTTGGCCGTAATCGACCGGGCCCCGTTGGACCGGGTCGTCGAGATCCACGTCGCGGGCGGGGCCTCGCGGGATGGTTTTTGGATGGACGGCCATAACAGTCGCGTCCCGGAGCCGGTATGGGAGCTCCTCGAATACACCCTGCCTCGCACGCCCAGAGCCGGCGGCGTGGTGTTCGAAATGCTCGACGATTTCGCGGTCGCCCTCGGCGCCGAAGCGATCAGCGAAGAGCTGCGGCGGGCCGGCGAAATCTGGCATCGCTGCCGGGCGGCGTAAACGTGGCTCTGCTCGATTACCAAACCGCGCTTGGCCGCCTGGTGCGCGCCCCGGATGGAGCCGATCCTCTTCGTTCGCTCCGGCTGGATGAGCGCGAGCGCTCCTCTATCGAAGCTCTGCGATTAAGTGCCGGCTACCGCTTTACGGTCGGCGTGCAGCGTTCCTGGTGCGTCGGGCGCGCCGAACGCGCCGGCTATCTCACGCTTTCGATCCTGCCGGAAGACCTGCGGCGCCGGCTGCTGGACGACTGGACGGAAGCGGGCGGCGGAACGTCCTCGTTCTTCGCTGCTGAAGCGGACGCCTTTCTCGACTTCATCGCCAGCCGTTTGCCGCATTCGTCGCATGAGCTGACTGCGTGCCGGTTCGAACAAGCCACCTTGCGCGCCAACGAGCAGGCAATCGGCTATACGCCGCCAGATCCCGATCTCTTGCAGGCAACGCAGTGCGCGCTGCGCCGGGGACGGCATGCCGGATTAGTCGCGTTTTACGGCGAGCCGCACGCGATCATCGAGGCGCTGGTTCAGCATCGGGCCCTTCCGCCGTTATCGGCCGCCGCAACCGCCATTCTGTTCGCCCCAGGGTTGGAACGCTTGTGGCGGGTGGCTTCATCGCGCGAGTCCGCTTTATGGGAAAAGCTGGCCGTGCCTGTCGGCTTCGGCAGCTTGCTGCGCGACGGCTACCGCCGGGACGACATTGCCGCGATGCTCCGTATGGGCTTCGTGGAATTCGCGACAACGGTCTGCGCCAGCGCATAAAATCCCGCCTGAGCCTTGTATCAGCGCCCGCTGATCGAGGGTCAGGCGGCGTTCGGCACTATGGTGGCCACTCACAATCAGGTGGTGCTGTTCGACGGCGCGGCCGGAGCTGTCGAAACTCGCAACACTGGCTCCGCTCAGCCTGCTGCTCATCGCCGGCCAGCCGATTGGTGAGCCGGTGGCCCGGTACGGCCCGTTCGTCATGAACTCGCGCCAAGAATTGCAACAGGCGATGGATGACTTCCGTTCCGGGAACATGGGTACCTTAGGTTAATGAGATTCAAAACACGGCGCGAACACAGCGCCGAGCATATACCAAAGGTACTAGTATTCGCGAAAAAGGTCATCGTTATTGCGCCTAAACCATTGAGCATCAAAATTTTCGGCTGCAAATTGGCGATTCTCGGTTAAAGTAGTCTTAGGGCCAATGATGCAGATAACCGCTGGCTACAACTCGAAATCCCGGGCGCTGGAGCTCGCCCGGATACTGCTGATGCATGGCGACCTTGCACCAAGGCTAACGATTCAGACGATTCTCCAGGCTAGTGGGTATGCCGTAGACGCCGCCGCCACCCCGGCTGAGGCCTTGGCCAAGCTCGACGAGGGAGAATACGACCTGGTGCTGAGCGACAGCGAGGGTGGTTCCGACGCTGCCGGACACAATCTGCTAGCCTATGCCCGCGTCAAGGACTATCGGCCGGCTACCGCCTTCATCACCTCTGGCCACACCAAGGCCAAGGACCGGTACGCACCCGAGGCTTCCGAGGTCTCGATTTATACCGAGAATTTGCCGGTGCTGTTGGGAGAGGTAGCCGAGTTGATCGGCGTCCGTGCCAGCCGCCGCCATCGCGTCCTGCGGCAAGCGGTGTAAGCACTGCCGTCGGCGGCATCGAGCGTTTTCCAAAGCTTCTTCTAAATCAAAGAAAAGGGGCCTGATGGACATCGTGCCATCTGGCCCCTTTTCGATTCTAGGGAAACCGTTCCTTACCGGTGGCCACCGCCGCCGGCTGCTCCGCCGGCGCTAACCGCTGCGCCGCTAACCGCCCCGCCGCCGGCGAAACCTCCGTGGCCCCCCGCTGCCGCGGATCCACCACCCCCGCTGTAGCCGCCGCCTCCGCTGAAGACTCCGTCGCCGCTAAAGCCCCCGCGCGCGGCTGATCCGCCGAATACGCCAGCCCCATTACCGCCGAATCCCGATCGCCCCGCACTGTAAGCGGATGTAATACCCGTTCCACCCCGGAACCCCGGCGTATGAGATCCGTTCATCGCCAGTGCCAGCGGAACACGACCCGGAACACTTACCGGGCCCCGTAGAGGACCGCGCGTGATGCCGGCGCCGCGATATCCCCCCGGCGAACCGACTATACCTTGAACCGCGCCCGGGCTCCAAAACCCATAACCATACGGGCTGTATGCCATGCCGTAGCACGGAACATACGTATACATGCCGTACCACTGGTTGTAAGACCAGAAGCCGGACCCATAGTAGCCGAACGGCATGTACCCGAGACCGGAACACCCCATGAACGGCATCCCCATGCCGAGCGAATAGTATGGGTAGTAGGAGGGACCAGCGCTCGAATTGTACAAGTTCGCGCCCGACACGTTCGCCATCGCCATCAGCTCGCCCCGCCGGTGGCTCCAGTGGTCGAGCGCATCCGAGTCATTCGCATCGAATTTCTCGACCACGGCCGCGGTGCTCCCCAGAGCGCACATTCTGCCGGCTCCCACCAGCCTGGTTTCGGAGCCCGCCAGGACGGCAGCCTCGCCCTTGAACACCTTCAACTGCGAAGGCGCAAAACTGAATCGATAAATGCCTGCCTTGGGCAGCGACACCGCACCGCTGTTGACGACGATGGTGACGCTGGTGTCCTTATCGATCTCATCGGCCTCCACAACCGCCTCGCCTCCCAGCAACTCCAGGCGCGTATCGATTAGCCGGTTGGTGATCATCTTGAAGCTGCTCTCCTCGCCCAGGCGGAGCGTGACGCCAGGAGTGAGCAGGACCTCGGCGCGCCCGTTTTCGGTGCGGAGCACACTTCCCTCTTTAATGTTCGGGTACTGGGTCAGCGACGATTCCACGGCATGGCCGTCCAACTGCACCTGGCCTTCCGTGAGATTGATGGTGCCGGACTTGGCGGAAACGACGTATTGCGCCATGCCTGGAGTCGCAGTGAGGACCAGCAGTGCGATTGCCAGGAGTGCGATCCCGATCGGTTTCATGATCCACCTCGCTCAATTACAGTGTGACTCTATTGTACGCGAAGTCAATGCCTTGCCTGTAGCCATTTGGAGCCACGGGGTGGCTATTTGGAGCCGCCGGGCCGGAGTTAACCCGTGCAACACGCCGCCGGCGGCTGCGCCGGTTTGGCGACGCCTCCAGCAGAGCCCGGCGTGCCGTACTACCATCTTCTTTTGACACCCGCGAACCCCCTAGTCTCGATCCTCATCCCGGTCTATGACGAAGCGGAATACCTGCCGGCGCTAATCGCGCGCCTGCTGGCGGTGCCGCTGTGGGAGAAGGTGCCGATCGAAATCGTAGCCGTTGACGACGGTTCCAGCGACGGGTCAACAGAAACTCTGGAAGAGCTGGCCCGGCAGCATCCCGTCATTCAGGTGGTTCGCCACGGCCGCAACCGAGGCAAAGGCGCGGCCATCCGCACCGCCATCGAGCACGCTTCGGGAGAATTCGCGGTCATCCAGGATAGTGACCTGGAGTACAATCCGCTCGACCTCGCCCGCGTACTCTCGCCGCTGCTGGAGGGCCACGCCGACGCGGTCTTCGGCTCGCGCTTCGCCAGTTCCGGCGAGCGCCGCGTGATGTACTTCTGGCATTCCCTCGCCAACCATTTTCTGACCACCGTGGGCAACGCCGTCGCCGACCTGAATCTCACCGACATGGAAACCGGCTACAAAGCCTTCCGCCTGTCGCTGGTGCGCTCCATACCGCTGCGCTCGAACCGCTTCGGCTTCGATCCCGAAATCACCGTCAAGCTGGCTCAGCGCCGCGTTGCCCTGTATGAAGTCCCCATCAGTTACCGCGGACGCACCTATGAGGAAGGCAAGAAAATCGGCTTTTGGGACGCCGTCTGGGCGTTGTGCGCCGTGCTCTGGTATGGCCTGCGGCGCGACACCTATCGCGACCGCGGCGCCGGCATGCTGGACGCGCTCTCCCAAACTCCGCGCTTCAACCGCTGGATGGCCGATACCATCCGCCTCTGGGTGGGCGCGCGGGTGCTCGAGATTGGCTCCGGCATCGGCAACCTCTCGCGGCACCTGGCCGCTCGCCGCCAGCTCTACATCGCCAGCGACATCGACCCCGAACACCTGGCCCGCCTGCGCGTGCGTTTCCAGAACCGCCCCAACGTGAAGCTGCTGCGTTGCGATCTGGGAGCGCCGGCAGACTTCGCCGCGCTCGCCGGACAGGCCGACACCGTGATCTGCCTCAACGTGCTGGAACACATCGAGGACGACGCCACCGGCCTCGCCAATATCGCCACCGCGCTGGTTCCCGGCGGCGTCGCCATCGTGCTGGTGCCGCAGGACCAGGCCATCTACGGCACGCTTGACGAGGAACTGGGCCACTACCGGCGTTACAGCGAAGCTGAGCTGCGCACCAGAATGGAAGCCGCCGGCCTGGCCGTCGAGCGCGTGCTGCACTTCAACCGCATCACCCGCCCCGGCTGGTGGTTCACCGGACGCGTCCTCAAGCGCCGCAGCTCCAGCCGCGTCATGCTCTGGTTCTTCGACCGCCTGGTCTGGCTCTGGCGCCGCATCGACCGCGCCCTCCCCTGGCCCGCCGTAAGTGTAATCGGCATCGCCCGCAAACGGTAACAAGCTCTGGCCCACGTCCGCTCCCGCCGCCATCCGGGTGCAACGAGGCGGCAAATGCAGTGCGCTATTAGGATGCCACTACTGGGCGGCCCTCCCCGAACGCCAGTTGGGGGCAATGCGCGGATTGGCGACGATGCGACCGGAGCGCAAGTGAACTCTGCAGCGTCAGGGAGGATCGATTCCTCCTGAAACGGCGAACATTGCGGTGACACGCAGTGCGACAAGATCACGATCAGGAACTTACTTTTCCAGCATGGCCGTCTTTACAGTCTTAACCTCAAACACCGCTTGGCCGACGGTCCGGCCGGGATTAGATCGACATTTGGGCAGCACGCAGTTATCGTGGGGTTGATGGCTGCCCAGTGGAAGCGTCGGCTGACCAGGATCTGCATCGCCTTCGGACCGTGCTGGGTACCCCGGGAACCCGCCAGCCTGACATAGGAACACAATCAACGCGCCGGCTCTGGCTGGGCGTAGTACCCGGATCGCGTGCGCGCGATTAGTCCGGGCTTATCGATCTTAACCTCGAGCGCATGGTATTCGTTTGGACCATCCCCGGCAAGGCCGTTGAAGGAGAGAACGTAGAAGGCATTGGCATCCGCGATGCACGCTGCGATCTCGCCCGCCACATCGTTGCCGGAATTGAGTACCCGGCCTCCGCTTTGAACCGCAAGAACCTGCAGTGACAGGTCTGCCAGCTCCACCTGTTTTGCCGTCCTCACTCCTTTTAAGAACGCCTTGTAATATGAAGTCCGCAACCCGCCCGCGTCCGCCATCCCCAACGGATCGATATGGTAGAGCGTAATGCGAGCCCGTCGCAGCCCGTCCGAAACAGCCACAATGTTGTTGAAAATCCCGTGCTGATCCTTGGAGCTCAGCTCCACGCCCGGGCCGGTGAGGAGGGGCCAGCCCGGACTAATCCAGACCACAAGTTTTCGTCCTGGCCTTGCCGTTCCATAATCCACGAGTTGCCCGAGCCCGCGGATAGACAACTTTTGACGGTCAGTCGCGCCGTAAAATCCTTGTGCACTGCCAATCGTGCGCAGAGCGTTTTTGTTTTTGTCGATGCCTGCAATTAGGGCGTTTCCATCTCGCGAAGCCTCATCCATCGTCATGCCCGAATCCGAAAGGTAGGCCACCGATACTGGGAGGGGAAGTTCTCCGCCGTTTCGCAACAGAAACTTCTTTATTTCCTCGCGGGCGTACGTCACCTTTGAGAAGGAAATGTTGACTGCATCGACGAGCAGGATGACTTCCACGGGCGGATCGGCTGTCGCGGCCCCACCCGCGGCTTGAAACGACACAATCTTCTGCGGCAGCTTGTTGTCCAGAAGCGTGAAGTCCTCCTGTTGCAGGCCCGGGAGCGGCCTTCCGGACTTGTCGGTCACCACCACATCGAGCCCGATGCGGTGATTCGCACTATCAGGCTGGACAGATGCCGCAGGTGCGGGCTGCCTCGCAGGTCCACTCTGCTGTGCAAGTCCCAAGAAGAGCGAGAAGCCGAATAGACAGATCCAACCCCCGCGCTGAATACTCATACAATTCACCTCACTTAATTGAACGATGCAGGCCGTTGCCTGCACACCTTCAGTCTGACCAATATCCGCTCTCCGTGCCAGACCCTTTCGAACCCCTCGTCGCCCGGCTGGCTTGTGGAAGCAGTCAGCCTGACATCGAAACCCGGAATCGCAAGGAACTCCACACGCGATCGCGCAGCGTTTACCGATCCGTCGGGCACGATAGAAAGTGCTTTGGGCGTATCACGCGCGACTCGTAGAATGCCGCGGACGCTGCCGGCCCGAGGTGGCCTTTCTACGAGTCGCCGACCATCGGCCCGGCGGTTCCGAACAGGCGCTTCGCTAGTAGACGATCCTGGAGTTGCCGACTTACGTTGCGGCATATTGGGGCAGGGCCTTCGCCGACTGAAGCTGCATTCTCAAATCCAATCGCTCACCGGAAGTTATCGACCAGGAGGATGTCGGCTTCGGTTCGTTTGGTGCCGCCATGGTAGATGCTTCGTTCATCGCGTGTAACGGCCAGCGATGTAGCAAAACCGAAGCGCCGCGCTTCTGGCGGAAAACGGTAGATTTCTTCCCTACGACCGGAGGACGGGTCGATGCGCAAAATGTACTCGCTGTCCGCGGCACGGGCCATTCCCACATAGACATGGTTGCTGCCCACAGCCCAGGCGGTGGCGCGCGGGTCACGCAGAATCAATTGCTCGGCCCCGCCGCCGGTGGGGACGCGGAAGATACCGGCAGCAACGCCCAATTCCGCATAGTAGAGCCAATGGCCGTCGGGAGACTCGAAGGCCTCAAATCCGTTGTGGGTGACCGGTTCGGCGGCGCCCCCCGCGAAGGGGATGCGCTGTATGCCGTTATTCGTGTTGTTACTGAAGTAGATCCATTTGCCGTCGGATGAAAAACTGGGCCGCACATGGTCGCCGGCGCCGGTCGTAACTTGCCGCGCTTCCCCTCCTTCGGCGCTGACGACGTAGATCTGGGTACTGCCCCCCTTGTTGGCGTCGAAGGCAATCCATTCTCCATCGAACGACCAGCGCGGGCTTCCGATGCGCTGTTCGGACAGGGAGGCCAGGAGCAGCGCCTGCGATCCATCGTGCGTGGCCCTCCAAATCTCGCGTGAACCGGAGCGAGTGGAAGTGAATACCAACCATTGGCCGTCCGGTGAAACCTGGGCCTCCTCGTCGGTGCGCGACGAGTTGTAGAACTCCACGGGTTGAAAGCGTTTTGCGGTGTCGCTCCATTCCAGCCGGCCGATATCGTCCTGGATGCTGTAGACGACGGCGGCGAGGCGGGTGCCCCGTAGCGAGATACCACTCGGGCTGGTGAAGGTGCCGTCGAAAGGGAACTCCAGGGGAAGGCGGGTCGGTACTCCACCGTCAATGGGGAGCTTCCAATACTGCTCCGTTGCGCCGGAGATCGCGGGCAGGAGCAGAGATTTTCCGTCGGGAAACCAATCGACCGTGTAGGAATACCAATGGCGGCTGCCGATCTGGCGGGGCTCACCGGCAGGAGCGCCGTCGGGGCGAATGCGGATCCAGAACGGGACACTGGAGAAAACCGCTGTATTCCGCACAAAGGCGACCGCCCCGCCATCGGGTGAGAAGTGCGGACTGAGGTCCGCCGTGCCATCGGGCGGTCGCGTCAGGCGGTGGAGTTCTCCGGTTTCGAGCGACACCAGTTGCAACGAGCCGGCTCCGCCTTCACTGACGGTGGCGGCTATCCATCGGCCGTCAGGGGACCACGCGATGGAAGATGCCCTTCCGGCGTAGTGCGCGATGCGGCGTTCCGGCCCACCGAGCGCAGGCACCACCAGGATGTCAGTCCCGTCGCTGTCCCGCCGGACGTACCCCACCCGGGTTGCGTCGGGGGACCATGTGGGGAAGGCACTGGCTTTCCCCAGTGGGCTGATACGCAGCGGCTGCGCGCCCCCGGCGACCAGCTTGACGTAGATGCCTTGTCGATCAGGAGGCTGTCCCAGCCACGCGAAGGCCAGCTGCTTTCCGTCGGCGGACAGAGCAGGCTGATTCTCGATTCCGGTAAACGAAGTCAGTGGAGTGAACTGGTACAGAGGAATCTCAGGAGCGGGCCTGAACAACCAGACGGCACACCCGGCCACCAGGCCAGCGGCAGCGGCGGCCGCGACGTAACGAATCCAGTTTCGTGTTGCGGCACGGGGCGCGTCGAGTGCCTGCATTGCGATGGCAGTGCTGCTGGAGAGGGCGCGCAGGGCGAAGGCTAAATCGGCGGCCGATTGGAAACGCTGCGATGGTTCCTTCTCGAGGCAGCGGAGAACGATTTGAGCGAGGGTCGGGGAAACGGAGTCGGGAAGGTCATGGGGATCTTCGCGGAGGATAGCAGACATGGTGTCGGCGCTGGTGTCGCGCTGGAAGGCGCGAAGGCCGGCGAGAAGTTCGTAGAGCACCAGGCCGAAACTGAAGATGTCGCTGCGCGGGTCGACCGGCTTGCCGCGGATCTGTTCCGGAGACATATAGCCGATGGTGCCGACAACCATGCCCGCCCCCGTGATGGCCTGGGTTTGGGTGACACCGTCGGCAGCGGGCTCCGCAGGGGCTTGTTTGGCCAGTCCGAAGTCGAGAATCCTGATGCGGCCAGGAGATCTGCCAGCAGGCCCGGAGACCATGATGTTCTCGGGCTTGAGGTCGCGGTGAGTGATGCCGGCTGCGTGGGCGGCGGCAAGGGCTTCTGCGATTTGCACGGCGAAATCAATGGACTTGCGAGCGGCCGGACGTCCCTCGGCCAGCAACGAGCGAAGCGTCTCGCCCTCCACGAGTTCGGTGACGATATAGAAAACACCGTCCTCGAGGCCAACGTCATAGACGGCTACGATGCCGGGATGGTTCAGCGTGCCGGCGGCGCGCGCTTCCTGGAAGAAACGAGCGCGTCGGGATTCGTCGCCAGCGAAAATCTCCGGAAGCACTTTGAGGGCGACGTCGCGATTGAGCCGCGTATCGCGAACGCGATACACCTCGCCCATACCCCCGGCGCCAATCGGCGCGACAATCTCGTAAGGGCCGATGCGAGTGCCGGGTGCGATCGACATGGCGTGAGGTCTTCTGATGGTATCAGAGCAGAGCGGCTGGGGGACAAAGGAAAGCGTTGACATGAAGGGCTGCAGTCCGGCCAGGGAACGGGTGACGCGCGATCCGGAGAATGCCCTCCACCGAACTGCCCGTGCCGGACCTTGTACGGATGGGCGACCATCAGGCCGGAGCGGGCCAGTAAACGCTACGGCGTCAGGGGCGACTTGTCGGCCAGGGGAGGCGGCGGTTGGCCTGAAGACCCCAGGAACATTGGAGACCTGTGCTCCGTAACCAGTCAGGTGAGGAATTCTATGTTACGCTGCCGTCTGTTCGGTGGCCCTCCACTGCTCATCGCACTGCTGGCCCCTCTCCATTCGCAGGAGTCCGCTTCCTGGCGGGACCCATCCCCTCACACCGTACGGTTTGTAACGGTGGACAAGAAGGTTCGGCTGGAAGTGCTCGATTGGGGTGGTTCAGGCAGGCCTGTTGTCCTCCTGGCCGGCGGCGGGAACACGGCGCATGTATTCGACGAGTTCGCGCCGAAGCTCACGGCCAACTGCCATATCTACGGCATTACGCGGCGAGGGTTCGGTGCGTCCAGTTTCTCAGCGTTGGAGAACGGGGTTGATCGCACGAGCGACGACGTGCTGGCCGTCGTGGACGCGCTCAAGCTGAACAGACCCGTGTTGGTGGGGCACTCGATCGCCGGCGCGGAGCTGAGCTCGGTGGGGAACTCGCACCCGGATCGGATTGCCGGGCTGGTCTACCTCGAAGCCGGATATCCATATGCGTTCGACGATGGCAAGGGGCCGACGATGAAGGAGTTTCAAGAGCTCAGGGGACCTGAACCTCCAACCCCAGGCGACTCCGCCCTGGCCAGCTTCAGTGCATTGCAGAGGTGGGATACACAAGTCTATGGATTCCGAATGCCGGAGGCGGAGTTCCGCCAGACCTGGGCTTCGACGTCTGATGGACGACCTGTGAAGGCTCGCGATTTTCCGGGCTCGCAGGCGCTTATGACGATGATGATGAGCGTCAAGCGCTACACGGATATCCCGGTTCCGGCGCTTGTCATCTTTGCGATCCCCCACGTCCAAGAGCCCTGGATCAGCCAGAGCACAGATCCTGCTGTGCGGGAGGCGGCCAAAGCCTATTTCACAAGGATTGATGCTTTAGCAGAAAGACAGGCGAAGGCGTTGGAGGATGGTGTGCGCAGCGCCCGTGTAATCAGGCTACGCGGCCCGCATTACATATTTCTGTCAAATGAAGCGGACGTACTGCGTGAAATGCGTGCTTTTCTTGCGGGCCTGAAGTAGCCGTTGGATGTGCAGAACGTGTGCGTGCCGCGCTGAGATGTTGCAGGACACGCGTGGCGATCCACTCGGAAATTTCGTCAATGAGCCAATGTGACTTGCCTTCCAGCCGTTCGAAGTCGTAGGACGAGCCGGAGACGTACGTTCCGGTTCGCTCGGCGGGACCGGCGCCGACAGCCATATCTTGTGTTCCCCTGATGTACAGCGTCGGAACGTGCCCCGGCTGGTGGTTCACCGGACGCGTCCTCAAGCGCCGCTCGCTTGACAAGCTGGGCCGTTGGGCCATTAGGATTTCAGGGCGCCGCCTGGCGAGAAAATCATACGTGATTGATACAGTTAGCAGTGCACCCGGGATGAAGGTCGTCTGCCTTACCCCTGGTCCGTCGCTCCGGCGGCACGCCGCAGATCGGCTTCCGGCGGCAGCGCCCTTGCCGAGAATACTTCAACCGCCCGCTCCCAAATCCGACGGGTGCGCGTAACCAAAGCTAAGCCGCGATCGGTCCGCTCGCCGTCGCGCGCCACGCTGTCCTCGACCGCGAACCAGCTCGAAGCGTTCCGAAACCTCTCCAGGAGTTTCTTTGGTCCGTCGAACTGATAATTACGACCGTATCGATCATGAGATGGGGTACAGATGTCGTGAAGCAGGAGCGTTTGTGTACCGAGACACCGCAGGAATGCCGCCTCGGTAGCGTTGACGTGGAACACGTGGGAGCCATCGAGCAGCGCGACGTCGACCGGCATCCGCCGCTTGCGAAGTTGCTGGAGGCCTTCGGCCGAATCGCATTCCAGAAACTGGCATCGGGGAGCAGCAACCGACTGTTGCACCAGTTCCCGCACGACGCCGGTAATCGCGGAATCGCACACCGTAACTCGCAACTCACTAGAATGCTCAGCCGCCTCGACAAAGGCGCAGGTCGAGGCGCCGTAATGGGCACCTATCTCGAGCGCGTGGCCGAACATCCCTGACGAGAGCAGGTCGTAGATGATGAGGACGTGCCGCAAATCGATGGCCCAGGCTGGCTCGATTAGTGAGCACTGATAACGTTGGTAGAATGCCGGACCCAGCAAGCTAGTCGACCTCTAGTACGCACACAATTCGAAAGCCTTGATCGAAGTAGCCTATGTCGGGCTCCCCAGCATCTCGAGCTGAGCAGCGACAACTGCGGGCATACGAGTGCCAGCCTCCGCCCCGCAGTACACGCGGGGCAGCGGCGGCCGATGTTAGAGCGTCGAGACAGAAAAGGCCGGCACACCATTCCCAGACGTTGCCGTGAAAGTCGAACAAGTGAAACGCATTCGGAGGGTAACTCCTCACCGGCGAAGTCCGATGCAAGTAAGTGCCGGGAGGACCGTCGATGTACGGGAAAGTGCCATCGAAGTTGGCGCTATCGGATGGGAGGCCGGTGCCGATGCTGAACGCCGTCACAGCGCCGGCCCGGCAGGCATGCTCCCACTCAACCTCACTTGGCAGGCGATATCGCCGGCCCGCTTGACGCTCCTCCGGCGCGCCGGAAAGCCGCTCACAGAACTGGCTGGCCTTGTTCCACGAAACCGACTCGACGGGACACTCGCTGGACAAGCAGGTGTCACCGTTATGCCAGTCGAAGTCTTCCGTGAAGTGACTCGGGTTTTCCCCGGTGACTGCGAGATACTGACGCTGGGTGGTTGGTGTCTCCGCCATCCAAAACGGCCGGGCAATCATCTCCGAACTCCGATCCAGGTCCGTCAAACTCCGCTTGTGTTCGTCTATGGGCGAGCCGATCCGTGTAAGACCAGCGGGTACGAGCCGGAAGCGCATCCCGAGCGTGTTGACCAGGCAAGGGAGAGGCACGCCTCATCCCTTCACGATGAAAATCGTAGCGACGGCGAGCCACGAAAGGGTGAACAGGAGGGGCAGCAAACGCCGCGCTGCCAACCAATGGTCCCACCTACTGCCCTCTGTGCTCTCGCCGCCCGCGAAAGCCGGTGGCATGTCTGCACGCTGCTCCGCGGTGCGAGTATTCTTGAAGTCATTCCAGCGCCCGAGAATCTCTTTGATTGCTCGTTCACTGAAGAGAATCTCCCGGCGTATACTCACCGCCACTCCAATTCCGAGAACCGCGATTACTGGGATCAGCAACCGGTGGGATTGGTTAGATTGCAGGCTGCCGGCGGCGCTGAAAAGCAGGCCCTGGAGCACGAACATCCAGTTCATCCTGTTAGCCACCATACCCGTTTCGTTGCTGATCATGTTGCGGATAGCTTCTGCGTATCGAAGTCCAACGTCGTCTGACATATCAATATGCTCCGTGTTATGGCAGTGGAGACATTATCTCAAGGACGATGGCCTCATTGGGCCGGAGATGCACGGACCCGTTCGGCCCGAACTCGGTCTGCCGGTCAAGAAACGAAGTGACCAGTATCGAAAGGGTACCACTGTCCGGCAGCCTTATTTCCTGCGTTTCCCGACTGAAGTTGATGGCTACGACGATGTTCTGTTTTTCAGCCCTTCGCCGATAAGCAAGCACATGCGAAGCGGAGTCGAGCAGGTCCAAAGAGCCGTAGGTCAGCGCCGGGCTCGCCTGCCGTACGTGAATCAGATTGCGATACAGGTTCAGGAACGATTTCGGCTCCTGGTCTTCGCTGAATCGGTTCTTTACCCGGGCCTGGCTGCCCAGAGGTAGCCACGGCGTGGCCGGCCGAGGCAAGCCCGCCGGCTCCGGCGGTTCCCAGGGAAAGGGCGTCCGCTGCGGGTCTCGGCCGATCACATCGCGCGCGAGGTCCGCGGGAATCGGCACATCCGCCAGACCCAGTTCCTCGCCTTGGTAAAGGAACGGCGTACAGGCTAATGTCAGCAGCAGTACGGCGCCGGCGCGGGCACGCGGCTCGCCGTTGCCCGACGCGTCGTCATAGCGTGTCGCACTGCGCGAGTCGTCGTGGCTGTTCAGGTACCAAGCCGGCCAGACATTTCCTCTGGATGCCGCACCATACGACGACAGCGTATCCTTGAAGCGCTGGGCGCTCCATTCGAGCGAGACTAGCCCGAAATTCTGGGCAAGACACAACTCGTTGTCGCCCACATACTTCAGCACACTGGCGAAGCTGGGTAGATTTACTTCGCCGATCAGGGCGATGTCTCCGTATCCGGACACAACGCTGCGCAGTTCTCTAACGCGCGAATATACCGACGGCCAGTCGAGGTTGTGCTCTCCCCACGGGCTAGCCGGGTCCTCATTGTCGGCTAACTGCGGGTCTTTGCCCACGAACGGTAACGAGTCCACTCTAAAGCCGTCGACGCCACGATCCAGCCAGAACCGCAATGTGTCGTGCATGGCGGAGCGCACCGCCGGGTTGTCCCAGTTAAGATCCGGCTGGTGGCTCGAGAACGAGTGCAGGTAGAACTGCCCTGTTCCCCGATCGTAGGTCCAGGCACTCCCAACCGGCGGCATGAAAGAGCGCCAGTTATTGGGTGGCGTGAACGGATCGTTACCGTCTCGCCAGATGTACCAATCGCGCCTTGGGCTATTCCGGGAAGATCTCGATTCCTGGAACCACGGATGTTGGTCCGCTGTGTGATTCGGAACCCAATCGATTATGACGCGGAGGCCGCGCCGATGACATTCGTTCAGAAGGCGATCCAGATCGGCCAGGGTGCCGTAAACCGAGTCGACCGCCGTGTAATCGCTGATGTCATAACCACCATCCCAGCCACTAGACGGGTAGAACGGCGTGATCCACAGGGCGTCGACATTCAGGGAGTCGCGGCGAGCGCGATCTATCCGACGGCCAGCGTGATCGGCAAGGGCAGGGCGGATGTGGTCCAGCCGTTCGATAAGCCCGGGAAGGTCGCCGACTCCATCGCAGTTGGCATCCGCGAAGCTGGGGAGGTAGACCTGGTAAAAGATCGCGTCGGTCCACCAGTGCCTGGATGGTTGCTTGATCATGGAACGAGATTCCGACACTGCGGGTACGAGGCCGACGCGCGGCTCTCAGGCGGTTCAATCGCTACGACTGAACGCATCGGCCTCTTCGCGTAGCATGGTGCGAGCATGTACTTCAAACCCCGATTCTATCGTTTTTCACGGCGGTCGGGAGCTGAACATTAGCGCCTCGGAGAATAGGGTTGCATTCCGGCACGGACCACCCCGCGGCAGTCCCCACCTGAGATCTGGTCGAGGCCGGTTCCGATTCCCGGAACAACTGGCGTCCACACGTGTTCGGCGACTACAACGGCGTGGATGCACTGACCGGGCAAATAGTTAACCGATGGTCGCACTCATAAGTCGCGCCGTATCGGGATCTGATCAACACTCCGCCCACAACGACGCACCGGCCGAGTCCGGTCATTGAGATTATTCCCACAGACACACTGTCATTTTGGAGTGCTGGCGGAGGTATTAAATGAGTTTTGACGGGAGAGTGGCTCTGATCACTGGAGCCGGGTCCGGGATTGGGAGGGCGGTGGCGCGAGAACTAGCCCGTGGGTCAGCCAGAATCGCTGCCCTCGATAGGTCGGAGGAAACAGTGAAGGCCACCGTCGACGAGATACGGCTTCTGGGCGCCGAGGGGATGGCGATTGTTGCGGATGTCTCACGGCCCGACCATGTGAAGCAAGCCGTCGAGCGGACCATCGAGTCGTTCGGCCGTTTGGATATCGTTGTTTCGAATGCCGGCATAAATGGAGTACGTGCGCCAATCGACGAGATCGAACCCGAAGAATGGAATGAAACGATCGGGACTAACCTGACGGGTACGTTCCTCACGCTCAGATATTCGGTCCCGCACTTAAAGCGCCAGGGTGGATCCGTCGTGGTTGTGGCTTCGACGAATGGGACCCGGGTCTTTAGCATAGGGGGATTTTCCGCTTATTCTTCCTCGAAAGCCGGTCAAGTGGCACTTGCAAAAACATTGGCTCTGGAGTTAGCCAGGTATCAGGTCAGGGTCAACGTCGTCTGTCCGGGCGCAATCGAGACAGGGATTATGAGCAGCATCAAGGAACGTCACATAGAGAAGGCCGCGATGCGTTCGGGATTCCCCGAGGGCACTATACCTTTGACCGGCGGCAGGAAAGGCACCCCCGAACAAGTCGCGCAACTGATCCTCTTCCTGGCTTCGAACGGAGCCAGTCATATCACGGGCACGGAGGTTTATATTGATGGCGCCGAGTCGCTCTTGGGCGAGACTGTGTTTCCTATTTGACAGAATTGATGGGACGAAAGCTCAGACCTCGACGCATGTACTCTGTCGCGCTTCAGGTTGCTGGGCGACAGCCTGGTGAAAGTCGCGAACGCGTTGGGTAGAGTTTGGGTTGCAGGCGAGAGGTTGCATTCCGAATTCGGCTATCAGTCCTGCTTCGGAGGTTACCAGCTCGCCGATCCCACTGGATGAGGTCGTGGCCCGGCCAAGGAATTCCGCCCCAAGTCAGCGCCCATGGGGTGGAGCCCCGGAGTAGCCCCGCAACCGGGGCCAAGCTGCTTCTCTTCCCCCCTCCGAGTAGGCTCGAGGAAAGCTACCTTGCACTCAGTTCTTCGCGCCCTGCTTCTTCGGGTTCCGAATCGCCTCGGCGAGATCCGCGGCCAGGCTTCTCGCCGCATGCATGTAGGTTTCGTTGTTGGCGATGCGGTCCAGCAGCGGCAGAAATTGCCCGGCGCCCACCAGTTGGTTATCCTCCATCGCGTCGTCCAACCGGTCCAGGGCTTGCGGCACACCCAGGTGGTCGTACCTGGCGGTGCGCTCCAGATCGATGTGAAGCTGGGCCGATTCCGCCATCCGTTCGAACCAGTCCACCAGCGTCTGAGCCGCCACATCCTCCGTGTAATTGAACTTCACTTCGCTCTTGCCGCCGCCGCTCTCATAGCGCAGCAACTTCGTTCCCATGAAGGCTACTTTGGCCGGCGATTCGAGCGGATGCCGGAAGTAATCCAGCTTCTGGGCCAATCCGAAAACTGCCGCCGTCTCTTCGTCCGAGAGCTTGAATTTGAGCGGCAACTGGTCGTCGGGCGCCTCGCGATATTCGGCGTCGCCGGTCTGCGCCAGGCGCACTTCGATGTACGGCGGCGCGCTGCCCGGAAACGTGCGGGAAAAGAACAGCCGCGCATCGCCGGCGCCGAAAGCCGTCGCCGCGCAAAGCGGCAGGCAGAGCCACAACCCGCCCTTCATGCCGGTCCAATCCTCAAGCGCGTGGCCTCGTGCGTGGCGTGGCAAATCGCCACCGCCAGCGCGTCGGCGGCATCCTCGGATTCGATGGTCGCGGCCAGCTTCAGCAGCGATTTCACCATCAACTGCACTTGCGCTTTTTCCGCCCGTCCGTAACCCACCACGCTGGTCTTCACCTCCAGCGGCGAATATTCCGCCAGCGCCACGCCGGCTTCCGCCACCGCCAGCAGCGCGATCCCGCGCACTTGCGCCAGCTTCAGCGCCGTCTGCACGTTGGCCGAATAAAACACCCCCTCCACCGCCGCCGCATCCGGAGCGTGCTCCCGCAGCAGCGCGCGCAACTCGTCGCCGATCTTGAGCAGCCGCTTTTCAAACGGCCATTGCGTGCTGGTGCGGATCACCCCCGCGGCCACCAAACTGTGCCGCCGTCCGTCGCTGTCGATGACCCCGTAACCGGTGCGCGCCGACCCGCAATCGATGCCGAGCACCCGCACGTTACCGCTCGAGGGCCTCCATCTCCTTCTCGTCGATATCGAAGTTGGAGTAGACGTTCTGCACGTCCTCGTGCTCCTCCAGCGCATCGTTCAGCCGCAGCATGCCGGCCGCGTTCTTGCCCTCCAGCTTCACCAGGTTCTTCGGAACCATGCCAATCGAAGCTTCGTCGACTGGAATGCCCGCCGCCTCCAGGGCCTTGATCACGGCTTCGTGCGCCTCCGGAGCGGACAGAATCTCCCAGCTTTCGCCTTCCTGGCGCAGATCGTCGCCGCCCGCTTCCAGCGCCACGTTCATAAGCTGGTCTTCGCCCGCTTTTTCGCCGGCTACGTAGATCTGGCTCTTGCGCTCGAACATCCAGGCGACGCTCCCCTGCTCGCCCAGGTTGCCGCCGTTCTTCGAAAAAACGTGGCGGAGTTCGCTCACCGTCCGGTTGCGGTTGTCGGTGGCCACGTTCACCAGCACCGCCGCCCCGCCCGGCCCGTAGCCTTCAAACATCACTTCTTCGATCTGCCCGCCCTCGATCTCGCCGGTCCCGCGCATGATCGCTTTCTTGATGTTGTCCGACGGCATGCTCGCCGCCTTGGCCGCCAACACGGCGCTGCGCAACCGGGGATTTCCCTCCGGATCGCCTCCGCTGCGTGCGGCGATGGTAATTTCCTTGATGATGCGCGTAAACGCTTTCCCGCGCTTCGCGTCCGTAGCCGCCTTCTTGTGCTTGATGGTGGCCCACTTGGAATGGCCTGACATGGTGCAACCTCGGAGTGACCCGGCCTCACGCGGCCAGGAAAGAACTTGCTTATGAATTCAACTCATTGAGAATAGCAGAATGGCCCCGCACGCTCAAGGCAAGCCTCCGCGGCTCTATGTCTTGAGGCTCCCCAGGGTGACCGGCGCGAGCCAGGTCATTCGCCACGGGTAAAAACCAAACTCAGCAGCGTTTCCCTTCTACCACACCCTGCACGCGGTGGCGCTCACCATCGGCTGGCCGGCCTTGCAGGAAAATGCCTGCTGAAACTCGGGCATGTTCTCGACCACGCCGTTCACCCGTTCGTTGGCCGGCGAATGGGGATCGGTCTTCACTTGCAGGCGGAGCGCTTCGTCCCGCTCGTTTTCGCACCACACCTGGCCGAAGGCCAGAAACAGGCGCTGCTCGGGAGTGAAACCGTCGATCTTCCGGCGGCTGCCGTCGATAGTGTTTAACAACGCCATCAGCGCGATGCGCACGCCGCCGTTATCCGCCGTGTTCTCTCCCAGCGTGAGCTTGCCGTTCACCGTCACGCCCGGCGCCACCTCGAATCCTGAGTACTCGCGCTCGATGCAGGCCGCGCGGGTTTTGAATTCCTTGGCGTCTGCGGACGTCCACCAGTCGCGCAGGTTGCCCTTGGCATCGAACTGCCGGCCCTCATCGTCGAAACCGTGCGTCAGCTCATGGCCGATCACTGCGCCGATGGCGCCGAAGTTCACCGCATCGTCCATCGCGTTGTCGTAGAACGGCGGCTGCAGAATGCCCGCCGGGAAGTTGATGTCGTTCATCAATGGGTCGTAATACGCGTTCACCGTGGGCGGCGTCATGCCCCATTCCTGGCGGTCCACCGGCTTGCCAATCTTGTTCAACTGGCGCTGAAACTCGAAGGCCTCGGCGCGCATCGTGTCGCCCACCGGATCGTCGCGCCGGATGGTCACGCTCGAATAGTCGCGCCAGCGGTCGGGGTAGCCGATCTTGTTGGCGATCGCGTGCAGCTTCACCAGCGCCTGTTGCTTGGTTCCCGCGGTCATCCAGGGCAATTGTTCCAGGTCCTGCCCGAGCGCCTTTTCGAGCGCCTCCACCATCTTCAGAGTCCGCGCCTTGCCCTCGGCGCCGAACGTCTTCTCGACGAACTCCTTCCCCAGGGCCTCGCCCAGCTCGCCGTCCGTGAAATCCACGCAGCGCTTCCAGCGCGCCCGAATCTCCGTGGTGCCGGTCAGCGTTCTGCCGAAGAACTCGAAGTTTTCTTTGACGAACGCCGCCGGCAGCAGCCGCGCCTCGGTATGCAGCAGGTGCCAGGTGAGATACGTCTTCCAATCCTCCAGGCTGAACCGCCCGATGGCCCCGTTCAGCGTTTGGAAGAAAACGGGCCACACCACGTCGAGGCTCGTAAATTCCGGCGCGCCGCTCGCGCGCAGATACTCTTTCCAGTGAAACACGGGGCTCAGCGCTTCCATTTCCTGAGTGCTCATCTTGTGATAGATCTTCTCCGGGTCGCGCCGCGACACGTTGTCGAGCGAGCCCTCCGCGAGCGCGGTTTCCATCTTCATCACCGTCTCCGCGCCGGCCTTGGCCTCGGCCGGCGCTTGGCCGGCAAGCCCGAACATGCGGGCCACGTGCTCCGTGTATTTGCGGCGCAACTCCTCGCTCCGCGCGTCCTGCTTCAGGTAATAGTCGCGTTCCGGCAGCCCCAGACCGCCTTGATCGACTTGCGCGATCACCTGGTTGGAATCCTTGAAATCCTGTCCGGAGCTGAATTCGAACATCGCATCCACACCGCCGCGCTGCAGGCGCGCAACTACTGCGGCAAGTTGCGCCTTGCTCTTCAGGCTGCGGATTTGCGCCAGTTCGTCTTCGAGCGGCTTCAGCCCGGCGGCCTCAACCGCTTTTTCATCCATACAAGCCGCGTAGTAATCGCCAATCAGGCGCGTGGTCAAATCGCGGCCCGCATCCGGCTTGCTGGCTGCCTCCAAAATCTCACGCAGCACGTCGCGATTGTGCTCTTCCAACTGGCCGAAACGGCCCCACCGAGCCTGGTCGGCGGGAATCGGATTGTTCTTCATCCAACTGCCGCACGCGTACTGGTAGAAATTCACGCACGGATTGGCGGTGGCGTCGATGTTCTTCACGCTGAACTCAAGCGCACTCGCCGGCTTTTCCGGCGCTTGGCCGGGAAGACTCCAGGCAGCCAGCGAGAGAACCAACAAGGTCTTATGCAAAGCGAGACTCCTTCCCTATCACTCTACCTTGCCGCGCCTGGTGTGGCGCGGCGCTTTGCTCATCCCTAAGAAATCGCCCAAAAGGCCGCCTCCGGAGACGTCTGGCGTGGCTCCGCTACCGCAGCATTCCGGTAATCCCCATCGTTGGCGCCCGCAAGTTGTCCCAGTTCGAAGACAACTTGCAAAGCCTTTCGCTAACGTTGACGCCCGAACACGTGAGGGCATTGGACGAAGCAAGCGCCATCGAGCCGGGCTTCCCGTACAGTATGTACAGTCGCGGCCTGGTGCGAGGCTTCGCCTACGGTGGAATGCGCGACCGCATTTTGCCGCAAGAGAAGACCCCCTCTCGCATGACAGCCAGCGCAAGCGGAACGTAGCGGCGAAACGGCCGCAACTCCGGATTCGAGCGCTAGGCCTCCGCGCCGTCCTTACAGCTCGCGCCGCTTGGCGGTCACGAAGTCGATTTCCTGCTGCTTGGGAATGCCGGGCTCGAAGCACCGGCGGCAGCGCGCTTCGTACATATCGGCGGTACCCACCACGATCAGGTCGTCGGAGCCGCGCAGCCGCTGCGTGTGCTTGGCCGGATTGCCGCAGCGGACGCACACGGCCAACGTCTTGGTGATGGATTCGGCCTGCGCCAGCAGATCCGGAATCGGCGCGAAGGGCCGCCCCAGGTAGTCCGTATCCAGGCCGGCGACGATCACCTGCTTGCCGCTGTCGGCCAGCCTTCCCGTCACCTCCACTAGCTCCGGGCCCAGGAAATTCGCTTCATCCACGCCCACCACCTCGGCGCGCCAATCGATCCGCTCCAGTATCTCGCCCGCGCCCGAGACCACTTGCGAATGCAAGCGCAGGTCGCCGTGAGAGACGATCTCCCCGGCCGAGTAGCGGTCGTCGATGACGGGCTTGAACACGGCCACCCGCTTGCGCGCGATCATGGCGCGGCGCAGGCGGCGGATCAGCTCCTCGCTCTTGCCCGAGAACATCGGGCCGCAAATCACTTCAATCCAGCCGGCGTTGCCCGTGATGATATCCATACGAACCGTTCAGCATCCCACAGTTAGAGCTCCGCCGCCACTGCCGCTATCCGCTCTTCGAACGCCTCCAGGCCCCCCGCGAAAAAGTGGTCCGCGGCTTCGATCCACACGATGCGTTTCGGGGCCGCCCATCGGGCGAAGGCGGCCTCCAGTTCGGCGCGCGGCCCGTATTGGTCGTGCGTGCTTTGCACGAAGACCTTCGGCGCCGCGCAGCGTTCCAGGTACTCCGCGCCGCCCATCGCGGTCGGGAATCCCGCCGCCAGCAAAAAGCGCGCGCCGCCGGTTTCGCATCCCAGGCGAGTGATCACCCGCGCGCCGAAGGAGAAGCCGGCCAGAGCGTGCGGCAGGCCGGGGTGCCGCAGCCGCAGCCACTCGAGCGCCGCGCGGGCGTCTTCGATTTCTCCCTCCAGGTTGCCGTACTCTCCCTGGCTGCGGCCCACCCCGCGATAATTGAACCGCAGCACCGCGAGACCGGCGCGGCGCAGACCGCGCGCCAGGCGGTAGACCACTTTGTTGTGCAGCGTGCCGCCGTGCAGCGGGTGCGGATGGCAAACCACCGCCGCGCACCATGGGTCGCGATCGTGCGGCTCCTCGAGCAGCGCTTCCAGGCGGCCCGCCGGCCCGGCGATTTCATGCGATTCAATGCGGCGTATCATGGGGCTCCCGGAGCCGCGTCCGTCAGGGAGTGCTCACGGGCCTGCGGCCCTCACAAAGGGATGAAAATCGGTTCAGCGGCGGCAGGCGGGACGTAGCAACGGCAGCGGTCGTACCAGCCAGCGCGGCTTCCTGGTGGGGCAGGATGCCATCCTGCGCTGCGGTTGACAACCGCAGCGCGGTCCGATTGGCAAACGCACCGCAGCTTACCAAGCTGCCCCACAAAGCTGCGCGCGCGATTTTCAACGGAGCGGTAGCCGGCATTTGAACTGGTTGTTTCCGGACAGACGCTAATTCGTCCGGTAGTTCGTGAACTGCATGTCGAGTCCGAAATCGGCCGCCCGCAACAGTTGAATGGCCTGCTGCAAGGTGTCGCGGTCGCGCCCGGAAACGCGCACGAAGTCGCCCTGGATGGAAGCTTGTACTTTCAGCTTCCCGTCTTTGATCTTCTTTACGATCTCGCGCGCCTTTTCGGTGGGGATGCCCTGTTGCAGCGCCACTTCCTGGCGCACGGTCGAGGCCGCCGCCGGCGTCACCGCCCCGAAGCTCAGGTTCTTCAGCGGCACCTTGCGCTTCACCAGCTTCGATTCCAGAATGTCCACCACCGCCCTGAGCTTGAATTCGTCCTTGCTGGCCAGCACCAGCTTGCTGTCTTTTTCGTTCAACTCGATCGAGGAATGAGAGTCCTTCAGGTCGTAGCGCTGCTGAATTTCCTTCTGCGCCTGCTGGATGGCGTTCAGCACTTCCGGCATTTCGATTTTCGAGACCACGTCAAAGCTGTTATCGGGCATAGTCTATTCGGGCGGGCCCGGCTCTTCCGGGCCGGACGGGAAATCCAGGCCCAGGATCGATCCCGGGCGGCGGCGCAGCGGCGTCACCCGGCGCGCGGGTTCCGGCCATGGACTCTGGTCGTTCACCGCCGTTTCCGTCTCCGCCGGCGCCGCCTCTTCCATCGCATTCTCATCCGCCGATGGCGCGCCCGCCAGCAGAGCCGCCGAACGATTCGGCTCCTGGTTTTCGAGCGCCGCGAGCACGTGCCGGGAGATTTCCTCCACCATGCGCTCCATCGAAGCATCGAGCGCGATTGTCACCGCGGCGCGCACCTGTTCGGCATCCACCACGGCCACGAAAGGCACCGCCGGCGCCGCCTCTTCCGCGTGCGCAGCGGCGGGGCGGTCGCCGGTCCTGGCTTCCGGATATTGGCTGCGCGCCGCCTGCGCCGCTTCGGCCAACGGCTTCACCGCCGCCACCAGCGCCGAGGCTTCGAAAGGCTTGTGCAGCACGGCGTCCGCCTCAACCCGCTGGGCTTGCGCCTCGTCCACCTTTTCCAGCACGCCCGCCGTGAGGATCACGCCCACGTGCCGGTGCTGCGGGCTCATCTTGATGTACTGGCAGACGTCGTATCCGTTGCGGCCGGGCATCACCGTGTCGGCCACGATCACGTCCGGATCCACGTCCTGCAGCCGGATGAGCGCCGCTTCGGCGTTGCTGACGGTGACCACCTCGTAGCCTTCCTCGGCCAGGATGCGCTCGCCCATCCGCTGCGCGTGCGGGCTGTCATCCACCAGCAAAACGCGGCTCATTGCTTGATGTTACTACCTCCGGCGTCCGCCGGCTGCGGCTGCGACGCCGTTGGCGCGGTGGTTTCTTTCTTCTTCTTGCTCTTGGCCTGCTTTTCCAGCGCCTTCTTCCGGTCCTTGGCGGCCTGCTCTTGTTTCTTCCGCAGCATGTCTTGCTGTTTCTTCATCAGCTTGGCCTGTTCCTTCGCGGAAATCTTGCCGGTGTGGTTCTGGGGCAGCGAAGCATCGGGAGCGCCCGGGGCGGTGGTGACGGCCGGTTTCTCGCCCGTGCCGGTCTTGCCAGTTGCCGCGCCGGACGCCGGCGCCTGCGCCGCTTCAGGCTTGTTGAGGCGAGCGTCCGGCGCGGTGTCAATCAGCTTGCTGTCGTTTACCGTGGATGCCGTCACATCGCTGCCGCCGCCGCTCGCGCTGACGCCGGTTGTGCCGGGCACCTCGCCGCCCTTGGCCGATGCCGGTATGCTCAGCGGCATGTAGGGCTTGAGCGTCTCCATCCGCGGCGATCCGGATTTGGCCCCATTCGTGATATCGGGATGCGCGCTGAACGGCCCCCAAACCTTGCTCAGCAGGCTGCGCTTGGAACGGTTCTCCAGCTCGTATTTCTGGCGCGCATAAGCCACCGGGTCGGCCTCCGGCACTGGCCGGTTCATGGCTTTCAGTTGGCTCGCCGCGTCGCTCATGTGCGGGCTCAACGGGTACTCGCGCACCAGCTTGGTGTACGCCGCCGCTTCCTGGTCCTCAAACCGGTCGCCCATACGATGATAGGAATCGGCCTCCAGCATCAGCGCGTCATCCGAGCGGCTGTACAGCGGGAACTGGTCGGTCAGCGCGGAAAGCCGGCTGGCGGCCGCCGGAAAGCTCCCCTTGCTGCGGTAGTAAAACGACCCCACGCGAAATTCCGCGTCCGCCAGAACCTCCTGCGCCGTGCGCAGATACTGCTGCGCGTCGGGGGAGAACTTGCTGTTCGGAAACTGCACCAGAAGCTGACGGCACTCCTCCTCGGCGCGCCGAGCGTGCGCCAGGTCACGGTCGGCCTTGTCCATTTGCTGATACTGCATTTTGCAGACTTTTTCCTGGGCCTCGGCGGCTTCCTCCATTTGCGGGTAGAAGAGGATGAAATCCTTGTACTCGGCCTCGGCCTCTGCAAAGCCGTGGCCGCCGCCTTCGCGATACCAGCTATCGGCCACGGCCAGCTTGGCTTTCGCCAAATACTCGCTCGTGTCGTAGGTGTTCATCAGCGTTTGCAGCGTCAGCCGCGCCTGCTCGTAGCGGGCGTGTTCGATGTCGTCGACGGCCCGGTCGAACAGCACCTTGTCGGGCTGCTGCGTGTCCTTGGAGATGGGATTTTCGTACTTCTTCTTCCTGCAGCCGGGCGCCAGCACCAGGACGCACATCACTGCCACCACGGCAGCCTGACGGAAGATATTTCGCGACATAAAGGATTCCAGTTTCACTTCGCTTCTCCAGCAATCTTGCGCCGGCGGTCTCCCGCCGCCGTGACCATCAACACTGAATGGCGGTCGCCTGGGCGGCAATTTCGCGCATCTCGCGCGTGGCGGCTTCGGGGCTCGGACTGTGAAAGATGGCCGACCCTGTGACGATCCATTCACACCCCGCACGCACCACTTCAGCCAGGTTCTCCGGGTGGATTCCGCCATCGATTTCAATCGGGAAAGCTAGTTTCTTTTCACGCCGCATGCGCTCCAGCTTGCGCGCCTTTTCGAGCACATACGGAATCAGCTTCTGGCCGCCCCAGCCCGGGTTGACACTCATGAGCAGCACGTAGTCGGCCACTTCCAGCACGTCTTCCAACATCGCCACCGGCGTGGCCGGGTTCAATACCACTCCCGCCATCGCGCCCGCATCCTTGATCATCGTCAGCGTGGCGTCCAGGTGCCGGCATGCTTCATAATGCACCGAAACCGAGTTGGCGCCCGCCTCGATGAAGGCCTTGGCGTACTGCTCCGGACGCTCGATCATCAGGTGGCAATCCAGGTGGGCGCGCGTTGTTTTGCGAATCGATTCGACCACCGGCGGCCCAATCGTCATATTGGGTACAAAATGGCCGTCCATCACGTCGAGATGGAGGATGGTGGCCCCCCCGCGCTCCACCGAGGCGATTTCCTCGGCCAAGCGCGCGAAGTCCGCGGACAGAATTGAGGGAACGATTTCAATCATGTGCGGATTCTCCTGATTTTATCACAGCGGCCCAGAAACCATCGCCCGCGTCGCGCCCCGGAATCCGCTCCCGCACTGCGGCTGCGCGCCCCGGCGCAGCCTCCGCTACCACCTCCTGGTTCTCTTCCGGCTCCAGCGAGCAGGTGGAATAGACCAGCCGCCCACCCGGCGCGAGCGCAGCCAGCGCGTTTCGCAGCAGCGCCGCCTGGCGGCTATGCAAATCGGCCAAGTCATTCGGCTGCAAGCGCCACTTGATTTCCGGATTGCGCCCCAGCGTGCCCGTCCCGGAGCAAGGCGCATCCACCAGGATGCGGTCGAAGCGGCGCGACAGCGGCAGCGGCTGCGTGCCATCCAAAACCACCAGGTCGGCCACGAACCCGCGCAGCGCCCGCAAACGATCGAGGTGCAGGTCGCAGGCCACCGCGCGCACTCCCGCTTCGAGCGCCTGCGCCGTCTTGTTGCCCGGCGCTGCGCACAAATCGAGGAAGCTCTGTCCCCGCTCCAGTTCGAGCAGCGGCACGATGGCTTGCGAGCCGATGTCCTGGAAGCGGGTGCCCGCGGCGGAAACGCGCACGTACTTTTGCGGCTCTTCAAGCGCGGCCAGCGCGATGGCACGCGCGGTCTCCCGGCCGTAATTCCGCTCCCAACGCGCCAGCAGCCACTCCGGACAGGAAAGTTCCACTTCGCGCGTGGGCCACGGCACCGGCTGTCGATCCACTTTGCGCAGCACCGCGTTCACCATCCCCGCCGCCGACCGCTTGCGCGCCCGCTTCACCGTTTCCACGCTCTCCGCCACCGCCGCGTGCGCCGGCACGCGCTCCAGGTAACGAAGCTGATAGATGCCCATGCGCAGCGCCAGCCGCACTTCCGCGTCCAGCCGCCGAGGGCCACCGAAGTGTTCGATCAGAAAATCGAGCTGCGCCCGGTACCGCAGCACGCCGAAGACAATCTCGGAAGCCAGGCCCGCATCGCGCGAATCGAGCGCCGCCGTCGCCGCCAGCAGCAAATCCGACGCCCAGCCGCCGCGCTCCACTCTCCGGAGCACGGCAAACGCGGTCTGGCGCGCGGGCACAATTGTCATTCCATCGGCAGCGTAGCAGATGTGAGCGTGTGCAGTGTGGACGGGCGCTTTCGCCTGTCAACCGCGTTTCTGCCGTTCACCGGCAAGCGCCTGCGCAAAACTTACTGGACGGTGTAGTTGTTTTGGCTGTCCGCGGGTCTTAGTAGCGTAAGAAGTCGCGTTTGGGAGGAACCTCGCAGCCAGCCGCCGGCAGCGGCATTGATTGCTGCCGGCGGCGCGGCTGTACTGCGCCGGCGCGTTTACGAATCGATCCATCTGCCGTGCTGTCGCGTTGGGTCGCGACGCTACGCCTATGTGTCGCTCGTGCCCGTGGAGTTCGATCTCCGGGATGGCAAAGTCACTGTAATTAAAGTGGAATACCAATTGCTCCATGTAGAGGCGTCATCAGGCCAGATATGTATAAACGCTGTGCAATTCTAAGTCTCCTGTTATCGATCTCGCTGATGGCCCAGTCCACCTGCATAGGCGTGAACTTCCTCAACGCCAAAACGGTCAATCTCAAGCCAAGCGCCACATCGCACATCAACGTAGTCCGCCAGAGTGACGGCAGTTACACCGGATTCGAAGTGGCCGACGCCTCGCCATACCGCGTCATTTCCACTACGCCCCACTTCGAAATGCAGTTCGGCGCCTGCCTCCATCACGCGTTTCCAACCTCGCCCATGATCGCTCCACCGGTGGCAAATCCGCCGGGAGCGGGGTCACAGTCGGTGGTTTCGGAGGTGCTTCCTTCCGGACAATATTTGGTGGCGAGCCTTGGCGGTGCGGGTGACTATGGTCCCGTGACCATCTACTTCGACATTTTCGACAGCGGGCTCCAGTTGGTCTCCGAAACCACGTACTCATCGAGCACCGCGGGCGAGGTTTTTTACAGCCTCGCGCTTGCGGATATGAACGGAGACGGAAAGGCGGACCTGGTTGCGGTTTCTGAAATACCGACCGGACATGGATTCGGTTTTCCCGGCGTGTGGGTGTTCCTGGGGAATGGGGACGGCACGTTCCAAACGGGCACGCGCCAGGCTCTTGCCGGAGCTCCTTTGCGGGGTCCCGTGTCGTTTGCAGTCGGCGATCTCAACAACGACGGAAAGCCGGACCTCGTCATTAGCTTCGACGACCTGCCTTTTGTCACCGCTCTCAACAACGGAGATGGAACCTTCAACCAGTTGCCCGCGGCCAGTTCGATGAACCCGATTCTCCAGGGCGGGTCGATTTCGCTCGCCGACCTGAACGGCGACGGAAAGCTCGACCTGATCTTCGCGCCCGCGCCGCCGGCAGGCGCGCCCAACGTGCAGGTTTCCTTGGGAAATGGCGATGGCACCTTTCAAAGTTTCCAGTCCTTTCCAGCCCTGACTGGCTCCGGCGATGCCACTGTCGCAGTGGGAGACGTTAATGGCGACGGCATTCCCGACATCGTGACCGCCGGGGGATCGATTCTATTCGGTGACGGCAAAGGCGGCTTCCCCACCCGCAGGGACTATGTAATCGAGGGAAGCGGCTCCGTCATGCTCGCCGATTTCGACGGGGACGGCAAATCTGACATCATCGTCGGCGCCGGCAATCCCACTTTCCTGTCCGGCATTGCGAATCCCTTGTCCGCGGCTGAGAATCCCGCAGCTTCGTCCAGCAGTCCCACCTTGACCGTTCTCTTCGGCCAGGGCGGCGGCGAATTTCTGGCAGCGCCTGTTGCCTTAACAGGTTCGTACCCACTCGTCGCGACCGCCGATTTCGATGGCGACGGCATTCCGGACCTCGTCACCGCGGATGGCAGCGCTAACTTGACCGTCCTGAAGGGAAAAGGAAACGGCGAATTCTCGCCTGTATTCGTTTATAACTTTGTGGACGGTTTCCCGGGGTCCCTGGCCGTGGCGGATTTCAACCGCGATGGCAAGCCCGACGTGGCTGTGTTCCTGCCGAGCAGCAGCCCGGTCGAGGTGTTGTTGTTCCTGGGCAAGGGCGATGGCACTTTCGCGGCCCCGCTCGTAATATCGGCGCCCGATGCCGTTTTTAATGGCTCCCCAAGCTTTCTCGGCGCCGTCGATCTGAATGGCGACGGAATCCCGGATCTGGCTGTAGCTACTCAAGACGCAATATGGGTGTGGATCGGTAAAGGAGACGGGACGTTTTCCACGCCGGCGTCGTATCCCGTTCAGGGAGCGTATGGCGCGCTTGTTTTCGGCGACTTCAACGGCGACGGTAAGGTCGATGTCGCCGTCGCCACTGCCACCCAGGGCCAGAGTGCGATCGCGTTGCTGCTGGGCAAAGGCGATGGAACATTCCTTGCCGCAAGTTCAATTTCGATTCCCGTGCCGTCCAACCCTCCTGCCGGGTCCTTCACCCAGGGAGCGGAAAATCTGGTTGCGGCAGACCTCAATAGCGACGGACGGCTCGACCTTGCCTCGATCCTCATCGACAACTCTGGCAACGGCCTCGGCATCGCGATTCTCCTCGGCAAGGGCGACGGAACATTCCAGACGCCGGCCATCCTTCCGGAAACTGCGTACAGCCTCGCTGCGGCCGATCTGAACGGAGACGGGATTCCCGACCTGGTTCTGAGCGGAACGCCGAATGGAACCGTCGTACTGCTCGGAAACGGAGATGGCACTTTCCAGCCGGAGACGCAGATCTCATCCACCACCCTGCAGAGCCTAGTCATAGCGGACTTCAATCGAGACGGATCGCCGGATGTGGCGGGCAGCCTGTCGAACGGCGTCGCGACATTTCTGAATCTGTCGCAGCCTTTTCCGCCGCTGGTGGTCGTATCCGGCGCAAGCTTTGCGCTCGGCCCATTGGCTGCGGACACCGTCGCCAGCGGTTTCGGCAAAGATCTCGCGACGGCAACCGCGGCTGCCACGACGCTTTCTCTGCCCACCAACCTGGCTGGAACCACCGTCACCGTCGAGGATTCCACCGGCGTCAGCCGGCCGGCGCCACTCTACTTCGTCTCGCTGGAGCAGGTGAATTTCCTGATTCCGGACGCATCCGCGCTCGGCAGCGCCACCATCACGGTCACTTCCGGCGACGGCAAGGCGGTCAGCACCACAACCAGCATCGTCGAGTTTTCGCCCGCGCTGTTCACGGTGGGTTTTGACGGTATCGCCGCCGCCTACGTGGTTCGCGTGGCGCCGGGAGGCGCACAGACGATAGAGCCGGTCTTCACCGTACAGTCGGGGCAAATCGTGCCTGTGCCCATCGATTTAACTTCGCCCGGCCAAGTCTACCTGATCCTGTTCGGAACCGGCTTCGATGCCGCCAGCGCCGCCTCGGCGGTGGTGAACGTACAAGGCGTCAACAGCTTCGTATCCTACGCGGGCTCGCAGCAGCAGTACCCGGGTCTCGACCAGGTCAACGTGCTGCTGCCCCCGTCGCTCGCCGGCAGCGGGCTCGTCAGCGTGGTGCTGACGGTGGCTGGAACGCCGGCCAATACGGTTTACGTGTCCGTGCAATAAGCCGCGCGCTCGAACCGGCGGCACGAGGAAATTCGAAAACACCTGCGAGCGTGCCTGAGCCCTTGACAGGCGCGCCACTGCGGCTCCATAATAAGACATCTTAGTAAGGAGTCTTAGCATGGCGCACCAGGACGCATTGCAGGGATCGCTCCCGCTGCTGGTATTGAAGATTCTCGCCCGGCGCGGGCCGCTTCACGGCTACGGCATTGCGGTTCAGATCGAAGGCATGTCGGAGGATATCCTGCGGGTAGAAGAGGGCTCGCTCTATCCGGCGCTGCATCGCATGGAGGAGGACGGCTGGATCAAGGCGAAATGGGCCACTACACCGAGTAACCGCCGCGCGCGGGCGTATGACATCACCGCCGCTGGCCGGAAGCAATTAGAAGGCGAGGAAAACCGCTGGCGCTCGATCACAGCCGCGGTGGACGCGGTTTTGGAGCAGGCGTAGGCGCGGCAACCGCCCATCGGAGCCGCGACCGTTAGGGAGCGGTTGGCGCACGGTCAAAACAGGAGAAATCGATGTCCTGGCTATCGCGATTGACGAATGCATTCCGCCCCGACCGGCTGGACAGCGAACTCGAAGAGGAGCTGCGCTTTCATCTGGAAGCGCGCGCGGAGGAAGCCGTCCGCCGCGGCATTGCTCCGGAAGACGCCGCGCGCCAGGCGCGGCTCCGGCTGGGCAATCCGCTGCAGACGCGCGAGACCAGCCGCGATGCGAGGCTGATGCCGTGGCTGGAATCGCTCGTCAAGGACGTGCGCTTCGGCTTCCGCATGTTGCGCAAGGATCGCGGCGTCACGGCGGCGGCGCTGGCGTCGCTGGCGCTGGCGATCGGCGCCTCGCTGGCCGCTTTCGCGCTGGTCGACGCGCTGCTGCTGCGCCCGCTGCCGGTATACCAGCCCGAGCGGCTGGTTCGCTTGACCACCACGGACGAAAGCGACCCGCACCCAAACCACACCTTCAACTATCCTCTTTTCGAGCGTTGCCGCCAGGCCACGCAAGGACAACTGGAACTCTTCGCCATGAGCAACCAGTATCCCAAGCCGGTGGTGTTTGCTAAGTCGGGAGGCCGCGAAGAAGAGGCTCGGGTGCAATACGTCTCGGGGAACGCTCTGCCCTCGCTCGGCATTCGGCCGGCCTTGGGCCGCCTGCTGACTCCCAGCGACGACCTGCGCCCCGGCGCCCACCCGGTGGCCGTGGCCAGCTACAACTTCTGGATGCGCCGCTTCGGCGGCGACCCTTCCGTATTAGGGCAATGGTTCAGCGACGGAACCAGGCAGTTTCAGATCGTCGGCGTGAGTGAGAAAGGTTTCACCGGTGTCGAGCCTGGTATCAGCAGCGATCTCTGGGTGCCGACCATGATGTGGTGGAACCCGAAAGATCTGTCGAACACGGGCAGTTACTGGTTTGGCGTGTTGGGAAGGCTCAAGCCGGGAGCGACCGCGGAGGCGGTGCAACCGCCTTTGCAGGCCGTGTACACTAATTTCCTTCGCGAACGAGCGGCGGACTTTCGCCCGGACGATTCGCGCGCACTTGTCGCTCGATTCCTGCGCGGCCGCCTGCAAGTGGTGCCCGCGCCGAACGGACCGTCGCGTTTGCGTGAGACATTCGCCCGGCCGCTGTGGATTCTGGCGGCGGTGGCCGGCTTGCTTCTGCTGATCGCCTGCTCCAACCTGGCCAACCTGTTCACCGCGCGTGCGCTGGCGCGGGAGCGCGAGATGGCGCTGCGGATCTCGATCGGCGCCGGCCGCGGGCGGCTGATGCGGCAGTTGCTGGTGGAGGGCTTGCTGCTGGCCGGCGCGGCGAGCGTGCTGGCGGCAGCGTTCGCGGCGGTCGCCGCACCCGCCATCGTCGGCCTGCTGAGCAAATCGGATAGCCAGGTCTACCTGGATCTCCATCCGGACTGGCGAATGACGGCCTTTCTGCTACTGGCTTGCGCCACGGCCACGCTGCTGTTCGCCCTGCTGCCGGCGCTGCGCGCATCCGCCGTGTCTCCTCACGAAACACTGAAGTCCGGCGGCAGTAAACAGTCTGCCCAAACCAACACGCTCCGGCCCATGCTGGCCGCTCAAATCGGGTTCAGCTTTATGGTGCTGTTCGTGGCTGGGTTGCTGCTGCTTTCCTTCCGCCAGTTGACGCACGTCGATCTCGGCTTCGACCCGCACGGGGTCGCACTCATCGACGTACGTATTACGAATCCGGACATGTTCGCCACGCACACGCCGGCCGGCCGTATCGCCGCGCTGCAGTTGCTGGATCGTATCCGCGAGCTTCGAGGCGTGCGTAGCGCCGCGATGTGCGAGTTCGGATTCTTTACGGGCTCGTGGATGACCGAAGATGTGCGGGTCCGCGGACGCGCACCCGGCGACGACGGCGTAAACGTCGTGCCCGTCTCGCCGGGATTCCTCGAAACCATGGGCGTGCGATTGTTGGAGGGCCGTTCCTTCACGCCAGGCGACGTGACGTCGGCGTCTTCGGCGGTGCTGGTGAACCAGGCCTTCGCGCGCCGCTACTACCCGGGGGAAGATCCGGTCGGCAAGCGCTTTGCGTTCGCCGAAAGAGACGGTGACCTTCCGAAAGACATCATTGGCGTTGTTCAGGATGTTCGCCTGCAGAGCGTTCGCGACCCGGCGCCGCCCAACTTGTTCGAGCCGACGCGCTCGCTTACCGGAACGCTGGCGGTGCGCGCGGATGGCGATCCGTGGAAAGTGGTGCCGCTGGTGCGGCAACAGATCCGCGGCTTCGGCCATTCCGTGCGCGACGGCAACGTGACGCTCCAATCCACGCTGGTGGATGACTCGCTGGTGCGCGAGCGTCTGCTGGCGCTGCTGGCCGGCTTCTTCGCGCTGGCGGCGGTGGCGCTGGCGGGCGTCGGCCTGTATGGCGTGCTTAGCTACTCGGTGGTGCGGCGCACCAAAGAGATCGGCATCCGCATGGCTCTGGGCGCGAAACAGGCGGCGGTGGTGCGGCTGGTGATCCGGGAAATCGCGGTCGTCGCTGCCATCGGCCTGGCTGCCGGACTCCTGCTCGGCCGCTTGCTGGCCCGCCCCGTGGAGAGCCTGCTCTACGAAGTGAAGCCGGGCGATTTCTGGACCGTCGTCTTGCCGGTCGCGCTGCTCCTGGCTGCCGCCACACTCGCCGCGCTTCGCCCCGCTTGGCGCGCCGCCAAGGTGGAACCCGCGGTCGCGTTGCGGAACGAGTAAGGGCCGCGCGTCAAGCCCCTACGTTCCCGTCACGATACCGCCATCGACGCTGAGCACAATGCCGCTGACGAATGACGCCGCGTCCGAGGCCAGCCACAGGTACGCGTTGGCGATATCCTCGGGTTGCCCCATGCGGCCCAGCGGTGTATGCGCGCGCATGCCATCGAGTATCTTCTCGGGCATGGCCTGGATCATTTCGGTGGCGATGAAACCCGGCGCCACGGCGTTGACGCGAATGCGGTACTTGCCGAGCTCCCGCGCCCACACACGCGTCATCCCGATCACGCCGGCTTTGCTGGCGACATAATTGGTCTGCCCGAAATTGCCGTAGAGGCCGACCACGCTGGAGGCGTTGAGAATCACCCCACCCGAGCCAGCCTGGATCATGCGCGCGGCGGCGGCCCGCGTGGCCACAAACACGCCCCGCAGGTTCACCGCCAGCACCGCGTCGAACTGCTCGTCGCTCATCGTGCCGGCGATGGCGCCTTCCTTGAGTTTGATGAGCTGCCCGTCGCGCAGAATGCCCGCATTGTTGATCAGCGCATACACCGGCCCCAACGCGCGCGTTGTTTCCTCCAGGGCGCTTTCCACCGAGGCCGCGCTCGCAACATCCACTTTCTGAAAGATGCCGCCCGGTTCCGGTTCCGTCTCCTTCACGTCCCAGGAAGCGACCTTGCAGCCTTCCTCGGCGAAGCGCCGCGCCGTGGCCTTGCCGATGCCCGCCGCAGCGCCGGTGACAATCGCCACTTTTCCACTCAGTCCGGTTTCAATCATGACATTCCATTATCACCGGCCCGCCACCCCGCCGCGCCGGGCAGCCCGAATGGCCGCACGCGCGCGCCGCCGGAATCACGGAACGCAGCGCCGGTTGCCGGTTCCTCTGTGTGCGCGCTGCTTAACCCTGCCCGAAAGAGCAGGCTGACGGCCGAGACTCGCCCAGTGTACTCTGAGATTAGTGTCTCCCGTCCACAGCCATTCGAGGGCGATCTCTCCCGGTCCCAAAAAAAAGACTGCGGAAACGCTTCGCAGCGCTTGGCCGCTGGTTCTGGAACTGGTGCGGCCGCGCCGCGCCTTGTTCGCGCTGGGCCTGCTCCTGACGCTGATCAACAGCCTCTGCGGCATCGTGCTGCCCGGTTCGACCAAATTTTTGGTCGATAACGTCATTGGCAAACACCAGGCCCGGTTGCTGATGCCGCTGGTGGCCGCGGTTCTGGTAGCAACCTTGATTCAGGGCGTCACATCCTATTCGCTCACCCAACTGCTTTCCAAAGAGGCGCAGCGCCTGATTGCGGAAATGCGCCGCCGGGTGCAGGAGCACATCGGCCGCCTGCCAGTGGCCTATTACGATTCCAACAAGACGGGCGCGCTGGTTTCGCGCATCATGACCGACGTGGAAGGCGTCCGCAACCTGGTGGGCACCGGCCTGGTGGATTTCGTGGGCGGAATCATGAAGGCGCTGTTTTCGCTCGCCGCTCTGGTTTACATCAGCCCGCTGCTGACCGGACTGGCGCTGCTGTTTATAGGCGCTTTCTCTTTCGGGTTGAACAAGGCGTTTCGCCGCATCCGGCCGATCTTTCGCGAGCGCGGCAAAATCAACGCGGAAGTCACCGGCCGGCTTACCGAATCGCTGGCCGGCGTGCGCGTGGTGAAGGGCTATCACGCCGAAGCCGAGGAAGCGAGCGTGTTTGCGGCAGGCGTGCAGCGGCTGCTGAATAACGTGCTGCAAAGCCTCACCGCGATTTCGCTGATGAGCCTCTCCGCCACCGTGCTGATGGGCCTGGTGGGAGCCACGGTCATGTTTCTCGGCGCGCGCGAGATTCTCGCCCACACGCTGACGCTCGGCGGCTTCATGAGCTTCACCGCGTTCCTCGCCTTCCTGGTGGCGCCCATGTTTCAGGTGGTGGGTATCGGAACCCAGATCACCGAAGCACTGGCCGGCCTGGACCGCACGCAGGAGGTGCTGCATGAACGGCCCGAAGACGCGGAACCGCGCCGCACTGTCGCCATCGGGCCCATCCAGGGTTATCTCACGTTCGACCGCGTGACCTTCGCCTACGACCCCGGCAAGACAGTGCTGCATGATGTGAGCTTCGCCTCGGCGCCCGGCACGGTGACTGCGCTGGTGGGCCCGTCGGGCTCCGGGAAATCCACCATCATCAGCCTGATCGCCGCGTTTCACGAGCCCGGCGAAGGAACCATTCTGGTGGATGGAACCGACCTCGCTTTGGTGCGTCTCGATTCCTACCGCACGCAGCTTGGCGTGGTCCTGCAAGACACGTTTCTGTTTGACGGTACCATCGCCGAGAACATCGCGTTTGCGCGGCCCGGCGCTTCGGAAGCGGAGATTCTGGAAGCCTGCCGCATCGCGCGTGTGGATGAGTTCGCGGAGAAATTCGAAAAGAAGTACGACACCATCGTGGGCGAGCGCGGCGTGAAACTTTCCGGCGGGCAGCGCCAGCGCGTCTCGATTGCCCGCGCCATTCTGGCCAACCCACGCATTCTGATTCTGGATGAGGCGACCTCCAGCCTCGATTCCGAATCCGAAGCCGCCATCCAGGAGGGCCTCGCTTACCTGATGAAGGGACGCACCACGTTCGTCATCGCGCACCGGCTTTCCACCATCCGCCGCGCCGACCAGATCCTGGTGGTGGAAGAGGGCAGCATTCTGGAGCGCGGCACGCACGAATCGCTGTACGCGCTCGGCGGGCGTTACTACGACCTCTACACGCGCCAGCACGGCATCGACGCCAACCTGTTTCTGGCTCCGGGCGAAGGAGACAAGGTGGAGGAAAGCGAAGACGCGCCGAAACTGCGCGGCGCGGCGCCGCCCACGGCCGCGTCCCTGTTGCGCGGCGGCATCGCGTGAAATCGGGTAGGTTTATCGAACCACTGCGCGGCTTTTCAAGGGAGTATTTTCGGATCGCCGACCGGCTGCGCCGGCTCAATTCAGGGTCAGTCCGTTGAAGACATGGCAGTAAGTCCAGGTGGCGTAAACACCGCCGGTAAGCCCATGGCTCTGGAACGTGGTGATGTTCGCCGGGTCCGGCGAGACCTCGACAATGACCTGTTCAACGTTTGACGGTGGGACGCCGAAGGAACAAAAGGCCCCTGTGCCCATTTCGATGCAATGCGGGTCAAACGTAACAGAGCCAGAAGCCGCGTCAGCTTCGGCATAGACGTATGCAGGGTAAACCGGGTCGCCGGACAATAGTGTGACCTTCACGAGCGTTCCAGGGTCGCCACCCGTCCACTGCACCGAGAAGGGTTGGCCGGAACTAGCATCGATCTGCGTGCCAGGCGAGAGATCGGTTTGAATCTGGATCGGGGAGCCGATAGTCAGCGTCCCTTGAAACGTGATTGTGTTCCCTGAACCGGCCAGGATATATTGGCCGGGTTCAACGAAGCCCGTAGGAAGGGCCTGCTGATAGGTAACACCGCCGGTTGTGCTCACTGGCTGTGCCTCAACTGTTACCCCACTACCCGCGGACTGGACGGTAATTGACCCGGCTGAGAGTAAAGTGTAACCGGCGACGGCACATGATCGCGAGGCCTCCACTGGCGCAACTCCGGGCTGGTACGCACCCGCTGGCAGCGTTCCTTGCGATGCGGGCGCCGGCAATCCCGGGGCGGACGGAAAACTCGCGGCAAATACATCGTCCTCGACGTCGTTACCCGTGCCAGAAGTGATGGTTTTCGTCAGTGATACTTGTCCATAGGATTGGATGGGAGGATCCACACACGGTCCCCTCCCGGAGTGGATGCTGATCGTGGTTGTCGGGCTGAGAAACGGTTGACTGTATAGCGCAATCGGTATCGCGCATCCCTCTTGCGTACCAGGAGGAATCTGAACATTGATTTGATCCACGCCAACGAGCGTGGGGGCCAACCCCTTATAGTTGTATGTCGTCGCGGTATTGCCGGCGAGAAGCACGTCCACGGAAACAGCCAAAACGTCCAGACCCGGCGGCGGCATGCCATCCGGTGGCTGCTGCGGGTACACCGTGCCGAGTCCCGTGCCATAGAGGCTGATGAAATCGCCCGGTGCCGCGCTGTTCGATGGCGAATTCAGAGATACCGTCCCGTCAGGGGCAACGTTCAGAGCTGCCGACGGTCCACAGCCGCTCTCGTCCTGCGTAAACATGGCCGGGCTAACGAAAGAAGCAGGGGCTTGCGCGGGCACGCTCGACCCGGCCGCTGCGGTTACAACGAAGTTGAGCGACGTGTAATTCGACTCTGAAGGCGATAAAGAAGACGGAATTTGCAGATTGATTTGAGTGGGCGATACAAAAAACAGAGGCGCGCTGACGCCGTTGACCGTGACCGAGGTTCCGCCCAGGGAGATTGGTAGTGGAGTGCCAGTCGCGCTGAGCGTGGAGGCCGCCAGATTGGCACCAAAGATACTGGCAATCGATCCAGGCGAAACAGGCTGGGAATAAGACGCGGCCGTGACAACTCCTCGCGGAGTGATTGTTGGAGCCTGTCCGAAGGCCGGAAATCCAGCGAAAACGAAAACGAACAATAGCCACAGTACCAATCGGCCACAGCGGTGGGACACCAGCGCTACAACCAGAGAGAATTCAGCGACAATGCCGAGCTGATATCTCAGTGGCGTGGATGACATACGGCAACCTATCTATCGGCAAGGAGAGCACGCGACAGGCCATTACAAATTTGCGTGCTCAACAAGTTGCCGCTGCGGCAACCGCTCAGTCCCTTAGACCGGCGATTCCGAGTTCCTTGCGCAACAAGGCCCGTCGCCCGCACATCTATCGCACCAGCGCCGAGATGGCCTTGAAGTGTTCGTGGCCGGCGTCGCGCAGCCACTCGAAGACCACCGATTCGGTATTGGCCACCACCACTCCAGCCGCGCGCATCCGGCCGATGGCGTTGCGGTGGTTGGCCGGGTTGCGGGAACAGCAGGCGTCTTCAGCCACCCAGACCTCGCGGCCGGCGGCCCGCAAATCGAGCGCCGATTGTAGGACGCACACGTGCGCTTCCATGCCGGCGAGGATAATCTGCGAGCGGCCGGACGCGGCCAGCGCCGCGGTGAATGCCGCGGAGGCAGCGCAGGAGAAGCAAGTCTTTTCGACACGCGGCGTGGCCGCAGGCAGCGCTTCCGCAACCGGCGCCGCGGTGTGGCCGAGTCCGTTCGGATACTGTTCGGTCACCAGGACCGGTATCGCGAGCAGCGCCGCGGATTGGGCAAGAATCCGCGTGTTGTGCAACATCGCTTCGCGCGCGCCGGCGGGCATTACCGCCAGCAGGCGATCCTGGATATCGACGATCACCAGCACGGAATCGGCGGCGCGCGCCAGCAGCGAGGGAGTGGGCATTGGCTTGACGGCCGGCGTTTATCCTTTCGTCATCGGCTTGCCGTTTCTGGTGTCATCGATGAGTTCGAGCCCGGCTACGTTCTCGATGACGTCGGGCTCGCTGACATTGTTGAAGGCGCAGTGGGCGACGCGGACGCCGGAGATTTTGGCGTTCTCATATCCGCGCAGATAGAGCGCGTAGCGGCTGCGCCCGGAGGTGACATTTTCCACCACCACGTTGCGCACGCTGGGCGTAAACGGGCCGCCGGGGCCTTCCTCATAATAGAAATCGACGGCGATCACGGCGAGCGCCACCTGGCCGATGGTGTTGTTGCGGAAGTAGAAGTTTTCGAGGCTGCCGCCGCGGTACGAGTTGGTCTTGATGCGCAGGCCGTTGAGCAGGTGCTGGCTGTCCATGCGGTTGTTTTCCATGTACACGTTGCGTATGCCTCCGGATACCTCGCTGCCGATGGATACGCCGCCGTGGCCGTCCTTCATACGGCAATTCCGCACCACGACGTTTTCGCAAGGAACGTTGACGCGGCGGCCGTCGCGATTGCGGCCGCTTTTGATGGCGATGCAGTCGTCGCCGGTGTCGAATTCGCAGCCGTCGATCAGCACGTCGGTGGAACACTCCGGATCGCAGCCGTCGTTGTTGGGGCCGTGGCTGGAGATTTTCACGTTGCGCACGGTGACGTTCCTGCATAGCACCGGGTTGAGTTCCCACATCGGAGAGTTGCGAATGGTGACGTCCTCGATCAGAACGTTCGTCGATCGGTAGGGCTGCACGAAGTTGGGCCGCAGCGTGGAACCCGCGCCGTAGATGCGCTGGCTTACCGGTACGTCTTTTTCGCCCTGCTCCACCAGGGCGCGGTTATCCGGGGAGGCAGGCTGCGGGCTGCGGTTGTCGGCGGAGAGCGTGTGCGGGCCGCGCGGCGCGTTCTTCTTCCAAGACCACCAATGCTCCGCGTCCGCCGCGCCATCGAGCGTGCCGGTTCCGGTGACCGCGATGTTGGTTTGCCCAAAGGCGTAAATGAACGGCGAGTAGTTCATGCACTCGGTGCCTTCGAAGCGGGTGAGAACGACAGGCAAATAGTCTTGCGGATCCCCGCTGAAGCGCAGCGTGGCGCCGTCTTCCAGGTGGAGGTTGACGTTGCTGGCGAGATGAATCGCGCCGCTGAGGAAGACTCCGGCGGGAATCGTCACTCGGCCGCCGCCGGCCGCGGAACAGGCCTGGATGGCTTTGCGGATGGCTTCGGTGGCCTTGATCGCTCCGCCCTCGCGCGCGCCGAAATGAGTGATGTCGAATACGCGATCCGGGAATTTGGGTGGCCGGATGCGGGCCAGAATCTGCTCCAACCGAGGCGCAGCAGCGGCGGGCGGTTCAGCGCCAAGGCGGAAGCGCGAGCCCGCCAGCACGGCGGCGCCTCCCAGCAGTGTGCGGCGTGTCATTCCATTTCCCCCGATCATTATAGGCGCTGCGCGCAGCGCTTTCATTGAGTTTTTCTAAAACCGCGGTTTAACGCCGCGGGCTTGACCCTTCAGGCGCGCCCCAATATATTCAGAACCGAAGAAGATCTTTTTAGTCTATAGGTTGGCGTCTGGCAGGCTACTGTGAGCGATCAAAACGGACTTCAATTAGAACGATATTCGCTGGGAATGGGCGACCGGTTTGCCCACCAGGCGAAAGCGCAGTTGGCAGCCTGCGTGTGCGCCGCCGCACAGGGCGCGTCGGTGACGCCGGTTTGGAACAAGTCCAACCGCGAGCACAAGACCGTAGGCTCGGAACCCGCCAGCGCGCGCGCCGCCGCCGATGCGGCGGTGGAGGCTTTGGAATGGAAGAAGCCCTATTTCCTCGACGCGGACCATATCAACCTGGAGACAGTCGACCGGTTTCTGGAGTGGTGCGACTTCTTCACGCTGGATGTGGCTCACGCCATCGCGCACCGGCCTAAGCCCGGCGCGGTGGAGGCGTTTCTGGCGCGCCATAAGGAACTGGTGGGACGCATCGAAATCGCCGGACTGGCGGAGCCGCTGACGATGAGCAAGGAGAAAGCCTTCCGCGCCACATCCAAATACCTGCACGCGGTCGGCGAGGCCGCGGCCATCTACCGTCACATCGCGCAGCGGGCGGCCGGCAGCTTCATCACGGAAGTTTCGATGGATGAGACCGACACGCCGCAGACGCCTTCCGAACTGCTGCTGATTCTGGCGGCCCTGGCCGACGAGAACATCCCCGTCCAAACCATCGCCCCCAAGTTCACCGGCCGCTTCAACAAAGGCGTGGATTACGTCGGCGACGTGGAGCAGTTCGAGCGCGAGTTTTCGAGCGACGTGGCCGTGATCGCGCACGCGGTGGAGCGCTACAAACTGCCCAAGGATCTGAAGCTGAGCGTGCATTCCGGCAGCGACAAGTTCTCGTTGTACGCGCCCATCCGCCGCGCGCTGGGCAATAACGGCGCCGGCGTTCATGTCAAGACCGCGGGCACCACCTGGCTGGAGGAGCTCATTGGGCTGGCGGAAGCCGGCGGAGAAGGGCTGGCGCTGGCCAAGGAGATTTACGCGGAGGCTTACGAACACCGGCGTGAGTTATGTGAGCCGTACGTTTCGGTAATCGACATCGATGCCTCCAAGCTTCCCACGCCCGCGACGGTGAACGGCTGGACTGCGGAGCAGTATGCCGGCGCATTGCGCCATGATCGGCAGAATCCGCTCTTCAATCCGAACCTCCGCCAGTTGCTGCACGTGGGTTACAAAATCGCCGCCAAGATGGGCGAGCGCTATACAAAGATGCTGGATGCGTGCGAGGAGAGCATCGCGCGCAACGTGACCACCAATCTTTTTGAGCGACACATCCGGCCGCTGTTTCTGGGCGCCTAGTGAGGCAGGTCCCCGACTTGCCAAGGCCGGCTTATTTGCCCGTCCAGCAAGGCGGGCGCTTGCCCAGGAACGCGGAGATGCCTTCCTGCGCGTCCGCGGCCAGCGCGTTCATCGACATCACCTCCTTGGCGTAAGCGTAAGCCTTGGGCTGGTCGAGATCGATCTGGGTGTAGAACGCCTGCTTGCCTAGAGCGACCACCAGGCTGCTGGCTTCGGCCACCTTCGCCGCCAGCTTGCGCGATGCGGCTTCCAGCTCGGAAGCAGGAACCACCTGGTTGACGAGGCCCCACTCGGCGGCGGTGCGCGCATCCACCATTTGGCCGGTGAGCAGCATCTCGAGCGCGCGTTTGCGGCCGATGGCGCGGGTTAGCGCCACCATCGGCGTGGTGCAGAAGAGGCCGATCTTCACGCCTGGCGTGCCGAAAGCGGTGCCTTCGGCGGCGATGGCGAGGTCGCAGGTGGCTACCAACTGGCAGCCGGCGGCGATGGCGACACCCTGCACCGCGGCGATCACCGGCTGCGGGATGGACTGAATCTTCGTCATCAACTCGGTGCAGACGTCGAAGATGCGGCGGTATTCGTTGACGTCGCGGCCTGTCATTTCGCCGAGATCGTGTCCCGAGCAGAACGCGGCTCCGGCCGCTCCTAGAATGACGGCGCGGATTTCGCGGTTGCGGCCGATTTCATCCAGGCACGCGGTCAGCTCCAGCATCAGGCTGAGCGAAAGGGCGTTGCGGCGCTCGGGACGATTCAGGGTGACGATGGCCGCCGCGCCTTCCACCTGGTAGCGAATGGATTCCAGTATGCTGGTTGCCATGCGGATGCTCCTCTTCTTTTTGATTGTAGCCGCAGCCGTCGCGCAGCCGGCCGAACTGGTGCTGCGGAACGGCAAAATCGCCACCATGAATCCTGCGCAGCCGGCGGTGCGGGCGCTGGCGGCTCGCGGCGGCCGGATCATCGCGCTGGGCGGCGACGGGGACATGCGGCTTCTCATCGGAGCGCACACGCGGGTTGTCGATCTGCACGGGCAACTCGCCATTCCCGGCTTCATCGAGGGCCACGCGCATTTCACCTCGATCGGCGAATACCGGCTGGGCCTGGACTTGCGCGAGGCCCGCACCTGGGATGAGATCGTGGCGCAGGTGGCGCACGCGGCGCGGCAAGCTCGCCCAGGGGAGTGGATCGTGGGCCGCGGCTGGCATCAATCGAAGTGGACGGCGGCGCCGGCTCCAAATGTGGAAGGGTTCCCCTTGCACGCTTCGCTCGACGCCGTTTCCGGCGATCACCCGGTGCTGCTCGAACACGCCAGCGGGCACGCATCGTTCGTCAACGCCAAAGCGATGGAGCTGGCCGGGATCACGCGCGCCACGCCGAATCCCAAAGGCGGCGAGATTCTGAAGGACGCGGCCGGCAATCCCACCGGCCTGTTGCGCGAGACGGCGCAGGGGTTGGCGAGCCGCGCGCTGGAACAGTGGCGCGCGCAGCGCACGCCGGCCGAACAGGATGCGGAGTTGCGCAGGGTGATCGGCCTCGTAACCGCGGAGTGTCTGGCCAAGGGCATCACCACGTTTGAAGACGCAGGCTCCCCGCCAGCCACGGTGGATGTGTTCCGCCGCATGGCGGAAAACCACGACCTTGGCCTGCGCCTGTGGGTGATGCTGCGGGAGCCGAACCAAAAGCTGGAAGAGGACCTGGACCGTTATCGAATCATCAGCGCAGGCGGCAATTTCCTGACCGTGCGCGCCGTCAAGCGGTATATGGATGGCGCGCTGGGTTCCCGCGGGGCATGGCTGCTGGAACCGTATACCGATTCGCCCGGCTCGACCGGGTTCAACGTCGAGGACCCGGCCGACATTCGCCACACCGCCGAGTTGGCCATCCGGCATGGATACCAACTGTGCGTGCACGCCATCGGCGACCGCGCCAACCGCGAGGCGCTGAACATCTACGAATCGGTCTTCCGGGAACACCCGGAGATGAAGAATTTGCGCTGGCGCATCGAGCATGCGCAACATCTCAACCCGGCGGATATTCCGCGCTTCGGGCAATTGGGCGTGATCGCGGCCATGCAGGGAATCCATTGCACGTCGGACGCGCCGTTCGTGATCTTGCGCCTGGGGCCGAAGCGCGCCGAGGAGGGCGCGTACGTCTGGCAGAAGCTCATGAAGACGGGCGCGATTGTCGGCAACGGCACCGATGCGCCGGTGGAGGACGTGAGCCCGATTGCCTGCTTCTACGCTTCCGTAACGCGGCGGTCGAAGGATGGGTCGGTGTTTTTTCCGGATCAGCGGATGACGCGCCAGGAAGCGCTGCGATCATACACCTGGAACAATGCGTACGCGGCGTTTGAAGAGAACCTCAAGGGGTCGCTGGAGCCCGGGAAACTGGCGGACATCACGGTGCTGTCACGCGATATTCTGACCGTGCCGGAGGACGAAATTCCGGCAACGCAAGTGGTGTACACGATTGTGGGCGGCAAGGTAGCGTTTGAGGGGCCGGCGAACGCCGCCCAGCGGTAGGGGGTGAATTGGGTGAGCGGACAGGTTCGCTCCCTAGCCGGGGCGGCGCGGCCTGGGTGCGGGAAGGCTCGGAAACGATGCGTTCCGCTTGTCGCCGGAAGTGCTATCGTGAGAGTGGCGGCGGCAAGATCATGATTGTAGAGAAGGTTCCCATCCAGTAATCAGTTGGAGGCGATGCGCCGCCACGCAGCCTCATACTGATCCTTAATTGCCTGCAATCTTGCGGCATGCGGTTGGCTGGCCCCCAGGTTCATCAGATCCCCGGTGGAAGTAATCGGCATGCGCAAAAATCATATCATTTCCGCCGCGCGCGTTCTTCTCGCAAGGCCGCTACGCAGGTGCCGCCTTGGCAACGGGATATCGGTCTATTTCGGAGTTTCGTGTGCCAGTAAACGGGTTGCCTGCGATTCTGCATCCTGATATCCTTTGTGTTAACCGAATCCCTCAAAATTTCACAGGAGAACAACCATGGCAGTCAAAGTCGGCATTAATGGATTCGGCCGTATTGGCCGGAACGTCGTCCGCGCGAGCATGCACCGCGGCGATATCGAATTCGTGGCAGTGAACGATCTCACCGATACCAAGACTCTCGCGCACTTATTGAAATACGATTCCGTGCTCGGCACGCTTCACGAAGACGTAAAGGCGGAAGGCGATGTTATCTCCGTTGGCGGAAAGAAGATCAAGGTTTTCGCCACCAAGGACCCGGCGGAGCTCGACTGGGCCTCGGTGGGCGCGCAGATCGTGGTGGAATCGACCGGGCGCTTTACCGACGCCAAGGATGCCTCGAAGCACCTGCGCGGCCCGGTGAAGAAGGTCATCATCTCGGCGCCGGCCAAGAACGAAGACATCACCATCGTGCTGGGCGTCAATGACGCGGCCTACGATCCGGCCAAGCACAAGATCGTTTCCAACGCCAGTTGCACCACCAACTGCCTGGCGCCGGTGGCGAAAGTGGCGCACGAGAAGTTCGGCATCCTGAAGGGATCGATGACCACGATCCACAGCTACACCAACGACCAGAACGTGCTCGATTTCCCGCACAAGGACCTGCGCCGCGCACGGGCCGCCGCGCTGAACATGATTCCCACCACCACCGGCGCGGCGAAAGCCATCGGCCTGGTGATGCCGGAGTTGAAGGGCAAGCTGGACGGTTACTCCATGCGCGTTCCCACACCGGACGTTTCGGTGGTGGACCTGGTCGCCGTCCTGTCCAAAACAGCCACCGCCGAGGAAGTCAACGCCGCCTTCAAACACGCCGCCGCGAATGAATTGAAGGGTATCCTGGCCTACACCGACGACCCGGTGGTTTCGAGCGACATGCTGCACAATCCGAACAGCTCCATCGTGGACGGGCAGCTGACCAAAGTGCTCGACGGAAACCTGCTGAAGGTGGTGAGCTGGTACGACAACGAGTGGGGTTACTCCTGCCGCGTGGTCGACCTGATCGCGTTCCTCACCAAGAAAGGCCTGTAGGGGCCGGGCATGCCCGGCCCGGCTGCCGGGCGGCATCGCCGCATCACAGTGCGCTCCGGGCCGGTGGGGGTCTAACCGCAGCCGGCCGCTGGGCGCAGCGCGTCTGCTATCCTCAAACCAAAGAGGGCGCGATGCGTGTTGGCAAGCTGCTCAAGTGGTTGGCGTGCGGTCTCGCCGGCCTGTCCGCGCTGTTCGCCTTCCAGCGCCCGTTCCGCCAGTTCGACGGCGTGGAATACTCGATCGGCGACGTCCCGATGCCGGCCGACTATCGGGAACCGGCGGAGTGGGCTTTCGCACGCCTGATGTATCCCCCGGGTCCGCTCAACGGCTATCGCTACCGCGATCTCGACTGGCACATCGGTGTATCGCTCTGGACCCAGGATTTTCCGCGCGCCGACCGGCATTTCTCGCTCGCGGTGCGCCGCCTCACCCGCATCCACGTGCGCTCCGTCGAACAGCCGGTGAACCTGGATGAGGGCGACGCCTACGATTGGCCGTGGCTCTATGCCGTGCAGGTGGGCGAGTGGGGCCTCACCGACCACCAGGGGCAGGAACTGCGCGAGTACCTGCTGCGCGGCGGCTTCTTCATGGCCGACGATTTCCACGGCAACGCCGAGTGGGCCGAATTCGAATCGCGCATTCGCAAAGCGCTGCCCGAGTTTCCCATACGCGAGATTGCCGACGACGATCCCATCTTCCACACCGTCTACAATCTCGACCACCGGATCCAGGTGCCGGGCGAGGCTCACCTGCGCGCCGGCTACAAGTCCAACAACGGCCCCTCCAGCCGCGGCGCCCACTGGCGCGCCATCTATGACGGCCAGGGCCGCATCATCGTCGCGATTTCTTATAACTCCGATATCGGCGACGCCTGGGAGTGGGCCGACGACCCGTACTACCCCGCCAAATTCTCCGACTTCGCCATCCGCCTCGGCGTCAACAACATTGTCTACGCCATGACGCACTAAGCTTCTGTCAGGGAGCCAATGCAGCGCCGCTTCCGTAACCGCTCGCTCACGGCCGCGGCTCGGAAGCGCATCGGAGCAACGACCATCACGGAGCGGTTTGCTGCATCGGCCTTACGGCCCCAGCAGCTTGCGGTCCCGCATCCAATCCAGCAGCCGGTCCGGCCAGTTGGAGACCGGGCGCTTCGAGCGCAGGCCGAAGCCGTGGCCGCCGCTGCCGTAGATGTGCATTTCCGCCGGCACCTGCTGCTTCTCCAGATCCAGGTAAAGGTCGACCGTGGCCACCACGTGCGAGCGGTCGTCATCGGCGCACACCAGGAAGGTCGGCGGCGCGTCCTTGGGTACGGTGATGGTTCCCGGCCGGTACCCGGGGTACACCAGCACCGCGAAATCAGGGCGCGAGCTGGCCCTGTCGATCGGGTCGGCTGCGTTCGGGTTGCCCGCATCGAAGCGCGTCTCCATCAGCGCCGCCACTTCGCCGCCGGCGGAGAATCCCATGATGCCGATCCGCGCCGGGTCCACGCGCCATTCGGCGGCGCGGCTGCGCACCGTCCGCATGGCCCGCGCCGCGTCCGGCAGGGCGTCGCCTTCCACCGTGTAGTGGGAGCCGGGAGCGCGCGCCAGCCGGTATTTCAGCACGAACGCGGCGATGCCGTTGCGGTTGAGGAAATCGGCGATCTCCCAGCCTTCCTTGTCCATCACCAGTTGCGAATGCCCGCCGCCAGGCGCCACGATTACGCCCATCCCGGTGGTTTTGTCTTTGGGCGGCAGAAACACGTACATCGACGGGTAGTGGACCACGGTGAAGTTGCTGGGCAGCCTGGCGTCGCCTTGGAACACTTCCGGCGCCGTCTCGCCTTCCGACCGCGGCGCGCCGTTGGGCCAGAGCCGGATTTCCTCTCCCCGCTCGGCCGCCAGCGAGGCGGCCGCGACGAACAAGGTCAACATCCAATGCCTTCGCATCTTCCCTCCCGGATCTCTACCACGCTAGCACGCACGGCCCGCGGGCCGGCGCGGAAGAAGCCGACCCAAAACAACAGTCCGGTCCTTTGTTTTGGCTGGACAGGGGCGATTTCGCACCCGGCGGCGGTGGTCTCCTCTCCGCAGCCAGATTAATGTTCTTTCACGCCGAACGCCGCTTTTTCTGCGGCGTCGTGCATCCGTGTGATAGATTTTAGAGAGGAGACGCATTGATTTCCGAAGCTCCCGCTGCCTTCCTTCTTCAGACTAATCTTGTACAGATGGTTCAGGCATCCGGTCCCGCCGGTTGGGTGGTCCTGAGCATCCTGATCATTTTTTCGATCTTTTCCTGGACGGTGATTTTCGCCAAGCTGAGCGCGCTCGGCGGCGCGCGCAAAACCAACTGGCGCTTTCTGCGGGCGTTCCGCAAGGCTCCTGCACTGGACGCGGTGATGGTGGCCAGCGAGCAGTATCGGCCGGCGCCCCTGGTTTCCGTGTTCGATTTCGGTTACGAGGAAGTGGAGCGGCAGGTGAAGGCGCACGGCCGGCTGAACAACCGCACCGCGCTCGAACGGGCGCTGCAATTGGGCGTAAGCGAGGAAGTCGCCAAGCTGGAGCGCAACATGCACTGGCTGGCGATCACGGCTTCGGTATCGCCGTTCGTCGGCCTGCTCGGCACCGTGCTCGGCATCATTCGCACCTTCAACGCGCTGGGTCAACAAGGTGCCACCAGTCTGGCGGCGGTCGGTCCCGGCATTTCCGAAGCCTTGGTCGCCACCGCGCTGGGCCTGTTTGCCGCCATCCCCGCGGCCCTGTTCTATAACCTGTTCGGCAACCGCATCCGCGAGATGGGCGCGCGTCTGGACGATTTCGCACTCGAGTTTCTCAACCTGGCGGAGCGCGGCTTCGGCGAGTAGCTATGGCATTCTCTTCAAACGCCGGCAACGGTTACGCTTCGCGGCGGCGCGGCGGCGCCGGCCTGGCGGAGATCAACATCACGCCGTTTGTCGATGTGCTGCTGGTGCTGCTCATCATCTTCATGCTCACCGCCCATGTGATGCAATTCGGCCTGGAAGTTGACGTGCCGCACACCCGGTACTTGAAAGACACGGCGCAGGAACTACCTGTGGTAAGCATCACCAAGGATGGCACCTCCTATCTGAACGGCAAGCCGACCAATATCTACGATCTGGCCGCGGCCATTCACCAGCGCTTTGGCAAGGCCAAAGGAGTGTACGTGAGCGCCGACAGAGAAGCCATCTGGGACGTGATTGCCCAGGTGACGGCGGAGTTGGGCGCGGGCGGTTTCCAGGTCAACATGGTGACGCAGCCGGAGGACACCTCCGGCACTGGCAGAAGGTGATGGCTCCGCACGTCGACATCCTCGACCAACCGGATCGTCTGGCCCGCTGGTTCCTAGGCTCGCTTGGGTTTCATGTTGGGCTGGTCGTGGCGCTGCTGTCCTATGGCGTTTTGTTTAGTCGCCGGGTCGAGCAATGGGGCAGCCCCACGGGAGGCGGCATGGGGGCAGTGGCAGTGAACCCGGTGGCGCACATTCCTCTGCCCGCGCGCGAGGCGCCGGAGAATCCCGTCGCCAACCAGACCGAATCTCAGGTGCCCACGCCGCCCAAGCCCAAACCGCACCCCAAAGCGCGTATCCCGGAGCCGGAGCCGGACGCCATCCTGCTCAAGGGCCGCAACGCCCAGAAGCACATGAGCGAATACTCCACGCCCAACAAGTTTCGCGAGCAGCAGCAGGACCTGCCCAATCAGCTCTATAGCGAAGCCGGCCAGCGGATGAGCTCGCCGATGTATGGCCTGCGGGGTGGAGGCGGCGTCGGGGTGGGAGACTTGTCGCCGTTTGGGACGCAGTTCGGCTGGTACGCGAAGCTGATCGTGGACCAAGTGGGCCGCGCCTGGCGCACCGGCGACCTGCGGAATGTTACACAAGTGGCGGCGGTGACTTTCACTCTCAAGCGCGACGGTTCGGTGAGCCACGTCCATATCACCGCGCCCAGCGGCAATGCGACGCTCGATTTTTCGGCGCAGCGTGCGATTTGGGACGCCTCGCCTTTTCCGCCATTGCCGCCGCAGTACCCGCGAAGCGATGCGGAAGTGGAACTGCGATTCAGCTTAAAGTGAGGAAACGATGAACAGGCTCGTTTGGATCGCGGCGGCATCGGCCGCGGCCGCGGTATTGATGATGGTCGACGCCCAGCAGGGCCCGGTCTTCACCGGGAACGTCAACAAAGCCGCCCAGCTCCCGGTGATTGCGGTTCCGGATTTTCGCGGCGCGGGCGCGGCGGAAAGTTACATGGGGGTTTTCAACCAGACTCTGTGGAGCGACCTGCAGGGTTCCGGCATGCTCAAGCTGGCGCCGAAGACTCTTTATCCCAAGGGTATTCCGCAGCAGCCGTCGGACTTTCGCCAGCCGCCGCCTGTCACCGTTGCGCCTCGCTCGCGGCACGGCGAAATGGTTGCCGCTCCCAATGGCGGTGGGTTCTGGATGAGCGACTGGTCCAGTCCCCCGGCCAGCGCCAATTACCTGGCCTTCGGTTACACCGCTGAGGAAAACGGCGTGCTGGTGCTGTTCGGCAACCTGTTCGATTTGAACCGCGATACGCCCGCCAACGCGCAGATGATCGGCAAGCGCTATCTGGCCTCGACCGACGACGAGAAGGGTGCGCGGCAGATTGCGCACGAGTTCGCCGCCGACATCATCCAGATGTTCGGCGGCCAGAGCCTGGTGGGCACCCATATCTATTACGTCCATCAGACCAGCTTCCGGGGCAACAAGGAAATCTGGGTGATGGATCCAGACGGCCAGAACCAGCATGCCGTCACCCATTTCAATTCGCTCACCATTGAGCCTTCGGTTTCACCGGACGGCTCCAAGATCGCATTCACTAGCTACACCAGGGGGACACCTGCTATATTTGTGTTTTCAGTGAGCCCGGTTCGGGATCTGCGGTTTTATAATCAGGTTGCCTCGATGAACGGGCAACCGTCGTTCACTCCCGATGGAAAGCAGATTGTCTACTCTTCCTCGGCGGGGCGCTGTTGCCGGATCTTCATTGCGGGTGTGGATGGGAGAGGCTTTCGGCCGATCACGTCGGGCGGCTCTATCGATACCGAGCCCAAGGTGAACTCAAAAACAGGCAGCACGATCGTGTTTTCCTCCGGCCGCTCCGGTCCGGAGCAGATTTACATGATGGATATGGACGGCGCGGATATCGAGCGGCTGACCGACGGCACGGGCGAGGCGTCGAACCCCTGCTGGCATCCGAGTGGCCAGCTCATCGCTTACGCCTGGACGCGCGGCTACGCCCAGGGCAAATTCAATATCTTTACGATGGACGTGGCCTCGCGCCAGTACGTGCAACTGACGCACGATGAGGGCCGCAACGAAAACCCCGTTTGGGCGCCGGATGGTGCGCACTTGGCCTTCATGTCGAACCGCACCGGGCGCTCGCAAATTTGGAGCATGCTGGCGGATGGTACCGCGCAGCAGCAGCTAACACGCGATGGGCTGAATTACAGTCCTGCGTGGGGAAAGTAGATGAAATCAGGAGGCAAGTTGATGTTCACCAAACGACAGATCACTCTCATCACTTTGGCAGTTTCCCTGGCGGCATTTGCGGCCGGTTGCAAGAAGAAGGCCCCGCCGCCGCCGCCGCCGCCGCCACCTCGCCCGGTCGAGGCGCCAAAACCGCCGCCAGCTCCGGTAGTGACGAAGTTCGATGCGGAGCCGAGCTCCATCATCCGCGGCCAGTCGTCCGTGCTCAGTTGGGAGGTCACCGGCGAGGCCACCAGCGTTTCGATCAATGAGGGCATCGGCACGGTGCAAAGCACTGGCAGCCAACGCGTGTCGCCGAGCGATTCCACTACCTACACTCTGACCGCCACCGGGCCGGGCGGCACCAGCACGGCCAGCACCACGGTGAATGTGTCGGCTCCGCCTCCACCGCCTCCACCGCCTCCACCGCCTCCGCCGCCGGCGAAGACGTTGTCGGATTGGATCTCGGGACTGCAGGATGCGTACTTCGACTACGACAAGAGCGACATCCGCTCCGATGCGCAGGCCGCTCTGACGCAGGATGCAGCCACGCTCAAGACCATCTTCGCGGACTTTCCTGACGCCGTTCTGACCGTCGAGGGGCATTGCGACGAACGCGGCTCGGCCGAGTACAACCTCGGGCTGGGCGACCGGCGCGCCACTTCCGCCAAGGACTTTCTGGTGCAACTGGGCGTTCCCGCCGAGAAGCTGAAGACCATCAGCTACGGCAAGGAGAAGCCGGTGTGCACGGAGCAAACCGAGGACTGCTGGCAGAAGAACCGGCACGTTCACTTCTCGACCGGCCAGTAGGCGCCGCCGGCGTACGGCAACACCGGAAGGGGGCTCGCGTGCGCGCCCCCTTCCGTTCTCCTAGAGGAGTTTTATGTTTCGACGTCTCTGTGTTTTGATATTGGCGGCCGCGCCGGTGGTGGCGTTTGCCGCGGCCAGCAAGGAAATGCAGGAGTTGCAACGCGATGTCGCGCTGCTGCAGGAACAGGTCCGGCAGCTCCAGCAGTCGCAGGACAAGCAACTCGCCGCCATCACTGTGCTGGTGCAGCAGGCACTCGATGCCGCCAATCGCGCCAACACCGCGGTGGCCGTTATCGAGAGCAGTTTCCAGCAGAACATTTCCCAGCAGGAAAACAAAGTGGTGGCGCCGGTGGTCGGGCTTTCCAGCCGCATGGACACCATGTCGAATAATTTCCTCACGCTGCAGCAATCCGTCGCCGACCTCACCACCCTGGTGGAAAAACTGCAAGCGCAACTGACCGACCTGAACAATGCGGTGAAAGTGATGCAGGCTCCGGCGCCCGCGCCGCCGCCCAGTGCCGGCGGGCCGCCCGCCGCGGCCGCGAATCCGTGCCCCGGCTCCGCCACTGACCTGTACGCCAATGCCCGGCGCGACCTGGAGGGTGGCAAACTCGACATCTCCCTGCAGGAATTCGGCGACTACCTGCGCTGTTTCGGCTCGACCGATCTCGCCCCGAACGCGCAGTACTTCATTGGCACCATTCATTACGCGGAAGCCGACTATCCCACCGCGTTCCAGGACTTCGACAACGTGTTGGAGAAGTACTCGGACAACAACAAAACTCCGGCTGCCCTGTTTTACAAAGGCGAGACCCTGGTGAAGATGGACCGCCGGACCGACGCGCAGAAGGAATACAAGGAGCTGGTCCAGCGTTTTCCCAAGGACAACCTTGCCGCCCGGGCTTGCTCCAGGCTGACGGACCTGGGTTACCGCTGCCCGGCGCCGGCCCCCAGGAAGCGCACCACCACCGCTCCCAAGCATTAGGCGCGTCGATTCCGGGCCGTTCCCTGCGAGCCAAGCGGGCGTGGACCCGCGCCGCATTCCATCGGGATGTTCCCGGAACTTCGCCGCGGGCCGCTTCGTATCTGATCCAAGATACGGCTAAACTGTATCCATACGGAAGGACTTACTGGATGGTACTCACAAAGAAGCGATTGTTGTTTGCCGCCGGTCTGCTCGGCGTGACATGCCTGGTTGCCACGGCGCAGCAACCAAAGCCTGAAGAAAAACCGGCCGCTAGCCGTACCTTGAAGGTCAAGCTGAATTACAGCGGGGCCGGCGCGGTGGACGAGAAGCACAAGATTTTTCTATTTGTGTTCGACAGCCCGGATTTCATGCAAGGCGGATCGATGCCGATTGGTTCCGGCTCGACATCCGCAAAAGACGGCACCGTGACGGTTTCGGACCTCTCTGTTTCGCCGGTTTACGTGGCTGTTGCCTACGACCCAAAGGGCGAGTATGACGGGCAATCCGGCCCGCCGCCTTCCGGTTCCTCGATGGGCCTGTACGCCAAGACTCCCGGAACGCCGGAGCCGGTGAAGATCGAGCCCGGACAGACGGCGGAAATCACGGTGGCGTTTGACGACTCAGCCAAAATGCCGTAGCCGGCGTCTGCCGGCCGGACAGGCCGCGGCGAGCCTCCGGGCCTGCGCCCCGACGGTGCCTCTGCGCAGCAAGTGACCCCTCAATGATATTGGCGCTACTGGGAGCAGCAACGCTGGCGCTGTGGGTCTACCTGCTCGCGTTTCGCGGCGGCTTCTGGCGCATGGAGCCCGGGCCGGCAATGGGTGCACCGGTGCCGCCGCTGCCCTCCGTAGTGGCGGTGATTCCGGCGCGCAACGAAGCCGACCTGGTGGGCCTGGCGATTCGGTCGCTTGCCCGGCAGGATTATGGCGGCCAGTTTCACATCGTTCTGGTGGACGACGGGAGCTCGGACGGCACGGCCCGCGTGGCGCGTGAGGCGGCGGGAGCCGAATTGCTTACCGTGGTTCGAGCGGCCCCGCTACCAGATGGCTGGAGCGGCAAGCTCTGGGCCGTGAGCCATGGTGTTGCCGAAGCCGAGCGGCGCGCCCCGGAGTTTCTGCTGCTGACCGACGCCGACATCGCCCATCCGCCCTCCAATCTGAGCAACCTGGTGGCCCTCGCCGAACGCGATGGCTACGACCTGGTATCGTACATGGCGCGGCTGAGCTGCCGCACCACGGCCGAGCGGGCGCTGATGCCGGCCTTCGTATTTTTCTTTTTTCTGCTATATCCGCCGGCCTGGATTCGCGATCCACGCCGGGCCACGGCCGGGGCGGCGGGCGGATGCATGCTGGTGCGGCGCGATGCGCTCACCCGCGCCGGCGGCATCGGCGCCATCCGCGGAGCGTGGATCGACGATTGCGCTTTGGCGCGCGCCATCAAACGGGGCGGCGGAAAGGTGTGGCTGGGAATCAGCGGGCAAACGCGCAGCCTCCGCGGCTATGCGGATTTTCGCGAGGCTGGCAGGATGATTTCGCGCAGCGCCTTCACCCAACTCCGCCACTCGGCCGGGCTGCTGGCGGCGACAGCGGCAGGACTGCTGATTGCGTACGCGGTTCCGCCCGCGCTCGCTCTCGCGGCCACCGGCAGGGCGCGCTGGCTGGGAGCGGCGGCCTGGCTCAGTATGGCGTTTTGCTACTCGCCGGCCGTGCGTCTCTACGGGCGTCCTGTGTGGGAAGCCCTCTGCCTTCCCGTGGTGGCGCTATTCTACCTGGTTGCCACTATCCACTCGGCATGGAACTGGTGGCATGGCGGCGGACGGTGGAAGGGACGCTCGCAGCCCGTCACTCATTCTCGGGGCGCGGCAGACTGATACCGAACACGCTGACGAACCGCTGGCAGCAACGGTAGCAGCGATAGGTCTTCAACTCCACGATCGCCAGCAATTTCTCCAAAATCGTGAGCCGCATAGCCGGGAAGACATCCGACGATCCACAGGCTGGGCAACTGAAATCGCGAAAACGGGATTTTTCGGTCTTGGCCGGAGCGGCCGCGGCGGCCCGCTGTTCCACCGCGCGGTCTTCCGCAACCGGCCTGACCGCTTCGTCTGCGCCAAAGCTCCTGGTCATGAGGTGGAGCAGCCGCAGCTCGATGGACACGCGCCGCAAGTCGGCTTTGCCGGGCGCGCAGCGGCAGCGCTCAGCCAGGCGCAAGGCCGCCGATCTGACCTTCGCCGGTGAGATTTCCGGATCGTCATCGGCGCTGGCCGGCGGCGAACAGCCTCCGGGATCGGGGCCGGCTAGCATTTGCTGGAGCAGCGATCCAAAATCGCGCAGGTCTGACGATAGAGTGGCGGCGCCAGCCGTGCGGTTCGGCCGCGGCAGCGCCGGGCCGTCCGGGCCGACTGTGATCCAGGCCGGAGTCAGTGCGCCATAGGCGCGGCCGCTGCGGTGAAAAACCGCGGCGCCGGATGCGATCTCCTTGGCATAAGCCAGCGCCACCGGTAAAGGCAGCGGACCCGCAGCCAGCACATCCGCCAGCGATCGCGTTCCGGCCGTCGGCGTGAGGCCTGACTGCGCTTGCGCCGCTAAATCGATTTTGTTCCTCGCCGGCACTTCAGTTGACGCCTGCCAGACCGTTTTCGGTCCGCTCGCTTCCCGTGGACTGGAACGACTCGAGCGCCTCAACCACGCGCTCCACCAGATTGTCGGTCTGGGCGGCGGCAGCATGGGAAGATTCAATCGCCGAGGTAAGTTCCGTCAATTGGTGCTCCATGTGCCGAGTATCCGCATCCGCCCGATTCCGCCATTCCGACGCCTGCTCGCCTAGGGCGGCGACATTCTGTTCCAAACGGCCGAGCCGGCGCGCAATGGCGCCCAGGCTTTCCTCGATTTGCGCCAGGCGCGTGGCAAACAACTCGAGATCTGAACCGAGGCGCGATCCGATTTGGTCGCTCAACAATGGAACCTCCTGCTCGGCGCGGGGCCGGCAATAAATTTTGGCGCGGTATAAAGCGCGATCCCGTCCGGCGGGATCGCCGCCGACAGTTCCACACCGGAATCCACAAGCGAGCCTGTGCGAGCCAGTGTGTCGGGAACATTCATCGGTGCGCTGTCAATAATGGTAGCGGCGCTCTGGCCCGCCAGCAAGCTGCGCATAGGATAACAGCGACCCACAGCCGTACTCCCATTACTGCTAAAGGAGTTAGAGCGCGCATATGAACCAAAGTGGATGATGCTGGATAATGGGCGCAAGGCCGTGTACAATAAGCGTTTCGGGCCGTGGCGCAGCCTGGCTAGCGCGCTTGCTTGGGGTGCAAGAGGTCCCGAGTTCAAATCTCGGCGGCCCGACCATGTTTTCAATAACCTACGCAAATTTGACCCCAGTTTCATCCCGCATTATCCCGCACAATATTGAGGGAAGCCAGGGACGCAACCTTGCAGTTCCATTCCGGCCCTCTGATGCCCTTCATCGAGTGGCGGCCGACGACCGAGCGCAACGTCGAGGTGCTTAACGGGACCGCCGATCTCTACCGCCATTTGGACTGCACGGGCGAGGCGGAGTTTCTATACGCGTGCGTCAGACGGACCGTGGAGCAGGATCTGCCGCGCGAGATCGACTATCTGCGCCGTCATGACGAAGCGATCCGTCGCATCATGGATTCGGTCGAGATGCCGGACCGGCTTTCCGAAATCCTGGTGATGCTCATCAGGCAGAACAACGGAACTCTGTCTAAAAAACGCCGTGAGAGCGAGTTCAGGAAACGCCGCGATGACGAAGTGACTTTGATCGAGGGCATCGTCAACGACGACTTCGCTGGTTTCTAAACGACCCTCCGAAGACTGGAAATTGCAAACTCGCGATGCATCCAGCGGAAGCCGCTACTTCGTGATCGCGCCGCATGCGATGCGGTCGCCTGCATTGCCCGCCGGGTCCGATTTCAGATCGTCGGCCTTGGCGTGAATCACCAGCGCGGTTCCGCCATTGGCAAATACCGAATGGTCGCCCTCGGTCAGCGTCACCCGTGGGTTTTCCAGCGTGACCTTGGCCATGCCGCTGGGCTTAACGGTGAAGTTCGGCATGTCGCCCGCGTGAGGCCCTTCGGGGTTTTCAAGTCCGTGGTGCTTGTGGTCCGGGTTAAAGTGCGGCCCGGCCGACGTGAATCCCGGGGGTTCGCATTTGGCGTTCTGGTGAATGTGTACGGCGTGCTCTCCGGGTGGCAGATTTTTCACGTTCAGGGCAATCGTCACCCCGGGGCCGCTCTTGGCAGCGGCGATAATGGCAGTCCCGACACTCTCTCCTTTGGCGTTTTTCAGTTCGACCTTCACGGCCTTGATTGGCTTGGCCGCCGCGAAGAGAATAACGGCACCGAATAGCCCGGTGACAGCGGCTGCGGTCATGAGCTTGGTCATTCGATTCCTCCAGAGGGAATGATCTCACGAAAGCTGAGGTAATGTGCGGCCACTTTTTGATTCGGCCGGGCGGCGGAATTTCACTGCGCCTTACCCCGGCCAATCGGACCGCGCGATCAGCGACGCTCCGGGCAATTGCCGCAAAACATCCCGATTGGTGAGCGCCCACTCCAGGTTGCGGCGCGCCATGCGGGAATGCTCGCGGGCCAGGCTTTCCGCGCGCGTCCCTTCGCGGTTTTCGATCGCTTCGACGATGGCGCGATGCTGCTCCGCCGCCAGCAGGCCATACCGCGAGTGAATCTCTGCCGCCGATTGCGACTCGCCGAATACCAGCGCCCCGGGTTCGGCGAAAGGAAACGAGCTGACGGCCTCCAGCGCGCGCGTCAGAGTCGGGCTCTGCGCCAGCCGCCAGAGTTCGCGGTGAAATTTCGCGTTCTCCTCTACGTAGCGCGCGAAGACCTCCAGATCGGCCGGCTCCATGGCGTGCAGAGCCTCCACCGAGCGGCGGATTTCGTTCAAGTCGTCGCGGCCCGACAAACGCTCCGCAGCGAACCGTGCCGCCGTTCCTTCCAGCACGCCGCGAATTTCGATGGCATCCCAGATGTCCGCCACGGTGAATTCCCGCACGCGGAATCCGCCCGAGGGCAGCGCTTCGAGCAGTCCCTGGTGCGAGAGCCGCTCTAAAGCCAGACGCACCGGCGTTCGCGAGGCATTCAACACAGGGACCAGCGACAACTCGGCGAGACGCTCACCGGGGCGAAAGTCGCCCCGCAGCACCATTCCGCGCAGGGTGACCACCACACGCTCGGTTTGGGAAACGCCTTCCTGCCCGGGAGACGAAGCCGTCAGATCATCCGCAACCATTCGCTACCTCTAACCGCCGCTGCATCGGCGGCAGCCCGCGCGCCGAGGCTTGCAAGCCGCCAGTCAAACCTGCTCCCCTAAATTGTATGCAAAAACTGCCATCATGTGGTTGGCCCCAGGCAAGAAGTGTTTTATAATCGACATTCACTCCGATGTAGCTGAGCGGTCCTGCATGCATTAAAGCGCCTGGCGCAGGACGGATTGAACTCGCAGGCCGCCGGGAAAGGTCATCGTAACCATGAAAGCGAACCGATGGGCAATCGCAGTATTGGGCGTGTTGATGACGACTTCAGCAGCCGTTGCAGCCTCCGATCAAGTCAAGATCGACAGCGGGCGTCTGAAGGGCGTTGTGAAAGATGGCGTGACCGCCTTCAAAGGCATTCCATTCGCGGCGGCGCCGGTGGGAGACCTGCGCTGGCGACCTCCGCAGCCGGTGAAACCATGGACCGGCGTCCGCTCCGCTGCGGAGTACGGCCCCGATTGCATGCAGAAGCCGTTTCCCGGCGATGCCGCCCCGCTCGGCGTGCCGCCCGCCGAAGATTGCCTCTACGCCAATGTCTGGGTCCCCGCGCGCGGCGGAAAGAAACTTCCCGTGATGGTGTGGATCTATGGCGGCGGCTTTGTCAATGGCGGAAGCTCGCCCGCGGTTTATGACGGCAGCCAGTTCGCCAAGCGCGGCGTGGTGCTGGTCAGCTTCAATTACCGGTTGGGACGTTTCGGTTTCTTCGCGTTCCCGGCCTTGAGCCAAGAGAATCCGTCGGAGCTCAAAGGCAACTACGGCTACATGGACCAGATTGCGGCGCTCCAGTGGGTGCGGAAGAACGTCGCGGCATTCCGAGGCGACCCCGGCAACGTCACCATCTTCGGGGAATCGGCAGGCGGCGGCTCGGTGCTGACCATGCTGACTTCTCCGCTGTCGCAGGGTCTCTTTCAAAAAGCCATCGTCGAATCGGGCGGCGGGCGCGCGCTGTTGATGGGCCCGCGATACCTGGACCGTTCGGTCGCCGGCGGCCCGCCCTCGGCGGAATCGGTCGGTGTGGCGTTTGCCAAAAGCGTGGGAATCGAGGGCGACGATGCGGCGGCGCTGGCCGCGCTGCGCAAGCTCCCGGCCGACGCGGTGGTGGCCGGCTTGAACATGGCGACGATGATGACGCCGACCTATGCCGGTCCGATGATCGACGGCAAGATCGTCGTCGAGTCTCCCGCTGACGCTTACGCCGCCGGCCGCGGAGCCAAGGTCCCGTTGATGATCGGCGCCAACAGCGCCGATATCGGTTTCGGACGCGCGCCCTCCAAAGACGCGCTGTTCGCGCAGTTCGGCGCGGACGCGGACAAGGCCAAGGCTGCTTACGATCCGGCCGGCACCGCCGGCCTGGTGCAATTGAACATGGCGGTGGCGGCCGACCAGATGATGATCGAGCCGGCGCGCTTCGTGGCGCGAACCATTGCCGCCACCGGGGAGCCCGCATTTCTCTACCGCTTTTCCTATGTGGCCGAATCGCTGCGCAAGCAGTTGCCCGGCGCGCTCCATGCGACCGAAATCCCATATGTGTTCGATACGGTTGCGGCGCGTTACGGGGAGAAGTTGACCGAGGCTGACGAAGCCGTGGCGCGCGCCGCCAACGCCTATTGGGTCAATTTCGGAAAGACCGGCAATCCTACCGGAAAAGGCCTGCCCGAGTGGCCGGCCTACTCCCCGGTCACCGACGAGCTGATGAATTTCACCAACGCAGGCCCGGTGGGGGAGGCCGACCCGTGGAAGGCGCGGCTTGACCTGGCCGAAAAGCTGGCGAACGAGAAAAAATAGCGGCGGGCATGACGAGCCGCCGCCCTCGATTAACGACCGCGGCCAAAATGCACTCAAAGCCAACCAACGACCACAACGCGAAGCCGCGGAAAGCGCTGGAGGGAATTCGCGTGCTGGACTTCTCTCACGCGCTGGCCGGTCCTTATTGCACGCTCTTACTCGCCGATTACGGCGCGGAGGTCTACAAGCTGGAGTCCCGTTCCGGCGATATGGCGCGGGGCTGGGGACCGCCGTTTTCGGGCGGCGAGGCTCATGTCTTCCTCGGTCTGAACCGGGGCAAGCACGGCATCTCGATCGATCTGAAACAGCCGGCGGGCCGCGAACTTTGCCTGCGGCTGATCGATCGGGTGGATGTGCTGGTCGAGAATTTCCGTCCCGGCGCGATGGACCGTCTCGGGCTCGGCTATGAAGCGGTGCACCGGCGCAATCCGCACCTGGTTTACTGCTCGATCTCCGGCTACGGCCAGCAGGGTCCCTCCCGCGACGAAGCCGCGATGGATCTGGTGGTGCAGAGTTCCAGCGGCTTGCTGAGCATCACCGGCACGGCGCAGGGCGAATCCGTTCGTTGCGGCTACGGAGTGACGGACGTGACGGCCGGCCTGTTTTCCGTGATCGGCATCCTGCTGGCGCTGCGCGCGAGGGAACTTACCGGGCTCGGCCAATACGTGGATGTCGCCATGCTCGACAGCATGATTTCGACCATGAGCTCGAATTACATGAGTTACCTCGGTTCGGGGGACGTGCCCAAGCCGATGGGCACTGCGTTCCCGACGGTGGTGCCGTACCGGGTGTTCCAGACGAGGGACCGCGCGGTGGCGATTGCGGTCGGCAGCGAAAAACTCTGGTCGATTTTCTGCCGGGCGATGGAACGGCCGGAGATGGAAACTCATCCCGATTACGCAAGCAATGCGGCGCGCATCCGGAACCGCGCGGTGCTGGAACCGCTTTTGGAGGAGGTGTTCCGCGAGCGGCCAGCGGCGGAATGGATCGCCCGCCTGCAAGGCGCCGGCATTCCGGCATCGCTGGTGCGGAATTTTCAAGAAGTGGTGGAGCATCCGCAATCCGCTGTCCGGCAAATGTTCCCGTTTGTGGATCATCCCACCGCCGGGCGCCACCGGGTAACGGGAACGCCGGTCAAGCTTTCCGAGACGCCGGGCGCCCCCGGCGCCCCCGCTCCGCTGCTCGGGCAGCACACACCGAGCGTGCTCCAGGAACTGCTCGGCCTGGACGATTCCGCTCTCGCGGCCCTCATCGAGCGCGGCGTGGCATACCAGACCGGGCCCGCGAGCGAAACCGAATAGGCACCGCATGCTGGCCATCCTCGGTTTCGCCACGATCGCGATTCTGCTGGCGGCGATTCTCAGCAAGCCGTCCGTGCTGATGACGGCCGTGTGCGTCGGCCTGGGAGTTTTTCCCCTATGAGGGGCCGAATTGTGCAAGGTGTTAGATTACAAGGTCGCGCGCGCAAGAGTGTTGGCCGCACGCAACCTCTTTGGGAGTGATTCATGAAAGCTTCGAGGATATCCGTTGCAGCCGTTCTTCTGGCCGGCGCCGCGTTGGCGCAAACCGGCATCCCCACCGTCACGGGCAATGCGCGGGTCGACAAGCTTCTCAGCCAGATGACGCTGGAAGAGAAGATCGCCATGATCCACGGCGCCACGGAACCGCCCGCCACCGATCAGGGGCAGCCCGGCTTTCTGCCGGGCGTCCCACGGCTCGGCATTCCCGCGCTGCGCATGGCCGATGGCCCTCCGGGAGTGCTGACGCGTGTTCCCTCGACCGCGCCCACTTCCACCATGGGCCTGGCCGCCACCTTCAGCCGCGCGGACGCCGAGCAGAACGGCGTGGTGATCGGCCGCGACGCCCGGGCGCTGGGCATCGACGTGGTGCTGCAGCCCTTCATCAACATCGATCGCGACATCACGTTTGAGCGCGGCTACAACACCTATGGCGAAGATCCGGTGCTCACCGGACAGATCGGCGCGGCGATGATTCGCGGCGTGCAGAGCCAGGGCATCATGGCGCAAGCCAAACACTACGTGGCTTACGACGGTGGCGATGACAACATCGTCGACCAGCAGGCTCTGCACGAGATTTACGTTGCGCCGTTCGCCGATGCCGTGGCCGCGGGAGTGTCCTCCATCATGTGTTCCTATAACAAGGTGAACGGGCCCTGGGCCTGCGGCAACAGCGACACGCAGATCAAGATCCTCAAGGACGAGATCGGCTTTCCGGGGTTCATCACTTCCGACTGGGGCGCCACGCACGGCACCGATTTCATCAACGACGGACTCGACCTCGAGATGCCGGGAACCAGCGGGTTCATTCCCGCCTATTTTCTTTCCGAACCGCCGCCGCCCTACAAGCCTCCGGCCGGAGTGGATATGGGCGATTTTGGTTTCGGAGCAGCGATGCCTGAAGAGCCGCCGCCGGCCCCATTCGATTTCAGTTCTTTCTCCAAGCCAGCGCCGGCCATCGGCATGCTGAACGCCCTGAAGAGCGGCCTGGTGAAAGAAGAGACCATCACGCGCGCGGTAGGCCGCATTCTGTTTGAGATGGACAGGTTCGGATTGCTGGACGGCAAAGGCAAGCACAACGTCACGCCGGTGCCGGTGGACGCGGACGCCGCGGTGGTGCGCAAGACCGGGGACGACGCCGCGGTCCTGTTGAAGAACGAGGGCGGCGTGCTGCCGCTCAAAGCGGCGGACCTCGCCTCGCTGGCCATGATCGGGCCGGGCACGGGGCAGACGATCGCGGTGGGCGAGCCCGGCGAGAAGTCGCTCGGCATCCCTGCGCGGCAGATCGGCGCCGTCGAGGCTCTGCGCAAGCTGGCTCCGAACGCGCGGGTCACGTATGCCGCGGCCGATGACATGAACGGCGTTCCCGTGCCGGCCTCCGTGCTCTCGCATGACGGAAAACCGGGCCTGTTGTGCACCAACTCAAAAACCAACGCGACAGAAGTAAGCGCGCAGGTCGACTTCACCCAAGCGAACGGCAAGGCACTGCCCGCCGGCACGTCCTGGAAATGGGCGGGAACGCTCACGGTTCCCTCCACCGGCTCCTACCTGGTGAACCTGCAGCTACTCGGCACCGTCGGTACCCTCCTGATCGACGGCAAGCGCGTCAACCACACCGGCAATCACATGGGGAACATGCACGGCAACGTGCTGCACGCCGGGGAGCACAACATCGTGCCCACCCCGGACGGTCTCGACAACATGCGGCGCCTGGTGAATCTCACCGCCGGCGCTCATACCATCACGGTGACATCGACCGCCGACGTTTCGGGCAATCCCGTGCAGGTCCGCGTGAGCTGGGTGACGCCCGAGCAACAGAAATCCAATTACCTGGCGGCCATCGCAGCGGCAAAGCAAGCGAAGACGGCGATCGTGTTTGCGTGGTCGCGGGGCCAGCCGGTGTTTGGCATACCGGGAAATCAGAACCAGTTGATCGAAGACATCGCGGCAGTGAACCCGAATACCATCGTGGTGCTGAACGTCAGCCAGCCAGTCGCGCTACCCTGGCTGAGCAAGGTCAAGGCCGTGCTGCAAATGTGGTTCCCCGGCGATGAAGGCGGCTGGGCGACCGCGGATGTCTTGCTGGGCCACGTGAGCCCCGCCGGCCGGCTGCCGTTCACCTGGATGAAGGCGATGGATCAGGCCGTCGCCAACGATCCGGCGCACCCGGAGCGCTCCTCCAAAGGTGTCAAAGGCAAGACCACTTACGCCGAGGGTGTCGACGTCGGCTATCGCTGGTTCGACAAGAACCACCTCGGACCCCTGTTCCCGTTCGGCTTCGGCCTGTCGTACACAAAGTTCGAATACTCGGGCCTGTCAGTGAAACGGGCCGGCGATGGCGGGCTGGACGTGACCTTCCGTCTGCGCAACGCTGGAGCCGTCGAGAGCGACGAAGTGCCGCAGATTTATCTCGCCGCGCCCAGCCGGCCTCCGCAGGGTGCGCAGTTCGCCCCGCGCGCGCTGGCTGCCTTCGACCGAATGCACCTGCGGGCGGGCGAGACAAAAGACGTGACCCTGCATCTCCCGCTGCGACGGCTCCAGTACTGGTCCGTGGCGCAGAGCAAGTGGGAATTGGCGGCGGGCCCGCGCACGGTGCAGGTGGGAAGTTCCTCGCGCGACCTGCGCCTGCAGGCGGAAACCGGCATCGAATAGCCAGCGTCCCAATCGCGGGCCGCGCTGGGCGGCCCGTTTTTCGTGTTCGTCCGCCTTCATGGGCGGCGGTACCATGGGCCCCCTGGCGATCTCGCCGGTATTGCAGCCGGTCAGCGTTGCCAAGCCGTGGCGGCTTTTACTTTCGCGGATCGAAGCGCACTTCAACCTCGGTTTTCACTTTGACGGGATGGCCGCCCTGGACCGGGGGCTGATAGCTAAACTGCGACCACGGCACAGCCTCACAAAGTTGCACGCCGGTTTCGAGCTCCGAGATCTTCCCTTTCGAACTGATGAGGACTTTGCAGTTGACCGTTCCCCCCGCGGGATCCCAAAGGGGCGCGGTTTGAACGGTCGGTCCCGCAATCAGAAAAGTGCGCTCCTTTTCCGCCGGAACAGAGACTTCGGGAACGTCCTCCTCTTCGGCCGCGGCCTCTGTCTTCGGTTCCGCGGCGCTGGTATCGGCAGGTGAAGCAAGCCGTATCCGCGTAACCAGGAAGATGGCCCTGGCCGGATACCGTTTCAACCTGGCGCTCACAAGCGAACTGTCGGCATCGATTTCATCGAAGGCCAGGTCGCTCCAGGCCATCCGGACGACACGCTCGCAGCTCGATTGCAGCGGATAACCGTTCTTGCCCTGATCGGGATCGCCAATCGCGTCGATCGCTTTTTGCGCGTAGATTCCCTCGGCAACGTACTCTTTCCCATCGACTACATCGGCGGCCGTCCTCAAGAACAGGCGGTAGCGGCGGTCGCCTTCCCGGATGTACACCGTAGGTCCACCCGCGTTCAGTGCGGCATCGGTGGCGCCGGTTTCCGCCCCAACTAGAGCCTTCCCCTGGATTCTGTCCAGTGCGACCGCGGCTTTCTTGGATTCTTTGGCCGCTGGCCCGCTGGAGCAACCGCTCAAGGCGGCAAGCGTAAGTACGAGAAAAGAGAAGATGCGTGCGTTCGAGCTCATCCGTCGTGCCCTCGCTTTCAAGATATTTTCGTCCGATTCTGAAGGTATCACGAGGCAGAGGCGCTGACAACGGACCCGCCGCCCGTTCGTCTCCGCGCCTGCTACGCCGGTTTGTGCCCGCGTCCGAAAGAGCGGCAACGGTAGTGCGAGGTGATAAACTGAACGCCGGCCGGACGGTGATTCATTTCCGTTGCATCCCGAAGGGGGCGCAAGAGGCTTCGTCATGAAATTGCTTGTACATCGTTGCACCCTGCTGGCGCTGCTTGCATGCTGCGTCACGGCACTGGCCGCGCCGGCGCCCAAAAGCAAAATCGAAATCAAGGACGGCTGGTATTACATCGATGGCCACAAGTTCTTCGTCAATGCCATCGGCTACGAGCCCGGTGCGCGTCCCGGCGAAGATCCTTACCAGCGGCGCGTCTCCAATCTGCCGGAATTCCGGCAGGATCTCGACAACATCAAGGCTGCCGGGTTCAATGGCATACGCACCTGGTCGGAGCTGACCGAAGACGAGCTCAAGCTGGTGCAGGCATCCGGCCTGAAGATCATCTTCGGAATCTGGATTAAGCCCGATGAGGATTTTGGCGATCCCAAGGTGGTGGGGCGGGACCTGGAGCTGGCGAAGCGCGTCCTCGCCTACACCAGGAAGTATGACTGCGTGATCACCTATCTGATCATGAATGAGCCGATGCCGGCGCACCTCCGCAAGGTGGGCGCGCAGGCGACCCTCGATCTCTGGCTCAAGGTCCGCGACCTGATTCATCGCGAACATCCGGGAGTGCCCGTCGCCATCTCGGGAAACACGGCCATCACCGGATGGCTGAACCTCAACGTCTTCGACGTGTACGCCCATAACACCTACGACTACACCACCGAAGGGTCCAACTTTACGCACGGCTATGCCAACACGAATCGTTTCGTGGCCGAACTCAACGGCGCCGCAAAGCCGGTGCTGGTCACCGAATTTGGCCGCTCGGTCTCGCGCCAGGGCGCGGGTGCGGGCCAGTACGGAGGCAACACGCTGGAGACCCAGGCACGGGCGATGACCCGCGCTTATCGCGACCTGCTCGATTCGGGCGCCGCTGGCGTATGCCCCTTCATTTACTCCGACGGATGGTGGAAGGGCGGCGAGCCCGCCGTGCATAACGATGTGGCAGAAGAGTGGTTCGGGTTCTGGGGCTATAAGAATTTGAACGACAGGACCGGCTATTCGCGGCCGGCGTGGCATGCGCTTGCGGAGTATAACCAGGCCCTGGTAGCCTCGCCCAAGAATCAGCAGTTCTACCTGAATGAGGTTCCGATCGAAGCCTTCCTGGGACCTGAGGTCAAGCGGTTCCGGGTGATCTACCAGGACGCAGTGCTTTGGGAAACCGCGCCCGACGCCCATGGATATGTCCGCGGGAAGCTTTCGTTCGCGGGCCAAGATCTGAAGGATCGGGAACTGGTGTTCGAAAGCTACAACGCCCAGGGCCGTCTACTCAAGTGGGAGTTGGTCGTGGTGCTGACGGGCAAGGAGCCGATCGTGTGGCCCACGCTCGAGCTGCGCACCCCGGTCACGGACCTCGACAAAGCCAAAGAAGTTCCGGTGCAATACGAGATAACCAACAACACCGTTTTCTCACTCGGAAGCGAGTTACGCTACGTCTTTGCTCCGCACAAGGGCTGGGAGCCGGGAGAAACTCATCAGCGGACGATCGACCCCAAGCGGACACAGCAGAGTGTTTCGGACACGTTCCCGCTACCCGACGATTGTTTTGTGCTAGGACTCTATGCCGGCGCCGATATCCGCTACGGTAAGTTCACCAAGACTATTTACGCGCAGAAGTTTCTTTTCCTTGGCACCTGGGCCGACCCGATCCGCATACAGTGAGTCGAGCCATCAGGCGGCGATACTCTCGCTCGCTACTGCTGCAATAACCAGTGAACGGCCGCTGGCGCATCGTCGGCGATAAAATCCGCCTTGAGATTTGGATCGCGCTCGAGGGCGGCGCCATATCCGGTGCGCACCAGGATGGTGCGGGTGCCGGCGCGCCGGCCGCATTCGATATCGATCGCCTTGTCGCCCACAAAAAACGACGCCGCCAGGTCGATCTGAAAATCGGCCGCGGCTTCGAGCACCATCCCGGGCTCCGGCTTGCGGCGCAGCGAGGGAGCGCCGGGAGGGTCCGGACAGAAGTAGGATGCGTCGATCCGGTGGGCGCCGATCTGGCGGAGCAACTCCTGTTGGACGGCTTGATACTGCGCCTCGGTGAACAGGCCTCTGCCGATGCCGGCCTGGTTGGTAACGATGATCGTCAAAAAGCCGGCACGCTTCAACTCCTCGAGCGCTTCCGGCACGCCTGGTATCAGCCTGACGTTGGCGGGATCGCTGCAGTATTCCACTTCGTGCATCAACGTCCCGTCGCGATCGAAGAACACCGCCCGGCGCGCGCTCATGATCGGGCGACACTGGCCGCCAGTTCGGCCGCGGTTACGGTGGCGGTCCCCAGTTTGCCCACCGCAATGGCACTGGCGTGATTGGCCAGTTCGGCGGCTTCGCCGGGCGTGGCGCCCGCGGCCAGCGCCAGGGCGAGCACGGCAATCGCCGTGTCACCGGCGCCGGAGACATCGAAGACGTCCTTGGCATGGGCCGGAAGATGGCGGGGCGGCGCCTGGTCTTCGAGCAGCAGCATTCCCTGCGCGGCCAGCGTGATCAACAAGCTCTTGGGCCGCCAAAGCGCTTGCAAGCGCCGCGCGGCGGCCAGCAACGCCTGATCGGCGAGCGGTGGTTCGACCGGCTCGCCTGGCGCAACGCCCGCTGCCAGAAACGCTTCCCGGCGGTTGGGTTTGATGACGGTGGCATCCTGCCAGACGAGCGAGGTGTAGGGATGAGGATCGACAGCCAGGATTTTTCCGGCCGCGCGCACCTTGCGGCCGATAAAATCGGCGAGCGGCTGCGTCAGGAAACCCTTCCGATAGTCCGCCACGATGACGGCATCCACGGCGCCGATCGCCCGCTCGACTTGCGCCAACACGAATTCGGACTGCGCGGCGCTCAGCGTCGCGTGGCGCTCGCGATCCACGCGCGTCACCTGCTGGTTGCGGGCGATGATGCGGGTCTTCACGGTGGTGGAAAACGATGGGTCGCGCAGCACGCCGCTGGTATCGATGCCCGCGGCATCGAGCAATTCGAGCAGCCGGCCGCCCGCCGGATCGGCGCCGGCAATCCCCGCCATATGGGTGGCCGCGCCGAACTCGCGGACATTGCGCGCCACATTGGCGGCGCCTCCCGGATAATACGATTCGGAGGTCACCTCGACGACCGGCACCGGCGCCTCGGGCGAAATGCGGGACACATTGCCCCAGATGAATTCGTCCAGCATGAGGTCGCCGGCCACCAGGATGCGGCCGGAGCCGAGGCGTTCGATGAGCTGGTTCAGACGCGGATTACCCATTGGTCTCGCTCGCAAACTGCAGGATCTCCGCCGCTACCGAAGCGGTTTCTTCCGCGGTCAACTCGGGGAAGACAGGCAGGCTCAGTACTTCGCGCGCCGCCTCTTCGGCCACGGGCAGCACCGGGTGCGGGCCGCATCCCAGGAAACATTCCTGCGCGTGCAAAGGCAGCGGATAATAGATTTCGGAGGCGATCCCGCGTTCCACCAGGCGGCGGCGTAAAGCGTCGCGCGGCGATTCGCGGTGGCGCCAGGCGGGCCCGCGCCGCACGCGGATGGTGTACTGGTTGGCGATGTGGGTGCGGTCCGGATGAATCATCGGAGGCGAAATCGCGATGGCGGCTCCGGTTGCCGCGCCGGCCAAAGCGCGGGTGTATTCCGCAGCGTTCTTTTGGCGGCGCGCGGTGTATTCGGGCAGATGAGGAAGCTTCGCCGCCAGCAGCGCGGCCTGCAGCGCGTCCAGCCGGAAGTTGCCGCCTACCATGCTGTGGAAGTACTTGGGATGCATCCCGTGGTTGCGCAGCCGCCGCGCTTTCTCCGCCAGTGACGGGTCGTTGGTCACCACCAGCCCGGCATCGCCGAGCGCGCCCAGATTCTTCGACGGGAAAAAGCTGATGGTGCCGAATTCGCCGATGGAGCCAACCGGCCGGCCGCGGTATTCGGCGCCGAACGCTTGCGCCGCGTCTTCGATAACGGCCAGGTTGTGCCGTCGCGCCACTTCCAAAATGTCATCCAGATCGGCCGGCTGCCCGAACAAGTGCACCGGAATGATCGCTTTGGTGCGCGGGGTGATGAGGCGCTCGATTCCGGCTGGATCTAGATTGAAGCATTCGGCGCAGGAATCCACAAACACCGGGACCGCTCCCACGCGCGCCACGCAACCGGCGGTGGCGAAGAAGGTGAACGAAGGACAGATCACCTCGTCGCCCGGACCGATGGCGAGCGCCATCAGGGCGATCAGGATTGCGTCGGTGCCGGAGGATACGCCGATGCCGAAACGGGCGCCGGCGATCGCGGCGGCCGCGCTTTCGAACTGCTCCACCTCGGCGCCGAGAATGAATTGGCCGGAGCGCAGGACGCGCTCGAAGGCCGCCGATAGTTCAGCCTCGAGTGGAAGGTTCTGGCGCCGCACATCGAGCAAGGGCACGCGCATGAAAACACATGATAGCAGCGGGATGGAGCGGTAAGCGGCGGTTCGCAGGCCGGGGGCCTGCGCCACCAATCAAGCGTCGCCGCACGCGATCGGCATGCGCCAGCCGGTTCCGAATGCGCGCGAAGTCACTTTCAGCACGGGCGCAGCCTGTTTGCGTTTGAACTCGGCGTTGCGCACCAGCCGCAGCACGCGCCGCACATCGGCTTCCGGAAAACCCTTGGCGATGATCTCTTCGGCGGACTGCGATTGTTCCACGTGCAGCTCGAGGATCTGATCGAGCAGTTCGTAAGGCGGCAGCGAGTCCTGGTCGGTCTGATTGGGCCGCAGCTCCGCCGAGGGCGGCTTGGTGAAAATGCTATCCGGAATGTCGTGCCGGCACTGGTTACGCCATCGCGCGACGCGATAGACCATCATCTTGGGCAGGTCAGCAATCACCGCCAGGCCGCCATTCATGTCGCCGTACAGGGTGCAGTAACCTACCGCCAATTCCGATTTATTGCCGGTGGTGAGCAGCAGGGAACCGAACTTATTGGAAAGGGCCATCAGCAGGTTGCCGCGGATGCGCGATTGAATGTTTTCCTCGGTGACGTCGCGGGGCAGATCGTGAAAGGGCTCGGCCAGCGCGGCGTCGTAGGTTTGCATGATGCCGGTGATCGGCAAGGTCATGGTGCGAATGCCCAGGTTGCGGGCCAGCTCGAGCGCATCGTCGACGCTGCTGCGGCTCGAGTAGCGGGATGGCATCAGCACGCCGAGCACGTTGTCCGGCGAGAGCGCCTGGCTGGCGATGGCCGCGGTGAGCGCGGAATCGATGCCGCCGGAGAGTCCGAGCAGCGCCTGGCGAAAATGGGTCTTGCAGGCGTAATCCCGCACGCCCATCACCAGCGCGTTCCAGATCTCCGCCTCGGGGGTGAAATCGTCGTCGGCGATCTGGCCCGTGGCGGCGTCCAGGTCCACCACAATCAGATCTTCGTCGAACCCCCTGGCGCGGGCGAACAGGCGGCCGGCGGCATCGAACGCGCAACTGCGGCCGTCGAAGAGAAGGTCGTCGTTCCCGCCTACCTGGTTTACCGCTATCAGCGGCAGGCCGTGCCGCCGCGCCATGTGGCTGAGCATGTCTTGGCGGAGGAGCTGCTTGCCCACCCAGAAGGGCGAGGCCGAGAGATTGAGAATGGCTTGCGAGCCGGCGGCCACCAGCGTCTCAATGGGGTCCCGCTGGTAGCGGCGGCGCTGCCAGAAATTGCGATCGTTCCAAACGTCTTCGCAAATGCTGATGCCGAGGCGCCGGCCATGCCAATCGAGAACCTGCGGGCCGGCCGCAGGTTGGAAATAGCGGTCTTCGTCGAAGACGTCGTAGGTGGGCAGCAAAGTCTTGTGGAAGGCCGGCCCGACACGGCCGTCCTCCAGTAGCACCGCGCTATTGAACAGCGGACGCCCGCTATCGGCGTCGTTGGGCGTGGCAACACCAACCAGCAGGGCCGGCCCGCCCGTTATAGCGCAGGCTATCTGGACCAGCATCTCCCTGCCTTGGCGAATGAAGCCCGCGCTCAGCAGCAAGTCGCGCGGCAGGTATCCCATCAGCGCCAGCTCGGTGGTGACCACCAGGTCGGCGTTCCGCTTCCGGGCGCGCATGGCGCCTTCGATGATTCGCCGGGCATTGCCGGCCAGGTCGCCGGGGGTTGTGTCGATCTGGAGCAGCGCGATTCGCAAGGGAACAACCGCCAACTTCGATTATCGCAAGAAGCGGCCTCCAACCTCTGCTAGACTCTGTATTCGGGTGCGCGACCCGGAAATGGCGAAGCTCCCGATTCCTAGTGAATGCGCATGAATCTGAGTATAGGGGTACACAAGGCTTTGCTCTATCGCGAGGCTTTGTATCAAGGGCATGGCTTCAGCCGTGCCGGAGGATCGGGAGAAAGGTTCGGGCTTCAGCCCCTGCGGGCTCCGGAAGGCTTCAGTGGCTAAAGCCTTTGGCTGCCGATGTGTCGTGGCCCGGCTGAAGCCGTGCCCTGATACAAAGCCAGCCCCCGGTTCCCATATCGATATTGCGCATCCTCTGTACTCTCGATGAAGCTTTCGATTCTGATGCCGGTGTACAACGAGCGCACCATGGTGGAGCGCTGCATTTCTCAAGTGCTGGCGGCACCGATTCCGGAAGATATGGAGCGCGAGTTAGTGATTGTGGACGACTGTTCCACCGACGGCACCTACGCCATCCTGGAGCGGCTGGCCGGCTCGTTTCCGCAGATCCAGCTCTACCGGCACGAGCGCAATGGCGGCAAAGGCGCCGCGGTGCGCACGGCGATCGAGAAAGCGAGCGGAGACTTCGCCATCATTCAGGATGCCGACCTGGAGTACGATCCGTCCGAATATCCGCGCCTGCTGCGTCCGCTGCTGGACGGCCGCGCCGACGCGGTTTTTGGCTCGCGCTACATGGCCGGCGAACAGAGCCGCGTTTTGCCGTTCTGGCACTCGATGCTCAACAAGGGCTTGACGCTGGTTTCGAACATGTTCTGCAATTTGAACCTGACGGACATGGAGACCTGCTACAAAGTTTTTCGCACCGATCTGCTGAAGAGCATTCCTATCCGCTCAGACCGCTTCGGTTTCGAACCGGAGATCGTGATGAAGTGCGCCAAGCGGAAGCTGCGCATTTATGAGGTTCCGATCAGCTATCACGGACGGACTTACGAGGAAGGCAAGAAGATCGGCTGGAAAGACGGCTTCAAAGCGCTGGGCGTGATTCTGAGATTCTGGTTGATCGACGATTTGTATGCGGCGCCGTATGGGCGGGGCGTGCTCGACAATTTGACCGGCACGCCGCAATATATAGCCTGGCTGGCGCGCAAGTTGCGCCCGCACGTGGGCGATACGGTGCTCGAAATCGGGGCCGGCATCGGCAATATCGCGGGCCGGTTGATGGGGCGGCGCACCCTCTACGTGGCTGCCGAAAAAGACGCTCTGCACCTGCACGCTCTCAATAACCGGTTCCTGCGAACGCCGCACGTGGTGGTGCAGCATTTCGATCCGGAACAGCCGGGCGGCCTCGGCAACCTGGATGCCAGCTTCGACACGGTTTTGTGCGTCAACGTCTTGGAATACCTGGAACAACCCTGTGTGCTGCTCGATTTCCTGCGCGGCGTGCTGAAGGACGGCGGCACATTGCTGGTGCTGGTGCCGAATGGGTTGAGCCTTTTCGGCAGCCTGGATGCGCGGCTCGGACACTTGCGCCGCTACAACAAAGCAGAATTGGCGCGCTTGCTCGAGGCCCACGGCTTTGCGCTGGAACGGGCTTATCAGCTCAACAAGGCCGGCACTCTACCGTGGTGGATTTACAGCCGCATCCTGCGGGCGCAAAGAATCAGCAAACTGGTGCTTAAGGTTTTCGACAAGACGGTGTGGGTCTGGAGCCGGCTGGACGCGGTGATGCCGTGGCCGGGACTATCTCTCATCGCCGTGGCGCGCAACCGGGATCGCGCCGGTTGAACGCTTGCGAGGCACGCGATCGCTGATGGCGACCGCCGGCGCGGCGCCGCTTGTTGCGCCCGGTTTCCCCGCCGATGCCGCGCAAGACAACTATACTGTTAGTGAGCCATGCCCATTTCCCGCCGCCACTTTCTCGCGAGCAGCCTTGCCTTGCCCGCTTTCGCCGCCAAAAAGGTTGTCGAGGAGCGCCCCAACATTTTGTTGTTGGTGACCGACGACCTGCCCTCGTGGATGATGAGCACTTACGGCAACAAAGAAGTGAAAACGCCGAACCTGACCCGGCTGGGGCAGATGGGGACCCATTTCCTGAACCACTTCACCGCGGCCCCCGCCGCGGCACCCGGATTCGCCTCTCTGATGACGGGGCGCAGCCCGATGCAGCTCGGGAATGCGGGGACGATTTCGGCCGCCGATACCACGCTGGAAAAAGTGCTGGCCGGGGCAGGTTACGCATGCCACAGCGCCGGACCCGAGGGCGCACCGGCGCTGATCGACCAGCCCAAAGACGGAGCACCATTCTTTCTCAGCGTTCGCTACTCCGCCCTCGAACTCCCGTACGGTGACATTCCGTCGAAGTATCTGGACTTATACCGAAACGAGAGATTCGACAATTACAGCGTGGAGCCTGCCGCCGCCAACGCGCGGAGCGGCAAGGAACTGCTGGCCAATCGCGTGGCGAACCTGCGCAAAGTAGCGGCTGCCATCTCCATGATGGATGACAGCGTGGGCGCGCTCACCGGCAGGATTTTTCAGAAACAACTGCTGGATCGTACGCTGGTGGTGTTCACCTCCACGTGCGGCTCGCTGCTGGGGCGCCACGGCTTATGGGACGCCGGCGACGCTTCCGAGCTGGTCAATATGTACGACGAATCGGTCCGCGTGCCGCTGCTGTGGTCCTGGCCGGGCCGCGTGCCGGCGCAGGAAGAGCGGATGGAGTTAGTGAGCACCTATGACTTGCTGCCCACTCTCTGCGATCTGGTTTCGGCCACTGTACCCAGCCACAACTTATGCGGCCGCAGTTACTTACGGTTGGCCACCGGAAAGCGCCTCCCCAAAAAGCAGACTTGGCGGAACACTTTGTTCGGCCAGTATCGCAACACCGCGATGGCGCGCACCGAACGGTACAACTTAGTCATACGCGATGATGGCAAGGGCCCGAATGAGTTGTTCGACCTGCCCGCCGATTCCGGCGAGCGCACCAATCAAATCGACAACGACCAATACATCAGCGTGAAGAACACGCTAAGTGGCGAGCTTGCCCAGTGGAAGCGGCAATACGCCAGTTAGACTCGGAGCTTGTCGGAGGATAACCTAGCCAATCGCCGGCAAACGCTCCCTCACGGTCGCGGCTCGGAAGGCGCGTTAGAGCCGCGACCGTTAGGGAGCGGTCCGGTACCAGGAGCGCGAAAGCGGCCCCAGGTGCGACGGTCGCGGCTGGCGTCGGGTCCCCAGATCATCCCACAACCGGCACGTGAATCAGGGTCAGCAAATCTTCAGGCTTGGTGGTCTGAGGTGAATTGAGGTACTGCTCGAAGGCCGGCGCATCGCGCAGCTCATATCCGCTCTTCGGCAGCCATGCGCCATAGATGCGCTGGTAGGCTTTCGCGAGCCCTTCGTACGGTCCACGATGGGTGGCAATGGCGTAGCGGCCGCCGGCGAGTTCCATCACGCCGAATTCGCCATCGGGAAAGACGGGGCGGGACACAGACACAGCGGCGTCATAGCGAATCTTGTCTTCCGGCGTCACGTCCGGATCGTCATGCACGATGCCAAACATCTTCAAGCCCGGCCCGAGCAGGCCGCGCATTCCGGCCCAAGCCATCAGCCGGCCCCAGCTGGCGCCGACCTGGTTGTAGGGGCCCACGTGGCGCAGGAAAACCACCTGCACCGGCGCGAGTTCTTTGATCTCCGGCGGCGGAACGTCCCCGTAGTCCGGCGGATGGTAACCCGCCACATCGTCTATATGAGTGCCGGAGGCCGCCTCAGTCGCAGGCTTGTGCGCAGCACGATAAGTGGAAGGTGGTATTCCGAACATAGCTCCAAATGCCCTCGTGAAGGATTCGTGAGTTTCAAATCCGGCTTCTAACGCAAGTTGAGTGATGGGGTCGTCGCGCTGCTTGAGGTTCCGGGCGGCGCGCTCCAACCGCAACCGCCGGATGTACTCTTTCAGCGTTTCGCCGACGAGGCCCCGGAAAATGCGCGCAAAGTGGAATCGAGAAAAGGCCGCCACGGCAGCGACCTGGTCCAGTTCCAAGTCATCGTCCAGATGCCCCTGGATGAACAGCAGCGTGCGGACGATGCGCTGGTAGTAATCCTGCTCAGTCGACGCCTTCATTGCCGCGCCAGGCGCGCGGCCACGAAGGCAAGCGCCGGAAAGGCCAAGTAGCTGAGGCCGATCTCAGAGTAATATGTCGACACTGTCATCTTCATAGGTCCAAAAGCGAACATAGGGTAGTCGAACAGAAGATTCATGCCGACCCAGAGCGCTCCCACCAGTACCGCTTCACGCAGCGCGACCGGCCGGTTTCGAAAATAGATGCTGAGCAGCGCCCCGCCGGTGAGGAGCAAGACCAGGTTTATGAGTGTCTCGAACAGCGCGGCGTTGGGCTTCTTCAGCGGGAATAACAGAAATGAGATGGCGAACGGAATCAGCCAGCTCAAGAGGCCGAGCACTGCGGCGCGTCTCCAAAGGATCATGGTTGCCTCCAACCCAGAGTGTAAGTCAGCGAGTGCGGAACCGCTTGACCGATTTTGCTTTTCTTGGGGAGTGATGGAGAATAATCGCGAGCGGGCCGGGGATGCCCTACGGCCGGGGATGGGCACACTACGGGCTTGAGGAGTGGATGAAACGATAGGTGCGTTGCGGGTGGCCGGGGCTTCGCGGACTTTCGCCGTGCGTTTCGGCCACCCAATGATTCGAGTAGAAACTACGTTGATGTGAGCCCGCTGGATGGCGGACAATATCAGGTCGATTCGTTCCTTACCCTCTGTTATCCGGCGGGCGGCAATAATAGCTATCCGT
>JBAVEN010000044.1:0-11911 GCA_049587755.1 Bryobacteraceae bacterium | reverse complement strand
CGGGATCAGTCGGCGGTGAGGACAAGCCCCGGAACGGGGCGGAAGAGGCTTTCGCCAACAGTCTTCCGCCCCGTTCCGGGGCTGGCAGCGAGCAACCAGATTCCACACGGCTTGCGCCGTGGGCTATGGTCTTTCGCCCTTCGGGCTGGTGCCGCCGCCTTGCGTACCTATACGCTCAGATACCAGCGGATTTCCTCGGAGTACAAGACGCCACCATTTTCATGTCGCGCCCCGTCCTTATCCCGCATGATAGCGTGACGCTTCAAAAGAACGCTATAATCTGACTTAGACCTTCGGTGATGGAGCCCGCCATCAACCGTCTCGAGCCCGGCTTGGGAATGATAGCTCCTACTCGTGAAGAGCTATGATTCCGCAAGCACAAGTTACCCAGCCCGAGATAAGCGCCACCGCACGCACCCCGGATTCCAGCCAACCATCCGCGTCCAAACCCAGCGGCTCAACGTTTCCGCCGGCTCTGGATTTCGCCGCGGAACTGGCGGCGCGGTATGAGATTTCAGACCTCTCCGGCCTTCTCGCCAGCGCACGGGCATCGGCGGCACAGGAAGAGATCAGCGTCGCCGTGCTGGGAAGATTCAAAGCCGGCAAGAGCAGTTTCCTGAACCATTTCATCGGACGCAACATACTTCCAGTCGGCGTTGTGCCGGTCACGGCCGTGGTCACGGAAATCCGCTACGGCCCGCGTGAAGAGGCGCGCGTGCATCATCGGGATGGTCGCGATCCCGAGGTTCCGCTCGACCAGATCGGCAGTTACATCTCCGAAAAGGAAAACCCGGAGAACGTAAAGCAAGTCGACCTGATTACCGTGGAGCTGCCGGAATTGCGGCGCTTTCGCGGGTTGAAGTTCGTCGATACGCCGGGGCTTGAAAGCGCCCTTTCACACAACACGCAAACTTCGCTGAACTGGCTGCCGAATGTGGGACTCGCCCTGGTGGCGGTCAGCGTCGATCCGCCTCTGTCGCAGCGCGACATCGATCTGCTGAAGAGCCTCTACCAGTACACGCCGAAGGTCGCCGTGTTGCTCACCAAAGCCGACCTGCTGGGCGAACATGAGCTGGCGGAAGTGACCGGCTTCGTGCGCGCCCAGCTTACGAAGAACCTTCGCGGAACGCCACGGATTTTTCCTTATTCGACGAAGCCGGGCTATGAGCGCCTTCGCGAGGCGCTCGAAGCCGAGCTTGCTGGCGGAATTTTGGGGCGTTTCACCGAACAGCGCGCAGCCATCCTGAACCGGAAGATGGACACGCTTTTGCGCGAATGCGGCGACTACCTGGCGCTGAGCCTCAAAGCGGCGGAAATGGTTCAATCGGAGCGCCAGGCGCTGAAGCAGCAGGTAATCGGCGAGAAGGAAATCGTCGACGAAGTGAAGTCGGCAGTCCGGCTGGTGGTGCAGCACTCCGCCGGGTCCACGCGGGCGATGATCAGCCATCGGTTCGAGGCGCACCAGAACGATCTGGAGCGCACGCTGCTGGAAGCTTTCGAAAACGAATTTCCAAAATGGACCAAGAGCCTGGCCACGATGCTTCGCTCGTTCGAAGACTGGCTGGCGTGCGCCCTGTGCGACGAGCTGACTGTGCTTTCCGTTCGGGAACGCAACTCGTTTCTGGCGCCTCTGCACAGAGTCGAGAAGCAGGCTTTCCGCGCGCTGCAACAATTCCGAGATCGCTTGTCCGATCGCGCCACGCGGGCGTTCGGCGTGCCGCTGCGAACCACGGAAACCGAAATCGGCGTCGTGGAGCCCGGCACGCCCGATATCAGAATCGGCCGCGTGTTCGATCGGAACTGGGAATTGCTGTCGCCCATTCTGCCGGTGTGGATCATCAAGGCCGCGGTGCGCCGCCATTTTGCGCGCACTGTTTCCTATTTGGTTTATCAGAACCTCAGCCGGCTCAGCACGCAGTGGGAAGAGAGCATCCGTGGCGCGTTGTGGGGTGTTGAGAAGGAAGCCAGGCGGCGCCTGGATGAATTGATGGGCACGGTCGAGCGGCTGGTAGAGAGCGGCAGAAATGAACGGGTGCCGCAGCTCCAAGCGGATCTCGATCGGATCGAGATGGTGCGGAAATCGCTTGCCGCGGAGACCGGCAATTGATCCGGTACCTGTTGGTGGCGATTGGCGGCGGTACCGGCGCCTTGGCGCGGTACGTGGCGGCGTCGGCCATCATGACGCGGTTCGGCGGAAGATTTCCGCTGGGCACCCTCACCATCAATGTTACCGGCTCGTTCCTGATCGGCTTCTTGATGACCACGCTCACCGAACGATTTCAACTCGACCCGCAATGGCGCCTCTTACTGGTGGTCGGATTTCTGGGCGGGTACACCACCTTTTCGAGCTTCGAATGGGAGACGTTTGCGGCGGTTCGGGATGGCGCGCTCTGGACCGGGATGGGCAACGTCGTCTCAAGCATTGTGGTAGGCTACGTAGCCGTCTGGCTCGGAGTGATATTGGCCCGGCGTTAATGGGCGTGGGAGAGTTCGGTTATGCTCCAGAAGGGCACGGCTAAAAAAGTCACGATTTTCGTCAACGAGGACACGCAGCACCACTTTGGCTCCCTCTGCGACACCATCCTGACGTTCCTGCTGCACAAAGGGGTGTCCGGCGCCACCGCCACGCGCGCGATGGCCGGTTTCGGCGGTCACCACGTAATGCACACGACAAGGATCGAGGTGCTCAGCGAGCACCTGCCAATCCGCATCGAGTTCATCGAAACCGCCGAGAAAGTCGATGAGCTGATGCCAACGCTCTACGACATGGTCACCGACGGCGTGATCGAAGCCCAGGACACACAGGTTATCAAAGTCGCCAGCAAGGAACGCCCATCGCCGAAGGTGCCGCACACGGAAATGAAAGGCACCGCCAGGTTGATGCGGATTTATATGGGCGAGTCGGATAAGTGGCTGGGCGAGCCCCTGTATGAGGCGATCGTCAAGCGTTTGCGCCTGATGGACATTGCGGGCGCAACCGTGTACCGCGGCATTCTCGGCTACGGAACCAAGGGTCACACGCACAAGAGCGGCCGGCTGCCGTTTTCGCACGATCTGCCGGTGATGATTTCGGTTGTGGATTCGGAGGAGAAACTGGCCAAGGCGATCGACGAGATTGAATCGATGATGCAGGACGGAATCATTGTCCTTTCCGATGTGGACGTGATTCGCCTGGTTCACAGCCGCCCGGCAACGGAGTCTTCCCATGCGAACGGTTAAGAAAGCCAAGCTGCTGCGTCTCCATTTCGGCGAAAGCGACCGCCACAACGGGAAGCCGTTGTATGAAGCGATCGTGCAACGCTGCAAGGAATTGAAGATCGCCGGGGCCACCGTCTTTCGCGGCTTGGAAGGGTACGGCGGAACGGCGGAAATTCACCGCCATCACCTGATGAGGAAAGATCAGCCGATTGTGGTCACCATTGTGGATACTTGGGAAAACCTGGCGCGGCTGATTCCCGAGGTCGAGGCGATGATGGATACCGGCATGATCGCCACCTCGGACGTGGAATACATGCGCATCGAAAAGCCGCCCGTTGCCGCCACATAAATGGAACCGGCATTCTGCAAGCAACGCGCGAGTCAACACATAATAAGAACATGCCCTCTCCATTAAACAAGTTCAGCTCCCGGATCACGCAACCGCGATCGCAGGGCGCCTCCCAGGCAATGCTTTATGCCACCGGTCTTCGCGAAGAGGACATGAGCAAGCCCCAGGTCGGCATTGCCAGCGTCTGGTATGAAGGCAACCCCTGCAACATGCACCTTCTCCAACTGGCCGAAAAAGTAAAGGAGGGTCTCACCGCCGCTGGGCTGGTCGGGATGCGCTTCAACACGATCGGCGTCAGCGACGGCATCTCGATGGGCACAGAGGGCATGAGCTTCTCGCTGCAGTCCCGCGACTTGATCGCGGATTCCATCGAAACCGTGATGGCTGCCCAGTGGTACGACGCGAACGTCTCGATCCCGGGCTGCGACAAAAATATGCCGGGCTGCATCATGGCGATGGCGCGGCTCAACCGTCCGTCGTTGATGGTGTACGGCGGAACCATCCGGGCCGGCTGTACCGACGGGAAGAAGCTCGATGTGATCTCGGCGTTTCAAAGTTATGGCGAGTACCTCGCGGGTAACATCGACGACGCGGAACGGCAGGATATTGTCCGCCATTCGTGTCCGGGAGCCGGCGCCTGCGGGGGCATGTACACGGCCAATACCATGGCCTCGGCGATCGAGGCGCTCGGTATGTCGCTCCCCTACAGCGCCTCGACCCCCGCGGAGGATCCGCAGAAACTGGCCGAATGTGTGGCCGCCGGAGCCGCTATCAAGAACCTTCTGGAGCTGGATATCAAGCCGCGCGACATCATGACCCGCGAGGCGTTCGAAAACGCCATGGTGCTCGTCTCCGTGCTGGGTGGGTCGACCAACGCCGTGCTCCACCTTCTCGCCATCGCGCGGTCGGTGAACGTGCCGCTGTCCATCGACGACTTCCAAAAGGTGAGTAACCGCGTGCCTTTGTTATCGGACTTCAAGCCGAGCGGCAAGTACGTCATGGAGGATCTGCACACCGTCGGCGGGCTTCCCGCGGTGATGAAGATGCTGCTGGCCGAGGGATTGCTGCGCGGCGATTGCGTGACCGTGACGGGCAAAACGGTCGCCGAAAACCTGAAAAGCCTGCCGGGCCTTGCCGCCGGGCAGGAAATTGTGCACCCGCTTTCGAAGCCGATCAAGCCGGTCGGCCACATTCAAATCCTGCGGGGCAACCTTGCGCCGGAAGGCGCTGTCGCCAAAATCACCGGCAAGGAGGGCCTCAAGTTTTCGGGCCCGGCGCGCGTGTACGATTCCGAGGAGCTGATGCTGGCCGCGCTGGAGCGCAAGGAGATTCAGAAAGGCGACGTCATCGTGATTCGCTACGAAGGGCCAAAGGGCGGGCCGGGCATGCCCGAGATGCTTACTCCCACTTCGGCAATCGTAGGCGCCGGCCTGGGCAAGGATGTTGCCTTGATCACGGACGGGCGCTTCTCGGGCGGGTCCCACGGCTTTATCGTCGGCCATGTCACACCCGAGGCACAGGAAGGCGGCCCGATTGCGCTGGTCCGCGACAATGACCGCATCACCATCGATGCTTCCAAGAACGCGCTCACCGTGGCTCTCTCGGACGAAGAGTTATCCGCCCGCCGCAAGAAGTGGACCATGCCGCCTTATAAGGCCGATCGCGGCACGCTGGCAAAATACATCCGCCTCGTGAAAAGCGCCGCCCTCGGCTGCGTCACGGACGAATAATCTCGGAACAGTGCGCCACTGAGCGTGCCCCAAGCGCGAACTGATACAATCCCGTATTAGGGCTGCTCGCCGTCCTTCTCACCGTGCTGCGCCGGGTCTTCAAGGCATTCCAATATCGCGATTTCCGCCTCATGTGGGTGGGCGCCTGCACTTCCAGCATCGGGACCTGGATGCAGATCGTGGCGCAGGCCTGGCTGGTCTACGACCTGTCGAAATCCGGCTTCCTGCTGGGCCTTGACATGTTTCTCGGCGGCATCCCCATCTTTCTGTTCTCGCTGTTCGGCGGCGTCATCGCCGACCGCTTCGAGCGCCGCCGCGTGCTGCTCGCCTCCCAGTGGGTGCAGATGGCCTCGGCCTTCACGCTCACCGCGCTGGTCGCTTTCCACCTGGTGCACATCTGGCACATTCTCAGTCTTTCTTTTGTCTCTGGCTTCGCGCAGGCGTTCGGGGGCCCGGCGTACCTGGCGCTGATCCCGACGCTGGTGAAGACCGAAGACATGCCCAACGCTATTGCGCTCAATTCCATCCAGTTCAACACGGCTACCGTCATCGGCCCCATGCTGGGCGGCGTGGCCATGGTGAAACTGGGCAACGCGTGGTGCTTCGGGCTCAACGGGCTCTCCTTTCTGGCGCCCATCATTTCACTCAGCCTGCTGCACATCCGCATCATTCCCGAAAAAACCGCCGAGAGCGTCCTCGACAGCATGAAAGAAGGCTTCCGCTTTATCCGCCGCCACGGCGCCATGGAGGCGCTGATGGTGCTGGCCTTCGCCATGACCGCGCTGGGCGTGCCGTCGCGCACCTTCCTGCCGATCTTCGCCAAGCAGGTCTTTCATCGCGGGCCGGAAACCTACACCTTATTTCTGTCCGTGGCGGGAATCGGCTCGGTGTTGGGTGCGCTGGCTGTGGCGGGCCTGGGCAACGTGGGGCACAAGGGGAGAATCGCACTTTTCATGCTGATCCTGATGGGCGTGGGCATCTCCGGCTTTGCCCTCTCCAAATCCCTGGCGCTGACGTTCGCGCTGCTGTTTTTGAACGGCGCGTCCATGGTCGGGGTTTTTTCCATGGTCAACTCGCTGGTGCAGTTGATCACCACCAACGAGATGCGCGGCCGCGTGATGAGCGCGTACAATTTCGCGTTTCGCGGCGGCATGCCGATGGGAAACCTGGTGGCGGGGTGGCTCGTCCCAATCTTTACGGCTCCCGCCGTGCTGGCTGTCAACGGCCTGCTGCTGGCGTCGCTCGGTTTGTATTTTCTGCTGGTGCACCGCCGGGTGGCGGCACTGTGACGATTTGAGATTCCTATGATTGTCCATTTGCTGATGGCCGGCTTCCTTGCCGGGACGCTTTCGCCGCTGGAAATAGCGCGGGACACGCAGAACCGGCCCGCCCTGGAGCGCATGGTGGCTGAGGCCGCCGGCGCCGCCGCCAAGGCGCCGAAAGATGCCGCCGCGCAATTCCGTGTAGCCTTGGTGTCATCCTATCTCGCTGAAGTGGAAATCGAGATGCACGACAAGAAAGCCGCGCAACAAGCCGCCATCCGTGGCATTGACGCTGCCGAGCGGGCTATCGCTCTGAAGCCGAATGACGCGGAAAGCTATCGCGTTCTGGCAACCCTGTGCGGACAGGCCATCACCGATATGCTGAGCGGTCTCAACTACGGCCCGCGCGCCAAGGACGCCATCAACAAGGCCGTCTCGCTGGCGCCGACCTCGTCGCCGGTCTGGGTGGCGCGGGGGGTAGGCGATTATTACCTTCCGGCACAGCTTGGCGGCGGCGCTGCCCAGGCCGTCGCCGATTTCCACAAGGCCATCGATCTCGATTCGCGAAACGCCGAAGCTTGGCTCTGGCTCGGCATCTCCCTGCGGAAACAGAATAAGGATGCCGAAGCGCGGAAGGCGTTCGGCAAGTCGCTGGCGCTCGACCCGAACCGCGTCTGGGTGCGCCAGCAACTCGCAAAGACCCCCGCCAAATGAGGCGGCCTTGGGTTGCGGCCGCCGCGCTGGCACTGGCGCTGGCCACCTTCTTCTTGTTCCCCGGCCACACCTGGCTACAGCAGGACTCGCAGATATGGACGCCGATGCTGGAGCATCTGCGCGATCCCGCGGTGCTGCGCAACGACATTCTGGTGCAGCAGCCGCACGTCGCCTACACGCTCTACGATGAGGCGGCTCTCGCCCTGCGCAGCCTGACCGGCCTTGGATTCCGCGATGTGCTGGCGGCGGAACAGATCGCGTGCCGCGCTTTGGGCATCTGGGGATTGATTCTGATGGCCACGGCGGCTGGGCTCGAACTGGGACCGGCGGTGCTGGTGGCCGCTTTCTGTTCGCTGGGCGCGGCCATCCCCGGCCCGGCCGTGATGATCGTCGAATACGAGCCCACCCCGCGCGCCTTCGCGCTGCCGCTTGTCGTCTGCGCCATCGGCCTTACGGCCCATCGCCGCTATTGGGCGGCCGGCATCGCGGCGGCGTGCGCGTTTCTGTTTCATCCTCCCACCGCGCTCGCATTTATGGCGATTTTCATCGTGCTGACGTTCCGCCGGCATCAATGGCGGGCCTGGATTCCGCTGGCGGTGGCGGCGTCGATCCTGGCGTACGCCGCGGTCCGTCAGGATGGCGCTGCGCAGCAGCCTTTCTGGGGACGCATCGGCGCACCGCTCGAGCATCTGCAGCGGTTGCGCGCGTCTTATATCTGGATTTCCGCCTGGCCGGCTCGCTTCATCGTCCACCATCTGCTTCTGGCCGCCGCGCTGGCCGCCGCTTGGCTCCGCATTCGCCGTCACATCCCCGCCGAATTGCGCGCCTTCGCATTGGGGCTGCCGCTGCTGGGCCTGGCCAGCATGCCGCTCTCCTGGCTGCTGCTGGAGCGGGCGCGCTGGGTGTTGATGCCGCAACTGCAGCCGATGCGGCTGGTCCTGTTCGTAGCGTTGATGATGCAGCTCCTTGCGGCGGTGGCCGGTGCGCACGCCGCTCTCGCCCGAAGGTGGTGGGAGTCAGCGGCCTGGTTCGCGGTGGCTTGCTGGTTGCCGCTCCAGCCGGTGGTCACCGAACCCTATCATTGGCGCCGCCTCACGGTGCTGTTTCTGCTGGCCGCCATCGCCGTAGCTGCGATGCGCTGCCGCGTCGCCCCGCTGGCGGGCGCCGCGGCGCTCGTCCTCATTCCGCTGGCCGGCGGCGTCGTCAATTACCCGCACCTCGACACGCCGGAGCTGCGCCGGCTTTCCGAATGGGCCGCTCATTCCACCGCCCGCGATGCCGTCTTTCTCTTTCCCGATGCCGGCCGCTCACTCGAACCCGGCGTGTTCCGCTCCCAGGCCCTGCGCGCCGTCTACGTGGACTGGAAGGGCGGCGGCCAGGTGAACTTCGTGCGCGGCTTTGGCAAAACCTGGTGGCTCCGCTGGTCGCAAACCATGGCTGACGGCTTCCGCCCCGCCGATGTGTCCAAGTACCGCGCGGCCGGCATCGATTACATCGTGCTCCCGCCCCAACAGCGCCTGCCGGAAGACCCGCTATTCGCCAACGCCCGGTACCTGGTCTACGCGGTCCCGCGTTAGCACCCGGAGATAATCGTTTCCTCTCAGAGCCGCTACCGTTCGGAGCCGCGACCGTGAGGGAGCGGACGGTGATTTCTTGACAAGCTGCTTACGACGGCCGCGCCACGGTGTCCTGGCGGCGCAGGGGTCCGGCAAGAGTGAAATCGCCGGGTGCGAAGTCGAGCTGGGCGGAAACGCGGCGCCGGGAATCGGCTGTACCGGGGCCCACTTCAACGGTGCGGCGGGCCTCGCCGCGCTCGGGCGAGAAGACAACCACGCTGTAAGTGCCCGGCAGCAATTTATGGAAGTGGAAGCGGCCGTCGACGGTGTAGGCGGATTCATCGAACGGTGTGACGGCGCCGAACAAAGTGATGGAAGCGGGTCCGGCCGGCCGCACCTGGCCCTCCAGGTTGTAGAGCGCCTGGCCCGCGAATCCCGCGGTCGCCAGCGACAGCGCAGCCAACATCCGAAGCATGGCCGTTTCCATTGTAAGCCGGGACGACAGTAGCGCGTCCCGCGCCGCGGCCTGCGGGTGCGCGACGTGAAAATGGTGGCGTCTTGTACTCCGAGGAAATCCGCTGGTATCTGAGCGTATAGCTACGCAAGGCGGCGGCGCCAGCCCGAAGGGCGAAAGACCATAGCCCACGGCGCAAGCCGTGTGGAATCTGGTTGCTGGCTGCCAGCCCCGGAACGGGGCGGAAGACTGTTGGCGAAAGCCTCTTCCGCCCCGTTCCGGGGCTTGTCCTCACCGCCGACTGATCCCGACGGCTTGCGCCGTGGGCTATTGTCTTTCGCTCCTCTGGAGCTTAAAGGCGCGCCTGACGCTGGAAAGGGATCCACCTTCATGTCGTGCACCCGATGATCCGACTGTGGCGGGACCGCAAAGTGCGGTTTGTGGCATCAATTGGCTATTCTTGACGTCAACTTCTAATCCATGGCATCATGAAGACATGAGAACCACGCTTTCCCTGGAAGATGATGCGATGGAGGCTATTGCGGCATATGCTCGCGGCCAAAGCATCTCATTGGGCAAGGCCGCATCGGAGTTGATCCGCAGGGGGATCAGCTACCAGCTTGGGACGAGGAGAATCAACGGCCTGCCGGTCTTTGAAGTGCCGGACCATTTCCCGAAGATCACTTCCGCCGAAGTCCGCCAGCTTCTGGACGAAGAATGAGCCACGCGCTGATCGATGTCAACGTGTTGCTGGCGCTGCTCTGGCCTGGTCACGTCGGCCACCGTGCCGCCATGGCCTGGTTCGGCAAAGCCGGCCGCAGAGCATGGGCCAGCAGCCCTTTGACCCAACTCGGCGTGCTGCGCCTGTTGACCAATCCCAAAGTCACGCAGGGCGCGGTAAGCGCGCCGGCCGCGCTCGAGGTCTTAGCCGACGCAACCCGACACGAAGGCCACGAATTCTGGCCGCTCGACCAGGAAGTAACCGCGGCTTTGCGGCCGCTTTGCGGAAGTCTTACCGGATATCGTCAATGGGCCGATGCGCTGCTGCTTGCGCAGGCCGCGGCGCACGGAGGCTTTGTGGTCACGTTCGATTCCGGGCTAAAGGAGCTAGCCGCAGGTAGCAGGGGCGGACGCGTCCTGCTGCTCGACGCCGGCTTGCCCTCCGCTCAGGACGCGTAATAACCTTCCCTGGCTTGCACCACCAGGTCCTTCTTCTTCGCGGTGAGGTGAATGTGCCGGTAAGCGGGGGCGTCGCTGGTCTGGTCGGATGTGTAGCCGAGGCTGTACTGGCTGCGAAGCTCCTCTTGGATCGACGCGAATACCTTATCGATGGGCAGGTGGTGCGACACCTCGATAAACCTGCCGCCGGTCTCGCGCGCCATCTGCTCGAGGACCTTCTTGCCATCCCCGCGATTCCCACCGGGATAGCCTCCGCCACCGCCGGGGTAGCCTCCACCGGGATACCCGCCGCCCGGATAGCCCATCCCTCCGCGGCGCCGTCCCATGCCCGGGCCGTAACCACCGCCGTTGCCGAACCCGTTGGAACCGGCGAACAGAATCGAGTACACCAGCGTATTGGCGTGCTGCGCGGCGGAGATCGCCTCGAAGAGCGTGTACCGGCTGCCCCGATCAACTCCATCGGTCAGCAGCACCATCGCTTTGCGACCCTTCTGCTTCACCATCAGCTCGTCTGCCGCCAGTTTCACCGCGTCATACAGGTGCGTGCCTCCGCGCCGGTTGCTGCTGCTGTCGTCGGGCGGATATCCGCCGCCGCGCTGACGCTGCAATTGCGGCTCGTTCACCTGCAACTCGTCCAGCGCCTTCTCCAGCTTTGCCCGCGAGGGCGTCAGATCTTCGAGCAGCTCTACTTCCTTGTCGAAATGAATCAGGAAGGCCAGGTCGCGGTCCTCGCGCAGCACCTGGTCGAAAAAGCGCCGGCTGGCGTCGCGCTCATCATTCAGCACACTGCGCTGGCTGCCGCTGGTATCCACCAGCAGCCCAAGCGTCAACGGCAGGTCGGTTTCGCGCGCGAAGTAGCGAATCACCTGCGGGTGCCCCTCTTCGTCCAGCACGAAATCGTCTTTGGTCAGATCGGTGACGATCTGGCCCTTTTTGTCGCGCACGGTGGCGAAGATGTTGACCACTTTGACCTCCGCCGAATACGTGGGAGGCATTTGGCCGGGCGCCGGCGCCGCGGCGCCCTGGGCCGGCGATGGCGGCTGGCCGGCCGCGGGCGCGGCGGGCGGCGCGCTCTGAGTGGCGGGAGGCTGCTGGCCGTGCAGCCAGTAGGCTGCCGGAAACAGGCTGAAAGCGGAAAGCAGACTCCGCCTCGACAGGTTCATATCGTCTCTCTCTTCGTTGAATACAGATGCGCTTGCCCGGCCATGGGTTACCTTGCGCCAACGCCGAAAGATTTTGGAACCTATCGCAAACGCGCCTGGGGCCGGGCTGATTTTCGCGCCAGGCTGCAAGAATCGCGGAACCCGTGTCCAGGAAGGGTGCACGACACAAAAGCGGATCTCTTTCCAGCGTCAGGCGCGCCTTTAAGCTCCGGAGGAGCGAAAGACAATAGCCCACGGCGCAAGCCGTCGGGATCAGTCGGCGCTGAGGACAAGCCCCGGAACGGGGCGGAAGAGGCTTTCGCCAAC
>JBAVEN010000043.1:0-10006 GCA_049587755.1 Bryobacteraceae bacterium | reverse complement strand
GTTGGCGAAAGCCTCTTCCGCCCCGTTCCGGGGCTTGTCCTCAGCGCCGACTGATCCCGACGGCTTGCGCCGTGGGCTATTGTCTTTCGCTCCTCCGGAGCTTAAAGGCGCGCCTGACGCTGGAAAGGGATCCACTTTTATGTCGTGCGCCCCATGGTCTATCATGCGCAGCTAACTCTTTTTCCGGCTGCCCTTTCTGACGGCGCAAGCATGAGCGGAACCTTCACCGCGCGTTTCCATTTCGATCACCGGTTCCGCCGCTTGCCGGGCGGCGCCCCGCGCGCACCGCCGGCGGCGGGGCGCGGCCGCTATACTGGATGTTTGCTCACACTCCCTGGGCACGCTGAATTGCCCGGCTTGCGTGGTTCGACTCACCGGCGCGAGGCGAAGTCATGGTACGCCTCGGCGTTGGTTCGTGCAGTTCTTTCGCGAAATCCCGGCGAATCCGGCTTATGAAACTGCGCCGCGCGGTGGTGATCGGCTTGCTGGTCGCGGGCGTGCTCCTGCGCGCCTGGATCCTCGGCCATCTCAACCACGATCTGGCTGTGTGCAGCGTGGATTTCGGCGCCTTTTACGCTGGCGGAATGCTGGCCGGCAGCCTGGCGATGTATTCGCCTACGGCCGTCTTCGCCGCCGAAGACCGCGCCGTAGGTTGTCACACGCAGAATCTCGTTTTCATCAAGCCGCCCTTTTACGGCCTGATGATGATGCCGCTGGCGCGGCTGCCGTTCGAGACGGCGCTCTGGCTATGGCGCTTTCTCGGGCTGGCCGCATTGGGCGTCTTCCTGTGGCTTTGGCCCTGCGACCGCCTGGTGGCCGCCGCCGCGTGCGCCTGGTTCCTGCCCGAAGCCACCAACTTCACCATGGGTCAGGACGTTGCTTTCGTGCTGGCGTTGGCCGCCGGCGCCTGCTATTGCCTGAAGACCGGCCGCCCAGTAGCCGCCGGCGTACTTTTCGGCCTGGGAGCCATCAAGTTCCACCTCTTCCTGCTGCTGCCACTGCTGGTGCTGGGGCGCAAGCTGTGGCGAACCGCTGCCGCCGCCACCGGCACGGTCGCTGTGCTGCTGGCAATTGCGTTTATCAGGTACGGTCCGGAGTGGTTGCACATTTACCGGAACGCCTTGCGCGACTGGCGGCTGAATCCGGCTTTCTACCACATGGCGAACCTGAACGGTCTGTTTCACGGCCATCCGATCTGGATCGCCGCCGCCGTTTTTGTGGTGTTGCTCGCGGGCTTCATCAACATCAACCATCGAGGCTCGCTCGAGCTGGCGCTGGCCGCCGCGCTGGCCGGCGGAGTACTCATCGTTCCGCACAACACCATCTCCGACGGTCTGCTTTTTCTGCCGCTGATTCTGGAAGCCCGCCGCTTTCCCGGAGCGCTGGCGCGCGCGGTTGCAATCCTGGCGCTCATTCCCATTCTGCCGGCCGGTTGGTTGCAGGTCGCCATCATCATCCTTCTGATGGCGGCCGCGCGCACCCTGTATCGGACGCCGCCCGCGCCAGGCGGACAGCCAGCTCGCGCCGCGGCTTCAGCGTAGCGCTCCGCGCCAGGGAGTATCATCGTAGCCATGAAAACGAAATCCCTGTCTGCATTCGTTTTGATGTTGCTCGCTGCTTGCGCCTCCGCCCAGGTGCAGCCGCCCGCCAAGAAGCTGTTGGTAATCGGCGAAGTGAAAGGATTCGAGCACGACTCGGTGTCGCACGCCATGGCGACCATAGAGAAGCTCGGCCGCCAGACCGGCTTGTGGGACACTTACATCCGCACCGACCCGGAACTCCTCACCAAGGCCAAGCTCGGCAACAACGCGAAGAACCTGAATTACTTCGACGCCGTGTGGTTCTACACCACCGGCGACCTGGGTCTAACTGCACAGCAGAAAGCGGACCTTCTTTCCTTCGTGCGCGACGATGGCAAGGGCTTCCTGGGCACGCACAGCGCTACCGACACTTACTACGATTGGCCAGAATACGGCGACCTGATCGGTGCCTACTTCGACCAACATCCCTGGGGCCAGGTGCACTGCACCATCCGCACCGAGGATAAGACTTTCCCCGCTACCGCGCATTTCCCGGATAAGTTCCCCTTCTATGACGAGATCTACCAGTTCAAAGCTCCGTACTCGCGCGAGAAAGTGCGCGTGCTGATGAGCGTGGACCCGGATTCGGTGGATCTCACCAACCCGCGGGTGCACCGCACCGACAAGGATTTCGCCGTCACCTGGGTTCACTACTACGGCAAGGGGCGCGTCTTCTATTCCTCGCTCGGCCACCGCGACGAAGTCTGGGACCTGCCCGACATCCAGAAAATGTGGATCGAAGCCGTGAAGTGGGCGATGGGTCTGACGGCGGGCGATGCCACGCCGAGGCCGCAGGGCGGGCACTAAGGGCCCGTGGAGCAGGTCCCCGACCTGCTTTTTTCAGGTTGGCAGGTCGGGGACCTGCCCCACTGCGCGGTGATATGCTGATTTCGTCATGCGCATTCCATTTCTGTTCGCGGCGATTTCCCTGTTCTCGTTGGTAACGGTTCTTCCAGCCCAGAGCGGCAATTCCGCATTAGGCATTTTCGAATCCCAGCAGGACATAGGAACCAGCCCGCTGCCAGGCGCCGCGACATACGATGCCGCAACCGGCGAATACCGCGTCACCGGCGGCGGCGCCAACATCTGGGCCGCCACCGATGCCTTTCACTTCGTCTGGAAGCGCGTCACGGGCGATTTCGACTTCACCGCCGATGTGCGCTTCCTTGGTGCCGGGGCTGTGCCGCACCGCAAGGCCGTACTGATGGTGCGGCAGGACCTTACGCCTGACTCCGCCTACGTCGACATTGCGTTGCACGGCGACGGCCTGACCTCTCTGCAATTCCGTCCTTCGGCTGGCGCCGAAACCCAGGAAATCCGGTCTACGGTGAGCGCTCCCACCCGCATCCGAATTGAACGCCACGGCAGTTCGTTCATCGCATTTGCCGGCAGGCCCGGTGAGGAATTGACGCCCACCGCTTTGCAAGAGGTGAACCTGCCCGCCACTGTCTATGTCGGGCTCGGCGTATGTTCGCACGATGCCGGCGTGCTGGAAACCGCCGTTTTCAGTAATGTCCAAGGGATCGGCAACGGAGGGATCGGTGCAGGGCACGGCGGAGGGACCAGCGGAGGGTTATTTATGACGAACAGGAACAACCCACAACCGCCGCGCTATCGCAGCAAAATCACCATCTACGATCTCGCCGCCCGCTCCACCCGCGTGTTGTACCAGGCCGACCAGGTGATTGAGGCGCCCAACTGGTCGCGCGACGGTAAGTTTCTGTTGATCAACACCGAGGGCCACCTGTACCGGCTGCCGTTAGAAGGCTCCGGCGAGCCTAAGCCCGAGCAGATCGATCTCGGTCCGGGCAGCTACCTGTGCAACAACGATCATGATTTGTCGCGCGACGGCAACTGGCTGGCATTCTCAGCTTCCAGCCCGTCGTCGCACCAGTCGCAGGTTTATCTGGCCAAGGCCGATGGCTCCGGCGTGCGCCTGATGACGCCGGCTGCGCCGAGTTACTTTCACGGCTGGAGCCCCGATGGCAGGTGGCTCGCCTTAGTGGGCCAGCGTAATGGCGAGTTCCACCTATACCGCGTCTCCGCCACAGGCGGCGCCGAGCAGCAACTCACTTCCAAGGGCACTTATGACGACGGCCCCGAGTACAGTCCCGATGGCAAATGGATCTACTTCAACTCCAACCGGTCCGGCAGTTGGCGCGTCTGGCGCATGCCGCCGGATGGCGCCGGTCCCGGCGATGCCAAGGCGCAGCAAGTCACCAACGACGAATGGGAGGACTGGTTCCCCCACTTTTCGCCGGACGGAAAACACATGCTGGTGTTTTCCTTTCCCAAAGGCACAGCCACTCACAACGACCGCATGGATGGCGTGGCGCTGCGCCTGATGCCGGCGCCCGGCAAGAAGCTCAAGCCGGCGAAGCTCGAAATTCTGCTTCGTTTCTACGGCGGCCAGGGCACCATCAACGTCAATTCCTGGTCTCCCGATTCGCGCCAGTTCGCCTTTGTGGTGTATGAGCCCCTCCCCGCCGCCGGGTCCGCCAAGCCGTAATCGGCGCTCCCATCGACACGTCTAGGGGACGGGCACGCGCCTGGCCCACTCTTTGCAACACATTCGCCCGTCGTCCCGGCAGCAACCTCCTGCGGTCCTATAATGATCCCCATGAGCAGCGCTGCTTCACCGAAGTCCCGAGATGGCTCGGCTTTGGGTCTGAACCGGCAGGGCCCTTATCTCGGGATTAACGCCGTGAACATTTTCGTGCGCGATCAGGAGCGAAGCCTGCGTTTCTATCTCGATCAACTGGGGTTCCGTCTCGCCTTCGATGCCCAACTGCAGTCCGGACGCTGGGTTGCGGTCTCCCCTCCGGACGGGACCGCGGTGCTTACGCTGATCGCGCCTGACTCCGACTCCGCAGAGCAGAAGCTCATCGGCCGGCGAACCAACGTTGTTTTTGTCACCGAAGACGTGCTTGCCAAGTACAGCGAGTGGAGCAAGCGGGGAGTTCGCTTTCGTTTTGCCCCGCGCCTCAGGCGCGTGAAGTACGAGGGGCGGAAACCGGTTCCGAGCGCACCTGGCCTATCGAAGCTTCCGGACGATCAGCCGTCGGTTTGGGGCGCCGTGGTCACGCGCTTCGAAGACGTGGATCACAATACTTTCGAGCTGGTCAGCTACGATGAGTGGAGCCGGGCCATCGAGGCCGAACGCCGCGCGGCCGCCGCCAAACTGGAAGCCGAGCGTCGGGCGGCGCAGGAATTGGAAATCGCCAAGCAGGTACAGGCGCGGCTCTTCCCGCAGAAGCTGCCGCCCCTGAAAACGCTAGATTACGCTGGCATCTGCATTCAGGCCCGCCAGGTCGGCGGCGACTATTACGACTTCCTGGACCTGGGCAAAGAGCGTTTCGGCCTGGTGATTGGCGATATTGCGGGTAAGGGAATCGCGGCCGCGCTTTTGATGGCCAACCTGCAGGCGAACCTGCGCAGCCAATGCGCCATCGCATTTGACAAGCCGCGCTGCTTCCTGCAAGCCGTGAATGAGCTTTTTTGCGAGAACACCACCGACAGCGCCTATGCCACCCTCTTCTTTGCCCAATATGACGACCAGACGCGGCGCCTGCGCTACGCCAACTGCGGCCATCTGTCGGCTCTTCTGCTGCGGCGTGACAACACTCTCGAACGGCTCGATTCCACGGCCACAGTTCTGGGATTGTTCCCACAATGGGATTGCCTGATCGAGGAATCCCAGCTCTTTATCGGAGATATGCTGGTGCTCTACACCGACGGCATAACGGAAGCGCTGAACGATGGCGGGGAGGAATTCGGCGAACAACGCTTGATCGAGGCGTTGCGGAGGCACGGCGACGTGTCCCCCCAGGTTATGCTCGAGTCGATCGTCGACGAGGTCCGGGAGTTTAGCCCGTGCGAACAGTACGACGACATCACGCTGATCGTTGCCAAGTGCGGCCCGGCCCGCCCTTAGTGCCGGCCCGCTCCGTTCGCTTCGCAGCGGCCATACGGTCGGGCGTTCCTGGCTAGGTCCCTCCTTCTCGATCGCACCGCCCCCGCGCCACAAGTCCGTTACAAAGAGGTATACTACCGTACAATATGCCAGCGTCGAAATACAAGTTCCTTGAACCCGTTTGTTATGACCACGAAATTGGCGGGGCCGGCGACGGCGAAGGCAAGATCGGCGAACTCCGAATAAAGCCGTCGAGCATTCTTTGGAAGCCGAAAGGGGCACGGAAGTACTTCTCGATGCCTCTCGATGACTTCACGCTCCTCATCAAAGAAAAGGGTAACCTAGTCGACAGGTAACCCTTTCCTGAGGCGGGGTTCCTCAGCCGCTAACCCGGCGCCTTCGCCCTCAACTGAAGCTCCGGCCGCGGGGCCCGACTCCCGCGGAGGCCGGAGCTTTCCGACGAGGAGAAGGAAAGACTTCTGAGCCCGTCAATACGGTGAGACGCGGCCGGAGCCAATCCGGTTATAGCCAGTATTGCCACTGGCCGGCAGCGACCACGTAGATCCCCAGCGCCAGATTGGTCACGGCGTGCGCCAAAACGCAGTCGCCGAGCGACTTGGTGCGCACCAGCCACCAGTTGTAAATCACACCAGCGGCCAGGCCCACTTCCCAGTACGGGCCGTGCTCGGAAGCAAACAGCAGCGCTACCAGCCAGAATGAGCCAGCCCGGTACGTTCCCAGCGGCACTTTCTGCCAGTCGCGCTGCACCAGCCAGCGCATCAGCCAGCCGCGCCAGAAGAGTTCCTCGACCACCGGAACCACCAACGACGAGCCGGCGATCCGCAAAGCCAGGAATCCCGCGCTGTGCCGCAGCCGGTCTGGCAGCGAGCCCGCCGCTATCCCGGTGAGCGGATTTTCCAGGAGCCAGTGATGGCGGTAATGAAAAAGGGTGTCCGGCACCACCCAGATTGCGAACACCAGCAACCCGACGCCCAGGCTGGCTGCCGGCAGCGCAAAACGAAACTTGAGCAGCGGGTATGAAAACACGGCGAGGGTCGCCATGGCGGCCGCGAGGCGGAGCGGATAGGCCCACAGGGGGTTGAGGCCCAAGGCCCGCTCCAGCGCCAACAGGGCCACGAAAACCAGAAAGGGCGCGGTGTAGGCCGGAGTGGCGTCGCGTGGTGCGCTTCGTGCGTGGGGCACCGACTGCATCGGAAAGGACCTTCCCATTCTAATCGGCCGATCACCTGGAAAGGTCCTCTGAGGCACGAGTTTAGGTGAAGTACTTCTTGCCTTCGATCTGGGAGCCCCGTATCACCGGCGGCGTGAAGCTGGCGACGCGGGCGGGCGGGCATTGACGACCGGAACCAGCGTGTTGCGTTCGTCGGCCTCGGTGGGATGCGCCGTGCGCGCCACCAGCTCGCGGTTCAGGGTGGCGACGAATTCCTGGATCTGGGCGTGCATCTGCCCCATCTTTTCCCGCATGTTGAGGATGATGTCGACGCCCGCCAGGTTGACGCCCAAATCACGCGTCAGGTGAAGGATCACTTCCAGGCGCTCCAGGTCCCCGCCGGTATAGAGCCGCGTATTGCCTTCGCTCCGCGAGGGCTTGAGCAGACCTTCGCGCTCGTAGAGCCGCAGAGTCTGCGGATGGATGGCGTATTGCTCCGCCACCGCGGAGATCATGTAAGCCGCTTTGGATTTTTTCGCCATGCGCTAGACCTTGCTCCACAGCTCCGCGCGGGGATCTTCGGCGTGGTGCAGGTCGCGCAGTTGGCCGAGCAGCTCGCGAGTCCGCTCGTCGCGCGGATCGGGCGCTTCCACGGCGACTTCCACGATCTGGTCGCCGCGCTCGCCCGAGCGCGAACCCTGCACGCCTTTTTCGCGCAGGCGGAAGCGCTGTCCGTTCCTGGTGCCGTGCGGAATTTTCAGCAGGGTGCGGCCATCGATGGTGGGCACCTCGATTTTGGCGCCCAGCGCCGCCTCCCATACAGCCACGGGCACTTTGATTTCGATATTGTCACCCTCGCGATGGAAGAACGGATGCTCTGCGACCTTGGTGGTGATGTAGAGATCTCCTGGAGCCGCGCCCCGGGTGCCGGCGTTGCCCTTGCCCGGCACGCGCAGGCGGGAGCCGTTGCGCGCGCCCGGCGGAATGCGCACGTCCACCAGTTCCGTCCGTGTGACGCGCCCATCCCCGCCGCAGGTGGGGCAGGAGTTGCGCAAACGCCCGCTGCCGTTGCAGCGCGGGCAGGTGAGATTGAAGCGCATCGCGCCCGCCATCTGGCTGACGTTGCCGGTTCCCTTGCATTGCGGGCAGGTCACCTCGCCCGCTCCCGTCGTGCCCGTCCCGTGGCAGGTGCCGCAGATGTCATAACGCGTGATACTGAGCCGCGCCTGCGTCCCCTTGATGGCCTGCCAAAAATCGATGTCCATCACGTATTCGAGATCGCCGCCCTTTTCCGCCTCCGGCTCGTGCGCCTGGCCGCGGCCGGAGAAGAACTGGGAGAATATGTCGCGAAAGCCGCCGCCCGGTTCGGCGTGGCGGCCTCCGGCCCCAGCGGCAAAATCGGAGAAATCGAAGCCGGAGAAATCCATGTTGGGCGTCGGACCCGCTCCCGCCGCGCCGCCCGGCCCGCCAGCCGCGAATCCACTTTCGGAGTAGAAGCCGTACTGGTCGTACATCTTGCGTTTCTTGGGATCGCCCAACACGTCGTAGGCTTCCTGAACATTCTTGAAACGCTCCTCGGCCGCCTTGTCTCCTGGGTTCAGGTCCGGATGGTGCTTGCGCGCCAGCTTACGGTAGGCCTTGCGGATTTCGTCCACCGAGGCCGTCCGCGGTACACCCAGCGTTTCGTAGTATTCGTGCTTGGGAGGGGCCATAAGCAGATTGTTGGGGCCGGGACCTCCCGGCCCCCAGGCCGCTTACTTCTGTTTGTCGTCGACGTCGACAAACTCGGCGTCCACCACGTTGTCTTTGCCTTTTTCGCCGGTGTCTTTACCTCCCGGTCCGCCGCCCGGCGCTGCGCCACCACCGTCGCCTCCCGGAGCCGCTCCGCCGCCCGGCTGGGACGAAGCCTTGTACATGGCCTCGGCCAGCTTGTGGCTGGCGGTGGTCAGCCGGTCGACCGCGGAGTTGATGCGATCGTTGTCGTTTTCCGCCATCGCCTTTTTGGTCTCTTCGAGCGCCGATTCGATTTCCTTGGCTTCCGCGTCGCCGATCTTGGAGCGATGATCCTTCAGCGTTTTTTCGACGTTGTAGACCATCGCGTCGGCACGATTGCGGGCCTCGATGGTGTCGCGCTGCTTGCGATCCTCAGCCGCGTGCGTTTCGGCATCGCGCGCCATCTTCTCCACTTCGTCCTTGGCCAGCCCAGAGGAGGAGGTGATGGTGATCTTCTGCTCGTTGTTGGTGGCCCGGTCCTTGGCGGTGACGTTCAGGATGCCGTTGGCATCGATGTCGAAGGTCACTTCAATCTGCGGCACGCCGCGCGGCGCCGGCGGAAGGTTGCCCAACTGGAACACTCCCAGCAGCCGGTTGTCGTGCGCCATGGCGCGTTCGCCCTGGTGCACCTTGATCTCCACCGAGGATTGATTGTCGCTGGCCGTGGAGAACACGTCGGTCTTGCGCGTGGGAATGGTGGTGTTGCGGTCGATCAGCTTGGTGAACACGCCGCCCATGGTTTCGATGCCGAGCGAAAGCGGCGTCACGTCCAGCAGCAGCACGTCCTTCACTTCGCCCGCCAGCACGCCGCCCTGCACCGCGGCGCCCACCGCCACCACTTCATCCGGGTTGACACCCTTGTGCGGCTCCCTGCCGAACAGGTCGCGCACCAGTTGCTGGATGCGCGGCATGCGGGTCTGGCCGCCCACCATCACCACTTCGTGGATCTGCGATGGATTCAAGCCGGCGTCGGCTAGCGCCTGTTTGCACGGCCCCACTGAGCGTTGCACGATGTCTTCCACCATCTGCTCGAAACGCGAACGGGTCAGCTTCATCTGCAGATGTTTCGGCCCGGAGGCGTCGGCGGTGATGAATGGCAGGTTGATTTCGCTTTCGAGCAGCGTCGATAGCTCCATTTTGGCCTTCTCCGCGGCTTCCTTGAGGCGTTGCAGCGCCATCTGGTCGCGCGAAAGGTCGATGCCGTTTTCCTTTTTGAACTCGCCCACGATCCAGTCGATAATCCGCTGGTCGATGTTGTCGCCGCCCAGAACGCCGCCCTGCACGGCCGCGCCGACAGCCACGACCTCATCCGGGTTGACGCCCTTGTGCGGCTCCTTGCCGAACAACTCGCGCACCAGTGTCTGAATGCGCGGCATACGGGTCTGGCCGCCCACCATCACGATTTCGTCGATCTGCGACGGCGTTACGCCGGCGTCGGCCAAGGCCTGCTTGCAAGGACCGACGGAGCGCTGCACGATGTCTTCCACCATCTGCTCGAAACGCGAACGGGTCAGCTTCATCTGCAGATGTTTCGGCCCGGAGGCGTCGGCGGTGATGAATGGCAGGTTG
>JBAVEN010000042.1:0-35023 GCA_049587755.1 Bryobacteraceae bacterium | reverse complement strand
CCGTGAACGGCATGCGGGGTCCCCCTTGGGCTGGACTCCCGACGGAAGACCTTGGATTCTGGAATCCATAACCGCCGGCGGTAAACGGATAGCTATTATTGCCGCCCGCCGGATAACAGAGGGTAAGAAACGAATCGACCTGATATTGTCCGCCATCCAGCGGGCTCACATCAACGTAGTTTCTACTCGAATCATCGGGTGGCCGAAACGCACGGCGAAAGTCCGCGAAGCCACGGCCACCCGCAACGCATCCATCGTTTCATCCACACCTCAAGCCCGTAGTGTTCCTAATCGCGCCTCGCACATTTTCAAAGCTATAGCCGCGTTCATGCCGGACCTTTGCGGGATGCCCGGATCACGGATACAGAAGTGTCCCTTCCCCTGATTCTGATATTGCGACTTGTCCCTCTGCGTTCCCGGCCAACGGCCGAGCCGGAGGAACGGTAGGATTCTCTTGATAAGTCTTCCCGTCGAACCGGAGTTCCGCCTCGTAGCCAGGGTTGATTCCTCCGCCTCCCACCCAGACGCTTATATTGCGCCAGCCATGCGATCTGTTCGTCAGCACACAGACTGGAGGCCGTGTGATCGCGATGTCCGTAACCAATCTGTAGGAGGAATCCTTGCGGGCCAATACCAACGTGGTGCAGCCGCCGCTCCCGCACCACGTCTGCCCACTCACGTACACGATTGCTTCTCGCTTTCCCCCGCCGCTGAGGTCTACGAAAGCCGCTAAATATCGTGTCGTTTTGTCGTCACCGCCAGAAAAGGTTCGGAGGTAACTCCGAAGAAACGTCTTCAGGGAATCCTCGGCCGCAGAAGGCGGGGCTGCTTTTTGCTGCTGCACTTGGGCGAGACAGGCACCCGCCAGGAATGCCAAGCAGGCGATCCATGCCAGCCTCGCGGCGAAACGAAATCGAGGAACCCGCTCAGGCACAAACAACCTCCTAATCGCGCCGCATCCTTGGCTGCAGCTCCACGCTCAGCCCCACCACCCGATAGGCTTCGAGCAGCGCCCCAAGATGCGGCGGATGTCGCGGCGGGTCCAGCTTGTTCCCTGCCTCCATCTCCACCAGCAGGCGGAACCGCTCGAGCAGCATCCGGCTTTTGAACACGCCGCCCGAGTAAGCAATCTCCACCGCCTCACCCGGCTTCCATAGTTGCCCGCGCACCGCCGCCGCCAGCACGGCTAACTCCTGTGCCGCTTGGTTCACAATGTGCAGCGCTGCTGCGTCGCCTTCGCCGGCCGCCCGGTCCACCAGCGGCGCTAGCGCGGCCACGCGCGAGCGCTCCCATTCCGGCGTGTAGAACCGATGCAGCATCTGGTTGGCGTCGATCGAGCTGGTGGCCTCGAGCAGCGCCGCGCGCAGCGTGGTTTCCGGGCCCCAGCCCTCCTCCATCCGCAACGCTGCCCGCACCGCCTGGCGCACCATGTCGAATGCGCCGCCTTCATCGCCGAGCACGTACCCCCAGCCGCCAGCCCGCGCCATGCGCCCTTGCTCATCGCGCCCCAGCGCCATCGAGCCGGTTCCGGCGATGACCACGATTCCCTGCCCGCTCCCGGTTGCGCCGGCCAGCGCAACTGCCGCATCCGTCGTCACCCTCAGCCGCGCCGCGCGGATCAACCCGGAGAGAATCGCGTGTTTGCCTTCCGGCCCGCCGCTCATGCCGAAGCACGCCGATTCGAATTCCAAAGTTGCGGCATCGAGGCCCGCCTGCGCTGCGGCTTGCCCCACGCAGCCGCGCACCGCCCGCTCCAGCTTCGCCCGCCCTTCCGCCCCACCGGCATGGTTGCTCGGTCCGGCTTTGCCTTCTCCCAGCACGCGGCCCGTCTCATCGCCGATCGCCGCCGCAGTCCCGGATTGTCCGCCATCCACGCCCAGAAAAAGTCTCATGGCAGCTTATACAGGCGCGCTCCACCGGCCGCGCCCACTTCCTCCGCGCCCCACAAGTCGCGGTTGCGCTGCATGTCTTGCGCCCATTCCTCATCCTGGAAGCAGAGAATGTAATCGATGCCGCGCCGCTTCAGCTCTTCCGCCGCCGCCCGCCGAAACCCGAGATACGGCGCGCCGTCGCTCGCTACCGGCAGTCCCGCCAGCCGCTGCCACACGCCATCAGCACGCTCGCCCTCCAGCTCCAGCCGGACGCCGTACTGATCCGAAGGACCCTCCAGCACCACTTGGTCGGCCTCCCGGACCGCGCCGAAGTCCACCTCCACAAACATCCCGGGATGAATGGCTTCGCCGCTCCGCCAGAAAGTAACCGGCGAATTGTCGAAGGCGTCCTGAATGCTCCACGGGTACGGTTGCGCCGCCAGCCGCCAACTCGGCTCCCGCGCCAACTCGTGCCCATCTAAAAAGATGCGCAGCTCGTTGATGCTCCAGATGTCGGTTCCGCTCGCCGTCTGATTCACCCGAATCGCTCGCAGCCGCCGCGGCGAAAAGGTGAAACGCAACCGCCCGTTTGGCTGGTCCCTCCCGATCGCAGCGCTTAGAAAGATGCGTTCCTCCGCTTGATTCGCCGCCGACTCATAGTTCACCAGGATGCGCCGCGACGTGTACGCATCCGGAATCGGCTTAAACGTAAGCACCGTTGAACCGGGCGGCGTAACCTTTTCTATTAGCTCAGATGCTGGATATAGAGCCAAGTGATTCTTATAATATCGGCCGGGATCGCGCAGATGAAACGCATCCCGCCACGGTGTCAGCGTCAGCCGCCAGGAGCCGGCCGGCACGAATTTCTCTACCACTGGCGGCCAGGAAAGTGCGGCGTGCAACAGCACCACCGCCAGCGTCAATCCCGGCAATGCTTGCAGCGCCATCACCATCGTCAGCGCCACGAAGGGCAGCGGCGGAATCAGGAATCGCGCTCCGATGTTGCTGAAGTAGTTGGCCCCGAACACCAAAGCTGCCAGCCACAACTGCCGCCCCAGCGGTTTTCGCAGCGCCAATAGGCCTAGCGGCGCCAGCAGAAAAACCGGCCCCAGCACGCCGCCCAGCGAGCCGCGTACTGTCGCTTCCATCGGAATCTGCCCGCGGCTGGCGAGATCGTAAGTCCGAAAGTAGCTCTTGTAATCTTCTTCAAAATCAACGGTTACATATGGGTTCGGAAAGTAGCGGTTAAAGAACGGCGCCACCGGATTATGCATCCACATCGAATTCTTTATCAACCACGGCGCCACCATCAGAAACGCGCAGGCGGCCACCACTGCGACCGGTCGTAGCCGCCGGCTCTTCCAGGCAACGAAACCGATCGCGTACGCCACTGCCAGCCAGGCCGTGTACTTCAGCGCATACCCGAAGCCGGCCAGGATCCCGATCAACGGCAGCAGGCGCGAGCTGCGTTGCTCCGCCCAGCGCTCCAGCAGACAGAAAAGAATAAAGGCGACAGCCGCCAAAGCGACATCATTATACGCGCTCGAGGCGTCCACGCCCACCATCGGACTCAGCCCCACCAGCGCAGCGCCGCACAGCCCCACCCACGCTATGCCGTGGCGCGCGCCCCAAATCCACATCTGCCAAACCAGCGCCACCAGAAATGCCAGGTGGAGCAGAGCTGCAGCCGAGTGCTTTCCAAAGGCGAACGCAAACAGAAACAGCATCTCCATTCCCTGTGACAGGCTGGCGTAGAGGTTCCAGGTAATCCGGTGAAACCCGTGCTCCCGAAGATATCGTGCCGTCAGGCCAAGGTGGTAGGTGGCGCCATCGGGGCTAACTTCCGGCGCGATGGCCCTCAAGAAATAGATGTAGAAATATGCGATAAATATAAGAAATAATACAGTATTTACTAATGATGCCTTAGGTAAGCATCGAGCGGCGCCCCCATCCCGCAGGCGAGTTTGCAGGCGCGTCCAGGGCCGGCAAATCAGGATTGACCCTACCCCCAAGATCGCGAAGGTGGCGGGGTAGACGAGGCCGCTGGCCGCAAGCAGAAACACCAGGAAGCTCAGCGCCGCAGATCCCACCACGAAGCGAACCGGCCAATCGCCGCACGTCTTGCCCACCAGTTGCGTGCCCAGTGCGGTGGCCGTAGCTACCGTGAACAGCGCGCCGAACAGAATTGCTGCCACCTGCATGGCTTATTCCACGAAGCCTGCGCGAGTGAGGACGAACCCCAACCGCTCGCCGCCGGGGCCAATCGCGGTCTTGTCGGGCTCCAGCGCAACTGTGTTTATGCCGTCCGCGTGCAGCCATTCCCACGGCGTCTCTTTGCTGTACTGCTGGCTGCCCGGCTTGGCGTACAGGACGCGGTCGAACTCCTTGCCGTTGATGCGGATGGTCAGCTCCACCGGCCCGGTCTGGGCGAAGGTCTGATCGGGGAACGTCAGATCCATCAGAAAGCGGAGCCGCGGCACGCGCGGCAGATAGAACTGCAGCACCGGATGCTCATGCGTCCAGCGCCACGCTCCTTCGCTTCGATCGCGAAAGCCGCCCACGATGTACGCTCCGGCATTGGGGTCGCTCATCGCCACGAAATATCCGAAGGGGAGCGACGACGGCAGGCTGAGCGACGGGCGCTGTTCGGGCGGCGGATACCAGTCGAGCCGGCTGCCGCACCCCGCCCCCGCCAAAGCCAGTACGATGGGAACGAACCGAAGCACGAAGACCGATTGTAGCAGCGGCAGACGCGGCGGAACGCGTAAGGTGTCCAGGCTCCGGCGAGCGATTGCAAAATCGACACGACACTGTCGCAATCGTCAACATTTGTGTTATCCTGAGAAACGTAACAAAACGAGAATAAGAGAAGACAAGGAGCATTACTCCAAGAATGGCACTGGCGGTCGAAGCAAAACGGCAGGTACTTTCCACCAATCAACGCCACAAGACCGACACGGGGTCGCCGGAAGTCCAGATTGCCCTGTTGAGCCAGCGGCTCACGCTGCTCACTGAGCATTTCAAGGCGCATCAAAAGGACCATGGTTCCCGCAAGGGCTTGTTGACCATGGTTGCCAAGCGGCGCCGGCTTCTGACTTACCTGCGGAATACGGACCCGGAGTGTTACAAGGCAGTCTTGCAGCGCCTGGGCATCCGTCGTTAGTCATTCTCCGGAAGCAGTCCTGTTTTCCACACGAAGAAGCGGGTGCTTTCGAGAACCATATTCCATCGGCCCCTGAGGTTGACGCGGCGCGTGCCGCGCGGCGCGAGGGCTTTCTTTCCTGTCACTCCATATTCTCGAACGGCTTTTTGCATTGCGAGGAGCCGAATTGCAACTCGTGCGGGGCTGGACCCTGGCCGAGACTAGAGGTTTTTGAAAGATTATGATTCACACAGTTGAAGTTGACCTGGGCGGCCGCAAGCTTACTTTTGAAACGGGTAGGATGGCCAAACAGGCGAACGGCGCGGTCGTCGTTCGTTCCGGTGACTCGGTTGTTCTGGTCACCGCTTGCATGGCCGATCAGGCCAAACCGGGAGCCGGTTTTTTTCCGCTCACCGTAGACTATCGGGAGTACACTTACGCGGCCGGCAAGTTCCCCGGCGGTTTCATCAAGCGGGAAGGGCGCATGTCGGAGAAAGAGACTCTCACCTGCCGGTTGATCGACCGGCCCGTGCGCCCATTGTTCCCCGAAGGTTTCCTGAATGAAACGCAGATCATCTGCATGGTGCTTTCGGCCGATCCCGAACAGGACCCCAACACTCTGGCGATCTGCGGTGCCGCCGCCGCGCTCGCCATTTCCGACATTCCGTTCCATCACGTGCTGGCCGGCGTCCGCGTCGGCATGAAGGACGGCCAGTATCTGGCCAACCCGACTTACACCGAAGGCCGCGAATCGAAGCTGAACATCGTGGTCGCAGGCACAGAAGACGGGATCGTAATGGTGGAGGCCGGCGCGCAGCAGGTTTCGGAAGCCGACGTTCTCGGCGCTATCGAATTCGGTCATGAGTCCTGCAAGAAGATCGCCAAGGCCATCCGCGAACTGGTCAAGCTGGCCGGCAAGCCGAAGCGCGAGTTCACGCCGCCGGCGCTCGATGCGGGTATGTACGCCGCCATCGAAAAGGCCGCGCGGGTGGAACTCACCGACGCGCTCAATACGCAGAAGCACCCGAAGCTGGAAAGCTACGCCCGCGTGGCCGCGTTGCGCGAGCGCGTGCTGGAGCCGATTGCGGAGGAGCAAAAAGCCGAGGCTGGCAAGTGCTACGACGCGCTCAAGGAGCGCATCTTCCGCGATGAGATGTTGAAGAACCGGCGGCGCCCGGATGGCCGCGCGTTCGATCAGGTGCGGCCCATCGCCATCGAAACCGGCGTACTGCCGCGCACCCACGGCTCGGCGCTTTTCACGCGCGGCGAAACCCAGGCGCTGGTCACCGTCACGCTCGGTACCAAGGACGACGAGCAGCGCATCGAACTGCTCGAGCCCGGCGAGGTTACTAAGCGCTTCATGCTGCATTACAACTTCCCGCCGTTCAGCGTCGGCGAAGTCGGATTCATGCGGGGCCCCGGCCGCCGCGAGATCGGCCACGGCGCGCTGGCCGAACGCTCTCTTTCGGCGCTGATCCCTGACGAGACCGCGTTCCCCTACACGGTTCGTATTGTCAGCGACACGCTGGAATCGAACGGTTCCAGTTCCATGGCTGCGATTTGCGGCGGCTCCCTCACCCTGATGGACGCCGGTGTGCCGGTCGCCGCCCATGTGGGCGGCGTAGCCATGGGCCTGGTCAAGGAGGGCAACCAGTACGCCATCCTCACCGATATCGCCGGCGCCGAGGATCACTACGGCGACATGGACTTCAAAGTGGCCGGCACGCGCGAAGGCATCACCGGCATGCAGATGGATATCAAGGTGCCCAACGTCAGCACCGCCATCCTGAAAGAAGCGCTGGAGCAGGCGCGCCGCGGGCGGCTGTTCATCCTCGACAAGATGTATGAGGCCATCGCGGAACCGCGCGCCAACCTCTCGCAGTACGCGCCGCGCATCTACACCATGAATATCCCGACGGATAAGATTCGCGACGTCATCGGACCCGGCGGCAAGGTGATTCGCGGCATCGTCGAGCAGACCGGAGTCAAGATCGATGTCGAAGACGACGGCACCATCCACATCGCCTCCGCCGACGAAGCTTCCGCCAACAAGGCCATCCAGATCATCTCCGACATCACTGCCGTAGCCGAGGTGGGCAAGACCTACCTGGGCAAGGTTGTGCGGCTGGTCGATTTCGGCGCTTTCGTCGAGATCTTCCCCGGAACCGACGGCCTGCTCCACATCAGCGAAATCGCCGAGAACCGCATCCGCGACGTGCGCGACGAGCTGAAGGAAGGCGATCAGATCCTGGTCAAGGTGCTGGCCACGGAAGGCAACAAAATCAAGCTCAGCCGCAAGGCCGTGCTACGCGAGCAGCGTGAAAAGCTGAAGCCCGGCAAGACCGAGCCGACCAAAGCCGAGCACACCCGCTAATCACAAACGACCGTAGGGGCCGGGCATGCCCGGCCCGCGTCGGCAGTCCCGCAGGCGCGGCTCGCAATAGAACTGGAGGCAAAGACCGCCGGCGCGACTAAGACACGCAGAGTGAAAGCGATAGCCGGTCCTCAGCGCCGCTCCCCGAAAAACCCGCGCAGCAGCTCGACGCATTCCACCGCCAGCACGCCTTCGACGATTTCCACGGTGTGGTTCAAGGTGCCGGAATCGGCGATGCGGAATTTGCTGCGCACACCGCCGAAACGCAGGTCGCGGGTGCCGAATACCAGGCGCTCCACGCGCGCGGCCACCAGCGCGCCGGCGCACATCACGCACGGTTCCAGCGTGCAGTACAGCGTCGCGCCGGTTAACCGGTAATTGCCGGCCGCCGCGGCGGCTTCGCGCAGCGCGATGATTTCCGCGTGCGCCGCCGGATCCGAGCGCTCGATAGGACAATTCCAGCCGCGGCCCGCGATAGCGCCGCCCATTACCACTACCGCGCCCACCGGCACTTCGCCCCGCGCCGCCCCAAGCGCCGCCAGCAGGAGCGCCTCCCGCATATACTCTTCATCCGCCGCCATCCGCATGAGTCCCGATTTCTATTTGAGTGCATGAGTTGTGGTCTGGGCAAGCTAAAAGGCATGCCCCACCCAACTATCTTTGCGCACGCCCGCTGCCCTGTGCAGCGAGCTAAACTGTGCGGAGGGTTTCGGCCCCGCTATTGCTGGCCGTGCCGGCGGGTCCGCCCCGGAGTCTTATGGACGCGCTTACGATCGATCGCCTGCACTTCGCATTCACCGTCACTTTCCACTACCTGTTTCCCCAACTGACGATGGGGCTGGCTTTGCTGATTCTGATTCTGAAGACCATGGCGCTCCGCACGGGCAACCCGCACTACGCCAGCGCCGCCCGGTTCTGGGCCAAGATCTTTGCCATCAATTTCGCCATGGGCGTGGTGACGGGCATCCCGATGGAATTTCAGTTCGGCACCAACTGGTCGCGTTTTGCCAAATCCGCCGGCGGCGTAATTGGCCAGACGCTGGCGATGGAGGGAGTCTTCTCCTTCTTCCTGGAATCGAGTTTCCTGGGCGCGTTTCTGTTCGGCGAGAAGCGTTTGGGGCCGAAGGCGCACTGGTTCACGGCGCTGCTGGTGTTTCTCGGCTCGTGGATGTCCGGATTCCTGATCGTCGCCACCGATGCCTGGATGCAGCACCCGACCGGATATGCCGTGGGCGCACACGGCGAGATGGTCCTCACCAGCTTCTGGGGCTTGCTGCTGAATCCCTGGCTCGGCTGGCAATACCTGCACACCATGACCGGCGCGGTGGTCACGGGGAGCGTTGTGATGGCCGCGGTGGGCGCGTTCTATCTGCTCACCGGCAGCCATCAGGAACACGGCCGCACCTTCGTGCGCCTCGGCGTGATCGCCGGCATCGCCGCCAGTGTCGTCATGCTTTTCCCCACCGGCGACGGGCAGGGCCGCAATATCGCCTGGAATCAGCCGGTAACCCTGGCTGCGATGGAAGGCCTCTTCAGCACCGCCGAAGGCGCGCCGCTCGCCATCCTCGGACAGCCGGACATGGCACAACACCGCCTCGACAACCCGCTCGTCGTTCCGCGCGCGCTCAGTTTCCTGACGTATCAAAATTGGAAAGCCGAAGTCAAAGGACTCGATTCGTTCCCGCCCCAGAACTGGCCGGACAGCATCCCGCTGCTCTATTACAGCTATCACATCATGCTCGGGCTAGGCACCATCTTTATTGCCGTGCTGGCGATCTCGGCGTTCCGCCTGTGGCGGGGCTCGCTCTACCAATCGCGACCTCTGCTCTGGCTGCTCATGATGATGCTGCCGTTCCCTTACATCGCTAACACCGCCGGTTGGATTACCGCCGAAGTGGGGCGCCAGCCGTGGCTGATCTACGGAGTGATGCGCACGCCGGAGGGAATCTCGGCGCAGGTCTCCTCCGGCAATGTGCTGTTCACCCTGATCGGATTCTTTGGGATCTACACCATCCTCTCGATCCTGTTCCTGTTCCTGGTTTATCGTGAAATCGAAGAAGGGCCCGAGCCCGCCGCCGCGGTTTGAGGAGCAATTATGGAAACGATCTGGTTCTGGCTGGTCGCCTGCATGCTGGTGGCCTACGTGATTTTCGATGGCTTCGATCTTGGCGCCGGCATCGTACATTTTTTGGTGGCGCGCACGGATGACGAGCGCCGCGCCGTGCTGAGCACGGTCGGCCCGGTGTGGGACGGCAACGAAGTGTGGCTGCTGGCCGCCGGAGGCACCCTCTACTTCGCTTTCCCGGCGCTTTATGCGTCCAGTTTCAGCGGCTTCTATCTGCCGCTGATGATGGTGCTGTGGCTGCTGATTCTGCGCGGCACTTCCATCGAGTTCCGCAACCACGTGGCCAGCCCGGTGTGGCATCCGCTATGGGATGCCGGTTTCGCCGTCTCGAGCGTCCTGCTGGCCATCTTCTTTGGCGCGGCCCTGGGCAATGTAGTGCGCGGCGTGCCGCTCGATGCATCGGGTGAGTTCTTCCTGCCGCTCTGGACCGATTGGACTCCAGGCAAATCCCCCGGCATTCTGGATTGGTACACCGTGTTGGCCGGCCTCGCCGCGCTGGCCGCGCTGGCGCTGCACGGCGCGCTTTGGGTGGCGCTCAAAACCGCGGGCGAGATCGAAACGCGGGCGCGCCGCGTTGCCGGGCTGGTCTGGTGGGCCGTGCTCATCCTGGTGGCGTTGCTCACGGTGGCGAGTTTCCGCATTCAGCCGCTTTTGCACGCCAGCTTCAGTGCCCGGCCGTGGGGCTGGCTGTTCCCCCTGCTGGCAGTAATGGCGTTGCTGGCCGCTGGCGTGATGAACCGACGTCTGTGGGAACGGGAGGCGTTTCTCAGTTCGTCCCTGTTTCTCGGCGCGATGCTGGTGTGCGCGGCTTTCGGCTTATATCCGTGCGTGCTTCCCTCGAATGGCGATCCCGCGCACTCGCTGACCATTGCCAATGCCTCCGCGGCGCCCTACGGCCTGCGCATCGGCCTGTTCTGGTTCATCCCCGGCATGCTGCTGGTAGCCGCCTATTTCGTCTACGCCTACCGCAGCTTCGCCGGAAAGGTACGGCTGGAAGAGCAGCGGTAGGCAAAAATGTCACGAGCTCCCGGACCGAATCGGCGCGGCCTCAGGGGCGCGCGCCAGAGACGTCGCGCCCGCGAAACGGGCGGCCGGCATCATACAACGCGATTCTGGTTTTGATCTCTTCCGCCAGCGCGGGCTGTTTCTCTTCGACGGCTCGCGCCTGCGCCCGGCGCGCGGTAAGCGCAGCGTCGGTGAATTGACCTTTCTCGGCGTAGGCGGCGGCCAGCGTGTCCAACACCTGCGCGTCCTTGCCGCCGGAGAGCTCCACGGCCCGCACCGCGAAGCGAAGCGCATCGGCGCCGTTGCGGATGGCGGCATCGGGCGAAGTGGCTAGCGCCCACGCCGCGCGGCGCAGCGCTGGTGCGTCGTTCGGTTCGAGCTCGATTGCGGCGAACCATTGCGCCAGCGCCTCCGCGGTCCGCCCTTGCGCATCCAACGCGTCGCCCAGGCTGTCGTGGGCCTCGGCATATTTCGGGTCGATCTCGAGCGCGCTCCGCCACTCCGCGATGGCTCCCTGCGCATCCCCGCGCCGGCTCAGAACCAGCCCCAGTTGGTAATGCGCCGGCGCATACCGCGCGTCCGATGCGATCGCTTTGCGCAGTTGCGTCGCCGCTTCATCCACCCTGCCCAGCTTCGCCAGCGCGCCGCCCAAATTTGCGCGCGCCGCGGCGAAATCGGGCTTGAGCGCGGCGGCTTTCTCGAATTGCGTCACAGCTTCCCCGGCGCGCCCCGTCTCAGCCAGCAGCGCGCCGAGATCGTTGTGTGCCCGCGCCGACGTGGGATCCGCCTCCAGCGCCGCGCGGAGCTGGAGCTCGGACGCCTTGCGCAGGTGCACCGCGGCCTCTTCCCGGTGGCCGGTCATCAGTAACAAGGCCCCCAGCTTGCGTTGCGCGAATTCGTCGTCCGGGTTCAGCGCCAGCGCCTGCCTCCACTTGGCGGAAGCTGCCTCGTACGCTCCGGTCTTTTGCAGATACGTCGCGCCATCCACCAGCTTGTAATAGTCGAGCACCGGCCCGCCAATCTGCCGCAGACCGTCCACAGGGATGTTCACAAACTCCGGCAGGTTCACCGCGCGGTTGGAGGCGGTGGTGTTGTCGATCAGAACGGGCGGGCTATCGTTGCCGCGCTCGTCGATGTGGGTGAGATACATCTGCGTGTAAGGCGAGCGCGCTTTCGACGAAAACACCAGCCAACGGCCGTTGGGCGCGAAGCTGTGCCACGAATTCATGCGCGGCGTGTTGCAGCGCATGCGCCGCGCCTCGCCGCCCGCCGCCGGAACAATGTACAACTGGCTGTCGGGACGCATCAGCTCGCCGTTGCGGCATTTGACGAACACGATCCATCGTCCATCGGGCGACACCTTAGGAAACGTGTTGCTCATGCCGTTGCGCGAGGCGCCGGCGACCGGCTCCGGCACGCCTCCCTGGCCGTCGTGGAACGGAATCCGGTAGAGGTCGTACTTGATTTGCAACTCGTTCGGATCGTTGGCGAATTTCGCCAGCGGAACGCCCGGCGGATCGGGGTCGGTGGCGGCGGCGCGGGCAAATACCAAGTACCGGCCATCGGGACTCCAGACGGCGCCCATCTGCACGAACCGCGGGTCGTCGGCGCCGGCGAGCGGCTGCAACACGCCGGTCTTGCGGCTGTACCAACACAGAATCCCGCGCGCCGGGTAGAACACCTGGAGGAACCGGTAGTCCTTGAAATTGGCCACGTAATAATTGCTGGGAGGCGCCGCGGAGGGAGTATCGCCCAGCGCGGCCGGGTTGACCGTGGTGACCACGTACTGCCCATCCGGCGAAACCCGGGACATGAAGCCGATCCGGATGGTCCCCTTGAGCTTGCCTTCGGGCGAGCTCCACTGGATCACGTCTTGCTTGCGGATCGCCATCTCGGGCGCAACCTTCGCCAGAAAGTACATTCCCCGGTTGCCCTGCAGGCCGTCCAGATCCATTCCCATCGTCTTGCCGTCGGCGGAGAACGAATGGCAATTGGCGCACACCGGCAGGTTCTCCATCACCACCCGGCTGCTGGCTTCACCCACATTGCGAACCCTCCATTTGACCAGCGGCAGCGCCTGCGCGGCCAGCGGCTTGATCACGCCTTTTTCCAGCTCGGAAGGCATCAGCGGCACGTCGCGATAGAAGATCGAGGCGCCTACCGCGTCGCTGGACGTGCGAATGGCGGCGGCGCCGCGCGAGACGGGCTGGCCGCCGCCGTTTCCACGAAAGCCGAGGATGGTCACCGTGGCCGGGCTCGCGACCGAGTGCCGCTTGATGGTTTGCCAGGTGGCCGCGTCCGGCCTCCAGGCATGCGCCGCCGCCATTTCGGGCGTGAGCTTGGGCGGCGCATTGGTATCGGCCACGCAATCCGGATCGATCTTGCCGATGCGCGGCCGCTCACCGCGGGAGGTCGCGTGAATCGTCCACGCGTGATCGCCGAACGAGACTTCGATCGTCCAAAAGCTGACGCGGTCCGCGCTATCCCGCCAAAGGAACTCAGGCGGCGTGATCTCCGGCGGGAAGATGGATCCATCCTGCGGATAATCGATGGTGATCGTGCCCGCGCGCGGTGAGCTTGGTGCCGGGCTATGGTAGGTCTCAACTCCGCTGGAGCCGCCCGGGGCGAGCGACATCAGAAGACCAGGCAGCAGATAAACCCTGAGCGCCCAGCCAGCCGTCATTCCCTTCCCTCCATGAAACCAGCTTACAGCGGTGCGGCGTTCCGAGGAAAACGCGCGGCGGCCAGGGAACCGGCGGCAGAGACCGCCGGCGCTACAGCCCTCTTGCGACGATGGCTCAGGCCTGCTCGCAAGCCGGCCGGCGCAAAACGTACAGCAGATTTCCTTCGAAACTCCGTTGCCGGAGTTGTCCGGAGGCATAGTCCACTGTGAACCGCTTCTCGATGCGCAGACCGGCGGCCCGGCATAGGGCCGTGAACTCCCGGTGGGTGAAGACGTGTCCGGTGGTTGAGACGCGACCGCCCTCGACGTTCCAGGCGACCCTGACGTCGCCATTGCCATCGCCCGGCGACAGGCGGTCGCGAAGGAAACGCGCGGCCGTCATCAGCGCTCCATAATGGCGCGCATTATAGCGGTGGTTCAGGTCGATGAAGATTCTGCCTTGCGGAGACGCCAGCCGGGCGAACTGGCGGACTACTTCGACCCGGGCGCCGGCCGGCAGAATATGTCCGAGGACGTTCCAGAGACAAGTGATGATGTCGAAGCTACCGTTCCGGGAGCGGAGATCTTCAGCCCGCAGTGCCCAGATGCTTGCCTGCGCGGAACAGCGGCTGCGCATCGCGGCGCTCGGCTCCAGCAGAACGAGATCGCGCAGGCCCGCGGCCCCGGCGATGCGCGCCGCGCGGGCACCATCGCCAGCGCCTACATCCAGCAGCGAGCGGCTGCCGGGCGGAATTTCAGAAATGACCAGCCGGTCGATGGCGTCGAGATAGGCTGCGCGCTCCGCCGCCAGCCGCGCGTACACGGGCGCAACCCGATCGTAGGCGGCGACCGGATCCAGCAACTCCGGCGCCGGGTAATGCTTGCGTTTCATGGAAGCTGCAGGCTGAGCCCGTAAAAGTCCTGGGTTCCGGCGTCGCGCACCAGCAAGGGCGAGTCGTCCGGAGCCAGCCCCATCCAATTGCCAACCAGAAATGGCGCCTGGTGAAAGTTCTTCAGGTCTGCCACTCCCTCCAGCTTGTGACCGCTGAGCGTAACGCGAAACACCTTGTCCGCGCCGGTCGGGTGACCCACGAAAAAGATGGCTTCTCCGCTATGCGACCATTGCGGGTAACCGAGCGACATGTGCGCCAACAATGTCCACTTTCGGGTGCTGAAATCGAACAGAAGCAGCTCGTTGCCGTCATTGGACATGGCGGCAATGTCACCTCCCTTGGGCGACCAGCGTGGCGACCACAGGCCTTGTGACCCCGGCAGAATGGAAACCCGGTGAGTTTTGAGATCCAGCACGCGGATGGCATCGACTCTGGTGGCTTCCTTTTCGAACACTGCCTGACCGCCGAAAACCAGCGAACGTCCGTCGGGCGACCAACCGGGGTCGGCTTCGTCGCTTCGATCCGGGACGGGCCGCTCAACCGCGCCGCCCTCCGCGCCTATGATGCAGACCTGCCACGGCGGTTTCCCTGTGACTTGCCCCATGAACGCGATCTGGCTTCCATCGGGGGACCAGCGGGGCATGTGCGCGAAGAGGGGCGGGTAGGTGAGTTGCTGCCGGTCGCTGCCATCGGGCCTGCTGCGCCACAAGCTCCCGTCCGGATAGCTGACATAAGCGATCCATTGTCCGTCTCTTGAAAAGTCCACTGCCGATGCCTGTGTGCCGGCTTGGGCGCCGGGAAAGAACGGCTGGAAGTCGCGCGCCCTCGCATCAAAGCGTACCAACTGGCCGCGCGATTGGACGGTTTGGACAAAAACTTGGTTCCCGTCCGTGCTCGGCAGCGGAGCAAAAGTGTTGGTGGGCCCGGACGTCAACTGGACGGGCTCGTGGTTCACTCGCCGGAACAGGCTCCCGTTTTCGCGCATGGCCCAGATATTCGCGACGCCGCCGCGGGACGACTGAAACACAAAATACCTTCCGTCCGGCGTCCAAGTCCCGCAACACTCCGTCGGGGGCGTATTCCAGCCGGCTAACAATTGATGGAGGCGGCTTCCATCCGGCACGATTTCCCAAATGGCGAAGCCATTCTGACCGTTCAAGGTGAACCGCAGCCGGGTTCCATCGGGAGACCAGCGGGGCCACAAGGCAACACCGGCTGGTGTCGCCAGTTTGCGCGGCTCAGTCCCGTCACCCTTGGCTACGTACACATCCTTGCCCGAGGTATACGCCAACTTGTCCCCGTCCGCGGACCACGATGCATCGGTGGCCACTACGTTACCCAATCGCCGTGCCGTGCCGCCCAGAACCGGCAGGGTCCACGCGGCGCCTCCTTCCGGGACGAAGCTGTTGCTCAAGACAAGGAGCTGAGACCGGTCCCCCGAGATGTCCACGGGGAATATATCGGGAATGGATTGCTGTATCGGGACGATTTCGCCGCCGGCTTTGGAAACCTGGTAGATCTGCCCGCCCTTTGAAAAATAGAGCCTGGCGCCATCGGTTGCCGCACCTGATTTCACCTCGCCATCCCTGGTGACCTGCAGCGAGCTGGCCACTCTCGGCGAAGGCAATGCCGGCCGCAGGACAAACGCAAGCGCGGCAAGAGCCGCCAGCGCGCACGCACCGAGGCTGAGCCATCGCCACCGATGAGCCGACACGGCCACGGCAACATGGGCTGAACCAGGCACCGTCGCCGGCGTTACGCCGCTCATCGCGGCTGCAGCAGCAGTTCCCTGAGTTGCCGCCGTCGCGCCGGCTGTGCGGCCTGAATCGATATCCCTCTTCAGGCGCTTCAGGTCGCTTCGCAACTCGGCCGCGCTCTGCGCGCGCAGTTCCCGATCCTTTTCCAGGGTCTTATCGATGATCTCGTCCAGCTTGCGCGGAAGAGCGGGGTTCAAACTGGTTACCGGCACGGGGGTCTCGTGCAGAATCGCGCCAAAGGTCGCCGCCGAGGTGTTGCCGCCGAAAGGCACTCGGCCGGTAGCCATTTCGTAGAGGACTACCCCATAGCTGAATATATCGCTCCGCCCATCGAGGTTTTCCCCGCGGGTTTGCTCGGGCGACATGTACGCCACCGTGCCCATCGCCATGCCGGGGCTGGTCAGGTCACTCGCGTCGATTGCCACCGTGGGCTTGTCTTCCAGAGACGCAGGGCCAGCGCCGTCCGCTTCCGGTGCAAGCGACAAGATCGACATCGCGGTCGTCGACCCGGTCGATTTCGCCAGGCCGAAATCCAGGATCTTTGCCTGCCCGCGGGGCGTGACGAAAATATTCGCCGGTTTGATGTCCCTGTGGACAATACCCTTCTGATGGGCCACGTCCAGTGCGTCCGCCATCTGGATGGCCAGATTCAGGAGCTCGTCAATTCCTAAAGGTCCGGCTGCGATCCGTTGCCGGAGGGTCTGGCCTTCCAGATACTCCATCGCGATAAAGCGATGCCCCCCGGATTCACCGACCTCATAAATGGTGCAAATGTGAGGGTGGTTTAGCGCCGAGGCGGCTCGGGCCTCTCGTCTGAAGCGCTCGGAAGCCTGCTGGTCTTTGGCGAGGTCCTCGGGCAAGAACTTGAGCGCAACCATCCGCCCCAGCTTGGTGTCCTCGGCCTTGTAGACGATCCCCATCCCGCCGCTGCCCAGTTTTTCCAGAATGCGATAGTGTGAAACTGTAGTCCCGATCATGTCGCTGGCGCCAGGGTTTCCGTTTTGGCTTTTTGACCGCCACCGATTATACGCCGAATCATCCAGTTGCGGAGCTTTTTGTCGTTTTTCCAACGCCGACGGCGGGCATGAGGTGAGGTTGAAGCCGGCCGAACCACCAAGGCGTACCCCAAGTCTAACGCGAGTATCCCCCGCTTGCTGTGCCGCGACTTCCTTCGGCGACAACGGGCGACTCGGCCTTCGGAAAGGGGGGACCGACGGCTGGCGCGAAGCAACAAAACCGGTTGCCACCTCATGCGCGGACAGCTCGGCCCAACAGATGCTAGGCTAGCGGACGGCACTGTTATGAGCGACCAACCACGCATCGATCGGCGCATGTTCATCCTCGGCACGACGGCGGTGGGCGTTATGGAGGCGCAAGCAGAGCGCACCGCGTCCGGACCGGTTCCACAACGCCGCGTGTATGAACTGAACCGCCGATGGTTGTTCGGCGGCAAAGCCTCTGCCGGCGTCTCGGCCACGGATTTCAATGACGCGGCGTGGCAGAAGATCACCTTGCCGCACGCCAATGTGCGCCTGCCGTGGCACAGTTTTGATGAGAGCAGCTTTCAGTTTGTCTCCGCCTACCGGCGTCACTTTCGCGCGCCTCCGGAGTGGAAGGGCAAACGCGTCTTTCTCGATTTCGCCGGCGCGATGACAGCCTCCACCGTCACCGTGAACGGGCACAAGTTCGACGAGTACAAGGGCGGCTACACACCGTTCAGTTTCGAAATCACGCAGCACCTGAAGTACGGCGCTGACAATGTGATCGCGGTGGAACTCGATTCGACGGAGCGCAGCGACATCCCGCCCTTTGGCGAGAACATCGATTACCTGACCTTTGGCGGCATCTACCGCGGCGTGCAGCTTCGCGTGGTGCCGGAGACCTTCATCGAAAACGTCTATACCAGGCCGGTGGCAGTGCTGACGGAGCGAAGATTGATGGTGGTCCGCTGCTACCTGCAAGGACCCATCGCCGGAACGGCGGCGCTCACCGCGGACCTGCTGGACGGCGACAGGGTGCTGAAGACGGCGAGCGCGGCAGTTACCTCCGAGGCCCCGTTTCACGAGATTCGTTTCGACTGGCTCCCCGAAATCGAACTCTGGAATTTGCAGAACCCGAAGCTGTACAGCGTGGCGGTGCGGCTGGCGACGGCGGGCGGCGGGCAGGACGAATACCGCACGCGGATCGGTTTCCGCGAGGCGCGCTACACGGCCGGCGGTTTCCTGCTCAACGGCGAACGCGTCAAGCTGATGGGGCTGAACCGGCACCAGACGTTCCCCTATGTGGGCGGCGCCATGCCGGACCGGGTGCAGCGCCGCGATGCGTGGATTCTGCGGCGCGAGCTGCACTGCAACATCGTGCGCACTTCGCACTACCCGCAGTCGCCGGCGTTTCTGGACGCCTGCGACGAGCTCGGGCTGCTGGTGCTCGAAGAGATTCCAGGCTGGCAGCACATTGGCGACAAGGCGTGGCAGGATTTGGCGGTGCGCAACGTGGGCGCGATGATCCAGCGCGACTGGAATCACCCGTCCATCGTGCTATGGGGAGTGCGCATCAACGAGAGCCAGGACAACCGCGATCTGTACACACACACCAACGCGCTGGCGCACTCGCTCGACGACGCGCGCCAGACGGGTGGCATCCGCTACCTGTATGAGTCGGAATTGCTGGAAGACGTGTTCACGATGAACGATTTCGGTTTCCCGCTTCGGCCGCCGAACCATCCGCTGTACATGAACACCGAATTCAACGGGCACATGTTCTCCACCAAGCGTTTCGACAACGTGGAACGCGTGGCCGAGCACGTGACGCGGCACGCGCGTGTGCACAACCAGCTCGCCTCGGACAATCGCTATTCGGGCGGCACCGGGTGGTGCGCGTTCGATTACAACACTCACCATAACTTCGGTTCCGGCGACCACATCTGCTACCACGGTGTGTCCGATATTTTTCGAATACCCAAGCCCGCAGCGTATTTCTATGCTTCGCAATGCAGCCCGGAAGAAGAAGTGGTTTTGGAGGCCGGGTTTTTCTGGTCGCAGGGAGACAGGTCGGCCGCCGGCGGCGTGCATCGGGGGCCAATCCTGTCCAATTGCGACCACCTCAGAATCTACTGGAACGGTAAGTTGAAACAGGAGCTCGATCCCGACCGGACGACCTACCCTTACCTCAAATATCCGCCGTTCACCATGGACCTGGGCGAGCTGCCACTGAGGCCGTGGGGCGATTTGAAGATCGAGGGCTACATCGGCGGCAAGCTTCGCAAGACGCTGACACTTTCGGGCAGCGGGACAGACGCCGGCTTCCAAGCCGTCGCCGACGATGCGGAGTTGGCCGGCGATGGCAGCGACGCAACGCGGGTGGTGGTGATGGTGACCGACGAATACGGCAACATCAGGCCGTTTGCCACGGCTGCAATCGCCCTTTCGTTGACCGGCCCCGGCGAGATCATCGGCGAAAATCCTCTGGCATTGGCCGGCGGCGCGGCGGCGGTTTGGGTGCGAGCGAAGGAAGGCAGCGGCGTGGTGAATCTGACCGCGACGCATCCGTTCTTGGGCACCCGGTCGATTGCGATTCGCGTTAAGCCGGCCGAGCCGGAGTTGGTTTAATCCGACCGATGAGAATCGCGGTACGGGCGGAAGTACACGGGAACCTGCGGGCGCTCGACGCCGCATGCGGTTCCATACAGCGCCGCCAGCAAGGTCTACTTGACTGCGGGATGTTCATGAGGCCAATTTCTTCAGCAGCCACGCCATGTTCCGTCCTAGCACTTTCATGGTGCGGACGCCTTCCTCGTCTTTTTCCACCTCGCCGGGCTCGCGCCCGATTCCGATGTTCCAGTAGGACGAGCCCGGTATGATCATCTCGCTGATCAGGAAAAAGTGGTTCAGGGCATCGAACGCGTGCATCGCACCGGCCCTTCGCACGGCGATCACTGCCGCTCCCACCTTACGGCGGAACATGCCGCCATTGGCGCCACCAACCATGCAAGCGCGGTCGATCAGCGCCTTGATCTCCGGCGAGACATCGGCCACGTAGGTTGGCGAACCGAGAAGAATACCGTCCGCCGCCGCCATTTTTTCGATATAGGTGTTTCCCTCATCGTCGCGCTGCGCGCACCGCCCGTCTTTGCGGGCCGAGCACTTGCGGCACGCCAGGCATCCATGGATCTTCGATCCACTCAGTTCCACCAGTTCGGTTTCGATGCCTTCCTTTTCCACTTCGCCGAGCACGTAACGAAGCAGGATGGCGGTATTGCCGCCTCTTCTCGCACTGCCGTTAAAAGCGATTACTTTCATATCAGACCTGCCGTTCCGAAAACCCTATTCTCTCTCCTGGCGGCCCGAGTCGCACCGTTTCATTAGAATGATGGCTCGGCGAGAGAGCTTCGGCGGTTCGAAAGTTATAGCGAGAATCGGTTGACGCCCGGCGCGAGATTCCTGCGCGCACCTCGCCATACAAACTCGCCGGGCACGCCGGGCGGCAGTGTGACGATCGCAGCCATCGCCGCTCCCTGCGGTTCCAGCCGAACTTCGACCGTTCCCCTGGGATGCGGCACCGAACCCGCAACAAACTTCAGTTTGTTCAGGTGGGGCCGCACCACAACGCGGCTGAAGCCGGGCGCCGCCGAGTCCACGCCTAGCAGCGTGCGGAAGATCTCGATATTCGGACTAGCGCTCCATGCGTGGCAGTCGGAGCGCGACGAGTTGTGCGGCCCGTCGATGGTTTCGGCAAACGTGGTCAGTCCGCGGGCCAGCATCTCCCGCCAATCGCCCAATTGATCCAGGTAACGATCGCCCTCACCCACTTTGACCAGCGCCAGGTTCCTGTAGAACTTGAAAAACAGTGCCGCTTGCGCCAGCCCCGGCGCGTTCAAGGTTCGCAGCAGCAGGTCGCGCGCCGGCGTGCCTGTAATCACGTCTGCCAGGACCGCCATGGTGTTGGTGTGTTGCGAGAATTGCTGCTTGTCCGGCGTATCGGCGTACAGGTTCCTGCCGGCATCCCAATAAAGTCGCTGCGCCGTTTCGCGAAGCTGCCCGGCGCGCGCCTGATAAACCTCGGAGAGCCCGCGCAGCCCCAGCGCGTTCTCCAACTGCGCTGCCCAGCGGTACGCCAACAACAGCAACAGGTCGTAGGGCGCCGATGAGCCATCGGCTTCCTGGGGTGGCTCGCCTGAGGGCCACTCCGGCACCCAGTCGAAATAGCGCCACCATGGCAGCAGGCCGAGCGAGCCATCCTTCTTCTGGTGCGCTTCGAAAAAGCTCAACACGGCGCGGACACCGGGCAGCATGCGGCGTACGAAAGCGGGGTCGTCCACATACCACCAGTAATCCCGCACCATGGCGATCCACCACAGCGAGAAGCCCGGTATGTATTGCTCCAGCCGCGTCGGGTAGCGGCTCATAGTGCAGGCATCGCCCAGCCGCGAGTCGTCGATCTGGCCGATGGCGTTGCGCATCAAGCGCGTGTCGCCGGAGTTGAAAATCGAAATCAGGCATTGCACCCGCGTGTCGCCCACGTATTGGAGCTGTTCGTAATACGGGCAATCCATGTAAGTTTCGTGAGCGCACAGGCGCGCGGTTCGCCAGCCCACATCCAGAATCCGGTTGACTTCCGCAGAACCGCCGTCGAACTGCGCGCGCCTCTCGAACGGATAGCCCACGTACGTGGCGTGCAGATCCTCGATGATGAGCGGCGAGTCCTTCGTCTTCACGTCTAATTCGAGGTAACGGTAGGCGCGCCACCACAGCGGACGAAATGTGCGCCGGGGCCCGCCGTCGGCAATGAACTGATCCCGGACGCCGATGAACTGTTTGCCCTCTACTTCATCGCGGTTCCCTTTCTCCCAGCTATTGGCGTCAGCGGCCGGCAGGTAGAGCGATTCCGCGTACCCAAGCGTGATCACTGCATCCTTGCCGCCGCTCACCATCAACTCGGGATACGCGGTGGTGAGATAGGTCTGGTCCAGCAGCAGCGTAGCGTGAGTCCGGGCGGGGATCTCGAACGGTGCCGGCTGGGCGGGAAACGCCGCCGGTTGTGGAATGCCTACCGCGCGCCGGATCCTTTGCAGTCGCTCCGGGCGCTCTTCCATCGCCGGAATCGGCCGTTCCACCAGCATCCAGCGCGTGTGGGCATCGCGGGCTTCGCGCCCGGCCGCCGGGCCAATCACCACCGCTGCCGCCCAACCCGAGTCGTCGAATTCCCTTCCCTCCCAACCCCATGGGTGCAGCGGACCTGCCACGCGATCGCCGGGCCCCGCCGCATAGTAGCCACGCACTTCGCCCGCCGGCACAGGAGAATAGGATTCATCGCGCGCGCATTTCCAGTTCATACCCGTGCTCACCACACTTTCGGCTGAGGAATCTCCGTCCACCAGAAAGCCGGTTTCGGCAGTTTCTTGGGCTTCCGGCGCCAACTTGCCGAAGTTCCATACCACGGCGGCAAACACGTTCTTGCCGGGCTCCAGGTAAGGCGCAGCGTCGACCGTTTCATACCGCCAGTGAGACAAGCCACCGCGCGCCGGCCCCCAGGCCACCCGGCGGCCGTTGACAAAGAGCTGATAGCGGTTGTCGCCGCTCACGTGGACCACGAACCGCTCCGGTTTGGAGGACAGGTCGAAAGTCCGGCGAAAGTGGTAAACGCCGTACTCGGTGGCGGGAGCCCCCGACACGGCGATCCAGTTCGCGCGCCATATGCGGCGGATCAGTGGGGTGCGGACAGGCGCGGCGCCGGTGCTCTCTTGCGGCGCGCCGGCGAGAGGCGCGGACGCCAGCAGCGTGGCGGCGCTGGTGCCCTGCAGAAAACGGCGGCGCGTTGACCGGTATCGAGAAGTGGATGGCGACTTTGGCATGCGTTAAGAACGCTAGCGCGCCGTGAGCGGCGAGTCAACAACGTCTCCTTGCGAGCGGTTCTACACCGCCGTCTTCCCGCCGCTTGCCCGATCGCTCGCCTGGTTCTTGCCGCGCTGCCAACGCGTTACCAGCGCTGGTGCACCAAGGAGCGGATCTTCGCGTCGTAGATGGCTCGAATCGCCGCCATCGCTTCATCCGCCAGCGGCGGCAGATCCGAGGCTGCGCAGTTCTCCGCCACCTGGGCTGGACGCTTGCCGCCGGGAATCGCGCACGTCACTGCGTCGTGCATCAAAATCCAGCGCAGAGAAAACGGAGCCATGCCGACCCCGGCCGGCAGCAGGCGCCGGATCTCCTCCACCGCTTCCAGTGCCACTTCGTAATCCACTCCAGAGAAGGTCTCGCCGACATCGAACGCCTCCCCGTGGCGGTTGAAGTTGCGATGGTCGTCAGTGGCGAATTTGGATTCCCGCGAGAGCTTGCCGCTGAGCAGCCCGCTAGCCAGCGGAACGCGCGCCAGAATGCCGACGCCGCGCCGCTGGGCCTCGGGGAAAAGCAATTCCGCGGGCCGCTGGCGAAAACAGTTGAAGATGATCTGCACGGTCTGCACATTCGGAAACTCGATGGCCTTAAACGCCTCCTCCACTCTCTCCACGCTCACGCCGTAGTAGCGGATCTTCCCCGCCTTCGCCAGATCGTCCAGCGCACCGAAAACTTCGGGCCGGTAGTAGACGTCGGTGGGCGGGCAGTGGAGTTGCACCAGATCGAGACAATCGGTTGCCAGGTTGCGCAGGCTGTCCTCCACGAAGCCCGCCAGGTTCCGGGCGTTGTACCCGGCCGCAGTATGGGGCGAAAGGCGCCGCCCGGCCTTGGTGGCTACCACGATTTCCTCGCGCCGCTCGCGCTTCAACCGCGCGATCAGGCGTTCGCTGCGGCCGTCTCCGTATACATCCGCGGTGTCGATGAAATTGACCCCGCAGTCGATGGCGCGGTGCAGCGCAGCCAGGGATTCATCATCGTTGACCTGGCCCCACGCGCCGCCGATCGCCCAAGCGCCAAAACTCACTTCCGAAACCTTCCAGCCGGTCCGTCCCAGCGCACGATATCGCATATGTCCAATTATGCATGCCACAGGCCGCCGCGTGGATGGCAAGACTGCGGCGTGCCCCGGCCCTTGACTCGGTGCCGTGCTAACATCGCGTCTTACCAGTCCATCCATGCTCCCCATGACTCAGGAAAATCATAAGCTCTCGGTTATCGAGAAGGTCGGGTACGCGTTCGGCGATGGCGCTTCCAACCTGATCTGGATGACGTTTATTTACTTCCAGCTCATTTTCTACACGGATGTTTTTGGGCTAGCGGCAGCCGCGCTGGCTACCATGCTGGCGGTCACTCGCATCTGGGACATGTTTTTCGACGTTTTCATCGGGACCATAGCCGACCGCACGCGCACGCGCTGGGGCAAATTCCGTCCTTACCTGCTCTGGATGGCCGTGCCCTTCGGGATCATGAGCGTCGCCACCTTCACCACACCTTCGTTCGGTTCAACCGGAAAACTGGTGTACGCCTACGTGACGCTCTCGCTGATGATGATTGTGTACTCGGCGATCAATGTTCCTTATGCGGCCCTGATGGGCGTCATTTCGCCGGATTCCCAGCAACGGACCAGCCTGTCATCGTGGCGATTTACCTTCGCCTTCCTGGGCGGCCTGGTGGTGCAGTTCTCCACTCTGCGGCTGGTCACTTACTTCGGCAAGGGAAACCGCGCGCTCGGCTATCAAATGACGCTCGCGGTGTACGCCGTGGCGGCGGTGGCGTTGTTTCTGGCGGCCTTCGCCACCACGCGCGAGCGCGTCCAGCCGGTTGTCGAACAAAGAACTTCGCGAGCCAGGGATCTGCGTGATCTGCTGGCGAACACGCCGTGGCTGGTGCTGTGCGCGCTCGGCATTCTCAGCGTCTGCTTCGTTTGCATTCGCGGCGCCGCCATCGCTTACTATTTCAAGTATTACGTCGGCACAGAGGCCGCTGCGGCCACTTTCATGGTGGTCGGTTCCATCATGTCCATGCTGGGCACTTTCCTGATCCAGTATGTGACGCCTTTCACCGGCAGGAAAAACGCATTCATCGGCTGCATGCTCATTGCCACAGTCGCCCTGGTCCTTTCTTATTGGGTCCGGCCGGATCAACTCGTTCTCCTGTACGCTTATAACATCGTCTACTGCGTGCTCACGGGACCCACGTCGGCCTTACTTTGGGCCATGTTCGCGGATACGGCCGATTACTCGGAATGGAAAACGGGCCGGCGCGCGACCGGACTGATCTTCTCGGCGTCGGGAATGTCAAACAAATTCGGCTGGGTGATCGGAGGCTTTCTGGCGGCCTCGCTGCTCGCCTTTTACGGCTTCAGAGCAAACGTAGTGCAGACGGCCGAAGGGCAGCACGGCATACGGTTGCTGATGGCCATCGCGCCAGCGGCGGGAACCCTACTGGCGGGGGTAGGAATGTTTTTCTACCCGCTGAACGAAGACGCCACCAAGAAGCTACAGGCCGAGCTGGCAGCCATCCGCACCAAGTGACCATTTCCGGAGCTCTGAAATGCAGTTCGGATATTTTGACGATACTAACAAGGAATATGTAATTACACGTCCGGACACTCCCAGGTCATGGAGTAACTATCTGGGAAGCACCGAGTACGGAGCCATCGTTACCAACAATGCCGGGGGATATAGCTTCTATAAATCGGCCGCACAGGGCCGCTTTACGCGGCTTCGATTCAATTCCGTCCCGCTGGACCAGCCGGGCCGCTATATCTACCTGCACGATCACGATAGCGGCGACTACTGGTCTGCTTCGTGGCAGCCGGTGGGCAAGCCGCTGGACGAGTACAAATCGGAATGCCGCCATGGAAGCTCATACACCGTCATCTCTTCCGAGTACGCTGGCATTCGCGCAGAAACCACCTATTTCGTTCCGCTCGGCAGGGACTTCGAGTGCTGGCACGTGCGGCTCGCCAACCTGAGCGGCAAGCCTCGCCGGCTGAGCGCGTTCACCTACGTGGAATACGCCGGAAACTGGAGCGCTTACGACGACCTGATCAATTTGCAGTATGCTCAGCACATCGTGAAGATGACCGTCGAGGGCAGCATCATCGATCACGGAACCAACGTCAACATTCCGCACATGCCCGATAATTTCGAGGAGAAGGACCAGGGGCGGCATACCTTTCTCGCCCTGGTCGGTTCAGAAGTCTCAGGCTACGATACGGATCGGACGACGTTTCTTGGGACTTACGGGAGTTACGCCAGGCCCGTGGTGGTGGAGCGCGGGCAGTGCACGAATTCGCTGGCGGCCGGCGACAACGGTTGCGGCGTGCTGCAGAGCCGTATCCAGATCGAACCAGGTGAGACGCGGGAGTTCCTGGTGTTAATGGGCGTCGGCACGGCGCGCGAGGAAGGCCAGAGGGCCGCGGCCGAATTCAGCAGCCTGGAGAAAGTCGGCCAGGAGCTGGCTCGTCTGAAGAGTTACTGGCACTCGCGCATTACCGGGCTCAACGTGGACACGCCCGACGCCGAGTTCAACAGCATGTTGAACATGTGGGGCCCGTTCAATTGCTTGATGACTTACGCGTGGTCGCGCGCGGCCAGCCTGATTTATGCGGGCGAGCGCGACGGCCTGGGGTACCGGGACACGGTGCAGGACATGCTCGGCGTGATGCACGCAATCCCCGCAGAAGCCGTCCAGCGACTGGAGCTGATGATTACCGGCCAGGTCTCGACCGGCGGCGCCATGCCGGTGGTCAAGCAATTCGCGCATCGCCCTGGGTCGGAACGTGCTCCACGCGAGCAAGACTACCGTTCCGACGACGGTCTGTGGCTGTTTAACTCGATCCCCGCGTATGTCAAGGAGACGGGAGATCTTTCTTTCTACAGCAAGGTGCTTCCCTATGCGGACGCAGGGCAGGACACCGTGCTGGGCCACATGAAACGAGCCATTCTGTTTAACCTGAATCGCTCCGGCGCGCATGGCCTGCCGTGCGGCTTATCGGCCGATTGGAACGACTGCATTCGTCTGGGCGATCGGGGCGAGTCTGTGTTTGTGGCCCTCCAGCTTCGCTACGCGCTTTCGGTGTATCTCGAGGTGTGCCGGCTGGTGCGGGCATTGGAGGAGGAGGCATGGGCGCAGAGTAACCTGGGCCGGCTGGACCAGAATCTCCGGGACCATGCGTGGGATGGCGAGTGGTATCTGCGGGCGTATCGCGCCGACGGTTTCCAGTTCGGATCGGGCGCCAGCCGCGAGGGCCAGATCTTCCTCAATCCGCAATCGTGGGCGGTGCTGAGCGGGCACGCCGATTCCGGGCGGGCAACTCGGGCCATGCAGGCGGTGCGGGATCGGCTGGCCACCGAGTACGGCCTGATGATTTGCGATCCACCATATGTTGAGACCGATTACAACGTGATGCGGGCGGCCTTGTTCAATCCCGGAATGAAAGAGAACGGCAGTATTTTCACCCACACGCAAGGATGGGCCGTGATCGCCGAGACCATGCTGGGCCACGGCGATCTGGCCTGGCAGTATTTTCGCGCCACCTTGCCGAGCGCATGGAACAGCCGGGCGGAGATCCGCGAGATCGAACCTTACGTGTACTGCCAATTTACCCACAGCAAGTACAGCCCTCGATTCGGCGCCTCGCGGGTGCCGTGGCTGAGCGGTTCGGCCGCTTGGTCGTTCTTCACGGTGACGCAATACATACTCGGGTTGCGGCCGGAGTATGGCGGGCTGCGCATCGATCCTTGCATTCCTGCGGCGTGGAAGAGCTTCACGGTAACTCGGGTTTTCCGTGGGAAGAAGGTGCTCGTGGAGATCCGGAACCCTGCCGGCGTTCAGAAGGGCGTGCGGAAGCTGCTGTTGAACGGCGAACCGCTGGATGGGAACTTGATCCCCGCTGAGAGACTGACCGAGGAGAACCGCGTGGTTGTGGAGATCGGTTGAGCTGGGTGCGCTGGAAGCTCAATTGCATAGTCTCCAGCGCAGAGTAGCCGGTTTGAACTCTTGTTTCTAGCTAAGTGTTCGCTTCAGTAACTATACCCGTGTTATCTAACGGAAACCCAAAACATACATGGAGAGAAAAAGTTCTGGGTAATAACTACACCCGACTAATTACTAACGGTTCATAACTGCCGGTACGTGGACGAGTCACGGATTTGCACGAGAAATGCAGTAGCGGCGGCATGACAGCGCGTGGGATTCAATTGCTTCCTCAGGACTTCATCGAACGCCGCAAGTCAAAGAACCTCTCACTACCGCAGATTGCGGCGGCAACCAAGATCAACTTGCGCTACCTGGAGGCAATCGAGTGCGCTGCATTTCAGAAGCTGCCGGGTGGCGTCTACACCGAAAGCTACATTCGGCAATACGCGCGGGCCGTAGACGACACCGACAATGCCCTGCTCGACTATTACCACAACGTTTTTGCGCCTCAGCAAGTGGAGCCGGTCGTCGAGCCCGAGCCGGAGTCCCGGATGGATCGGGTTCGAAGTGTCGTCTGTTTCATGCTTGGCTTGACTCCGGACCGGCCGGTGCCCGTGCGAAAACGCCGGCCGGCCTGAACCACACCATACACCGAAGGTTACCGAATATCAATGCGGGCTTCGCGTGCCAGAAGGTATGCTTAGTCTGATGAACGAGAATGCGGGAACCAACCCTCAGCGGGCTGAGCCGGGCTGGCCGCCGGTTGTCGTAGCCGGTGGCTTTCAGACCGGCGTCCTGTTGATGCGCAACCTGGAGCGCCGCGGGCTCAAGGTCTTTTGCGTCGAATGGTTCCGTGAGCAGCCTTGTTTTCGGTCGGTGTACGGGACCTCGTTCGAGTGCCCGAATCCCGACGAAAAGCCCGCCGAATGGATCGAGTTCATGATCGGCCTCGGCAAGAGGATCGGCGCAAGGCCGGTACTGATTCCGTCGGCGGACCAGTTTGTGACGGCGATCGCCCGATACGCCGACCAGCTAGATCCACATTTTCAATTCTGTCGTGAAGGGGCCGCTCTGCAGGGCCTCCTGGCCACTAAAGAGCGGCAATACGACCTGGCCGAGAAGCACGGTTTGCCAGTGCCGCGCACCCGCTTTGTGGGCTCGTTGGCGGATCTTGCTGATTTCGCTTCTGCGGCCCGATTCCCTTGCCTGCTCAAGCCGCTGCACGCCCGCGAATGGAGCCGGCTTCCGGCCGGCCACCCTTTTCGCGGCGCAAAACTGGTTGTCGCCAAATCCCGGGACGAACTCTTCGAGAAGTATGAAATGGTGGCCGGCTTCAATCCAGAATTGGTGGTTCAGGAGGTGATTGAAGGACCCGATAGCGCCAAGCTGGTGTACTTGTCCTGTTATGCGCGCGACGGCCGCCGCATTGGCGCCTGTATGGTGCGGGAGTTGCGCACTGCGCCCATCTATTTTGGATCGGCCAGCATCGTTGAACCGGTCTCGGACCCAGAGACCGACCAACTCTGCGATCGCTTTCTCCGCGGCATTGGTTATGCCGGCATCTGCGAAATCGAGCTCAAGCGCGACACGCGGGACGGCCGTGCCAAGATGATTGAGGCGAACCCGCGCTACAGCGGCACCGCGGACGCGGCCCCTTACGCCGGCGTGGATACTGGCTGGCTGCACTATCTCGATGTGATTGGGCAGCCCGTTGCGTTTGTAGCCCAGAACAACCGTGATTTTCGACATATTGTTCTCACGGCCGATTTCGCTTCATTTCGCAGTTACCGGCGCGACGGCCTGCTCTCTTGGGGTGAGTTCATTCGATCTTACCGGCCGCCGGTCGCCTTCTTTGACTTCGATCTCCACGATTGGCGCGTCACCGCCCACACCGTTGACATGCTGATACGCATTCTCGTCGGACCATTGATACGGAAGATCTTCCCGAGGAGAAATCGTTAGGTTACTCTGGGAAGGCGAGTGCGCAGCCGCTACTTCCGCATGGGTCGGGCACATTAAGGCCAATAACTCGCTGTGCGCCTGCAGATCGCCGTTTGAACCCGAAAGCGAGGCCAGCTTTGGCCGCCGACGCCGACTCGCTTGATGTCGTATGGGCGCGCGGTTCCCGGCAGATTCGTTCCGCCATGAAATGAGAATGCGGCACGGTAACCGGTTTCTCGGGCTAACTGCTGGGTTTGATCTGAAAAACTGCTCGTGCTTCCGACCGGATACGCAAGGGCATCGACCTCGATGTCGAGTTCTTCCTTCAATAGCGCGCGGGATTGGGCCAAGTCGCGGCGCTGTTGCTCCAGTGCCAACTGACTCAGCACGGCGTGGAGGTGGGTGTGCGACCCGATCGCCATACCTGCAGCCCTCATCCTCCGGGCCTCGTCCCAGTTGAGAAAGCGCCGCACCGTTTCTGGCAGGTCTTTTCCCTGCGCCGCCTCGTTGAGCTCGCGAATGAACCGCACGGGATCAGTATTCTCGGGTCTCTTATAAAGACTGAGGACGTCTTGCAGGCTTCGCGCCATGCCATTTTCATCGACATTGACAGCCAGATCGGCCGGGTAGCGCAGACGGAACCGACGATGTCGCGCAGTCTTCATCAGATAGGCAATGTGATCCCACCAGGGAACGCAACAGGACCCGACCATGCTGGTAACCAGAAAAAAGACGCCCTGCACGCCGTGCGAGCGCAGGATGGGAAAAGCCACCTCGTAGTTGTCAAGGTAGCCGTCGTCGAAAGTTATTAGCACCCGGCAACGGCGGCCGTTGTGTTCGGCCGTGCCGTCGACAAAAGCCAGCGCCTCCTCAAGAGTCACCAGGGAAACATGTCGCTTCAAGTAGGATATTTGTTCGTTCAACTGGTCGCCGGTCGCTGAAAAAACGCCGGGGTCGAAGGGATCGTCATCGGGGTCCCCAATCCGATGGTAATTCAAGACCAGCAACTGATCCTTCGCGGGCAGACGGCTCAGGAGGAATGTGGCACCACTCCAATTCAAACCGTGTGCCAGCAACTCGCGCTTTCCTCTGAACATCACGTCCCGATCATAGCAACCGGCAAAAGATGCGATGGAATCGCACGCCGGGCGAGAGTGGCTTATGCCCGGGGGCCAGGCTGGGAATCGCCAACAGCACTTCCGAGATCGGCGAACGGCGAGCTACTTCCGGTCGGCCGGCGGGGCGGCGGATCGGGCGCGGCGCCTCTTGGCCCAACCTTCTTTGTTCACTTGGCGGGCGCGGCCGACGGCGAGCGAATCGGCGGGGACCGGGTCGGTAATCACGGAACCGGCGGCGAGATAAGCGCCGTCGCCGATTTCAAGCGGGGCCACCAGAGTGGAGTTACTGCCCACAAAGGCCCCGGCGCCGATCCGGGTGGGGTGCTTACGCTCGCCATCGTAGTTGCAGGTGATGGTACCAGCGCCGATGTTGACTTTGGCGCCGATGTCCGAATCGCCGAGGTACGCCAGGTGATTGGCTTTGGCGCCAGCGCCGAGGCGAGTTTTTTTCAGCTCCACGAAATTGCCGATATGGGCGCCTTCGGCGACCTGGTTCCCGGGGCGCAGGCGGGAGAACGGCCCGGCCTGCGCGCCGCGCTCAAGGCGCGAAGCGGCGACAACGGTCAGCGGAGCGATCACCACATCATCGCCGAGAGTGGAATCTTCAATCACACTCGATGCGCCAATGCGGCAGTTCTCACCGATGATGGTGGCGCCCAGGATGCGCGCAAACGGCTCGACCACGGTGTCGATGCCGATCTCGACACCGCCATCGATAGTCACCGTTTCGGGCTTCTCGATGGTGACGCCGCCGAGCATCAACTGGCGCAGCTTACGCGCGCGCAGCAGGCGGTCCGCCTCCGCCAGCTCGACGCGGTCGTTAATCCCCAGGCATTCGCGCGGGTCGTCGATCCTCATCGCCGTCACGTAGTGTCCTGCGCGGTTGAGAATCTGCGGCATGTCGGTGAGGTAATACTCGTGGGCGGGGTTGTCTGGGCGCATTTCGCCAACGTGGCGCCAGAACAAATCCGCGCGATAGCAATAGATGCCCATATTGGCTTCGCGAATCGCGAGTTGCTGGGGAGTGGCGGCTTTCTCCTCCACGATGCCAATCACGCGATCACTGACGCCGCGGATCACGCGGCCATAACCGGTGGGGTCCGGCATCTCGGCAGAAAGCAGCACGCCTGCGGCGTCGCCGGCTTCCAGGCTTTCGATAAGACGGCGCACGGTTTCAGCGCGTAGCAGCGGGCCGTCGCCATAGACGATCACCAGGTAGCCATCGAGATGCGAAACCGCCTCGCGCGCCACCAGCAGCGCGTGGCCGGTGCCGAGCTGCTCGGTCTGCTCGATGAAGCCGATGCCGGGAGTCGCAATCGCGGCTCGGACCTGATCGGCCTGATAGCCCACCACAACGAAGACGCGGTCCGGCGAAGTGAGCGCGAGGGCGGTATCCACTGCGTGCTCCACCAGGGTCTTGCCGCCGGCGCGGTGCAGCACTTTGGCCTTGTGCGATTTCATACGCGTGCCCAGACCCGCGGCCAGAATGACAACCGTAACGGGAGTTTCCATCTTCTCCATTATGGCTGGGCGCGGGCGCCTGCGTAAGGCGCGGGACAAGAACGTGTCCCGCCTGTCGAGCCCGGGCAGCGCGGAGCGCATTGACGCCCCTGCTACAATCGAAGAAAGTGGCATCCGAACCCGCCAGTCTTTCGGAACCAGTGTCTCTGCCGCCCGCGTCGGATCCGGTGGGACAGTTGTACCGCGAGCTCGAAGCCAAGATCCGCGAGTACCGCCCCAAGGACGACCTGGCGCCGCTCGAGCGCGCGTACCAGTTTGCCCGCGAGCGCCATAAAGGGCAGTTGCGCGATTCGGGCGAACCCTACATGGTCCACCCCATCCTGGTGGCCCGCATTCTAGCCGAAATGCGCATGGACGTGGTGGGCATTGAGACGGGGTTGCTGCACGACCTGGTGGAAGACACCAGCGTCACCGTCGATGAGGTCCGGGAGCGGTTCGGCGAAGACGTGGCGCGTTGCGTCGACGGCGTCACCAAGCTCTCCAAACTGGATTTCTTCTCGGCCGAAGACCGCCAGGCGGAAAGCTTCCGCAAGATGCTGCTGGCCATGGTGGAAGACATCCGCGTCATCATGGTCAAGCTGGCCGACCGCATTCACAACATGCGCACGCTCGGCTATCTGGCTCCGGAACGGCGCCAGCGGATCGCCCGCGAGACCATCGAAATCTACGCGCCCATCGCCCACCGCCTGGGGATGGGCAAAGTGCGCGGCGAGCTGGAGGACCTGTCGTTCCAGCACCTGGAGCCCGACGCCTATCGCGAAATCATCGACTCCATCGAGAGCCGGCGGCATTCCAACGAGGAGTTCCTCGAGGAAATCCGCCAGACGGTGGAAGCCGAGCTGCGGCGGGAAGGCATTCCGGCGCGCATCGAGGGCCGCGTCAAACGCCCCTACTCGGTCTTCCAGAAGCTGCGCCGGCAGAAGATCACCGTCGACCAAGTTTACGACTTGATGGCGCTACGCATTCTCACCGACTCGGTGAAGAACTGTTACGCCGCCCTGGGCGTGATCCACAACCGGTGGCGACCCATTCCGGGCCGCATCAAGGATTTCATCGCCATCCCGCGGCCCAATTTGTACCAATCGCTGCACACCTCGGTGGTGGGGCCGCAGGGGCAGACGTTCGAAGTGCAGATCCGCACCGAGGAAATGCATCGCATCGCCGAGGAAGGCATCGCCGCGCACTGGAAGTATAAGGAAGGGCGCAAGGGGCCGGCGGCCGACGACCAGCGGATCGCGTGGCTGCGCCACCTGGTGGAATGGCAGCGCGACATGCAGGATCCCGGCGAGTTTATGTCCACGCTGAAGGTGGACCTCTACCCGGAAGAGGCCTACACGTTCACGCCGAAGGGCAAGGTGATCGTGCTGCCGCGCGAAGCGACGCCGATCGATTTCGCGTACGCCATCCACTCCGACGTGGGCAATACGTGCGTCGGGGCCAAGGTCAACGGCCGCATCGTGCCGCTACGCTCGCAATTGCGCAACGGCGACATCGTGGAGATCATGACGCAGCCCGGCCACCAGCCGAGCAAGGATTGGCTGGCCTTCGTGCGCACCTCGCGCGCGCGCAACAAGATCAAGCACGTGATCAACGCCAGCGAGCGCTTGAAGGCCATCGAAATCGGCGAGAAATACCTGGAAAAGGAGGCTCGCCGGCTGGGCGTGCAACTGGCGCGCGTGGCGCGCGCAGATCTGGATAAGGTGGCCGGTGGGTACGGCTATTCGAAAACCGAGGACCTGTACGCCGCGCTGGGCTACGGCCGCTTTTCGGCGCGCCAGGTGCTGAGCAAAGTAGCCCCGGATAAGGTGGACGAAGAACCGGCCGAAACCAGCCCTGCGCCCGAGGTAGAGCCCGCCGGCGGCGCGCCCGCAGGTCCGGCGCGCCCTCAGGATCACGACGCCGTCATCAAGGTTCGCGGCATGGACGACCTGCTGGTGTATCGCGCCAAGTGCTGCAACCCCATCCGCGGCGAGGCCATCGTGGGCTACGTCACACGCGGCAAGGGCGTCGCGGTGCATTCGCGGGCATGCCCCAACGTGCAGAACCTGATGTACGACGTGGAGCGCAAGATCGAGGTGGAATGGGTGCGCGCGGTGGACGACGCGTTCCCGGTGCGCATCGTGGTCCACACCGACGATCGCCCGGGCATGCTCAATCAGTTGACCGGCGTGCTTTCCGACGAGAGCACGAATATCCGCAGCCTGGAGGCCAGATCGCTGACCGACGAGGTGGGCGGCGTGGTGGAGATGACGGTGGACGTGCGCGATAAGAAGCAGCTCGAGAAGCTGGTCGCCGCCATGCGCCGCATCTCCGGCGTGCGCGACGTCGAGCGCCTCTTCAATCAGACATGATCCTTTCGAACGATCCCGAACACATCGCCATTTCCAAATCCAGCGGCATCAAGATCGACTGGAAGGACGGCCATCACAGCCAGTACACGCTGGCCTACCTGCGCGACAAATGTCCGTGCGCCAACTGCACCGGCGCACACGGCACGCCGCCGCGCCAACCCGAAGCCGCCGATCCCTTCCCGATGTTCAAACCCGCATTGAAGATGTTGAGCGTCGAGCCGGTGGGGAATTACGCCATCCGCATCGATTGGAGCGACGGCCACAAGGCCGGCATCTACTCCTGGGATCACTTTCGCCGCATCTGCCCGTGCGCGGAGTGTGTGGGGCAGGTCCCCGACCACATCTGTCCAAGACAATTTCGTAAGACTTGACGGAAATCCTGCTAGGTTCAGATCTGGGTTTGTCCAGAACCGATCTCAACCGAGAGGATTTCCGCCATGAATCGAG
>JBAVEN010000041.1:0-3166 GCA_049587755.1 Bryobacteraceae bacterium | reverse complement strand
GGGTTGAACCTTATGGGCTTTAGCCCCTGGCCAGCAGACAGGGGCTGAAGCCCTCAGAATGCGTGTTGTCGGCGGCACGGCTGAAGCCGTGCCCTGATACAAGGCGTCCAACTTCGGAATTCAGGTTAAGCCGGCAGGCGCAGACGGGCGATGCAGCCGCTGGCGGTTTCGCGGTTTTCGAGCGCCAGCTCGCCGCCGTGGGCTTCGGCGATCTGGCGGCTGAGCACCAGGCCGATGCCCGATCCGCCGGGCTTGGTGGTGAAGAAGGGCACGAATAGGTTCGCGGTGCCGGCCAGGCCGGGGCCATCATCTTCCACCCAGATCTCCACCATGGGTCCTTCTTTTTTCCAGCCGGCTCGCACGCCGCCGCCGGTGGAGAGGGCGGCATCGGCGGCGTTGCGCAACAGGTTGATGAGCACCTGCTCCAACTGGTCCGGATCGCCATGAATGCTGACCGCGGGGCCTTCCTTTACGTCCACCGGGACGCGGGTTTCCAGGCTAACCGCGCGCAGCAGGCACTCGCCGGCCACCAGCGGCTGCAATTGCGGGCGCGGCAACTTGGCGAGCCGCGCGTAAGCACTGATGAATCGTGTCAGGCTTTCGGAGCGGGAGTGGATGACTCCGAGGCCGCGCGTCACGTCGTCGCGCCAGTCGGCCGGGAGAGGATCGTGCGCCAGAATACTTTCGAGACTGCCGGCGATCGATTTGATGGGCGTGAGCGAGTTGTTCAACTCATGGCCGAGCACGCGGACGAGCCGCTGCCAGGCCTGCAATTCCTGCTCGCGCAGCGCTTCGGTGAGATCGGCGATGACCACCAGTTCGAGCGGCAGCCCGCGCTCGCGGATGCGTGTGCGGCGCATGCCCCAGCGGCCGGAGCGGCCGGGGAAAGCGGCGTGCAACATGGCCTGCGGCGGTCCATCGAGGCACTGATCGAGCTGCAGCTCGACGGCGGTCTGGCCCAGCAGCCGTTCGGTGGGCGCATCCAGCAGGCGCTCGCCGGCGCGATTCACCAGGCGCAGGCGGCGATGTTCGTCGAAGGCGAAAATGGCGACATCGATTTCCCGCATTACGGTGCGCAGCAGCGTGGTGGCTTCCATCGCTCCCAGCCGCTGCTCGCGCAAGGTGACGCCGAGGGTATTGATCTCGCGCATCACCTCGCCCAGCGCGTCGTTCGGCTTGGGCGCGCGGCCGCGCACGGAAAAGTCGCCTTCGCGCAACGCGCCCAGCAGGTTGGCGAGCGTCTGCATGGGGAACACCACGCGCTCGCGCAGGGCCGCCGCGAAGCCCAGCCAGCCGCCCACGATCACCACGGTCAGGGTCCACTCGGTGCGCGGCTGATAGCCGCCGCTCCACAGCAGAGCCATCGCGCAGGCCGACGCCGGCAGAGCCGCCAGCACGGCCAGCATCATGATGTGGCCTTCGTAGCTGAGCCGGGAACGTTTATCGGAACGGGGCATGGGCGGTGGGAAGCATGACGCGGGCTTCAGAGCCCGTAGCGCTGCAGCCTCCGGTACAGGGCGCTGCGGCTGAGGCCGAGCGCGTTGGCGGCGTGGCTGACGTTGCCGTTGAAGCGGGCCAGCGCCTTCTTGATGAGCAGAGCCTCGACATCCTCCAGACTCATTTCCTCCAGGCGCAGCGAAGCGTCGCGGCTGCCGCGCAGGCCGAGATCGGCGGCGCGAATGGTCTCGCCTTCCGCCATGAGCACGGCGCGCTCCACGGCGTGATCCAGCTCGCGCACGTTGCCCGGCCAGGTGTGAGCCAGCAGGGCCTTCATGGCCCCTTCGTCGAAAAGGTTGATGGCCTTGCGATAGTGCCCGGCGTGCTGCCGCAGAAAATGGGCAGCCAGAGTCGGAATATCCTCGCGGCGGTCGCGCAAGGGCGGCAGGCGGATTTCGATGGTGTTGAGGCGGAACAGCAGGTCCTGGCGGAAGCGGCCTTCCTCCACCGCAGCGTGCAGATCGGAGTTCGTGGCGGAGAAGACGCGCACGTCGACGCGCCGGCTCTTGGAGGATCCCACGCGCTCAAACTCGCCGGTCTCGAGGGTGCGCAGCAGCTTGCCTTGCAGGGCCTGCGAGATGTTGGCGATCTCATCCAGAAACAGCGTGCCGCCGTCGGCCATTTCGAAACGGCCGACGCGGTCGGTCTTGGCATCGGTGAACGCGCCCCTGACGTGGCCGAACAGCTCGCTTTCGAATATGCCTTCCGCCAGGCCGCCGGTATTGACGGTCAACAGCGGGTGCGTAGAGCGCAGCGAGGCGGAATGAAGGGTCTGCGCCACCAGCCCTTTGCCGGTGCCGTTTTCTCCGGTGATGAGCACGTTGGCGTCCGAGGGGCCGACGCGCGAAATCACGTCCAGCACGGGGCGCATGGCGGCCGACTGGGCGATCAATTGGGGAAAGCGCTCGGCGCGCAGCGCGCGGTTTTCTTCCTCCAGCCGCTGCCCTTTGCGGAGAGCGCGGCCGAGCTCGATCTGCGTTTTGAGAATGGCGGAGAGGCGGGCGTTGTCCCAGGGCTTTTGGATGAAGTCGCGGGCGCCGCGGCGCATGGCTTCCACCGCCAGCTCCACCGACCCCCAGGCGGTCATCACGATCACCGGCAGCGCGGCATCGAGAGCCAGAATGCGCTCCAGCAGCTCCAGGCCTTCCTGGCCGGAGGTGGTGTCGCGCGTGTAGTTCAGGTCCATCAGGACGGCGTCGAAATCGCGCGCTTGAACGGCATCGAGGGCGGCAGCGGGAGCGGTGACGGCCTCCGCCGCGTAGCCTTCGGCTTTAATCAGCAGGCGGAGGGCTTCCAGCACGTCCGCCTGGTCGTCGGCGATCAGGATCGATGGCCTGCGGTCTTCGTCGGCTTTCATTCCATTCTATTGATAGCGCAAAGCTAACGCCTCAGGTGAAGGGCACGCCAAGGCCCACTCGGGGGAAGCGTGAATACGGGGGTGCGAATCGTCACGTGGCGCCCTATGTGTCCGTTTCCGGGACGAAGCGGACAGGGCAAGCCAAAGCGTGCTCTTGTGCGGGAGTAGGAGACGCCGGCGGCAAGACCTGTACGTGATCAAGACATCTGCGACAAACGTTATCAGGACATCCGCGACATCGGTTGGGCTTCCCGACAGTTGGCTCGTTGGTTAAGATGAAACCGAGCCGGACGGAGGATAGGGCTCTGCTGG
>JBAVEN010000040.1:0-5476 GCA_049587755.1 Bryobacteraceae bacterium | reverse complement strand
ACTTCATCCGGGTTGACGCCCCGGTGGGGCTCCTTGGCGAACAGGTCGCGCACCAGTTGCTGGATGCGCGGCATGCGCGTCTGCCCGCCCACCATAACCACTTCGTCGATCTGCTGGGGGGTCACGCCGGCGTCCGCCATGGCCTGTTTGCAGGGGCCCATGGAACGGCTCACGATATCCTCCACCATCTGCTCGAAACGCGCGCGGGTGAGCTTCATTTGCAGGTGCTTGGGCCCGGTGGCGTCGGCCGTGACGAACGGCAGGTTGATGTCGCTCTCGAGCAGCGTGGAAAGCTCGATCTTGGCCTTTTCGGCGGCTTCCTTCAGGCGTTGGAGCGCCATCTGGTCGTGCGAAAGGTCGATCCCGTTCTCGCGCTTGAACTCGCTCACGATCCAGTCGATCACGCGCTGGTCGATGTTGTCGCCGCCCAGGTGCGTGTCGCCGTTGGTGGATTTCACTTCCACCACGCCTTCGCCCACCTCCAGAATCGAGATGTCGAACGTGCCGCCGCCGAAGTCGTAAACCGCGATGGTTTCGTTCTTCTTCTTATCCAGCCCGTAGGCCAGCGCCGCCGCCGTCGGCTCATTGATGATGCGCATCACTTCCAGCCCGGCAATCTTGCCCGCGTCCTTGGTGGCCTGCCGTTGCGCGTCGTTGAAGTACGCTGGAACGGTGATCACCGCCTGGGTGATTTTCTCGCCCAAGTAGGATTCAGCCGCTTCCTTCAGCTTGGTCAGGATCATCGCCGAGATTTCCGGCGGAGAGTATTTCTTGCCGCTGATATCCACACGCGCGTCGCCGTTGTCGCCACGCACCACTTTATAAGGGACCATCTTCATTTCTTCGCTGACTTCGTCGGAGCGGCGCCCCATGAACCGCTTGATCGAAAAGACTGTGTTCTCCGGATTGGTGATCGCCTGGCGCTTTGCCACCTGGCCCACCAACCGCTCGCCGCTCTTGGTGAATGCCACCACGGAAGGCGTGGTTCGCGCGCCCTCCTGGTTGGCGATCACCGTAGGCATGCCCGCCTCAATCACCGCCACCACGGAATTCGTGGTTCCCAGATCTATGCCGATGATTTTACCCATACCTCTGCTCTAGCCTCCCTCGCTCCTGTCAATCTCTTGTCATTCGGACGTTCTTGCTTGCCGCCGTAGGAACCCGCGGCGTTTTAGTCCAAACCCATTATAGGATCTTAGCGTGATATTGTCAACAAACATCTGAGTGTATTTCGCTCAATCCATTGTTAGCCGCCGGGCTAGCGCGGTTTGGTCGCACGCGATCCAATCGATTGTTATTGAATGGGTTGTGTGGCAGTGCGAGCCGCCTGCCAAGCCAGCCGGGTGGCTCAGGTGCTGTGCGATAACTCGCAGCCCTGCAGGTGCCCTCAGCTGGCGGGCGGCCTGGCTCTCGGTTACGCTCGACGAAAGGCAAGCGATAGCCATAACGAGTCTCTTGCCCTCTGTCAAGGAGGGTCGTAATGTGGGGAGTAGGAGACCGATCAGGAACCCCTGGGAAGGAGGCGAATCGTGGCGAGATTCGGCATCGCGGCCGTTTTGGCTACATTCGCATGTCTTGCGCCGACCGCTTCGGCCCAGGCGCCGAGCGAAACACAGGTTCAGATTGCTGTGAACCGGGCGATGGTGGTCGCCTACCACGAGTGGGGCGCGCCAAACGCGAGGGCCACGGTGAAGCGGGTCGTCGTCAAAGACGCGAATCAGGCCGAGGTGACCCTCTACTACGAGGTGGGTTACGAGCCGGGCGTCAGCCAGGAGGCGCGGCCTGCAAACACATCCCTGTCTGCCATTGGCAGGTGGGGAACGGGCTGGGCACTCCTTCAACGTGTTAACGGCGGTGCCTGGTTCGTTACTGAAATCCGGGCGAACGAGTGGCGTTGCCAGTTCGGCTGTCCAGTCAAAGTGATGGTGCCGCCTCCAAAGTCCCCATCGGTGAAGGGGCCGGCAAAGGGAGGGCCCGGCTCACAGGCGCCTGCTCAACAGTCTCCCGACGGCTCAACCCAGCACTAGCGCGGACTAGCGCCGCGGGCGGGCGTCCGCGGAAGCCCCGAAATCGCCGGCGGGCATTGTCCCCCTGGCCGCACGCACTCGGTCCAGCAGCACGTCCACCAGGGCGGGATGCCCGTCCAGAGGCGGCGTCGCACGAATCCTAACGTGCCCGATGCGCTCCGATATCTGATTGATAATATTTGGCAAATCCCGTTCAAGATGGATGCCCAGGGTGAGGAAATAGGGGACCACCAGGATGTCATGAACGCCCCGTGCCACCAGAGACTTCACCGCGCCTTCGAGGCTGGGCTCGCCTAGCTCCAGGAATGCCGGTTCCACGGCTTCGAACCGCCCGGCGGCGGCCAACTGGCGGGCGACCGCGCGCACCCCTTCGTTAGCGGGTTCCAGGCGCGAGCCGTGGGCGAAAACGATGATTCCGGTGGTCAAGTTCCGTGGATATACGCCTTCATATGATGCAACTCTTCGGTCTTCTGCGCCAACTCATGGTGGATCACGTCGCGCATGGAAAGAAAGCCAGCCACCGCTCCGCCGCGCATCACCGGCAGGTGGCGGCAGCCGTGCGATTCCATGGCCGCCATGGCGTGCTCCACGGTTGCCGTATCTTCAATGGCGGCCACGTTGGTAGTCATCACCTGGTGCACCGTGGTTCGTTCCGGGTCGCGGCCTTCCAGCACCACGCGCCGCATCAGGTCGCGCTCGCTGAAGACGCCGCGCAACTCGCCGCCGCCCATCACCATGATGGCGCCAAGGTTCAGCTCCGCCATCCGCCGAACCACCGCGGCCACGGAGTCTCCCTCTTCGACGTAAAAGAGACTGTTGCGCTGTTGCAGAATGTCGCGCACAAGGGACATTGCCACACCCCTCCCCGGAGTTGGGGATGAGCATATCACAAACCGGGGCCGATTCAAATCGAAAAGTTTACCCGGGTAACCCGGTAGACCCCAGTTGGTGCGGCAAATATTCAGCACGCTGGAGGAGGACATGCCATCGTTAGTGGAACCATTCGGACAGGAGTGACTTGCCCCGCTCCGTGATCGCGAACCGGACCGTTGCGTCGTCCTGTTCACCGTATCCCATCGTTTGCTCTTCCTCGGTCATGTAACCGAGGCCGACTAAGTGGTGGAGCAAGAAGGGCATCGCCACTACGCCAAACTTGTTTCGCTCTGCTTTCTTCATCGCGCTGAGCCCATAAGTAGTAAGCGTCTTCTCGATAAGATGTCGCTTGCGGTCCTTGATCTGCCGAGTGGTCAGACCTTTGTCATTGTGGTGAGCATGGTGGCAATTATGGCAGAGGACGATCAGATTGTCGTAGGTCGTATGCGATGGATCTCCGTCAATATGGTGTTCAGTGAGAATCCCAATTCCTCGAAGACTACAAATCGCGCAGGAGTCGTCCGTCTCAACAAAAAGCTGTTCGTGAAAGTCCATCTCGCGTCCCTACTTCTTCCGTCCCTCGCCCTTCGCCCTCGTCTTCAACACGATCGGCGTGCCGCGGAAGCCGAAACTGCGGCGCAGTTGATTGATCAGGTAGCGCTCGTGGGAGAAGTGCAGCGGGCCGCCTTTGCCGCCGGTGAATACGACGAACTCGGGCGGGCGGATTGAGGCCTGCGTGGCATACAGAATCTTGCGCTCCTCGAAGCGCAGTTGTTCCACCCAGCGGTTTAGTTCGGCGGTGGGGATGCGCCGCGAAGCCGCCTCGTATACTTCGTGAATCAGCGGGAACAGCCCTGCCACGCCGGCGCCGGTCTTGGCGGAAATGAACTTGATGGGCGCATATTCGAGAAACTTGAACATGTCGCGGATTTCGAGCTCGAATTCGTTCTTCGAGCTGTTCTTGCGCTCGTCCCATTTGTTCACGCAAATAATCAGCGCACGGCCGCCCTCGTGGGCATAGCCGGCGATGGTGGCGTCGTTGGTGGACACGCCTTCCACCGCGTCCAGCACCAATAGCACCACATGCGCCATGCGAATGTTGCGCCGCGCCATCACTACGCTCAGCTTTTCCGCCATCAGCTTGGTCTTGCCCTTGCGCCGTATGCCGGCGGTATCGACGAAAACGTACTCCACGCCGTCGCGCTCCACCGTCTCATTCACCGAGTCGCGCGTGGTGCCGGCCACGGGGGAAACGATGGCGCGCTCCTGGCCGGTGAGCGCGTTCAGCAGGGTCGACTTGCCCACGTTGGGCCGGCCGATGATGGCCACCTTGATGGATTCGGTTTCCACGGCCGGCGCCGCCTCGCCGGCCGCGAACCCAGCCGTCACATGATCGAGCAGCGCGTCCACCCCCGTGGCGTGTTCGGCCGAAACCGGGTAGACGTTGGCGATGCCGAGCTCGTAAAACGCGTTCGCCAAATCCTCATGCGAGGCAGTGTCGGCTTTGTTCACGGCAAGCGTCACCGGCCGCCCCAGCCGCAGCAACATGCGCGCCAGGTCGCGATCGGCGCCGGTGATTTCCGCCCGCCCATCCACCAGGAGAATAATCTGCGCCGCGCCTTCCAGCACAAACTGCGCCTGGCGGAGAATCTGGCTTGGGATGTACTCCCGATCATCCACCACGATGCCGCCCGTATCGATCACCTCGAACCTGCGGCCGCGGTGCTCGGCCTGTCCGTGCATGCGGTCTCGCGTGATCCCCGGTTCGTCGCCCACGATGGCGCGGCGCTGGCCCGTTATGCGGTTGAAAAGGGTCGATTTGCCTACGTTCGGACGGCCCACAATGACCACTGTGGGGATAGCGTTCGGCATGGCACATCAATCATAGCAGCCGTGCATGAATCGGCTCCAAGCTCGGCTCGATTTCAGCCGCTGCGGTGGCCGCCGGCCGTGTTACAGTTTGGATTGAAACACTATCCGATCTTCGTCGCGCTCAAGGACCGCCCCGTGCTGGTGGTTGGCGCGGGCAAAGTAGCGTTGCGCAAGACTAAGGGCTTGCTCGAGGCGGGTGCGCGCGTCACCGTGGTGGCGCCCGATTGCGAGAGTGAATTCGAGTCCCTCCCTGTGCGCCTGGTACGCCGCCCGTTCCGCGCCGCCGACCTGGCCGGGTATGTGCTCGTATTTGCCGCCACCAACGACCGCCTCACCAACCATCGCATCGGCGTTGCCGCCAAGGGGCGCGGCATATTCGCCAACATCGCCGATTCGGCCAGCGAGTGCGATTTCATCCTTCCCGCGCGGGTCTCGCGTCAGGGCTTCCACCTCGCCATTTCGACCGGCGGCGATAACCCGCGGCTTGCGGCCGATCTGCGCAAGAAACTGGAAGACCTGCTGTAAGCGCGGCCGGGCCGGGCATGCCCGGCCCCTACCGGGCGAGAGCCCGGTCAGCGTTGGCATTCCTGCCGACGTGGCTCGCAAAGAACCGGCGGCAAGACCTGTACGGAATCATGACATCTGCGACATTCGGTATCAAGACATCTGCGACATTTTTGGGGTAGGATTCTCGGCCGAGAGTC
>JBAVEN010000039.1:0-48290 GCA_049587755.1 Bryobacteraceae bacterium | reverse complement strand
GATTTCGCCCCGGTATACCGGGCCGAAATCCTCATCATTCCCCCTTTGGGCTGAATGTCGGTAATCTGGAGATCGGGCAGGCCCAAAATCATCGCGGATTCGGTCAAAACGTTATCTCCCAAGATTGTTTTACCAATCCCGGGATTAGCGTCTGCCCCCGTTTTTGATCAAGAGCCCGCAAATAGGCTATTGGACCAGCATTGATTCGCCCACGTTTGGGGCCTGCGGGGACGCCATTAATTCGACGCTTCTTTTTGGGACCACTGGCGCGGACTCTCCGCCCTTCGACGCCTGGCTGCAAGGGAAAGCGCCTCCACTGCGCTCCGCTTCACCGCCATGCGACTGTCCGACTGGTGCACCAGCATTGTCTCGCCGATGTCGGGATCCGGAGAATGTCGGCTCGGGCGCGACAGTTAGCCGAAGAAAGAGTGGGGCTCGACCGCTTCGAGAACCTCGTCCGAGAGACCATGGACCTTCTGAGATCGCGCCCGGAGGAACGGCCTGCCGGTAATGCAGCCCCCGGCAGCGAGCGAAGGCGGAAGGTGAATTGAACCCGATTGAACGAAATCCACGCCCAGTGACGAGCGCTGTGCTTCACGGCCGAGCCGGGCGCGAGCGGGGTTCGGTCAGTCCAGCAACTCCACGCGAAACTCTTCGATCACCGGGTTGGCGAGCACATCGTGAGCGATGGTCTCGATATCCCTCCGGGCCTGTTCGCGGGTGACACCGCCGGCAATGGCGATATCGAAGAATTTGCCCTGGCGCACATCCTCTATCGCCGGATAACCGAGGCCCTGGAGCGCAGCGCGCACCGTCTGTCCCTGCGGGTCGAGCACCGTGCTCTTCAAGGAAACAAAAACGCGAGCTTTCATGGGAACTCCGATTATAGCCGGCGCCGCGACCGCGCGCTCTTGTCGACCAATGACGGGGTGGGTGACATGAAATGGCGAGGTCTTGGATTCCGAGAAAATCCGCTGGCGTCAAGACCTAGGCGTGCACCGCGTTACGCCACCGGCCCGAAGGGCGTCAGCGAGTAGCCCACGGCGTGAGCCGTGTGGAAACCCGATGCTTCCTCTCGCAGCCCCGGAACGGGGCGAAACAGCGGCGGGGAGGAGCCTTCCGCCCCGTTCCGGGGCTTTGCGGCTTGACCTCTTATCCCGACGGCTCACGCCGTGGGCTACGATCTTTCGCTCCTCCGGAGCTGGATTTCGCACGCTGCCGCTGGGACCTCCGACCCACTTTGATGTCGTGCACGCCCAATGACGCGCCGAGGCAGCCGCCATTCCCAGGCCTCGCGTTCTAGTTCAGCAGCCGCCCCTGCCTCAGATACGCCGGCGTATCCAGGTCGTCCAGATCGAGCTCCATCGATCCGTCGTCGGCGACCATGGCCGTCTCGTCGACCGGAACGGCCACTGGCATCGGGGGTTCGGGCAACGGCGCCGCCGGCGCCAGAAAGGACTCGGGCTCCGCTCCCAGCGACCGCACCTTGGTTACCGCAGCGGACCGGCGCTCGGCGGTCGCCGCCTGCTCCGGCTGGAACCCGGTGGCGATCACGGTGATCTTTACCGCGTCGGCCAGGCTCTCGTTGAGAATCACGCCGAAGTTGATTTGTGCATCCTCGCATTCGGCCGCCTCGCGGATGATGGAGCAGGCCTCGTTCACCTCGTGCAGTCCCAGACGGCTGGAACCGGTGATGTTGATCAGGATGCCGCGGGAGCCGGCGATGCGCGAGTCCTCGAGCAGCGGGCAACTGATGGCACGGCGGGCCGCATCCACCGCCGCCTTCTCACCTCGACCCACCGCGGTACCCATCATCGCGTAGCCCATCCCGAGCATGGTGGCTTTGATGTCTGAGAAGTCGCGGTTGATCAGCCCCGGCGTGGTGATGATGTCGCTGATACCCTGGACCGCCTGGCGAAGCAGGTCGTCCGCCACTTTGAAGGCCTCGAAGAAACTCGTGCCGCGCGGCACCAGCGCCAGCAGCCGGTCGTTAGGGATGGCGATCACGGTATCCACCGCCGTGGCCAACCGTTGCAGCCCTTCGTCGGCCAGCCGCATGCGCCGCGGCCCTTCGAATCCGAATGGTTTGGTCACCACGGCCACTGTCAGCGCTCCCATTTCCTTGGCCAGGCTGGCGATCACCGGCGCGGCGCCGGTTCCGGTTCCCCCGCCCAGTCCCGCAGTGACGAACACCATGTCCGCGCCCTCCAGCACCTCCAGAATGTGGTCGGTGTTTTCCAGCGCCGCCTGCTTGCCGATTTCAGGATCGGCGCCGGCGCCCAGGCCCCTGGTGAGCTTCGGCCCCAGTTGCAGCTTATTGGAGACCTCGACCGCGGCCAGCGCCTGCAGGTCCGTGTTCATCACACAGAACTCAACCCCCTCCACGCCTTCCCGCACCATGCGGGCGACGGCGTTGCATCCGCCCCCGCCCACGCCAACCACCTTGATCCGGGTCGCCAGGTGCGTTTCCTCGGCGATTTCGTATTTCAAGCCGTCGATACTCGAATCCATCAACCCCATTGCCGTTTTGCCTCCCGCTACAGAATTTTGCTCAACCAACCCACCGCCGCCCGCTGCCGTTCCGCCTGTTGCTTCAGTTTTGCCGAGTACATCGCCAGGCCCGCCACGGTGCACCATTCCGGGTCATTCATCGCCTCCGGCCAATCGGCGATTCCCACCGCCAGTCCGAATCGCGACTGGCAGCCCAGCTCATACTCCGCCACGTCAGCGATCTCCGCCAGTTTGGCGCCGCCGCCGGAAATGAAGACGCCACCGGTCAACGACTGCTCCATGCTCACCCGCGCCAACTCGCCGCGCACGAGCTGGAACAACTCGCTGGCGCGCGATTCCAGAATCAGGTCGAGGTGCCGCTTTGGCGCCTGCCGCGGCCTGCGGCCCTCCGGCGCCGGCAACTCCACCAGGACATTGTCGAGGGAATGCATGGCATTCGCGCACCCGTATTCGATCTTCACCTGCTCGGCCTCCACCGGGCTGATGCACAGGCCGCGTGCCAGATCGCTGGTAAAGTGCCCCGCCGAAATCCGCACGCTCGAAGCCAGGCACATGGCCTCGCCGTAATACACCACCAGGGAAGTGGATTCGGCGCCGATGTCCACCAGCACTACGCCCTCGCGCCGCTCCTCGGGCCGCACCGCCGCGTACCAAGCCGCCTGCGCCTCGAAGACCGTTTCTTCCACCACCAGGTGCGCCTGGTTCGCCGCTCCCACCAGCGCGTTGTGTTCCCGCGCCGAAGCCGTAACCAGGTGAACATTCATCTCCAGCCGCGCCGCCGTCATTTTGCGCGGATCGCGATGGCCCGGATGGTCGTCCACCACGAAATCCTGCGGAAACAACTGCAGCACCATGCGGTCTTCCTGCAACTGCACGCGCGCCGCCCGGTCTTTCACCCGGTTTACATCGCGCTGCTGAATCTCCCGCGGGTAACCCAGTTCCAGCACGCCGCGCCCGCTGGCGCCGCGCGCGGTGGGGCCGCCCATCCCCACCACCGCCGACTCCACCGAAACGCCGGCGCTCTGTTCTGCCTGTTCGAGCGCCGCCAGAATGGATTCGCTCACCGCCCGTTGGTCCGCAATCGATCCCTTCGCCCAGCCCCGCGACTCCACCACCGCGCACCCGAGCAGGCGCAGGCGCTCCTCCTCCAGTGCGCAAACCACCATGCGCGTCTTGCTGCTGCCCGCGTCGAGTCCCACTGCGTATATCGGCTTTACCGGCATGATCCTATTGCGTCCTTATTCCTTAGCGGTGATGCGATCATCCAAACGAAGATCGAAGGTGCTGGCCCGCGGCGATCGCTGCTCGATTTCCTGGTAGTGACCGAGAAAGTTCTGATAGCGCCGTCCGTAATTGGCATCGCCCAAAAGCAATGAGACAGCCTTATGATCCACCTGGACTACCACGCGCATATCTTCCGGATCGGAAGCATCCACTTCGGAAACGTCCTTGGCCAGATAGCCCATATCCTCTTCCAGCCGCAGCAGCGCCTGCACCCGCTCGCGCCGCACCTCGTCCGGGGAGTCCTCGTGAATTCCGCTGAGCACAGGAAAGGTAAATGAAGCCTGCGGCGGCGGCTCCAGCAGCACGCCCTCGGCGTCGATCAGCACCACGCTGCTCGCCAGGTTGACGAACGCCACCGGATTGCGTTCGTGGATGCGCACCACCAGCCGGTCCGGCCAGACGCGCGAAACCGACGCGTCCTCCACCCAATCGATCGCCAGCAAGCGGCGGCGCCGCTCGTCCAGCGGAACGGAAAGAATTCCGTGGCCGAAATCGGCGTCGAAGACGTGCCGCACCTTCCATTGCGAGGCGTAGCGCAGCCCAACGATCGCCAGCGCGCCCCTGCGGTCGCGCGACAGGACGAACCGCGGATCGGTGGCCACGTAGTGTCGCAGTTTCAAGGCTGCCACCGCGGTGGATGCGCACGCCAGGCATAGCGCGGCCACGCCCAGCCACAGCCGCCAGCGAATGCCGCCGTTTTTCTTGCTCTCACGCGGCACTGGGTGCCTCCACTCGCAATCGCTCCAAAACCTGTTCGCCCGCCTGCCACACGTTGCCTGCGCCCAGAGTGAGCACCAGGTCCCCCGCGCGCGCCACCTCCAGCAGGCGATCCACCCCGCGCGCCATCGTGCCCGCGTACTCCACCGAACGGTGCCCGAAGTGGCGGATCCGCTCCACCAGCGCTTCCGCCGTCACCCCCTCGATGGGCTCCTCGGAAGCCGCGTAAATGTCCAGCACGAAAACGCTGTCGGCCTGATGGAACGCGCGCCCGAATTCGTCCATCAGGTGAAACGTTCTCGAAAAACGGTGCGGCTGGAACAGCACGTGGATGCGCTCGAAGCCGCACAACCGCGCCGCGTCGAGCGTCGCGCGGATCTCGGTCGGATGGTGCCCATAGTCGTCCACCACCGTGATGCCCCGCTCCTTGCCGCGCACCTGAAAACGGCGATCCACCCCGCTGAACGTTGCCAGAGCTTCGCGAATCGCGTCCGGCTGCACTTCGAGCTCCAGCGCGACCGTCACCGCCGCGGTAGCGTTCAGCACGTTATGCCGGCCGGGAATGCGCAGGTGAAACCGGCCCAGGTCAATCCCGCGCGTGCGCAGCCGGAAGTCGCTCGAAAAAGAACCGCAGGCGATCTCGCCGGCCTCCATATCGGACTGCGCCGTGGTGCCATAGGTAATCGTGCGCCGCCGGATCGCGGGCAGTATGCTCTGCACGTTGGCGTCGTCCAGGCAGACAACGGCAGCGCCGTAAAACGGCACCTTGTTGGCGAACTCCACGAATGCCGCCTGGATCGCCTCGAGAGACGGATAGTGGTCCAGGTGCTCGCGGTCGATATTGGTGACCACCGCGACAATCGGTGCCAGCTTGACGAACGAGCCGTCGCTTTCATCCGATTCCGCCACCAAAAAATCGCTGCGCCCCACTCTGGCGTTGGCGCCCCCCATGGTGCCGACCCTTCCGCCCACCACCACCGTCGGGTCCAGGCCGGCGTGGCTCAGAATGGTAGCCGTCATGGACGTGGTGGTGGTCTTGCCGTGGCTGCCCGCCACCGCGATGCCGTATTTCAGGCGCATCAGCTCCGCCAGCATCTCGCCGCGCGGGATGATCGGAATTTGCAGCCGCCGCGCCTCTTGCACCTCGGGATTCCGCTCGTCCACCGCCGAGCTCACCACCAGCGCGCGCGCTCCGGCCACGTTGGCCGCGGCATGGCCTTCATAGATCCGCGCGCCCATCGCCGCCAGCCGCTGGGTGGTGGGCGACAGCCGCAAGTCCGAGCCGCTAATCTCATAGCCGAGGTTCAGCAGTACCTCGGCGATGCCGCTCATGCCGATGCCGCCGATTCCAGTAAAGTGAAAGTGCTGTGGACGAAAAAACATTTCCTTGTTATATTGTTTCGGCTTGCGCGGCAACTGTCAATCGAAAAGGTTGGCAAGCTTTAGCTCGCCCGTATTATTTCCGGGCCAACCCCGCTCAAAACCTCCTATCACCGCGCCACCTCCTCCAGGATTTCGGCCGCCCGCCGTGCCGCGCCGGGCCGCGCGAACCGACGCGCCGCCACGCCCATCCGCTCCAGTGCGCCCTCCGCCGCGGCCAGCTCGCGCACCAGCGCGTAAAGCCGTACTCCGTTCATCTCCGCGTCGCGCACCAGGCGCGCCGCCCCGCCCCGCTCGATGGCTTCCGCGTTGCGCGTCTGGTGGTCGTCGGCGGCGAACGGGAATGGAACCAGAATGGAAGGCTTGCCCGCCGCACCCAGTTCCGCAACGGCTCCGGCGCCGGAGCGGCACACCACCAGGTCGGCCTCACGGAATGCCGCCGGCATGTCGGCGATGAACGGTGTCACCTCTCCGTCCAGACCGGAAGCCGCGAACGCCTGCTGCATCTCTTCGGCGCCGTTCGAGCCGCATTGGTGTACGATGCGGACCGCAAACCCCGCCGCGCGGAACAGCGGCCAGCTTTCGCGGCTGGCCCGGTTGAGCGTGCGCGACCCCTGGCTGCCGCCGGTGATCAGAAGGTGCAGCCGATTACCCCGCGGCTTCGGCGGGATGGCGAAGAACTCCTCCCGCACCGGCAGGCCGGTCAGCTCGGACTTGCCCCGCCCGAAGTACTTCGCGGTCTCCGGAAATGCAATCAAGGCACGCGCCACCAGCCGCCCGATGGCGCGATTGGTGAACCCCGGAATCGCGTTCGGCTCCATCACCACCACGGGGACGCGTTTTACCAGCGCCGCCATCACCGCCGGCCCAGCCACGTAACCGCCCATGCTGAAGACCGCCGACGCCCGGTAGCTCATCGAAGCCAGCGTCGCGAACGGCAAACGCGCCAGCGTCGCCAGCCTCTGGCTCGTGCTCACTCGATTTAGCGCGCCGATTTCGATCTTCTTCAATTCGAACCCTGCCGCCGGAACCAGCCTCGCTTCGAGGCCCCGCTCCGTACCCACAAAAAACACGTCGTGGCCCCGCCGCCGCAATTCCCGCGCCACCGCCAGCGCCGGAATCACGTGCCCCCCGGTTCCTCCACCGGCCATCAAAAAAGGGGCGCGCGCGGCGCCCTCACCCGGCATGCTCGCTCACGTTCATCAAAATTCCCAGCAGCGCCAGCGTGCTCACCAGCGAGCTGCCGCCGTAGCTGATCATCGGCAGTGGAATCCCCTTGGTCGGCATGATGCCCAGCACCACGCTCATGTTGATGAACCCTTGCACCACGATCACCACGGTCACGCCCAACGCCAGGTAGCGGCCGAAATCGTCGCGGATGCGCAGTGTGGCGCGCAGGCCGCGCCACAAGATCACCAGGAACCCCACCAGCAGACCAACCGTCCCGATCAGGCCCATCTCCTCACCCACCACCGCGTAAATGAAATCGGTGTGCGCCTCCGGCAGGTACAGCAGCTTTTGCCGCCCGTTCATCAACCCGACGCCCGCCACGCCTCCCGCGCCCACCGCGATCTGCGACTGCTCCAACTGGTAGTTGGTATCCCGTGTGCGCAGCGTCCGCTCGCTGCGCGCCTTGAGCCAGCCGTGTGGATCGATGCGCGACACGTACTGGAAACCGGGGTCGAAGAAGCGGATCACGCGCCCCAGCCGGTAAGGTTCCGCGAAGATCGAAACCACCAGCCCCAGAAACGCGATCGCCGCCACGATGAAGCAATATCGCCATTGAAGCCCGGCCACGAAGAAAACCACCATGGCCGCCACGCCCAGCACCACCGCCGTTCCCAGGTCGGGCACCACCACCGCGAAAATCAGAAACCCCACCGCCAGCGCCGCCGGCAACAGCGTGTGCCGCGCATCGTTGATGGCGCGCGCGCGCCAGGTGACGAAGAATGCGAGGAAGATCACCAGCGCCGGCTTGGCCAGTTCCGATGGCTGCACTCCCACCGGCCCTCCCAGCCGCAGCCAGCGGTGGTGCGCCGTATCCACGAAGTACACCGTGAACAGCAGCATCAGCGCCACGCCAATGGCGCTAAAAGCCACCGCCGGATCCTGAAATTTGCGGTAATGCGTGCGCTTCAGGGCCATCATCGCCACCACCGCCACCACCGCGTAACCCGCCTGGCGGATCGCGAAATACCAGCTCGAGTTGTAGCGCGCGTCCAGCCGGGCCATGATCGAGGAGGCGCTGTAAACGATCAGCAGGCCGAACAGCAGCAGGGCCAGCACAGCCCAGAACAGAATCCAGTCGGTCTTGAGTCGTTGCGCCATGTCAGCTCTCCCGCTCGAGTTGGCCCACAGTTTCTTTGAAGACTTCCCCGCGTTGCTCGAAGCTGCGAAACTGGTCGAAACTGGCGCAGGCCGGCGCCAGCAGCACCGTGTCGCCCGCGCGGCCGTAGTGGTAGCCGTATCGGACGGCCGCGTCCAAGGTGCCCAACTCCACCAGCGGCACCGCCCCGCGCAACTGTCCGGCGAGCTTCGGAGCCGCCGCGCCAATCAGCAGCGCCGCGCGCGCCTTTTTCGCCAGGGGCTCGCGCAGCGCGGAAAAATCCAGGCCCTTGTCCTTGCCGCCCAAAATCACCCATAAACCGCCCGGGAATGCGTCCAGCGCCTTCAGCGTGGCGTCCACGCTGGTGGCTTTCGAGTCGTTATAAAAGTCGATGCCGTTGACCTGGCGCACAAACTCCAGCCGATGCTCGACCGCCTGAAACGTGCGCACAGCGGCGGCAATCGCGTCGCTGTTCACCCCTGCGCGCGCAGCGGCAATCGACGCCGCCAGCACGTTCTCCACATTGTGGCGCCCGCGCAGCGGAATTTCGCTTGCTTCCATCAGCAGCTTCCCATCGAGCACCAGCTTCTCGGCGCACAGGTGGGCGCCGCGCTCCACTTCATGCGCGCCGCTGAACCATTCCACCGTCGCCGCCGTTTGTCTGGCATAGCCCGCCGTGACCGGATCGTCCGCGTTGAGAATGGCGAAGTCGCCGGCGCCCATGTTGCGAAACAGCCGGGCCTTGGCCGCCGCGTAATTCTCGAAGCTGTGATGCCGGTCCAGATGATTCTGCGTGACGTTCAGCGCCAGCCCCACGTGCGCGTGGAATTCGCAGATGGTCTCCAGTTGAAAGCTGGAAAGCTCCAGCACGTTCCAGCCCTGCTCGCGCGAGCTGGCGATCATCGCCGTCACCGGCGTTCCGATGTTGCCGCCCACCTGCGTCTCGACGCCCGCCGCACCCAGGATATGGCCGATCAGGCTGGTAGTCGTGGTCTTGCCGTTGGTTCCGGTGACGCCGATCGTCCGCCCTTTCAGGAACGGCGCCGCCAGCTCGACTTCGCCGATCACTTTCACGCCGCGCGCGCGAGCGGCTTCGAGCGGCGCAAGGTCCGCCGGCACGTCGGGCGAAATCACTACCGCGTCGCAATCCAAAAACACCGCCGGCGTCTGCAATTCAAATGGAATATTGAGGCGCGCCAACGCTTCCGCCGCTTCGCCCAGTTCGGCCAGCGGCTTCAGGTCGGTAGCCCGCACGCGCGCGCCGAGGCCCGCCAGCAGTTGCGCCGATGCCAGCCCCGATTTCTTCATGCCGACCACCAGCACTCTGGCGCCGGCCCAGTTCGTTGTCATCTCAGCTTCAACGTCGTCAACGCGAACAGTGCCAGCACCAGGCCCGCAATCCAGAAGCGGGCAATGATCTTCGATTCAGTCCACCCCAGCGCCTCGAAATGGTGGTGCAGCGGCGCCATTTTGAAAATGCGTTTGCCGTGGCGCAGCTTGTAGCTCCCCACCTGCAGAATCACCGAAACCGCCTCCAGAATGAAAATGCCGCCGATAAAGACCAGCAGCACTTCCTGTTTGATCAGCACCGCCACCACCGCCATGCTGCCGCCCAACCCGAGCGATCCCACGTCACCCATAAAGATTTCCGCCGGGTGCGCGTTGTACCACAGGAACCCCAGGCTGGCGCCGGTCATCGAGCCGCAGAACACCGTCAGCTCCGAAGAATGCGGGTTGCGGGCCAGTTGCAGGTACTGGGCCAGTTGCGCGTGCCCGCCGGCATAGGTCAGCATCGTCAGCGCGCCCGCCGAAATCACCATCAGCCCGATTGCCAGGCCGTCCAACCCGTCCGTCAGGTTCACCGCGTTCGACGAAAACACCACCACCAGCGCCACGAAGACAACGAACGGCAGCACGCCGACCAGGTATGTCCAGGGATTTGCCAGCAGCCCGCCGATCAACAGCGAGGGCTGATAGTTCTTGATAAACGGAATATTCAACGCGGTGGAAAACTGCCCATGCGCGCGCAGCACCAGCAGAGCGGCGGCGAAGCCAAAGCCCGCCACAAACTGATAAAACAATTTCCTTTTGCCCGACATTCCCAGGTTGCGCCGGTTGGTGACCTTGGCGTAATCGTCCAGAAATCCGATCCACCCGTAGCCGATCAGCGCGGCGATCGCCACCCACACGTAAACGTTGCGCAGATCCGCCCACAGCAGGGTCGGGATCACGATCGAAATGATGATCAGCACGCCGCCCATGGTCGGCGTTCCGGCCTTACTCTGGTGCGACTTTGGGCCTTCCTCGCGGATGAACTGGCCAATTTGAAACTGCCGTAGTTTGGCGATTAGCCACGGTCCCAGCGCGATGCACAGGAACAGCGCCGTCAGGCTGGCGAACGCCGTGCGAAACGTCGTGTAGCGGAAGACACGGAATGGGCTGACATACCGGAAGAGCTGTTCGTAGAGTAGGTAGTAAAACATCGCGCCAAGTCAGGAGCGGCCTGAATCGTTGAACGTGCCCGGCCCCTCCGCTAGAAACCTTTCTAACGCCCGTTCCATGCGCACCTCGCGCGAGCCCTTGAACAGCACCGCGTCTCCCGCGTGCGCCATTTCACGGACGGATTCCCCCGCCTCAGCCGGGTCCTCGAAAAACTGCGCGCTGCGGACTCCCTCCTCTGCCGCCGCTTCCACCATCAGCCGCGCCTGGCCGCGCACGCCGACGAGAACATCTATTCCGTGCCGCGCCGCGTAAGCGCCCACCTGGCGGTGCAGCGCCTCGGCGGCGTGCCCCAACTCCAGCATCTCGCCCAGCACCGCGAAGCGACGCGCCGCGCGCGTCTGGCCAAGCACGTCGATCATCCGCTGCGCCGCCTCCGGATTCGAGTTGTAACAGTCGTTCCACACCACGATGCCATTGTGGATGGAGCGCCCGCCGCGCATCGCATCCACCGTGAAGCTCGCGACCGCGTCACGGAGTCCCTCCGGCGGAATCTCGACCACCCGCGCCACCGCCAACGCGGCCAGCAGATTCATCACCGCGTGGCGGCCCGCGAGAGTGGTCTCGAAATCGACGCCCAGGGCGCGAAACCGTGTCCCCGCACCATCCGCCGCCACGCCTTCGGCGCGCACGTCCGCATCGTCTGAAAAACCGAACGTCACCGAACGCCCCGGGTGCGCGTCGCGAAAACCGCGGACGCGAGCGTCGTCGGCGTTCAGCACCGCTACGCCGTCCGGCGGCAGGCTCTCGATCAACTCCCGCTTGGCCGCCGCGATGCCTTCGAGGGAATCGAAGAACTCCACGTGCGCGTAGCCGACGTTGGTGATCACGCCGATATCGGGCCGCGCCATTCCGGCGAGCGCGCCAATCTCCCCCGGATGATTCATCCCCATTTCGAGCACCGCTGTCCGCGCCGCGTCCGGCAGCCGTAGAATCGAAAGCGGCACGCCGATGTGGTTGTTCAGGTTGCCCACCGTCCGCCCCACCGGCCCGCGCACCTCGAGCAGATGCGCAATTGCGTCCTTAGTGGTGGTCTTACCCGCGCTGCCTGTCACCCCGATCACCGTCCCGCCCCACTTCCGCCGCGCCCACCGTCCCAGGTCCTGGAGCGCCACCAACGTGTCCGCCACCCGCAACGCTTTGCCGTCCGGGCCCGCACTCCGCGCCGCTTCCACTACCACCGCCGCCGCGCCTTGCGCCAGCGCCTGCGGCACAAAATCATGGCCGTCGCGACTCGCGCCGCGCAGTGCAAAATATACATCGCCTGGCTGCTGTGTCCGGGTGTCCACGCTCCAGCCCGCCACCGCCAGCGCCGGCACCTCGCCTGCCGCCGCGACGGCACGCGCAACCTCCTGTAAATCCAAGGTCATGGTTCAGCCGGCCGATGATACCCATAACCTCGCAGCACTTCGCGGGCCACCGCCCGGTCGTCGAATGGGATGGTCCTGTCCTGCAAAACCTGGTACGTCTCGTGACCCTTCCCGGCCAAAATCACCAGGTCGCCTTCGCGCGCTTCATTGAGCGCGCGCGCAATGGCGGCCGCCCGGTCTGGTTCCACCACGTGCGGTTTGTCGACGCGGCGGATCCCCACCAGCGCGTCGTTCATGATCGCCAGCGGATCTTCCGAACGCGGGTTGTCGCTCGTCAACACCACGAAATCGCTCAGCTCCGCTGCCGCCTGCCCCATCAGCGGCCGCTTGGTGCGGTCGCGGTCGCCCCCGCATCCAAACAGCGTGATCACCCGCTTAGGATTCAACCCGCGCGCCACCGCGATCACGTTCTCCAACGCGTCCGGCGTGTGGGCGTAATCCACCACCACCACGAACGGCTGGCCTTCATCCACTCGCTCGAACCGTCCCGGCACAGCCTGTAGCGCAGCAATGCCGTGGGCGATCGTTTCCGGCGCCAAACCATAGGAGAATCCCGCGCCGCATGCCGCCAGGATGTTATAGACGTTGATCCTGCCGATCAGCGGCGATTCCACGGCGAACCGCTGCTTGCCAAACTGCACATCGAAGCGCAGCCGCTGGCTTCCGGAGGAAATATGCAGCGCCCGCAGATCCGGATCCTGGCCCAGCCCGTACCAGAGGACCCGCGTCTCGGGCGCGGTTTGCAAGCTGCGCGCATAGCTGTCGTCGCGGTTCAGCACGGCGAAAGCCGGCGGCTCGCCGCCCGATGCTGCGAACAGCTTTTGCTTGGCCGCGAAGTAAGCCTCCATCGTGCCGTGAAAATCCAGGTGGTCGCGCGTCAGGTTGGTGAACACGGCGGTATGGAAGCGCAGCCCGTACACCCGTCCCAGCTCGAGCGCGTGCGAGGAAACCTCCATGGTGGCATGCGTGCCGCCTTCGCCCCGCAATTCAGCCAGCATCCGGATCAGGTCCAGCGATTCCGGCGTCGTGTTCACCGCCGGCAATACGTGTCCCGCCAGGTGATACTCAATAGTGCCCACCAGTGCCGTAGTCAAGCCCGCCGCCCGGAGCACCGAATCGATCAGAAACCCGGTGGTCGTTTTCCCGTTGGTTCCGGTGATCCCCGTGAGCGCCACCTGCTCGTCCGGCTTGCCGTAAAACAGCCGGGCGGCGCGCGCCAGCGCCTGGCGGCCGTGATCCACCTCGATCCAGCGCCCTTCCAGACCCGCCGGCGCGGGCGATTCGCTCGCCACTGCTACTGCGCCCCGCTCCAGCGCGGCCCGCGCAAAGTCGCGGCCATCAGCCCGGCTGCCCGGAAAAGCAAAAAACAGGTATCCCTCGCGTACCCGCCGCGAATCGTATTCGAGCCCCGCAACATCGGCGTTCGCCAGGTCCGGCGGCGCCGGGCGGCGCAGACGGATCCCCGAGAGTACCTCGCCTAGCTTCATCGCGAAAAACGCACTCGAATCCGTTCTCCCTGCCGCAACACGCTCCCGGCCGGCGGATACTGCAGGCGCGCCACGCCGCTACCGTCGGGAACCACCGGCAATCCTTTTTCCACCGCTTCGGCCAGCACCGCGCGCATGGTCTTGCCTTTGAAGTCCGGAACCGTCGGCCCGCCTGGAACCGCGGGGCCCGGCGCCGGCGCATCATCGCCCTCTTCTTCCAGGATATTCGGTTCGGCCGACCCCAGGTCGGCGATCGCCAAATCGTCCTTGTTCGCGTCGTCGTCCGCCACCTGGACGGGTGCCGGCGCATCCGGCAGGTCCTTGGGAACATCGAGTACCCGCAAGGCTTCGCTGGCGACCGCATGGAACACCGGGGCCGCCGCTCTGCCGCCGTAACCCAGGTTGCCGTGCGTCCCGTTGAGCGTCACCACGACCACGATGGACGGATTGTTGAGAGGCGCAAACCCGACAAACGAACCGTTGTAGTAATGCGTATAGTGCTTGGCGGCCACATCGTAGATCTGCGCGGACCCGGTCTTCCCCGCGTCCGAGTATCCTTCCAGGCGCGCCTCCGGATACCCAGTCCCCCCCAGAAGCACTACGCCCTCCATCATTTGCCGCATGATCATCGCCGTCTCGGGCTTGATCACCCGCACCGGCTCCGGCGCCGGCACATCCTGGCCGCCCTTCTTCAGGACCAGCCGCGGCCTCACCAACAGGCCGCCGTTGGCCACGATCGAAGTCGCCTGCGCCAACTGCAGGGCAGTCACCGAAACTTCCTGCCCGATCGAGATGGAAGGCAGCGAGATCTTGCTCCACCTCTCTAAATTGCGCAGGCGGCCGCGCGATTCCGCCGGCAGCGGTATACCCGTTTTCTCCCCGAACCCGAAAAGGCAGACGTATTCGTGCATCCGCGCTTCGCCCACCACCATGCCGATCTTGATCGCGCCCACATTGCTCGAATGCGCCAGCACCTGCGCCATCGAGATGACGCCGTAGCCACCGTGCGCTTCGTGAATCGTTCGCCCGAACAGCGTGATCGATCCGCGACCGCAATCGATCATGCTCTGCGGCCGCAGCGACGTAGTCTCCAGCGCCGCCGACAATGTGATCACCTTAAACACCGATCCCGGCTCGAACGGCACCGAAATCGCATGATTGAGACGCGCTTCCGGATTGTCCGCGCGGCTCGGCGGCAGGTTGGGATCGTAACCGGGGTAGCTCGCCAGCGCCAGAATGTCGCCGTTGTGCGGGTTCATCACCACCACGCTCCCGCTGTGCGCGCCCTTCGCCTCCGCCTGCGCGGCCAGCTCGCGCTCCGCCACAAACTGAAGCCGCTCGTCGATGGTCAGCGTCAGCGTCGCACCCGGCTTCGGCTCCGATTCCACCAGCGCATCGATCCCCCGCCCCTTGACGTCGGTCAACACCCGCTCTTCGCCCGGCGCCCCTTCCAGATCCGTCTCCAGCTCTTTTTCGACGCCCGAGTTGCCCTTTTCCGCGAAATCCACGCCGCCCAGAATGTGCGCCGCCAGCGGCCCGTTCGGGTAATGCCGTTCGCTACCGGTCTCGATCTCGATCCAGTCGAACGCCATGCCGCGCAACCGCTGCGCCTCTTCCCAGGTTGCCTTCCGTTTCACCACGAAGTAGCCGCGCCCATCCTCGCGCGCCGCTTCCAGGCGCGCGTACAGGTCCGCGCGGTCCATCGTCAAAACCATGGAAAGGATGTCGGCCGCCACGCCCAGATCGGGCACTTTTTGAGGATTGACCAGCACCGCTTGAGTGGGCACGCTCATCGCCAGCGGCGCGCCCGTGCGGTCAAGAATCGCGCCCCGCGGGGCCAGTATCTTGATGACCTGCTCCTGGCGCGACCGCGCCAGCCCGGCATATTGCCGGTGATCGACCACCTGCAAGGAGATCAGCTTGCAGAGAATCAGCCCGCCCCAGATGAGGATGAATCCCGCGAGCCATTTGAGACGTCGCTCCAGCATGCCGCGCTGCGTGAACCAATCACGCTCCCCGTTCCCGCTACTTTACCAGCGCAAAAGCGCTGTCCGGTTTGTTGCCGTCCAGATGCACCACCTGGCCCGCCTTCGGCGTCACCAGGTTCTGCCGCTCCGCCAACTGTTGAAGGCGGTCCGGGCTCAGCAGCTCGGCTTCCTGTAAATCCAGCGTGCGGCGCTCGTCCAGCAGCCGCCGCTCTTCGCCCTTTAGCGCTTCCAGGCTGTAACCTTCCAGGCGGCCGGCCAGGCAGGGAACCAGCGTGCCGGCGAGCAGCACCAGCAGCAGGCTTGCCACTCCCACCGCGCTCCAGCATGCGCCTCGGGCCCGTGGGTCCGCGGCCCGCACCAGCCGCGAGTTATCGATCTTCTTCGAGTAGAACAGCACGTCATCCAGCGGCAACGACCGCAGGCGACAGGGATCCTGTTCCAGACGCGCAACGGCCGGCACAGCGATGGCTGCGCTTGCGCCCGCGCTCGCCGCCTTACCTAAGAATGCTGGCATGGTCGCCATAGTGGTCTAGTTCCTTCTCTCAACGATTTCGATGGCGCGCAGCTTGGCGCTGCGCGATGCCGCGTTTTCCGTTGTCTCCCGGTCGCCCGGCACCAGGGGATGTTTGGTGAGAACCGTGGCACGCCCTTGCCGCGCCAGTTCCCGGAATCGCACTTTCACCTTGCGGTCGTCGATGCTCATGAAGCTGAGCACCACCATCCGGCCGCCTTCGCGCAAAATCTCCGGCCCTGTCTCGAGCAGCCGGTCCAACTCTCCAGGCTCGTCGTTCACCGCCATCCGCAGGGCCATGAATGTCTTCGTGGCCGGATGCAGACGGCCCGTCCGGCGCACGGCCCGCTCCACTACGTTGCCTAGATGTAGTGTGCTCCGTATGGGCCGTGCGCGGACGATTGCTCTGGCTACCTTCCGCGCCCTCCTTTCTTCGCCCAATTGAAAAATCAAGTCGGCGAGTGCCTTCTCGGCTGTGTGATTGACCAGATCCGCCGCCGTCATGCCCTGGCTCGTATCCATGCGCATGTCCAGCGGCCCATCCGTCAAGAACGAAAAACCTCTCTCGGGCGCGGTCAACTGATACCGGCTCACGCCCAGGTCGGCCAGCAGGCCGTCCACTTTTTCCAAACCTTCGCTGCGCACTGTCTGCGCCAGCATCCCGAATGTGCCCTGGTGAAACCGGATGCGTCCGGCGAGCGCTTGCGTGTTGCGCCGCGCCGTCGCGAGCGATTGCGCGTCGCGGTCGTTGGCGATCACAAACCCGCTTACCAGTCGCGCCGCAATCAGCGCCGTGTGCCCGCCCAGCCCCGTGGTGGCGTCCAGGTAGATGCCGTCCGGCCGCACTGCCAGCAGCGCGAGCGCCTCGTCGGCCATCACCGAAAAATGCATAAGCCATCAGACCAGCCCCGCCGCCTCTAGTTTCGCCACGTCCTCGGGCGCCGTCGCGGAGGCTTCCCGCTTGCGGTCTTCGTACAGCTTCTCGCTCAGCACTTCGATTCGGCCGCGATATGCGAACAGCCGCACCGGAGCGTTCTCGATTCCCAATTCGCGCCGCAGCTCTGGCGCAAACAGAATCCGCCCCTGCGCGTCCATCTCCGCTTCCGCGCCCAGGTCCGCCGCGTTGAAAGCGACGTTGCGCGCCAAACGCGGGTCTTCCCGATAGCTATCGAAGAATTTTTCGTTTTGACGCCAGACCGCCATCGGGTATATTTGTGCTATGCGCCGGTCCAAGCTGGTTACAAAGAGCTTCTTCTCACGCAGCGCGGCAAAAAACTGCTGGAACGCCGCCGGCATTTTCGCCCGGCCTTTGTCGTCCAGCCGGCTGGGATACATCCCCCGCGGGGGTTCAACCATCAGCAGTTCTTGAGTCCAATCGCCCACTTTTGGTCCAGTTTTACTCCACCACAAGCTATAGTGCCACGAGGACCTGGGCTTTGCAAGAACATTTTTGCGGGAAGTCTTTGATTAGGACGGAGTTACTGAGGTACCACCGAATCTACACTGATCGCGGTACACACTACATATAGACTAAATGGCGAACAAAAAACGAAGGCTGACACGGCTTTGACGCGCAGCCGGTCTTGCTGCCTGGGCTGGACTTATTGGAAGAAGCGAGGGCCGGGAATTGAGTTCCTGGCCCCCGCAAGCAGAGGAACGAGCTACTCAATGGGAATCTTACTGCCGGTGCTGTTGCTGTAATACGCCTGACTCGAGCCGACCGGTACCAGTCCCACCGAGAAAACGATGTTATCGCCTTGCTGTGCATCGCTTGGGATCTCGAACTGGATCGTATATACGCCGACCATATCGAACGCCAATTGCGCCTCCGTGACCGGCACGCCTTCGTTCTGGATGCCAACAATCACCTGGCCGTTAACCGTGGAAGGCGTTCCCGGAATGGGCAGCCCGTTGGTCCCGATCTGCGGGCTCACCGGTCCAAGGCCGGTGACGAAAGCCGTGACGGTTTCGCCCCGCCTTGCCGGGTTGGACGGGCTCACAAAAGAGCCGTCCGGCCGCTCGATTACCGCGCGCACCACTCCGTCCGACATAAGTGTCTGGAAGATGCCCGGGCTGGCCGGGAGCACCTTAACGTTGAGGGTCTGGCTGCCATTGTTCACGGTCACCGTTACCGGAACCGTTCCCGGCGTCACTTCGCAGGGCACCTGAATCAGGATTTGCTGCTGGCCGGTGACATTGGAGACCGCAAAGAGCGGCGCCAAGAGCGGCGTCTGGCTGGTGCCGAAGTTGACCGTATCGGTGGCCAAGTCATACTGCAACGGTCCCACCACCGGCGCCAGGGCGGCCCCGCCCGCGGCAACTCCCGCGCCGACAATCGCCGCAACGCTGCACGGCGAAATAGAACCGACCTGGCCATCGGCGCCATTCACGAAGCTGGAAACCGTAAGGTTCGGCCCCGGCGGCACCACGGTCAGATTGAAGACCTGGCTCAGCCCGCCGATCGAGGCGGTCACCGTGGCCGAGCCCGCTGTAACCCCCGCGGTTGCCGTCACCTGCGCCACGCCGCTCGAACTGGTGGTCGTCGAGCTCGCCGAAAGCGTAACCGGCCCGCTTGCGGCGAACGAAACCGGGGAACCGGCCACCGGTGCGCCGTTGCTGCCTATCACGGTGACTGCCAGCGGATTGGTGAATGCCACGCCTTCCACCGCGGTCTGGTTGTTTCCGGTTTGGATGGTCAGACTGCTCACCGTTATGGGTTGCGAGGCGACGATGGTGAATATCGCCACCGCCTTTGCGTTGGTATTGGAAGTAGCCGTGACAGTGATGGTGCCGGCTGCCGATGTGCTCAGCACCGGGTTCAGCACCTCAACTATCCCATTGGCATCGGAGCTCGACGTAACGTTGTTAAGCTGGATCGCGTTGGCCGGCGTTGCGGCCCACGTGACACCCTGGCCCTGCAGCGGACTCGACGAAGGATCCAGCACCTCAGCCACCAGCGGCTGCAGTGTCGTGCCCGCCAGGGCGGATTGGTTGTTGCCGTTGACAACCGTGACGCTGCGCACCGTCGGCGCCGTTACCGTGAGATCCCAAAAGCCGGTCATGAAATTAGAATCCGGAATGGCGCCCGCCGTCGCCGGCACCGATCCTCCGGTGACGACCACATAGGTTCCCGAGCCAACCACCGGGCCGAACTTAACGTTGCAGGTTGCAATGCCCGAACTGTTGCTCAGCACCGTATAAAGGCCGGCGCCCGGCTGCGTCTCGCAGTAAGCCGAGGGTACGTTGGCCGACGGTCCGATGGTGTAGACGGGCGGCGAGACGGTGTTGTCATAATTAGCCAGAAACAAGTCAATATTGGGAATGCCCGTCAAGGTGACGGTGTAAACGCCTACGTTAAAGGATGGTCCCACCGAACCGGCGGTCCCCGTGATTGGCGTGTACTGAGGCCCCTCCGGATCGGTCGGGTAGTTCACCACCACATCGATCGTTCCTGGCCCTGGGTTCACCTCCGACGCCTGGGTTTCGTAAAATGTGGCGCTGGCGCTGCCCGCAGTCGCGGTAATCGTGCTCGACACCCCAAACTGTGCGCCACCGGACTCCAGCACCTCCAGTTGCCCAATCGGGGCCGATGTCGACCCCGTGTTGTCAGTGATGGTGGTGATGCTGCTGGCGCCAAAGTCGTTCGGCGGGATAAAATACGCGCTCCCGGAGGTCACCGACCAGGTCACCGTAGTACCGGCCACCGGTCTTCCGCTGGCATCGACTACTTGCACAGCGATCGGATCGAACTTGATGAACGTGTCTTTGATGCAGCTTTGGCAGTCCAATTGCCCGTTCCCATTAATGACATTGACGGCGGCCGGCGTCTGGGCCTCGAGTGCAGCCGCGCAGAGCACGCTACCGAGCGCCGCATATACGAGAATGCGTATCTTATTCAAGAAAACCTCCAGTACACCAGGTGAACACGGTTGGAATTTTGGTCGGACGCGGAAGAACTCCAGTGTAACACGTCCCGGGCCGAATTTCGAAGCAGATTTTACATTGTCCATCCCTGCGTCCCCCTAGCCGGATTCCCCGCTCGCCTCGGCATCGGAAGCGCCCGCACGCTGGTTGCGGTGAATCGCGTCCAGGACCCCGTTGACGAATTGCACCGATTCCTCGCCGGAAAACTTGCGCGTCAGCTCCAGCGCCTCGTCGATGGTGACCGCGGCGGGTGTGGCGCCATGGAGCATTTCGTAAACCCCCAGCCGCAGGATGTTGCGGTCGACAGCCGGCATTCGCTCCATGCGCCAGTGTTCGGCGTGGCGGCTGATCAGCCCATCCACTTCCTCGATGTGGGCGATGGCCCCTTCCACCAGGCTGACCGCGAAGGCGTCGCGCTCCGGACGCTCGTCCGCGTACAGTGTGTCGAAGTACGCGTCTATCGCCTCCTCGAGAGGCTGGCGGCGCGCATCCCATGAGAAGAGGATCTGCAAGGCGCGCTGGCGCGACCTGCGGCGGGCGGGCATTAGGTGGCCTGGCGCATCGCGCGGAGAAGGTTGGCCATTTCGATGGCGCTCATGGCGGCGTCGAAACCTTTGTTCCCGCCCTTGGCTCCGGCCCGGTCGATGGCCTGCTCCAGCGTGTTCGTGGTCAGCACGCCAAACGCTACTGGGATCCCCGTCTCCAGGCTGGCCTGCGCAATCCCCTTGGCGGCTTCGGCGGCAATGTAGTCGAAATGCGGCGTGTCGCCGCGAATCAGCGCGCTCAAGCAGATCACCGCGTCATAGCGGTGAGCCCGCGCCGCTTCCGCCGCCATCAGCGGTATCTCCCATGAGCCTGGCACCTTGATGATCTCAATCAGGTCCGCCGCCGCACCCGTGCGCGTCAACGCGTCCATCGCGCCCGCCAGCAGGCGGTCGGTAATAAAACTGTTGAAGCGGCTGACGATGATGGCAAATCGCAGCCCCGCGGCCGTTAGCTGGCCTTCCCATACTCGCGACATAGTTCACTCCCCGGTAAACGCCGGGCTCCTCCTCTCCAGAAACGCCCGCGTGCCTTCACGGCGGTCTTCGCTGGCCGCACTCGCTCCGAACAGCGCCGCTTCCAATTGCAGTCCTTCTTCCACGCCGCCGTTGAGGCCCATATCCACCGCTTCCATCGCCAGCCGCACGGCCAGCGGGCCGTTCTTCAAAACCTTTTCCAACCACGCGCGCGCCGCACCCAGCAATTGCGCCAGCGGCACCACCGCGTTCACCAGGCCGATGCGCCAAGCTTCGGCCGCGTCAATCGGCTCGCCCGAAGCCAGCATCCAGAGAGCGCGCCCGCGGCCTACCAGCCGCGGCAGCCGCTGCGTCCCGCCAAAACCCGGAATCAGCCCCAGCTTCACTTCCGGCTGCCCCAGCCTGGCGTTCTCCGATGCCACCCGCACCGTCGCCGCCATCGCCAGTTCCAGCCCGCCGCCCAGCGCAAATCCGTTCACCGCGGCCACCGACGGTTTGCCCGCGGTCTCCAGGCGCCGGAACACCCGCTGCCCGTCGAGCGCGTACTGGCGCATTTCCACGGCCGAAAGCGCCGCCAGTTCGCCGATATCCGCTCCCGCCACAAACGCCGTATCGCCCGCGCCGGTCACGATCGCAGCGCGAATCGCCGCATCTTCCGCGACGCGGCCGAACGCCGCTCCCAATTCCATCACCACCGCTCGCGAAAGCGCGTTCCGTTTCTCCGGCCGGTTGATGGTCACCAGCGCAATACCAGCCTCATCCACCGCGAACAGGATGTGTTCGAACGCCACCACCGATCAGTGTAGCATCCGCGCCCGCAATCATCTCGCGTGGGGCAGGCCCGATAAGCCCTTAGCTCAAAGGTCCGCGCTGCAACGAATGCAACTTCTTATGACAGTGCAATGTTATCTTCCGGCCAGCCCGCATCACGAGCCGGATAAGCCTGCGACATTTTGGATCGCTCTGGCGGTAACAGGATATAGAATAAGTCCGTCGCTCATAATATTGCAGGAGGAGCAATGCATAAATTACTTTATACCGCAGCCCTAGCTGCCGTGGCGTCGGCACTGCCCCTGGCCGCTTTGGCGCAAACCAACCTGAACCTGGATACTGGAGCGACCGGATCATCGGGAGAGGATATTTCGTGGAGCTCTAGCAGCGGTATTAGCCCCGTGGGCTCAGCTAGGCTGTCTAGCCCGGGCTTGGCGGGCAGCGCCGAGTTCAACTTCCTCACGGAGACCGTTCTCGCAACGTTCCAGTATTCGACAGCCCCAATCAGCAGCAGCAGCCTCACAGTTAACGAGATCTTCGCCGTGCATACCAATGAGGGCAATTACGCCAAGGTCATCGTGACAATCGTCAGCAGCACCTCAATCACGCTGCAATACGTCACCTACAACACGTCCGGGACGGCGATCGAGGAAGGAAGCGTCACCCTGGGCGCGCCGTCAATCGCCGCGGTGCTGAACAACTACAGCTCGATCCTGCCCAATGCGCCCAACTACGGCATCGCGCCGGGAACGCTGATCGTCATTTATGGTTCCAATCTGGCGGAGCCAGGGAGCCAGCTTGTTTTGCAGGATGGCACCAAGGGTCCCCTGCCGCAAACGTTGAACGGCGCCAGCGTCTCGGTCACAATTGGCGACGCGCCTGCTGTGCATCCGGCGTTTTATTACGCGATTCCTACCCAGCTTGCCGTAGTTCTTCCATCCACGACTCCCGTGGGAACGGGAACGATCACCGTGTCATACACCGACCAGAGCGGCTCGATTCAGACCAGCCAACCAGCGCCGATCACGATAGTGTCCAGTGCCTTTGGGTTCGATTCCTATGATGGCGCTCTGGCGGCGGTGACCGACAACACCGACGGTCATCTGATCACCACCAGCCAATCGGCCTATCCTGGTGAAGTTATCGTCTTCTGGGGCTCGGGCGACGGCGCTGACCTGAGCCACGATGACGTTAACCCGCCCGCGCCGCCGTTCCAAAGTCTCAGCGGCATCACGGCGCTCTATTTCGGCAACGTTCAAGTGCCCGCAACGGACACTAACCACTTTCTTTATCAAGGTAGGTCAGGGTATCAGGGCGTCGATCAAATCAACCTGACCATCCCGGCAAACACACCCACCGGCTGCGCGGTTTCGGTGGCCGCCGTGATCGGCAGCGGCGCCACTGCTACGGTCAGCAACTTTGTGACGATGCCGATTGCTTCAAGCGACGGACCCTGTACCGATCCGCTGGCTTATGTCGACCCGAGTCGGGCCGCGACCCTGGCAGCCCAGAACACGGTCCAGTTTGGCTCTCTCTCGGTTGCTCAAGATACGAATTCGTCGGACACCGCGGATTACGCATTCGCGAATTTTAATAGCATCACGGGCAGCCTGCTCGTCGGATATCTGAGCAGCTCCCAGCCTTCGCCCGGAAGTTGCTTCGTCACGCAGAGCAGCGCAACGGCCGCGACCAATCCATTTACCCTGGCCGGGCTGGATGCCGGCGCCATATCCGTTACCTCGCCCTATGGAACCCTGCCGCTGACAGAATACGCGGGCAGCGGATATTACAACGCCCAATTCCCCGCTGGATTCACTCCCACTGCTGCCGAAGACTTCACATTCAACGGCGCCGGCGGAGCCGACGTTCAGACTTTCAGCGCCAAGCTGAGTTTCCTCAACCCGCTGGTATGGACCAATTCGGCCTCGGACGAGACGATCACCCGCGCACAGGGAGTGACGGTCACATGGACAGGCGGCGCTTCCGGCACTTTCGCTCAAATCACTGGCTATTCATCCTCCACCGGTTTCAGCGCGAATTTTGTCTGCAATGCGCTAGCGAGCGCTCAATCGTTTACCGTTCCCGAAGCTGTGTTGCTGGCATTGCCGCCTGGCAGCGGGAACCTGGTGGTGAGTAACTATACGAAGCCGGCACCGTTCACGGCCGCGGGGTTGGATTTCGGATATGTGAATGCCTACGTGTCTACTTCCATCGACGCCACCTATAACTGATCGGGCGGGAGCAGACGTGGCGCAGGCAGTCATGCCTGCTGTGTCGAGATGCGTCTCGACACTTGTTCGGGGTGGCTTAATGCGCGTCAAACTCTGCCGTTGCTCCCGAGCGCGTCGCCTGGCAGCCAATCACCGCCCGGCGCGCAGACGGTCCACGGTGCGGCGCAGGTCCGGGTCGGGCTTGAGCCTCAGGGCCTCTTCCAGTTGGGCAATTGCTTCCGGCATCCGGCCCGGGATCTGCGACAGCGCCACGCCCAGGTTGTAGTGCGCGTCGGCGTAATCCGTCTGGATGCGCAGGGCTGCCTCAAAGTGCGCTATCGCCTCGGACGACCGGCCCGGCAACTGCGACAACACGACGCCCAAATTGTTGTGCGTTTCCGCGTACTCCGGCTTCAGGCGCAACGCGGCTTCAAACTCCGCGGCGGCTTCCGGCAAGCGGCCGGTTTTCGATAGCGCCACGCCCAGGTTGTAATGCGCCTCCGCGTAATCGGGCTGGATGCGCAGCGCCGCTTGGTACTCGGCAACGGCGTCCGCCAGGCGGCCTGGGGTTTCCGCCAGCGCGAGGGCCAGCGCATTGTGCGTCCCGGCATCGCCGGGGTCGATGCGCAGCGCCGCCTCATACTCGGCGATGGCCTCGGGCACGCCGCCGGGCGTCCGGGCCAGCGCGTCCGCCAAATTGCGGTGAGCCTGGGCGTAATCGGGGTCGATGCGCAGTGCCGCGCGGTACTCGCGGATGGCCTCAGGCAACCGCTCAGGAAGCCGGGCCAGCGCGCTCGCGAGGTTGTTGTCGAGGATGGCGGAACCGGGCAGCAGGCGGAGCGCAGCCTGGTATTGGGCGATGGCTTCGGGCAGCCCGCCCGGCGTCTGCGCCAGCGCGCTTGCCAGGTCGCTGCGCGTTTGCGCCGATTCGGGCCGGATGCGCAGGGCCGCTTCGAGGTGCGGAATGGCTTCGGAAAGCCTCCCGGTTCCGAGCAGGTAACTCCCCAGATTGTGCTCGGCCAAGTAGTTATCCGTAGTCACATCGAGCGCATGCCGGAACAGCGTTTCGCTGTTTCTCCAGTGTTCGATTTGCGCCGCGGAAACAGCCGCCGCAGCCAGACATGTCGCAACAGCCGCAGCGGCGATGGGACGCGCAATCGCCCGCCAGCGCCGTGCCAGGTCGGCCGCACCCCAGGCCAGCATCATCGTCAAGCCGACCATCGGAACATACATGTACCGGTCTGCCCTCGCCTGAGCGCCCACTTGCACCAGGCCGATTACGGGCCCCAGCGTCACCAGGAACCAGAGCCAGCCGGCCGCCAGATAGGGAGCGCCACGAAACGATCGCAGCGCGAGTGCCGTGACGGCTGCCAGCGCCAGCCCTGCGGCCGCCACCATCCACCAGGCGAAGCCGGCCGGATAGGGATAGAACACCGCCAGCCCGGACGGCCAAATTGTTTTGAAGCAGTAGAGGACGCAGGAAACCAGCGCGTTCTCCATCCTCAGCCCGATGGGCAGCCGAACGATTTCCTTGACGGCTCCACTCGACTGCTGCACCAGGTAGGTTACGGTAGCCGAGACGGCTGAGAGCAAGAAGAACGGAATCTTTTCGATCACTGCCGCTCGCGAAAGCCGGCGCAGGGGCCATGCATCCAGCACCAGCAGCAGGAACGGCAGGGTGACAATCATCGGCTTGGACATCAGCCCCAGGGCGAAACAGACCAGGGCTGCCAAATAGCGCCCACGGCCCGGCCGTTCGGCATAGCGCACGTAGGCCCATAAAGCCAGAAACCAGAAGAAAGCGCAAAGAACGTCTTTGCGCTCGGCCACCCACGCCACCGATTCCACGTGCAGCGGATGAAGCGCGAACAGGAATGCGACCCATGCGCTGGGCCAGCGCGCGTGAGTCGCGCGCTTGAGAAATGCGAACAGCAGCACCGCCGCCAGCGCGTGCCACCAAACGCTGGTGAGATGGTGCAGCCCGCTGTGCATGTCAAAAAGCTGGCTGTCCAGCAGGTGCGAAAGCCGCGTCACGGGGAACCAGTTGGCGGCTTCGCCTGAGGTGAGCGCCCATTCGAGACCCTGTGGCGTGACGCCGCCGCGGACGTGAATGTTGCGCGTCACGTATTCCGGATCGTCGAAATTGACGAAGGCAAACCGCCGGACCGGAGAGTACAGCGCGACCGTTACAACAAACAAGGCCAGCGCGATTCCCAGGTCGAGCCGGGAATTACGCGCTGGCCTTAACGCCGGAGACCAGGGGAGCGATTTCTCCGGGCGGTGCCTCAGAACGAAACCTTCGCCCCCAGTTGCAGAGCGCGGCCGCCGCCGGTTCCGTTGACGCCCGTGCCACTACCGAGGGTTGAGGTGACATAGCCGAAGGTCGAGCTAGTCATCGAAGCGCTCGGGTTGGCGAACTGCGGCGTGTTGGTCAGGTTGAAGGTCTCGGCACGCAGCTCAATGTTGGCCCGCTCGCGGATCCTGAAGTTCTTGAACAGCGAGAGGTTCAGCGCGAACAATCCGGGGCCGCTCATGATGTTGCGTCCGGTAGTGCCGAAAGCGACACCTGTGGGCTGGAGGAAGCTGGCGGTGTTGAACCAGAGATTACCGGTGTTGATGCCGTGCTCGATCTGCACCGACGCCACCTGCGTGGCGGTCTGGGTTTCGCCGGGTGTGTTAAGGCTGCTGCCGCTGGCGGTGATGGTGAACGGCGTCCCGGTCATCAGGCTTAGCACGCCGGCAAGCTGCCAGTTGCCCAGTATCACGGCTGCCGGGCCGCTGTTCATCCACTTCTTGCCGACGCCTGCCGGCAACTGGTAGACGTAGGTCTGCACGTAGGCCAATGTGCGGTCAAAATCCGTGCGCGCGTAATTGCGTTGCGCGCCGATTTGCCAATCCAGGGCGCCATCGTCATCGGCCTGGTAGTTCATGCCCTTGCCCCAGGTGAAAGCCGTGAGGATGTTCAGATCGCCGACACGCCGGTCCAGTTTCACCTGCAACGCGTTATAGCTGGATGAAAAGCCATCCCAGAACAGCGTGTCGCCCGCCGTTTTGTTATAGAGAATATCCAGCGGCTCGCTCGCCGTGCCTCCGCCAATCACGCTGGTGGGCGCATTCAGGTTCCACTGCGCACCCGTGTCCACCCCGTGAAGCCCGACGTAGGCTACATCCAGAGTCCAGTGTGCCGGCAGCGTGCGTTCCACCGCGAGGTTCCAACTCTCCACGTATGGGTTCTTGAAGTTCAGGTTGATGGTGAATTCGCTGTTGCTCAACAGCGAGCCGGTCGCCGGAATGATGCCGCTGGACGGAACCGCCACCGGTACCGGCAGCGGAAACCCCTGCTGGAAGGTCGCTGCCTGCCCGCTGGGAAGCAGCGTGTTCGCGTAGCCATCGCCCAGGTTGGTGTAGAAGTTATTCGCGCGCACCGGATAGTTATACGCGTACGTGTTGTCTTCAAACGGCGTGTAACTGGTGCCGAAACCGGAGCGGATGACGGTCTTGTCGGTCAGGCGATAGGCCAGTCCGATGCGCGGGGCAAAGTAGCTATACCGTGTCTTCATGCCCAGGTTGTCGGGATTGCCACCGACCCCGGCTATCACCAGATTGTTCGTAGTGGGATCGTAATTGGAGAAGCCGCCGGGGAAGGCTGGCGTCGCCGGGGGATAAAACTCCCAGCGCAGGCCAAGATTAAGGGTCAGCTTGGGCGACACCTGCCATTTGTCGCCGCCGAACCCGAAAAATTCCCACTGCCGGTAGGCGGGGAAATAGGTGTTGACGTCGCGGCCGAGTTGATACGGCACGTCGAGCAGGAAGGCGGCCATATCGTCGGCAATTCCCACTGTCGAGTTGCAACTAGTAGCCAGACCAGTAGACGAACTGATCGCTTTGGCGGTGCACAGCGCGGTCTGCTCGTCGCCGAAATAATAGATTCCGCGCGGGCCGTAGGTCTGGTCCTGCAATAGGTTGTCGCGCAGGCGCTTGAGATCGAATCCCCACTTGATAGTGTGATTGCCCTTGGTTTTCGTCCAGGTGTTCACCAGGTCCACGTTGATTTCCGAGCGCACCCACGGCAGGCTTGCCGAGTACCCCGTCACCGGGTTGGAGAAGCCGTCGTTCATCTGGATCGCCACCATGCCGCTGGTGAACGGGTTGATGTTCACGCCCGGTATGCCGAGCGAGGTGGCATCGTTGCTGCCGTAATCGGAAGGCACGGCTTCGTTGTGGTAATACGAGACCGCCAGCCGCAATTCCGCCACCAGCGACGGCGAAACCAGCCGGTCGTAGTTGAGGCCGGTGCTGTAAGTATCCTGCGAGGCGGTTCCCATAAAGGCGCCGCCAGGCCCGTCGCCGCCGGCCTGGATGGTCTGGCTGCCGAAAGAACCGGTGAACAAAGGAGCCTGGAATATTACGGGCCGCGAGAAGCTGAAGCGTTCGCTCAGGCGATCCTTGTCCGACAAGTTGTAATCCAGTTTTTCATCGAGCGAGTCGGTGGTCTTGGTATACGGCAGCAGCCCGAAATAGTTGTTGGTAGGTTTGGCAATATTGAAGGATTCGTTCGTCGGCGGCAGCAGGCCGAGAATGGCCTTCGAGATGGAGTTGATGCTGGAAGGAGGAATCTGGTTGCCGGCGAAGGGCGTCCGCCCCGTGCCGTCGAGTGGATTACCGGTGGTGGGATCGTAGATTATCTGCGCTGCCTGGCTCAGATCGCCCGTCCGCCAGGTGTCCGGCGGAATGGTGACCAGGTTGGTGTTGGCTTCATGGTCCATCACCCGCAGGTAGTCGCCGAAGATGAACATCTTGTTTTTCTTGATCGGCCCGCCCAGGTTGCCACCGACGTAGTTATACGCCAGGTGGCCGACCGACGGATTAAAGAAGGCGCGCGCATTGAAATCGCTGTTTTGCAGGAATTCGTAGGCGGCGCCATGTATCTCGTTCGTTCCCGACTTCAGCACCACATTCACCACCGCGCCCGCGGCGCGCCCCATTTCCGGGTCGTGGTTGGTCAGCGAAACGTCCACCGTTTGGATGGCTTCGATCGACGGAATGTAGATCTGCAGCAGCCCGGTGCGCTCATTATCGTCGGTGCCCTCGATCATGGTGTTGTTGGTCTGGCGCGCCTGGCCGTTGACTTCGGTTTGCAGCGAGCTTGAGGCGTTGAAGAACTGCGAGTGCTGCTCTTGAACTGGCGCAACTCCCGGCGCGAGGTTCAGAAGGGATTGGAAATTGCGGTTCGAGCTGATCAGGGGGACGTTCGCGAGCTGCGTGCTGCTGATCTCCTCGGACGTCGAGGCGGTGTCTGTCTGCAACAGCGGCGGCGCGCCCGAGACCTCGATGGTCTCCGTCAGGTTGCCCGGCTGAAGCTCTATATCCACGCGGGTGTTGGTATCCACCAACACAGTGATGTCTCGGCGCAATTCCTTCTTAAAGCCGGGCGCCTCGACCGCAACCGAATAGCTGCCGGGAGGCAGATCCGGGAAAGAATAGAACCCGCTATCGTTGGTTTGTCTGGTGCGGGCGGTGTTGGTGGTGACTTCGGTGATGGTGACCTTCGCGTTGGGAACAACCGCACCGGTAGAGTCGGTGACGGTTCCCAGCAGCGTGGCATTCACGGCTTGTGAATAAGCCAGACCGGCGCACAATAGCGCCAGCAGGAAAAGAACACACGTGTTTCGGAAACGCAGCATGATCGAGATACCCCTTTCCTTACGCGGAAGCAACGCCCGTGCGAGACCCTCGCAGATTTGATACCCATGGATTATAAGTCGAAAGCACTATCAGTTCAAGGTTCGAATAGCCGATTGGAGGACTTGCCATGTCGTTACAGTTTGCGGCTCTCTGAAAACCCCGGCAGACCTTGTCTGCTGAACTTTCGCGGTTTGCCGGCCCCTTCCGCTGAAGCTACAGGCACGTGCTCGGTGAGAGCGATTGTCGTCTGTACGATGGAGCCGAAAACCGCGATGGACGCCGCTGAACCCCCACACGCATTCTATGCGCGCCCAACAGCCGCCGGAAGTTTTATCAGGTTAATTTAACCGCGAGGATGCGGTGACGGCGCGCAGAACCTACTCCTCAGTGACCTCGATCGCGTTGATGAGGGAATAGTTCGAGACTGGTACAAACGCGAGGTCGATTTTTCCCAGCGGCGAGGCCGGTATGTGCTGAAAGACCCTGATGACCGCGCGGTTCCCAATTCCGCCCGTCTCTTTCAAGATGTCGAAATCCTTGAGTAGCGTGGTCCCATTGCAATAAACATCGAAGACCCGGCTCCCCACGCCGCCAGGCGAGTTGGGCCGTGTAAACCAGATTTCAGAAAAGTGCAGGGCCACGGTATAAACTCCGCCTTCGGCCACCGGAATCGAATAACTAAAATGCCCGACTCTTCCCCACTGGTACAATCCCGTATCCGGAGTTCCATCGACCGATGCGCCACTACTGGTTTTCCGGCCGCCGGCGGCCCACTGATCCGGCAGCCAGACCTGCCCGAGATGGTCGCGGAAGGCCCGGTCTCCCGCAGTGATCCGGATTGGGCGCATCTTGCCGGGGATTCCCGGCAGAATCTCGATCGCGTTGAGGAAAGACCCCACCGCGGTACCTTGGCCGGCGCCTTGAAACGTCAGACGCAGAAAACCGTCTTTGGCCGGGGAGATGTCCTTGAAGATCTTGGCAGTGGCTGTATTGATGCCACCGGCGTCAGAGGCAATATCGACGCCCGAAGCCGGTTGCCCGTTGATTGCGATGTTCACGCCGCGCAGTGTGTCGGAAGGCATGCCAGTCTCGGCGAAGTACAGGCGGAGTTCATATATGCCTGGATGGAGCGGAATGTCGTAGACGAACTGCCCTTCGCGCCCGTTTTGAAACAAATCCGGATCCGCAGTGCGTTGAATCTGTACCCCTGGCCGGCGGTAAGTCGTGCCGCCGGTAAAGTAACGGTCGGAGAGCCAGGTTCGGCCCGCTGTATCGATGTAGGCCGCTGTCCTGTCTCCAGCAGCTATCCGAAGGCCCTCGAATTCCGCCGGCCCCGGGGCGAGTGAGTGACCGGGACGGCCCGGCAGCGAGCGCGTTCCAACCTGCCGGGAAACCGTTTGCCGGTAGTGCGGAATGGCCCAGGCCGCGACCAGCACGGCGAGAACCAATGGGGCCAGCCACTTCCACTTACCCAGGATCCATTTCCCTCGTGCCGGCTCTGATTCCGAAGAGCCAGGCCCGGCTTGATCTTCTGGCGGCGGAGTGACACCTGGCCGCGCAAACTGCGGGGCGTACTGGCCGCTGGCAATCACAATCTGGATGAGGTGACTGGCGCCAGCACCCGCGTAATATTCCTTGAGCCTCTTTCGAAGGTGGTGGGTGTCGACACGGACTACGGCATCGTGTTGCGGGTCGAATTGGGCGTCTCGGCCAAGCACATCGAGAGCAATGCCGTATTCCGTGATCTCACCCGCCAGCCCATTGAGTTGCTTGTCGCACAAGTACTGCAGCAGGCGCGAAAGCTTTGGCGAGCGTCGGAATGCTTCCGATCCCAGCACGGCCGACACTTCGGCCCTGCATTCGTCGTCGCCGGGGCCTCCCAAACCCACCCCCGTAGAGGATGTGGATGCCATGACTGACGAATTTTACCACGCGAGAGCCATGGTTCGCTGGCCTCGCCCGGCCCGTGCGACCAATCACACCCGAGCCACCCAAGCAATCGCAGTTAACGTCTCATTTAACGTCCGCCATGCGCTTTTAACCTGGCTCGATACGAAATGGGGCGGCGTCAATTCCAATAGCTTCGGTCCAGGCTGCGGTACTGAACGGCTTCGGCGATGTGTTTGGCGGACACAGTCTCGGATTCGGCGAGGTCGGCGACGGTGCGGGCGACTTTGAGGATGCGGTCGTGGGCGCGGGCGGAGAAATTCATGCGGCGGACCGCCATTTCGAGCGTGCGCTCCCCGGCTTCATCGAGGGCGCACAACTTGCGAATCAGTGGTGCGGGCATCTCGGAATTGTAAAATCCGCGTGCTTGCTGAAGGGACCGGGCGCGCTCGACGCGGGCGCGGATGTGGGCGGAGGATTCGGCCGCAGCATTCTCGCGCAGTTCCTTGAACGGCACTGCGGGCACTTCCACATGGATATCGATCCGATCCAGCAGCGGCCCCGAGATCTTGCTGAGGTACCGCTGTATCAGGGCCGGCGTGCAGCGGCATTCGCGCCCCGTATCGCCGTAAAATCCGCACGGACACGGGTTCATAGCGGCGACCAGCATGAAGTTCGACGGGAAACAGACCGTCATCACCGAGCGCGCGATGGTAACCGACCTGTCTTCGATGGGTTGGCGCAGCATCTCCAGCACGTCGCGCGGGAACTCCGGGAATTCGTCGAGAAATAGAACGCCATTGTGCGCCAGGCTGACCTCGCCCGGGCGTGGCGTGCCGATTCCGCCGCCGATCAATCCCGCATCGGAAATAGTATGATGCGGAGCGCGAAAGGGCCGTTGATGAAGCAACCCGCCGCCGGAACCGAGCAGGCCGGCAATGCTGTGTATCTTGGTGGTCTCGATGGCCTCCTCAAAGGTGAGCGGCGGCAGGACTCCGGCCAGTCGCTTGGCCAGCATGGTTTTGCCGGAACCGGGCGGGCCGATCATGAGGACGTTGTGGGAGCCTGCCGCAGCCACCTCCAAAGCGCGCTTGGCCATGGTCTGGCCGCGCACGTCACCGAAGTCCGGCGCGGTGGGCGAATCGTCTGCGTGGCCGTTGGCGGACGGCACGGCGGGCGTGAATTCGAGGGGACGCGACAGCAAGGCCACAACTTCGGCTAAGTGGCGCATGCCATAAACGCTGACGCCTTCCACCACGGCGGCTTCGGCGGCATTTTCGGCGGGAAGAATCAAGTTGGGGATGCCTTCGGCGCGGGCGCAGACGGCGATCGAAAGGGCGCCGCGAATCGGACGGATGGCGCCATCGAGCGAAAGCTCACCAGCCAGGATATGCTGGTCGAGTCCCTTGACGATTCCCATGGCGCCGAGGATGCCAAGCGCCACCGGTAGATCGAAGCCGCCTCCTTCCTTGCGCACGCTGGCGGGCGCCAGATTGATGGTAAGGGTCTTGTTGGGATATCCGAAACCGGAGTTGATGAGCGCAGACTTGATGCGCTCGCGGCTTTCGCGGACCGCAACATCGGGCATGCCGACCATCCGCGAATCGCGCGGCGAGCCTTGGGAATACATATCGACTTCGACATCGATACGGTGAGCGTCAATCCCGTAGACGGCCGCACTTTGAGTTTTGAAGAGCGCCATGGGTGAGAATCCAATTAAGAACTGAGTGCGTTCCCCGGCGGGTGTTTCTCAACAACCTGACATCCCAATCTGGCTGCCTGATTTGCGAGAGGATGAAAATAGAGAAAAAGAGGGGAAACGAACTGCAGCTTTATGTGCTCGGTCCCGGCACCGGACGGTTCAGCGTTCCCCCCCATCGTGTTGCGGGCCCTGCCGGCTGGCGCGGGAACCTTGACAGTTGAGAACCAGAGCGCCTCGCAGGCGATTGCGGCCACCGGCCTCGACATCGGCTACGCCTTCGCCGGCGCAATCTTCACGATTAACACCGCCTACAACTGACCCGAACGGTCACTTGTTGTCGAACTTGATTCCCGAAGACGCCTCGAAACGGCGATACTCGCGAAAGACCGTTTCATTGCGCACTATGTTCTTGCCTTGCCTGAGTTGCAGGACCGAGCGCAGCGGCAGCAGAAAATCGTCTGAGCCGATGCGCACCATTCCGTACTCCAGCGAGAAGGAAGGTGACTGCAGTGGAAACGTGGGCGGTAGCCCGTCTCCCTGAATCGTAAGGCGCCGCACCAGGCCGGTGTCGTCGTCGATGAAGACGCGGCCCGTATAGCCGGCGGGCTCGCCCATTCGGTTAAAAGTGAGAGTGAAGTTCGATTTCGCCCTGGATACATCGATCTCGAATACCTGGCAGAGAACGCCCATGGCCATCGCGCGGCCGGCCCACTTGTAGGAGGCGGCGACCTCCGGATCGAACAGCCCCATCAGCATGGAGCCGAACTCGCCCTTGGAATGGACGCCATTCAAATCTCCGGGCGTCGCCTCGGTCTTGGTTCCGTTGATCTCGACGACGCGGTAGCTCTCCCGGCCGTCCTCGAACGTTAGTTCATCGCGAAATGAGTCGGACTCCTTCAATTGATCCGCCTTAGCGGCGGGCCCGGTGAAGCGGTGAGTTTCCTGCGCGCAGCGGAAGTTGGGTAGGTGCGAGGAATAATCGTGGGCATTCGCTGCGGCTTGGTCCCAGAGCCGCTTCTGCTCGGCCGCCGTCATCGCCAGGCCGCTCGAATCGATGGTGGCGGGCTCAAGCTCCGGCAGCACCACCACTCCATCTTCCGGATTGCTCCGTCTGGCTAAGGCCTTCTCAGGGGCGGCGGCTTCTGGGGCCGCGCGCTCCCCCAGCACGCGAAACGGTGCGTTGCGCGTGATCAAGAATTTGCCCTGGCGGATGGTGACGATGGCGTCATAGTTCCCCGGGGAGAGCTGGCTGCCGTTGATATCGGCCAGGTATGGAAACGCGCGCGCCTGTCCGCCTAGGATTCCATAACCGGTCCCCGCCATACCGGACTGGCCCTCCATCTCCGGGTGGAGGATCTCGGTCTTAAACTGCATCGGCATCCGGACCACTACGTGCCCTTCCCGCACCAGCTCGAGGCTCATTGCCGGCTGGGCGCTGTGGATGTCCGGATAAAGAATGAGATAGAGCTGGAGCTTGAATTGCTCTCCGGCCTGGAAGACGGGATCGAGCATCGGAGACAGGGCCTCGCCCTCATAAGCAAGCACCTGGTCGGCTTCGAACTTGTCGGAGGATCGTTTGAAGGGGCGCACGAACAGCATATCGCTCGCCATCAAACCGGGAGCGCCCTGGCCGCCCCGCAGCGGGGTCACAAGACGGCCAGAGGTGCCTGCCAGCAGGTCCTCTACTTTGGCGTCGATCGTGAAGCGATCCCGGCCAGGCACCATCAGCTCGCGGAGGAATTCCAGGTTGCCCTTGAGCCGCAGGTTCTGATCGCGGGCCGGACCGTGAATGTCGACCTCTTTCTGGCCGCTCCACACCGGGGCGCCTTTCGAATTGCGCACAATGGCAATAACTCTGGCACGTGCCAGGTAGGTCCCGGCGTTGTCATCCACCTGGAATTTCAGTGCGCTCAGCGGCGCTTCCACCAGGATCAAGCCGCGCATCGGGCCGGTGGAGTCGTTGGCTTCAGAAGAGCGCTCATTCATCTCAACACCCGTGCCTATGGCCGAGCCCATAGACCCGCTCACGGCCGATTCTATTCCCGAGGTGACGCCCCCTGAGGTTGACGAAGTCCGCATGAAACGCGCATGCACCGGAATCGCGTTCTCCGCAGCCGCGGCCGGCGTCGACGCTCCGCCGGCAGCCGGTGCCGTTGCGGGCGCCACAGCGGCGGCCGGCGGCGGAGCCTCTATCTTCGCCGTCTGTGTGACCTCCAGCAGGCTGCCTTCCAAGTTGCCCACCTGCGTCACCCATGCGCCACCGGTGTTGTTGGGCAGCAACTCCAGAGCGGAAGGCGCGCGCTTCGCGCCCGGCTCAACGATATCGAGCACAACCACACGCACAGCGTTGGCCTGGCACAACCCCACCAGGTGTTTGATGGTGAGTTCCATGTCGCTCGAAAGCGGCGGGCTGTTCAGCACGGCGATCAGAATCCGCACACCGGGGCGAAGCGCGGTGGCCTGCACCGCAGCGTCCAAAGAGCCGAGGAAAGCCGCCGGATCGGCGGAACGCGCTGCAAGCGCCGCTTCGGTAAAGGTCTGCTCCAAAGGCGTCGTGTGGGCGTCGATGCGCTGCCCATCCAGGCTGCCGACCCGCCTGAGCTCGACCGTAGCCTTCGTCGTGGCGAACCAATGGCGGGAGGCGGACGCGGCGGCGCGCGCACCTTGCCGCGCGGTCGCTGCGAAACCCGGGCCGAACAGAAAAGTCAGGGAATAATCCTGCGCCCGAACCGCGGGCACGCCGGCAGCGCAGACCAGCAGAATGATCCCGAGAAAACGGGAGAAAACTCGCATTTTGACAAACCTGCCTACTGCATTGTCTCTCAAGTCGCCTCCGATGTGAAGCTGCCAGCCGGCTACGCGTCCCCGGTAATCTCATCGCTTGATGCGCCTGAAGTCTTGCGTGCTGCATAGCATTGCCGTGGCCGCTCTGCGCGCGCTGCTCTTCGGTTTTGACTCCGCCGTCATTGCCGGCACCCGCTTTCCGACCGGCAGATCCTCTGCTTTGGCGCCGATCGTCAAGCCCCGGCAGGGGTGGCCGTCAATTTGGGAAGTATCCCAAGCGAGCGCGGATCTTGTGGCCACGGGGCGAGCGCATCCTGACCTCAATCGGCCGCCAGGTGCGGTCTTCCGTCGCATGAGGTTGAAAGGCCAGCAGGTACCCATGCATCAAATCCTCGGTGATGCTCTCAAAAACCTTCTCAATCTCGGTGGGCGAGTGAATCGTGAAAGCCACTCCGCCCGTGGCCTGTGACAAGTTCGTCAGTTGCTTGAGAAGGTCGGGCGATTCGAGCGCGTCTCCCTGAGCGATGGTGTAAATGGGAACGCCCAAGGTCTTGGCTCGCCGCAGGGCGATTTCGCTGGTGACCGCGCTCAGGTTGTCGGCGCCGTCGGTAAATACTACGATCACCTTCTTGCCGGCGCGCCCGGCCAGCTCACGGCTCACTCTCGTCAGGGCATCGTAGAGTGCGGTCTTGCCGAACGCCCGGGTCCGCAGCACGGCGCGCGCCGCAGCATTCTTATCGGCCGTGAACGGCTGCAGCACGGTAACGGAGTCGCTGAAGCTGTAAATGGCCACCGAATCGATAGGCCGTAACTCGCCGAGGAGTTTCAATGCAGTCGCTTTCAAAGCGGGCAGGGCTGCCTGCATGCTGGCCGTAGTATCCAGCAGCAGCGCACAGGAGACGGCGGAAACGCGATTTTCAAAGGCCGCTACCGGCAATTCCGTTCCATTGTCGAAGACGGCGAACTGGTCGGGTCCCAGGTCATCGACGTGCCGGCCGCGTTTGTCGGTCACGCTGGCGTAGACTTCCACCAGTCGTGCATCGGTCCGGAAGACCGTTTTCGCGTCTCCTGTGGGCGCGGTCTCGCTGGCCTCGGAGAGGGCGCGAGGGCCGCCGGCGGAACCTGGCGAGCCGCCTGGAATGCGCGTGGAGATCCCGGCAGCCTCGGGTGCGCGAGCAAGCAACTGCGCCCGCTCACGGAAGTGCATAAAGCCGCCGGCGAAGTAGGATCCCGGCGTGTTGCTGTTGAGAACCAGGTCCGACGCGGGGAAGAGGAGCGAGCCATCGGCGGGCCGCACGAACTGGTGCTTCAGGACCAGCAGCGGGTCGTCGGCAACCACCAGGTAATCGGGTCCGAGCAAGGCCGCATACACCAGCCCACTCAGGGCGGCTAGCGTCCCGGCGGGATCTGCCGTGCCCAGCAATGAAGCGATGCGTGGCGCCGGCTGCAACGCCCTCACCCGGTCGAAGGCCAACCGGCGAGCTCCGCTCAGGCGCAACATGTCGGCCACGGCATCCTCGACATCGGGTCCTCCGCCTGCCATTTTGCGAAGAACGTCCAGGGCCCGTGCCGGGTAATCCGTTGCGACAAGCGCCTCCGACGCCTGCCGGAACGCGCGGGCACCGGCGGCAGGATCCAGCGATCCGGCCTGGCTGCCCAGCACGATCAACTCCACCAGCGAGTGCCATATTCCCAGCATCTGGTTCCGGACGGGCGGCCGCGATTTGGCCGCCGCGCCGGCGAACGCCGCCAGCGCCTGGAACTCGGCCTTTCCTAAACCCGGCAGTTCCTCGAAATACGGGAACAGGAACTTCCACTCCGCATAATGGCTCGCCAGCAGGGAGGCGGACTCTTCGTCGAGCGGGACCCCGCGCCGCTCCTCGATCTTCGCCACGGGGACAAGCGCCTCAAGCGAAGCCAACCCGAGGAGAACGTCGTCGCCGGCTGCTGGCGAAGCAGTCCAGGCGCGCCAGCCGCCCGGAAAACGGACGTGGCCGGCCGGATCGAGCGGCAGGTTCTCAAAAACCTCGGCGCGCCAGGCGCCGACTTTTCGCAGTTGCCCCCGCCGCAACTCGCCGGAGTTCCGGTACCAGGAGTAAAAGCTTGCGGCGCGTTGCGGGTCCGCCGTGAAGAAGCGCTGGTGGGCGGCGTCGACGCGCGACAGTTCGTAGTAGAACGATGCCAGATTGCCGCGGTCCTTCTCGAGTAGCGCCCGGAAGAACGCGGGCGGCGTGTGGGGACTGGCTCCAACCAGCTTCGTCCAGGCAGGCTCGGCCTGCGGACCGCCGGGCACCACGACGGCGCCATGGGAAAGGGCAAAGGCTCCCGCGTAGGGCCACAGCACATCCGCGTACCGCGTGACTGCGGCTCGTAATCCGATGCCGGCCACCACGGCAGTAGCGACGTCGGCGCCCATCGCGCTCAAGCCTGCATAGGCTTCGGCGAAACGCCAGTCCCGCGTGAACACCTCCGCCAGACCGCCAGGCAAGTCCGGTTGTCCTTGAAGCAGCACGCCCCAGGCAGCGCCGCCCAGAAGGCGGGCATTCTCGGACCGCACGTCGAAGCGGAAACTGCGCCCCGCTTCCAGATCCTGCTTCATGGCGATTTCGTCGATTCCCAGCGCCGATGGAATGCTCTGCCGGTAACCGTCCACCTCCTGGTCGCCCGGCTCCACGATGCTCCCGCCTTCCTGCTGGACCAGCCGCCAGCCCAGTAGCTGCAAGACCCGCGCCGTGCGCTGGCGCCCCGCAGCGTCGGCCACGGAGAGAACCACGGTCGAGGTATCACCGTTGCGGTGGCCAAGTCCGGCGAGCTCCACAACCGAGCTCATGAATGCCTGCAGCCTGGAGTAGAACCCTGGGATTCGCTTTTCGTCATCTGGAGCCGCCTGCGCTGCAATGGCCTGGCAGAGCTCCTCGAAGAAGTTGGAATAGTTGGTGGTCTCCTTCAGGCCCGCCAACGCGGATAGAGCCTTGATGCCGCCGGGAATCCAGATTTCGCCGGCCGGCGCAAGTTGCGCATCCGCTATGTCGAGGGCCGCCGCAACCTCTGTGGCTACGTCGGCGTCGGGGGACTTGCCGAGATTGTCGATGCGTTCGCGAACCGCCTGCGCATCCGATGCCTTCGGTATGAGCTCGAGATACTTCTTCATGTGCTCGGCTGCTCGAGCGTAATCGTGGCGCGCCTCGTAAATCAGCCCCAGGATGTACTCGCCGCGCGGCAGTTCGTGCCTGGTATCGCGGCGAACCTGCTCCGTGGCGCTTTCCAGCGCCTGGTCGAGTTCGTTGAGGTGGAAGTGAATCACTGCCTTGTCGAGGTATGCGTCCGGGAAGCGCCGGCCGCCGTCGGCCTCGGTTAAAGCGGCAGCGGTTGCAGCCGCAGCTTTCCAGTCCTTCAGGTCCATCTCGGTCCGCATCAAGCGGAATCGGAGCGAGATCGTCTTGGGATCCAGCTCAATCGCGCGCTCTAGCGCATCGCGCGCCTCCGCGGACTTGTGTAGATTGTGGTACGCCAATGCCAGCGCGCTCCAGCCAAGCCCGAACCGGGGAGCGGCGTCTACGGCCGCGCGCAAGTGCGTCTCGGCCTCCTCCCAGTTCGTGGAACCGAGTGCGCTTATGCCGCGACCCCAATCTTTTTGCGCGGCTTTCGGCACTGTGGGGGCTCCGGCGATTTCCAAACCCTCGCTGGCCGAAGGGCGGGTGAGGATGATATCAGGCAGTTGTGGGTTCTGGGTCAGCTTGTGGTCCGAGAGATCGATGGTGGATGACACCAGCCCGGTGCTGACCGCCCGCAGAATGCAGCCGGACGCGCCAAAACCGGTGCGCTGGGAGAATGCCAGCGCCTCGTAGCCGCTCATACCCGCCATGCCCACACCCGTTGGTTCATTAACAGTCAGCCCGCTCATGCCTTGCTGCATAAAAGCTGTGGATGCGTTTGTGGAATTAATGCTCGGCTCGAACGCTGTCCCCTCGTAATGCCAAAGGAAGTCTCCCCTCTTGCTCGTGATACCAACCACCTGGGTGCGCTTGCCGGGACAATAGTACTCGATGCCCACCGGTTTCGGTGGTGGCGATCCGTCCGCCATCACCACCCTTCCACGGAACAAAAGGTGCCCGGCTTCTGCCGGCTCGAGCGAGACCAGCAAGGCCGCAAGCAACCCCAGAACTGTGGCGGAGTAGCGCATCGAGCTTCCAGACCCATCTAAGTATAAACCGAGTCAGGCCGGGACATTCATCTGGGGCCCCGCGCGGGTGCGCGATTCGATGCACGGTGCGGTAGCCGGCTGCTGTCCCCAGGGATCGGAAACCGGCCATCCGGGAATGCGCCTTCTGATAAGCTGTCGCTGATGCGTTTGAACTCCTCCCTGCTGAAGAGCACCGTCGTAGCCGCGCTGGGCGGGCTGCTCTTCGGTTTCGATTCCGCCGTCATCGCCGGCGCCACGCACGCCCTCACTGATTTGTACCGGCTGTCGCATTGGATGCTGGGCTTCACGGTGGCCGCGGCCCTCTGCGGGACGGTGGCCGGATCCGTGCTGGCCGGCTACCCCGGCGACCGGCTCGGCCGCCGCGACAGCCTGCGACTGATGGCCGTGCTGTACCTGATCAGCGCGCTGGGCTGCGCATTCGCCTGGGACTGGCATTCGTTGCTCTTCTTCCGTTTCATTGGCGGCTTGGGCATCGGCGGCTCCTCCGTGTTAGGACCCATGTACATCGCCGAAGTTTCTCCCGCCAAATGGCGCGGGCGGCTGGTGGGCTTCTTCCAGTTCAACGTGGTCTCGGGAATTCTGCTGGCCTATTTTTCCAATTACCTGCTGGGACGGTTTTCGTTGGGCGACGCCGAGTGGCGCTGGAAGCTGGGCGTTGCCGCCTTCCCCGCCCTCCTGTTCCTGGTGATGCTGTTCGGCATTCCGCGCAGCCCGCGCTGGCTGGCGCAGAAGCGCCGCGTGCCGGAGTCGCGCCAGGTGCTTTCCACGATCGGTGCCGAGAACGTCGAGGGCGAGCTGGCCGAAATCGTCGCCTCCATCGACGCCGAGCACGGCCACGCCCGCGAGCCGCTGTTCTCCCGCAAGTACCGGGTGCCGGTTCTGCTGGCGGTCTCGATCGCCATGTTCAACCAGCTTTCCGGCATCAACGCTATCCTTTATTATCTGAACGATATTTTCGCCCGGGCCGGCTTCAGCAAGGTGTCAGGCGACCTGCAGGCGGTAGCAATCGGCGCCACCAACCTGCTGTTCACCGTGATTGCCATGTCCGTGATCGACCGCATCGGCCGCAAGGTGCTGCTGCTGGTCGGCGCGCTGGGCACTGCAGCCTGCCTGGGCGGCGTTTCGTATGTCTTCGCGACGGTGCGCCACGAATCGATCCTGGTATGGCTGCTGGTGGGCTTCATCGGCTTCTTCGCTTTCTCGCAGGGCGCAGTCATCTGGGTCTATCTGAGCGAAGTCTTTCCCAACCGCGTGCGCGCCCAGGGCCAGAGCCTGGGCAGCTTCACGCACTGGATCATGAATGCGCTGATCTCCTTCTTGTTTCCGATGGTCGCGGCCGCCTCCGGCGCTCTGCCGTTCGCCTTTTTTGCAGCTATGATGCTCGTGCAGTTCGTCGTGGTGTTGCTCTTCTTCCCCGAGACCAAGGGCGCGTCGCTCGAACAGATGCAGAAACGGATGGGGATCGCCTGACCCGCGGGTGGGCCGGCTTTAGAGCTTGCTGAAAAACACCGCCGGCCGCTCCCTCACGGTCGCGGCTCCGAATGCGCCTGCGCTACCATAGGCACTTGTCCCAGCCCCTTCCTCGTCTCCGCCTCGATCTCGATTTCATGCCGTCCCCCGCAGCCGACCACCCCGGTCTGCTGATCCGCGATGGACACCACCTCTCCGACTCGGTACTGATTGTTCCGCCGCTGCTGGTGGAACTGCTGGCATGCTTCGATGGGAAAAAGACGGACCTCGATCTGCGAGCCATGCTGGTACGGCTGACCAACGATCTCGACGTCGGCGAGATCTCGAGAAGCCTGGTGGAGACGCTGAGCACAGCCGGTTTCCTGGAAGACGAGAATTTCGCCCGCATGGAACAGGAGCGCCGCCGGCAATTCGCCGCCGAGCCGGTCCGCCGGCCCGCTCACGCCGGCGGCACCTACCCGGCCGAAATCGGCTCCCTCAGCCAGACGCTGGCCCGTTACATGGATGGCGCCGCGCCGGCATCGAGAAACGACTCCTTAATGGCGATCGCAGCGCCGCACGCCAGCCCGGAGGGCGGTGCGAAATCGTACCGCGCCGCCTTTCGCATGCTGCGGCCCCAGGATCGCGAACGGACGTTCGTGATTCTGGCGACTTCCCATTACGGCCCCCCGGAAAAATTCGGCTTGACGCGCAAGAACTTTCTTACACCGCTGGGAGAATCGCCAACCGATGTCCGGCTGGTGGACTGGCTCGCTCAGCGCGCTCCCGCCGCCATTGAAATGGAAGATTTCTGCCATTCTTTCGAGCACACCGTGGAGCTGGAGCTGATCTTCCTGCAGCACGCCCTCGGGCCGCAGGCGCGCATTCTGCCGATTCTCTGCGGAGGGTTCGCCAAGAGCCTGATCAAAGGCGGCAAACCGGAAGACGACGAGCACGTGCGCCGCTTCATCGATGCGCTGGCGGAGCTGCGGGAGCGCGAAGGCAGCCGGCTTTTCTGGATTCTGGGAGTGGACATGGCGCACATGGGAGCGCGCTACCATGACTCGTTCAAGGCCCGTGCCGGTCAGGGCGTGATGAATGAGGTCGAGGCGCGCGATCGCGATCGCATTGCCCGCATCAACTCGGGCGACGCCGGCGGTTTCTGGGAATTGTTGCGCGAAAACCGCGACGATCTGAAGTGGTGCGGCTCGTCGCCTTTCTACACCTTCCTCAAGACCGCTCCCCGTGCGCGCGGTGAACTGCTCAGCTACGACCAGTGGAACATCGACGATTCCAGCGCAGTAAGTTTCGCCGGCATGGCATTTTCGGAGCCGTAAGTGGGGCATGCTTCAGCTTGCCAACGCCCGCTTGCGGGCGGGCGGCACGCTTGAGCCTGTGCGGCGGCCTGGCTTGTGGCCAATCCCCAATCCTAGCTGCCGGCTCGCAGGCTCACCAGGTCGCTGAACACGCCGTAGGCCGTCTGCTCCACGCCGGGATCGATCGAAACTGTGCCGAACGTGCCCATCAGGTCGGTGTGAAACAGCAGAATGTTGGACGTGCCCTGCGGCGCTGCCAGGATGTCGGCGCGGTCCAGCACTTCGGCGCGGACTCGCAGCGAGACTCCCGCCCTGGTGCGCCTCGCCCTGCTGATCAGGCGCACGGTCTTGCCCTGGCGGTTGATCGCTTCGATTCGCTCCGGCGTCAGGCGGCCGATGCCGCGCGTCGCAACCTGCTGCGGCGTGGTGCGCGCGTCCAGCAGCACGTTGGCCAGCGCCGCTGTCTTGGCAGCGGAGTCCCAGCCCTCCACATCGAATTCGCCGCCCGCTTCGGTAATGCCCATGGCGCGGGCCGCGGCCAGCCCGTCTTCGAATGAGCCGCCGCGCTCCATCGTCTCCACCACCACCTTCGACGTGGAATTGAGCGCCCCCACGAAGCCCAACACCTTCACTCCCGGCATGGTGTGCCGCCACAGGTTGAAGACCGGCGCCCCATCCATCACCGCCGATTCGAATCGGAACTCAACCCCGGCCCGCGCCGCCGCATCGCGGAGATCGGCATAAGCGTGGGCGATGGGACCTTTGTTGGCAGTCACCGCGTGCATGCCGCGCGCCAGCGCCGCGCGGATGTGAGAGATCGCCGGCTCGCCGCTGGTTGGGTCGAGCGTGGTCAGTTCGACGGCAACGTCCGCAGCAGTCGCCTCCAGAAACCCTTCGATGGACCCCGCGCGCGGACCGAACTCGGGCTTGGCGCCGAGCCCGTTGCGGTCCACCGCGGTCCCGTGCCGCAGCGTGTGAATGCCGGTAATGGTGAAGGGAAACTCGGGGCGCTTGTTCGCGATCAGCCGCTCCAGCGCGCGCGCCACGTTCCCGTAGCCGATCAGTGCCAGTCTCAAGCTTCGATTTTAGGCTAACGGCGGGCCGGTCCCTGCCGCGCTTTTCCTATTCGACCGCGATGGCGATGCCGCTCTGGCTCTGCGCGGTGCCAATCTGTATGACCAGCGGCAGCGCGCTGCCCGGCGTCACGCTGTCTGGCACCACGGCGTTGATCTGCGTCAACCCGGCCACCGCGTCGGGCGCGGCACCGGCGTAATTGATCTGCGTGGCGGCAACCCCACCGATCGTCACCGTGACGGGCTGCGCCACCAGCAGCGGCCACTGGCCGCCAATTTGGGTCGTGATCCACCCATCCGTGCTGGCCGGGTCGGTCACGCCGCCGCCGGTGAGGAAGATCTGCACCACCGAGCCGCGCGCCGCCGGATTGGCTTTGCCGTTGAGCGAATTGTTCTGGTTGAGAATGGCGCCATTGCCCTGGCCCGTGAAATCGAGCGAGAAGACGGCCGGAGTCGTGGCCTGCACGTTGAGCGTCGCCGGCGCAGACGTTGCACCCTGGTACGCCACTGTCATCTGTGTGGTCGTCTTCCCCGCCACTTCGTAAGGCACAACCGCGTTCACTTGTCCCGCGCCCGCGTACGTAAGGGCGGCGGCTGCGCCATCGAAGAATACCTGGGTGCCACCCAGGGTGGTGGTGAGAGCTGTGCCGGCGGAGTTGAGCTGTGCCCCCACGCCGGGTAGGGCAGGCCCGAGGTTGCTGCCGAAGATCGAGATGATATCGCCGGGTGAAACCGGCCCAACCAGGAAACTCGCGGCGCTGGTCACGCCTGCCACCTGCGGCACCGGCGCCGGCACGGACTGCTCGGTCACCGTGAACGACTGCGGGCCAATCTGCAGCACCCCGCTGCGCGCCGTCGAAGTGTTGGCCAGCACCTGGTAGGCGACGTAGCCGTTGCCGGAAGTGGCCGAAATGTTCGTGATCGTCATCCAGCTCACGTTGCTGCTCGCGCTCCAGGGGCAACCCGCCCCGGTAGTCACCTGGACCGTGCCCGTGCCACCCGCCGAGCTGAGGGTGACGCTGGCCGGGCTCACCGTCAGGTTGCTGTCGGATCCGGACTGGGTGAGGGTATACTGCTGCGATCCCGCTGCCGAGGCTTGCGGCGTGGCCCATCCGGCTTGCACCGTAAGGCTGCCGGTGCGGGACGTGTAGCACGAGTTAGCCGCGATGTTGAAGCTGAACGAGCCACTGCCCGTGCCCGTGGCATAACCCACGCCGCCAGCTCCGGCCGTAATCCAACTCACGCCGCTGGCGGCATTCCACACGCAGCCGGTCTGTAGTGTCAGGCTCGCCGTGCTGGCTGCGGCGCCAATCGTGGTGCCGGTTCCGCCCAGGGTGAGCGAGCATGTGGCCGCATCTTCCGTGATCGGCAGTTTGTAGGTGTTGTAGTAGTCGTATATCAGGATGTTACCGGTAAGCTTGGCCGCGGTCAGGTTCGGCGCCGCGGTCCAGTTCAAGCTGCCGGCGCCGGGCCCCGTTCCAGCCGGTCCAGGCGATACGGTGATCCAGGCGGAATCCGTGCTGTAAGTCCACGCACAAACAAACGGGCTTGGCGTCAGTGTAAGCGTGCCGCTGCCACCGGCGGCCGTAAGCGCCGGAATCGGATTCGGGGAGAAGACCCAGCCGCATTGCTGCGCGGCTAGCGGGGCGGCCAGCGCCGCCAACAGCAAGATGGGCCTCATCGACACGATTGTAGCGCCAGGCGGCACGCGCGCAGAATGTTCACCGCGCCCGGCGTATCGCCATGCACGCAGATGGTCTGGACGCCGCCTTCCCGGGCGAGCCGCACCGCCTGCGCCGCCGCCGCGTCCGGATCGGTGATCAGGGCATCCGCAAACCGGCGCGAGCGCAACGTTCCGTCGGCTTCATAGCGCCGGTCGGCAAACCCCTCCGCCGCCACCCGGAGGCCCATCTCGCGCCACACGTCGAGCATCGGCGATCCAGCCAGCCCGAACACCAGCGCCGCCGGGGTCCAATGCCGCACCGCCGCGCCAATCGCCCCCGCCACCGCGCGGTTGTGCACCGCCACGTTGTACAACGCGCCGTGCGGCTTGACGTGGACGATGGCCGCGCCGAGCCGTGCGGCCACCGCCTCCAGCCGCCCGATCTGCCACGCCACCGTGTCCTCAATCTCGGCTTCGCTCATGGGGATTTCGAGGCGGCCGAAATTGGCGCGGTCGGGATAACCGGGATGCGCTCCGATATGGACGCCACACTCTAGCGCCAGCCGGACGGTGCGCTCCATCGTGCCTTCATCGCCCGTGTGGCCGCCACAGGCGATGTTGGCCGAAGTGACGTGCTCCATCAGGCGCGCTTCGAGCGCCGCGTCTTCCATTTCCCCCAGGTCGCAATTCAGATCGATCGTCACAGTGAATACAGCCACTCTTCGGTCGCGCGCAATGCGCTGAGCGCCTGTTCGATGGTAACGGATTCAAACGCGGTTCGGTCGCGCGGCCGCAACTGGCCTAGCCGCCAGAAATCGGCGGAGATTACATTCGCCGGCTTGGGGTAGCCGCCGGTAGTCTGGTGCTCGACGAACAGTATAATCGGCTGGCCATCTGGCGGCACTTGCACTGCGCCCAGCCCCACGCCCTCGGTGAGCATGTGGCCGGCGGGGCTCGGGATCGGCTCGCCCCGCAGCCGCAACCCCATGCGGTTCGATTCCTCGCTCACCGCCCAGGAGCCGCGGTAAAGCTCCTCCCCGAACCACTCCGCTTGCGGCCCGCGCGTGGCGCGCAACGGGCCTGAGCGCAAAAAAGGAGGCGGATCGACTGCCCGGCGCGGCTGCCGCACGGCGGCATCGCCAATCGGCAGAACGTCGCGGGGCCGCAGCGCGCGCCCGCCAACCCCCGTCGCCAGGTGCACCGACGCGCTGCCCATTACGCGCGCCGCCGCGACGCCTCCGCGTACGCACAAGTAGCAGCGCGCGCCGGAGCGCGTGGCCCCGCACCGGATGGAGCGGCCGGCCTTCACCGCGAGCGGCGTCCATAGCGGCAGCCCGGCGCCAAAGTCCGATCCGGTGAGCGCAATCACGGCTTCATTTTCAAATTCGAAGGCGCCGCCCAGCAGCGTCATTTCCAGGGCCGCTGCATTTTCCGCATTGCCCACCAGCAGGTTGCCGGCGCGCAGCGCCAGCGGGTCGGCCGCGCCCGATGCCGAAACGCCGAAGTGCGCCCAGCCGAAGCGCCCCAGGTCCTGCACCGTGGTCTGCCCGCCGGCTTCGAGCACGCGGAGCTGGTTCATCATTCGCCCTCCCCAAGCGGGATGAAGCGGACGCGATCGCCCATGCGCAACAATGGCGGAGGCTCGCCGGCCGGATTGAAGAGGCGGAGCGGAGTGCGGCCGATCAGCCGCCATCCGCCGGGCGATTCGAGCGGATACACGCCCGCCTGGCTGCCGGCAATGGCTACGCTGCCCGCGGCGACATGCCTCCGCGGCGCCGCCAGGCGGGGCGTTTCGAGCTCCGCCGGCAAGCCGGCCAGATAGGGAAAACAGGTGGCAAAGCCGACGAAGTAGACCGTATATTCCACGCCCGCGTGCAGCTCGACCACGCGGCGCGGCGTAAGCTCGTGATGGCGCGCCACATCGTCAAGGTCGGGACCGTATCGGCCGCCGTAGCGCACCGGAATTTCCACCAGCCGGGACGCTGGCAGCTCCTCAGCCGGCGCCCGTTCCATCGAGTTCCGCACCAGGTCTTCGATTTCCGCGTGAGAGTGGAGGCGCGGGTCGAATTCCACCAGCACCGACGTGTACGCCGGATGCAGATTCCAGATGTCGCGCGTGCCCTCGAGCGCCGCTGTCAGCAGCCGCACCGCGCGGTGTGCCTGCGGAGAAATCTCTTCGCCGAAGCTGACCAGCAGTGACCGGTCGCTCGCTATGCGTATCTGCACGTCAACGAGATAGTAGCATTGGACCGCCCAAAAGTAGACGTGGGTTCACGACATGAAAATGGTGGCGTCCTGTACTCCGAGGAAATCCGCTGGTATCTGCGCGTATAGCTACGCAAGGCGGCGGCGCCAGCCCGAAGGGCGAAAGAGAATAGCCCACGGCGCAAGCCGTGTGGAACCTGGTTGCTCGCTGCCAGCCCCGGAACGGGGCGGAAGACTGTTGGCGAAAGCCTCTTCCGCCCCGTTCCGGGGCTTGTCCTCACCGCCGACTGATCCCGACGGCTTGCGCCGTGGGCTATTGTCTTTC
>JBAVEN010000038.1:0-21436 GCA_049587755.1 Bryobacteraceae bacterium | reverse complement strand
GCGCAGAACTGGCGGGCCAGGGTCGTCGACATCCGGCGTGGGGGGTGGAGGCGTGGCGGATGGCGACGCCGCCTGGGCAGCCGGCGCGGCCGGTTGCGCCTTCGCTGGGCCGGCATCCTTCGGATTGTCCTTCCAGGTGTCGACCGCGCCGCTATCTTTGTCTTTGGCGGCCGCCGTTTGGGCGCTCGCGGCTCTCTCCCAATAGACATTCACCGCGATCAGATAGCCCTTCTCATCCTCCGGGCCCTCGACGGACAATTGGTCCCCAACCGCAAACTGGGGGTTCTTGATCTCTTCCCCGTTCTTGAAAAACTTGGTCTTATCGTTACGCTTGAAATCAATCTGGCGATCGTCGTCGAGCGCGATGGTAATGGTCTTGCTATCCATCTGCCGCAACTTGCCGCGAAAGTTCGGCATCGGCTCGCCCTTGGTGCCGTTGGGATTCGTCTTGCTGCGGCCAAGTGGAATGCTGGGGCCGCCTCCTCCCGGATAGCCTCCCGGATATCCGCCAGGGTACCCTCCGGGTGGGTAGCCGCCGCCTGGGTAACCTCCCGGCGGATAGACTTGCGCGCTTGCGGCACCGGCCGCCAGCAGCCAGATGAGGAGCAAACCGCCGGCCGTGTATGAAACGGCACTGCCGGCGTGAGACACACCACGGGCAGGCTCGAGCTGTTCCATAACTAGATGTGATGCGGCGCGACCGGCCGAGGTTACGGGCAGTTCCAGCCCATCAAGTACGATGACAACCCCAAATCGCCGGCTTCCTCGGCTAAAGTGAAGGTGAGAGATGCTGTGAACCCCCGCCGGTTACTGGTCTTCGATGCCGACCGCGCTTTCCACGAGGTTCTGTCCTCCGTGCTGCGGCGCGACGGGCGATCCATTCAGGACGCTTACGACCGCCACGAAGCGGTGGAAGCGCTGCGGCACTCCGCCTGCGATCTGGTACTGGCCGGTTCAGGCCGCAACGGCGACGAAGGGTTGAAATTGCTGCGGCTCATGCGCTCCATCCGCCCCGAGGCGAAAGTGATCCTGGCCGGCAAGCGCGATCCGGCCGGGGCGCTGGCGGCCATTCGCGGGCGCGCCTACGCCTACTTTCACAAGCCGGTTCCCGCCGGCCCGCTGGCCGATATGGTACAACTGGCGCTCGATGCCACCGCCTGGTGCGACGACATCAAGGTTACTTCGGCCCGCTCGGAGTGGATCACCCTGGAAGTGCGCTGCAAGCTCGAAGCCGCCGAACGCACTACCCAGTTTATCCGCGAAATGCTGACGGACCTGGAGCCGCAAAAGGCCGAGGACGTCGCCGCGGCATTCCGCGAGCTGCTGATCAACGCCATCGAGCACGGCGGCAAGTCGGACGTGCAAAAGCGGGTGCGGGTGTCGCTGCTGCGCACCTCGCGCGCGGTGATGACCCACATTGCCGATCCGGGCAGGGGCTTCTCGCTCGAGGCCCTGCCGCACGCCGCTATTTCCAATCCCGACGACTCCCCTACCAAGCACATCGAGTACCGCGCAGAGCACGGCAAGCGCCCCGGCGGTTTCGGCATCCTCATGGCGAGCAACCTGGTCGATGAGCTGCTCTATAACGAGCGCGGGAATGCGGTGCTAGCGGTGAAATATTTGAAGTAGGGGGAGGCAGGCTGTATTGACGCTGTACATATATGCTGCTATTCTGACGATTGGGGAGCAACCTCCAGTTTGAGTGGGACGATGCCAACACCGGCCATCTCAGGCGTCATCGGGTGTCCCGCGAAGAATTTGAACAGGTGCTGCAGAATGGGCCGCTGGATCTCGAGTACGAGACTGAAGCCGGCGAAGAGCGATACAAATCGCTTGGCGCCACGCTCCGCGGCCGGATTCTGGTCATTATCTGGACCGCGAGGCGAGGGCGCGTGCGAGCAATCACGGCATACCCGGCGACGAAGCGGTTTCGGGAGTTGTACTTGCAGCAGAGGGGTCAGCGATGAATAAGCAGAAAGTGCCGGCGTTCCGGTCCGAAGCCGAGGAGGCGCGTTGGTGGTACGCTCACCGCGAGGAACTCGACCGCCATCTCGAAGATGCCGCACGGAAAGGCACGCTGAAGACGCTCAGCTCCGCCGAGCTCTTGAAGCGCGCGGAGGCCTCCCGTGTGATTTCGATACGCCTGCGCGAGGCCGATCTGGCCAGGCTGCGCCGGCTGGCATCGCAAAAGGGGCTGCCGTACCAGACATACATGAAATCGCTCATGCACGAGGCCCTCGCCAGAGAGGAAAGACGGCGGGCGGGCGGGCGTGACCTGACCTCCCGTGGGTCTTGAGCAAATGTGTCCCGTTTAGTCCCTCTACACTGCGCTACGGATCGGGCGGAATCGGCCGATGCGGATATTGAGATGACCAGGCGCAAAGCATTTCCGGCCATTCTACGGCTACGGGACCGTAGCTACAGCAAACCGATTGAGTAGGTGCAGTGGAAAGCCCTTAGGGCTTTGCGGGCGCCGGCTGCCAGAGCTCAATCTTATTCCCATCCAGGTCATAGATCCAGGCAAAGCGACCGTAGGATTCATCCATTCGTTTGGCGTCGATCTTTACTCCCTCTTGTTTTAAGCGGTCGAGCAAAGCATCCATATCGTCCACGATGTAGTTGATCATGAACGGTGCGGGGCTGGGATCGAGATACTTAGTGGAGGCGGGAAAAATAGTCCAAACCGTAACGTGTTCCTTTTGCGGGTCGTCGTGTTCGCGCCAGGGAAGCATCACGCCTGCGCCTTTGTCAGCGAGTCCAAGATGCTTCGCATACCATTCGCGCATCTGATCACGATTGGCCGATTTGAAGAAGACGCCGCCGATTCCAAGGATGCGCCCGCGCTGCTCCACTTTGACGGGCGGCTTCGACTTTTCAGGAGATTGCACTTCCTGTCCTCCTATTGAGCTGGCCGAGATGAGCAACAGCGAGCCGAGCGCAATTTTGCTCCAGGGTATTCCTTGCATCTGTGGATTATACACAAGTCTCGATTTGAATGGAGAAAACGGTTCGCTCAAGGTTCGCCGCGGTTCACCCTTTCTAGGTCGCGCAGGCGACCGATCCCCCGGCCCTTCAACTCAAAGAATTGAAGCGCGACGGGTGCAAAACGATTTTCAAGGACGAAGGTTTATCAGACGAAACCGGAAACCGGGACAGGAAGGTGTGAGAAAACCGGCAAAAACATTTCAGGCCGCAAGTGTTTTCAGTGCGTTCCCTTGCGCAAGAGTCGCCGAAAATCGATTATCTCACACGTTCCAGACGCATTTAATCTAACCCGGCGCCCGCTTGTGCAACCGTACGCCCTCACCTCGCCTCGAGTTGATACCCCTCCCACCGCGCCACCACCGCGCAGGCCAGGCAATTACCGAGAACGTTGATGGCAGTGCGCGCCATGTCGAGTACGGCGTCCACTCCCAGCAGCACAGCCACGCCTTCCATCGGCAGATGGAACGTGGCCAGGGTTCCGGTGAGGATGACAATGGCGGCGCGCGGCACGCCGGCTACGCCCTTGCTGGTCAGCATCAGGGTCAGCATAATCACCAGTTGCTGGCTGAGACTAAGGTGAATGCCGGCTCCCTGCGCCACGAAAATCGAAGCCGTCGCGAGATAAAGCGTGGTCCCGGCCAGGTTGAAGCTGTAGCCGGTAGGCAGGACGAACCCAACGATGTGCTTGGGGACGCCGAACTCTTCCATGTTTTCCAGCGCCAGCGGGAGGGCGGCTTCGCTCGATGCGGTGGAAAAAGCGATCAGGAACGGCTGCCGGACAGCGCGATAAAAGCTGCCGAGCGGAATACGAAACAGAATCACGACCGGCAGCAGCACCAGCAGCACAAACAGCGCGGATGCGACGTACATGGTGGCGATCAGCTTGCCTAGACCGAACAGCACGCCGACGCCCTTGGACCCGATGGTGACCGCGATCGCCGCGCCCACCCCGAAAGGCGCCAGGTACATCACATATTTTGTGTACTGGAACATCACTTCGGCGAGCGATCCGCAAAACTCGACCACCGGCCGCGACTTCGCGCCGATGGCCGCGCAGGCGGCGCCGAACAGGAAGGCGAAGACGACGACCTGCAGCACGTCGTTGCGCGCCATGGCGTCGATGATGCTGGCGGGGAAGACGTGTTCCAGAATGCCGGCGGGAGTGGCCGGCTCCTGTGCAACGGCCTGCTCCGCGGCGCCCGCACCCATGGGCACGCCCGCCCCCGGCCGCGCCAGGTTCACGGCCGCCAGGCCCAGGAACAGCGCCAGGGTGGTGACAATCTCAAAATAGACGATGGCCTTGACGCCGACCCGGCCCATGCGCTTCAAATCGCCCGCGCCGGCGATGCCCGCCACCAGCATCGCGAAAATCAGCGGCGCAATGATGGAGCGGATCAGCCGCAGGAACACGTTGCTGAGCGGCGCCAGCCGTGGGGCGAACGTTGGAGCCAGCGCCCCCACGGCCACGCCAGCCGCCATGCCGATGAAGATCCACGCCGTCAGCGACGGCCGCTTCATCGCTTGCCCCAATCCAATTTCTGCCGCAGCACGTCGAAGAACCTGGCATGCGGCGGACGGATCAAATGCAGCGCGTAATTCGAGCTGCGGCAGACAATCGCGTCGCCGTCCAAAATCGGGCCGCCTACCTGGCCGTCGATCGTCAGGTAGGTGGATTCATTCGGATTGTGGGCCAGGATGCGAATTATGCTGGTTTCCGGCACCAGCACCGGGCGGTTGGTGAGCGTGTGCGGGCAGATGGGAGTGAGGCAAATGGCCGGCACGGCCGGGAAAATCACCGGGCCGCCGGCTGAGAGCGAGTACGCCGTTGAGCCGGTGGGAGTGGAAATGATCAACCCGTCGGCCTTGTACTCGCAGACAAGCTGCTGATCCACCCAGGCCTCCAGATCGATCATGCGCGCGATAGCCGCTTTCGTCAGCACAGCGTCGTTCAGCGCCTGGTAAGACGCCACCACCTCGTCGCCGCGCACCACTTCGGTGGACAGCAGTTTGCGCTTGGCAATGCGGTGCTCGCCACGAAACGCGCGCTCCAGTTCGGGATAAATTTCGCCGACTGCGATGGCGGTGAGGAAGCCCAACCCGCCCAGGTTGACGGCAAACAGCGGAATCTCCAATTTGCCGATGGCGCGGGCGGCGGAGAGCAGCGTGCCGTCGCCGCCGAGCACGATTACCAGGTCGCAGCCCGGCGGAACTTCGCTGCGCGGTATGCCCAGTGCCGCGGGCGCGTAGACGGCTGTCTCCAGGTCGCAGCGCACGGCGATGCTGCGTTCCCCGAGCCACTCGAGCAGCCGCGGCACCACGGCCAGGGCTTCCGCCGAATTCGGCTTGGAACAAATGCCGACGGTCCTAATGGTGGGCATAAAGCAGGAACTCCTTGTTCCCTTCGGCGCCGAGGATGGGGCTTTCGATCACATCGGTCCGGAAGCCGAGATCCGCCGCGGCCCGTTCGACCCGCTGGCAAGCCGCCTGGTGCACTTCTGGCCGGCGCACAATGCCGCCTTTGCCCACTTGCCCTTTGCCGGCCTCAAACTGCGGTTTGACCAGTATAACCATTTGCCCGTTCGGCCGTAACAGCGGCGCCACCGCCGGCAGAATCAGCGTAGCCGAAATGAAGCTCACGTCGCAGGTGGCCAGATCCACTGCTTCGCCGATCTCGCCGGCGGACAGCCGGCGTGCATTGATGCGGTCGTGCACCACCACTCGCGCATCGCTGCGCAGCTTCCAATCGAGCTGTCCCGCGCCCACATCCACCGCGTGGACGCGCGCCGCGCCGCTTTTGAGCAGCGCATCGGTGAAGCCGCCAGTGGAAGCGCCGATGTCCAGGCAAACCCAGCCGGCCACGTCCAGCTTCCAGTGCCGCAGCGCCTCCGCCAGCTTGAATCCGCCGCGGCTCACGTAAGGCGGCCGCGCCAGCACCTTGAGCGCCGCTTCCGCCGCTACCGCCTGCCCGGGTTTGGCCGCTTTGTGCCCGTCCACCAGCACCTCACCGGCCATGATGAGCGCTTGCGCCTTCTCGCGCGTCTCGGCGAGACCGCGTTCCACCAGCAGCCGGTCCAGCCGCGTCTTCATGACTTGCGGCGGACAATCAGGTCGGCCAGTTCGTGCAGCCGCGCGGCGCCCGCGCCGAATGGCTCCAGCACCTGGTGCGCGCGGGTGCACTCGGCTTCGGCCATGGTCCGCGACGCCTCCAGGCCATAGACCGCGGGAAACGTGATCTTGTGTTGGGCCGCGTCCTTGCCCGCGGTTTTGCCGAGAGCCTCGGAGGATTCCTCCACGTCCAGTATGTCGTCGACAATCTGGAACGCCAGGCCGATGTGCTCGCCATAACAGGAAAGCGCCGCGTATTGCGCCTCGCTCGCGCCCGCGTAAATGGCGCCCATACGCAGGCTGGCCCGCAGCAGCGCGCCGGTCTTGGCGCGATGGATGGATTCGAGCAGCGCCGCATCGGGCGGCTTCCCTTCCCCTTCCAGATCCGCCACCTGGCCGCCGATCATGCCGCCCACCGTGCCCGACGCCGTGGCCAGTTCCGCCATCAGCCGAGCTTTGCGGTCCGCCGGCGCTAGTAGTTCGGCCAGCACGTGAAACGCCAGCGTCAGCAGCGCATCGCCCGCCAAAATCGCCATCGCATCGCCGAACACTTTGTGGTTGGTCAGCTTGCCGCGCCGGTAATCGTCGTTGTCGAGCGCCGGCAGATCGTCGTGGATCAGCGAGTAGGTGTGGATCATCTCAAGCGGGCAGGCCGCCGTCACCGCGCCGGCCAATTCGCCCGCCACGGTGCGCGCTGCTTCCAGGCACAGCAGCGGCCGGATGCGTTTGCCGCCGGCGAACAGGCTGTAGCGCATGGCGCGATGAATGGTCTCGGGAGGCGTCGTTTCGGGCGGTGTCAGCCGGTCCAGCTCGGCATCCACCAGCCGTTGCTGCACGGCGAGGTAGTCGCGCAGGTTCATGCTTTGTCCGCTTCCTCCGGATGGAACGGCTCGACGGCGATCTTGCCTTCCTTGCGAAGCAGGATTTCCACCCGCGTTTCCGCCGCCTCAAGCTGTTTGCGGCATTCTTCGGAAAGGCTCATGCCGCGCTCGAACAGCTCGAGCGAACGCTCCAGCGGCAGGTCTCCACCTTCCAATTCCTTCACCACCTTCTCCAACTCCTCCAGCGAGGCTTCGAAGGATCGAGCCGGCTGGGGCCCGCTGTTGTCCGCCATAGGGCCATTCTAGCAAGGGGCCCAGCGGCGCAGACCGATTCTTCACAGGATGTAGTCGCGCACGACCTGTTCATTGACCGGCGCCTGGTGGCCGTTCATGGTTGGCTCCCGTGCCCCTTATCGGCCGATTGCGGGAAAGCTCTACCGCGCTGCCCGCCGAATTAAGGCCCCGTTCGCCCAGAACTGCACCCCGCAAGCGTCCTCGCTTCCAGCAGTGTATCGGTCAATACGGTTACGATCGCGTTCCAATCGGGCGCCCCGCCGGCAAGGCGCGCCCTCGCATCTGATAATGTAGTTCCAATGTCCGCTGAGAACCCGTTCCAGGATCCGCTGCGCTTCGAACGGCGCATCCCGCCGTGCGCGGTGGTGATCTTCGGCGCCAACGGCGACCTCACCAAGCGCAAGCTGCTGCCCGCCCTCTACCGTCTTGCCTACGACCGGCGTCTGGCGCCAGGATTCGCCATCGTCGGAACTTCCCGCACGCCACTGACCGACGACCAGTTTCGCGCCAGAATGAAGGAATCGGTAGCCGCGTTTTCCGAGGACACGCAGTTGGACGAGGATCTCTGGAAGACGTTTGCCGAGGGTCTCCATTATGTTGCTGGAGACATCGGCGACATCGCGCTCTTCCAGCGCATCGGAGAGAAACTCGCCCATCTTGACGAAGCCCACCAGACCGGCGGCAACGTGCTGTTCTATCTTTCCACCCAGCCCAGCCAGTACGCGCAGGCGGCGCAGGGCATCGGCGCGGCCGGCCTGCAGCACGGCGCTGGCTGGCGCCGCCTGGTGGTGGAAAAGCCCTTCGGCCACGACCTGGCCAGCGCGCGCGAGTTGAGCGACCGCCTGCACGAAGTCTTCGCCGAATCCGACGTCTACCGCATCGACCATTACCTGGGCAAGGAAACGGTGCAGAACATCCTGGCCTTTCGCTTCGGCAACGGAATCTTCGAGCCGCTCTGGAACCGCCGCTACATCAATCACGTTGAGATCACCGCCGCCGAATCGATCGGCGTCGAGGGCCGCGGCGCGTACTACCAGGAAGCCGGCGCCCTGGCCGACATGATCCAGAACCATTTGTTGCAAGTGATGGCGACGATTGCGATGGAGCCCAGCGCCAGCTTCCGCGCCGGCAGCGTGCGCGATGAGCGTTCCAAGCTGCTCCGCTCTATGAAACCGATGACGGCCGACGAAATCTGCCAAAACGCGGTAGCGGGCCAGTACGGCCCGGCACGCATTGGTGGCGAAGATGTGCCCGGCTTCCGCCAGGAGTCCGGTGTCAACTCGGCTTCGACCACCGACACCTACGCCGCGGTGACCCTCTTCGTGGAAAACTGGCGCTGGGCGGGCGTGCCTTTTTATGTGCGCACCGGCAAGCGGCTGCCCAAGCGCGTCACCGAAATCGCCATCCACTTCAACCAGGCCCCGCTCACCATGTTCGATGGCGAGATGGCGGACGGTTCGCCCAACTTGCTCATCGTGCGTATCCAGCCGGAAGAGGGAATTTCGCTCAAGTTCCTTTCCAAGCGGCCTGGCGCCGGCATGAAGCTGCGCCCGGTGTCGATGGATTTTAATTACGGCTCCAGCTTCGGCGAGCGCTCGCCTTCGGCTTACGAAACGCTGCTGCTCGATGCCCTGCTCGGCGACGCCACGCTGTATACGCGGCAGGACATGGTGGAAGCCAGTTGGGCGGTGGTCGAGCCCATCCAGAACGCCTGGCGCGAAGAGTCCGTCGACTTCCCTAACTACGCCGCCGGAAGCTGGGGACCGGATGCCGCCGACTTGATGCTGGCCCGCCGCGGCCACACCTGGAGGAAACCATAATGGCCGTCGCGCCTCCCGAGAAAATCCTCAAGGAGCTCGCCGATCTCTGGGTGACCACCGGCAAGCAGGAGGCCGGCGAAGCGGCGCACGGCGTGCTCCGCGCCTGCAGCATGACGCTGATCGTCATCACCGAAGATCGCGAGGATCCGGCCGACCTGGGCGAGACCATTGCCGCCCTCATGCCGGAGCATCCCGCCCGCACCATCGTCGTCCGGCTCACCGGCGAGGGCGAACGCTCCATCGCCCAGCGTGTCTTTGCCCAGTGCTGGATGCCGTTCGGCCAGCGCCGCCAGATCTGTTGCGAGCAGGTGGAGATCGTCTGTTCGGACGCCTCGCTTGGCGATGTGCCGTCGGTGGTGCTGCCGCTCGAAGTGCCGGACCTTCCCGTGATCCTGTGGTGCCGCAGCCCTCGCTTGCTGGGGATGGCTGAGTTCCCCGCCCTGGCCGCCGTGGCGCGGCGCGTGGTGGTGGATTCGGGCGCCATGGCTGATGCGCCCGCCGCCCTGCGGCGCCTGGCCAACGAGACCGCCCGCGGCAGGCTGCTCGGCGACCTCGCCTGGACCCGCCTCACCCGCTGGCGCCAAACGCTGGCGCAGATCTTCGAAGACCCGCGCCATGCAGCCCGTCTCACCGGCGCCGCGCGCATCACCGTGTGCGATGGGGGCGCCGTCACCACCCAGGCCCTTTACATGGGTACGTGGATGGCCGGCGCGCTGGCTTCGGCCGGCGTCGGCGCCACGGCGCAAATCAGCACCAAAACGCAGCAAACCTCCGCCGAGCTCGACTGCGGCGACTTCCACGCGCGCCTGGAGCGCCAGGACGGCCACCTCGCGGCCACCGTCGACGGCGTTTCGCAGTGCACCGTCCTGCCCCAGCCGGACGACTATCTGCTGCTGCGCGAGGAGCTCGGCATCGTGCAACGCGACCCGGTCTTTGAAAAAACGCTGGCGTCCGCCGTTCGGTTTGCGTATGCTACCGAATGAATGAGTGTTTCTTATCACACCTGCCAGAACGCCGCGGCTGCCGCTGAGGCGTGCGCCGGCCACATCGTCGCCTCGCTCGAAGCCGCGCTGGCCTGCCAGGAGCAGGCCACGCTGGCCGTCTCCGGCGGCACCAGTCCCAAGTTTATGTTTGAGCGCCTGGCGGCCGCCAATCTGCCGTGGAACCGCACTCACCTCTTCTTCGTGGATGAGCGCATGGTCCCGCCTTCCGACCCGGCCAGCAATTTCAAGCTGGCCAACGACCACCTTATCCTGCCGGCCCGCGTGCCCCAGTCGAGCATCCACCGCGTCCTGGGCGAGCTGGCTCCGCAGGCGGCGGCCCAGCGCTACACCGAAGAGATCCGCCGCTTCTTCGGATTGAACGAAGGCGATCTTCCGTCTTTTGACATGGTGCATCGCGGCATGGGGCCGGACGGACATTCGGCTAGCCTGTTCCCCGGAGACCCGCTGATCGAAGACCGCGAGGGCATAGCCGCCGCAACCTTCGCCCCCCAGTTTCGGCAGTGGCGGGTCACCCTGCTGCCAGGCGTGCTGATGGCCGCCAAGAGCACCGTTTTCCTGGTGGCCGGGGACGACAAGAAAGAGGCCCTGCGCGCGGTGATCAAGGGTGAGTACGACCCCATGAAGTATCCCGCGCAGATCGCCACGCGCCCCGGCCACGACGTCGCCTGGTTCCTGGACGAAGCCGCCGCCGCACTCATGGAGCAGTAGCCGGTGGGGAGCATCGGCGGCAGCCTGAAGCACGCCCCATAGATGGCATTCTGATGGGTTCGACCCACGGTCCTCGTTGGTCAGACCCTCGTACCCAAACCCTGCACCGGCCGGCCGAAACGTTACACTATTTTTATGGAGTGGATCGAACCCGTTTCTCGCCGCCATGCTCACATACCGGCCATAGCACCAACCCCGGCCGAACGCGCCGCGCGCATCGATCGGGCCCTCACCGCCTCCGGGCAAGCCCTGGAGGCGTTACAGAAGCCCACCGGCTGCTGGTGGGGCGATCTCACGGCGGATACCACGCTCGAATCCGATTACGTCCTCTACGACCTGTGGCGCCACCAGCCGGACGCCGATGGCGAATGGCGCCCGCCCGCCGCGCCGCGCATCCGCAAAGCCTGCCAGTCGATCCTCCGCCGCCAGCTCCCTGATGGCGGCTGGAGCATTTACCCCGGCGGCCCCTCGGAAATCAACGCGACCGCCCGCGCTTACACGGCCTGCAAGCTGGCCGGGCAAATCGCCGGCATCGATCCCAATTCGGCCGCCATGCGGCGCGCCCGCGACCGCGTGCTGGCGCTCGGTGGCCTGCAAGCCGCCAACAGCTACACCAAGATCAACTTCAGCCTGCTGGGCCTGTATCCGCGCCAGTGGGCGCCCAGCGTCCCACCCGAAATCGTCCTTGCGCCCGGCGACATCCTTTATGAGATGTCCTCCTGGACGCGCGCCATCCTGGTGCCTCTCTCCATCGTGCAAGCCATCGGCAAACCGAAGGAGACGCCGCACGGCATACGCGTGGATGAGCTGCTGCGCCCCACCGCGAAGTTTTCCCTGCCCAAGCGCGACGCCGCCGCCTTGCTCTTCCATCAGGTGGACCGCGCCGTCAAACTTTGGGAAAAGCGCGGCCTCAAGAACGTGCGCGCGCGCGCCATCCGCGAGGCGGAGCGCTGGATGCTGGAGCGCACCCGCCATACCGACGGCCTCGGCGCCATCTACCCTTCCATGATGTACTGCATCATGGCGCTGGAGGCGCTCGGCTATCCCGAGGACCAGCCGGACCTGCTCGAAGCCGTCCGCCACTTCGAGAACCTGATCCTGGAGGAGGAAGACCACTTCCAGTTCCAGCCCGCCGTGTCGCCGCTCTGGGACACCGCCATCTGCTCCTATGCGCTCGGCCAGTTGCAGGAAGTGCGCGCCAGCACCGAGTCCTGGGCGCCTTCGCCCGCCGCTCTCAGCCGCGCCGCCGATTGGATGCTCTCGAAGGAAGTGCGGCGCAAGGGCGATTGGGCCATCAAGCGGCCCGACCTGGTGCCCTCCGGCTGGGCGTTCGAGTTCGCCAACGAGTATTACCCCGATATAGACGACACCGCCATGGTGCTGCTCGCGCTCGGCCACGCCAAAGCCAGCGATCCCAAGGCGCAGGCCCGCGTCGAGCGCCGCGCCATCGATTGGATCCTGGGCATGCAGTCCTCCGATGGCGGGTGGGCCGCCTTCGACGCCGATAACAACTGGCGGATCCTCAACAAGGTGCCCTTCGCCGACCACAACGCCATGCTCGATCCGACCTGCCCCGATATCACCGGCCGCGTCATCGATGCCCTGGTGAGGCGGGGACTTTCGACCGACCACCCCGCCATCCAGCGCGGCGTGCAGTTTCTGCTGCACGCGCAGGAGCGCGATGGAAGCTGGTACGGCCGCTGGGGCGTCAATTACATTTACGGCACGTTCCTGGCTTTGCGCGCGCTGCGCGCGGCGGGCGGCGCCCCGGCGCGACGGGCGATGGTCAACGCCGCCGCCTGGATTCGCCACGTCGCCAACCGCGACGGCGGCTGGGGCGAATCCTGCCAGAGCTATCGCGATAACCGCTTCGTCCCCGGCCCGTCAACTGCGTCGCAGACCGCCTGGGCCCTGCTCGGCCTCTGCGCCGCCGGCGACGCCGCTTCGGCCGCCACCGAACGCGGCATCAGTTACCTCTTAGAAACCCAACAGCCCGACGGCCGCTGGAAAGAAACTCAAGCCACCGGCACCGGCTTCCCCAGCGTCTTCTACCTGACTTACCACTTATACCGTGACTATTTCCCGTTGTTAGCCCTGGCAACAGTGAGGGGGAGCGGGGGGCAGAGGCAAAGGGCATAGGGGCGGGAGGTTTACCCGTCGGTACCTGGACCTGGCTCGCTGGTTTCTGAGTCGCCAAAGCTCTTGTCCGTGATCCGTTCCGTCCTCTTGCGCAGGTTCAAGGCGCCGAAATACGACTTCCGCTGAAGCACTTGGTGAGCCGAAATAACCGCGCCGAGGATTAGGGCGCTACAGAATACCAGCCACAGTCGCCGCGATGCAGTCGCCACAGCGACCGAGGCGGCAAAGGGACTCCAAAGAGCGATCAGAAGCACAAGCAGGGTCAAGCGCGATCTCGAGAACGCACTGAAGAGCGTGCCCGGTGCGGGGAACCTCGGCGACAGGGCCGCTTCGCGCGCAAATGCACCGAAGTAGACGAGGACGAAAAACAGGAGCGCCTCTGCAAAAATGCTCGCCGAAGCGAGGTCCCGCGGGAATGAACCGGGAGTTATCTCGATCTCCCTTCCGACCTGCCCCCCAATCCTATCCGGATCAGTGATCGCCGGTCGTTCAAATTGTGAGAGATCCGTCACATCGCGTAAGGTTAAACACGCCAATAAGACGTCAGTATTTATCGCCGGCACAAACAGGTCCGCCACTCGGCCTTCGTGAGGTGCCTCGATCTCTCTCTTGGCGCAGCCATTCGCAATCGAATTTCGGTACACCAGGCTGCCCAGCCTAGTCGCCCAGCGGGCGATCGAAAAGGAATAGAAATTCGAGTACCCTCGGCTTTCGGTGAGCACCTGCGAATCATTGAGCCTTTTGAGAAGCCCCACAATCTCAGGGATCTCAGGCATCTCGGTTACAGCGCACGCGCTAACCGATGATGGCGCCCCCGGTGCCCTCATCTTCCTTGCCAAGGCCGTCGGGCCGCCTGGAGCGCGACCCTTCCCGACACCAACCCTCCGGGCTACGGAAGGCTGCTCCTGCGCCTTGCCGGTCACCGCCGAAATCCCGTTGCTCACGCAACCCTGAGACGGCAGCTGCGCGAGCGGCATGGACTCCGCATCCCGGTTGGAATCCCTGAAAGTCTTCCATGTCGGATCATCGTTGAGCGCACCGAGCGAGAGTTCCAGGCTCAATCTGTAGCTAAGGTAATGGGCGAAGGCGATCTCCTTCTGCCGATGCTTCCAGGTGGGGATCAGCAGGAAGAGCACGACAGACAGAAGCAGAATGAAGGCCCCGGAGCGCGTGCAGGCGTCGGACGCAGCGGTATCCGCCTTGGCCTGCTCGCTAGAGTTGTTCGGCCAATCGTTTGACATTCGCCATCAATCGGACTTTGACTGGCTGCTCGCGCTGCTATCTTCCTGTTCGCGGCCGCTGTCGTGATACCAGTGGTTGTACTGAGGAGGTTGCTCGAGTGTCTCCGCGATCTTAAGTGGAATGTAGATTGGCGCGGCGGCTATCTTGATGCTGGTCTTGACCAGATCCGTAAGGAGTCCCATTAGACCTCACAGGGGCAGACTCCTGCCCTAGATTCGAGTCTACTCCTTTGTGCAGGACAACTGACTACACGCGAGAACGCACCGCGGCCTGCCCGTCGAGGGAACGTTTCAGCCGTTCGTTCCAGGAGCGAAGCCTGGCAAGCCGTTCTTTGTCAGCGCGAGCATCAGGCCAGGAGCACTCCCGCACAATCTCGAGCAGGTCGCGAACGAGCTCGATCAGGTGTTCGCCAATGGCCAGCACGAACCAGAGAAACCCGTCGAGAATCGCATCGTCCACACCCTGAATTACGCAGATGGCGGCTGCGACGTTCGACAGCGGCCGGCTTGACTCGATCCTGCGAGGCATTCCCTCGCCGCCGCAGCTATTCTATGGGCATGGAGCTGATCTTCGAAGTGCGCGACGCTGAGGAAGGCGGCTATTGCGCGCGCGCCCTGGGCCATGGCATCTTCACCGAAGCGGAGACGTGGGAGGAGCTGCGTGCCAACGTATTTGAAGCAATCTCGGTCCACTTCGAAGACTCCCCCGTGCATCCCCGGTTAGCGTACGACACAGGAGTGGATTCCAGGTTCCAACGTTAGGCGCGAGCCAAGCTCCGGAGGAGCGAAAGATCTTAGCCCACGGCGTAAGCCGTCGGGAAAAGCCGGCACTGAGCAGAGCCCCGGTACGGGGCGTAAGACACTTCCGGCAGCGGTGTTCCGCCCCGTTCCGGGGCTGGTGTGGCGAGAATCCGTTTCCTCACGGCTTGCGCCGTGGGCTATGTTCTTTCGCCCTCCGGGCTGGAGCGGCAACCCTATTTCGGCGGCCAGATGCGGAACTCGCCGCTGCAATGGAGCAGGCCCATCAAGTACCACATGCCATCGTAGTATCGGTATTGCCCCGAGGGAATCGGCGCATTCCACAGAGCCTCGACAAACTTCGCCGCGCGTGGGTCGGTCGCTGCCAGACTGGCCACGGCGTTCGTCGCCACCAATGCGATTGAGTGAGTGTCACTCAATTGCTTGCCGTCCAGCGTGAATTGATCGCCATAAGTGTCGATTCCCTTGGATTCGAAGAAAGCCTGTATCCGGTCGCTCAATTGCCGCTCTCTCGGATCGGCGGCCCACCACGACCAATCGACCGACCAGTTAGCCTCAGTGCGCCAGGCATCGGGCCCAAAACTGACTCCTCTCCGGAAACCCGCCACCGGCGTGCCGTCGAAATTCGCGTAGTTCGGAGCCAGGCCGGTTGTGGGGTTAGTAGCTTTCTCGAAGAAGTCGCGGCTTGCAGCAGCGGCTTCAGCCCAGAACGGCCGGTCCACGGCTGGGCCCCATCGCGCCCATAACTCATAAAACGCCGGTAAGTGGTAGGAAGGGTCCGTGTGATCGGGCCTGCGGTTATTCGGCGTGAAGCGCGCCATTTTGTGTTCGGCATTGAATTCCGGCCCGTCGGTCTCGGGTCCTCTCACCGTTGGGCCGGTGATCACCGCGCGGTTCTTCATGGCGTCCAGAAGTTGGTCCGCCTCTGCGCGGTAATCGTAAATGCCCGTGCCATTGCCCCAGCGTCCCGCGGCAAAATACAGTGCCATCGCCCAATACTGCTCGCCATCGGGAGCCGGCGATTCATCGTTCGGCGTGCCGTTGGTCTTCATCGACCAGGAAAAGAAACGGTAACTGGGGTGGCTGGGCGAATCGTGGTACATGAAGGTCTTCGACCAGTTCCAAAGAGCATCGAACTCGGCCTTCTTATCGAGTTGAACCGCGATCATCATGCCGTATGACATGCCTTCCGAACGCACGTCCTTATTGTTGATATCGGTAAGATACGCCAACGGTCCGTTCGCATTCCGGCCGGCGGGATAGTAGACGGTTTGCGTTTCCGGATCGCCATGGAACAATTGGCGGAAAGCGGCGTCGATTTTCCGGGAGATTTCTTCTGGCGAATGGCCGGCTTCCAAGAACAGATTGCGATAACGCCTGGTGGCGAATGCGCCGGAACCGCCGGCTCGGGTCCCGGCAGCCTGGGCCGCCGGTGCAGCCTTCGTTTGTGCGCTGGCTTTGTCCTGCCGGCCCACAGGCCCGCTCTGCGGCGCCGCCGCAAGACCAAAGCAGAGTACCAAGGCGAGCGCGAGCGGCGAGAATATCTCCGGTGGTCTTTTCATAAACGCGGGCGTCGAGCTATCTGTAGCATTCACGAAATCAGATGGCCGCCGCAAAGTCAAGCGGCGGGCGCCCCCGCCTATTCGTATTGCAGCGCCACAACCGGATCCAGGCGGGCGGCTTTCAACGCGGGCCAGGTGCCGAAGAATAGGCCGACGCCGACGCTCACGCACACGCCCAGAGCGGCCGCCCACAGCGGCACCGATGTCGGCAGGCTGGGGAAGATCAAGCGGAACATCACCGAGATCAGCCAGCCCAGCGTCATTCCCGCCAGGCCGCCCAGGCCGGTCAGCACCACCGCCTCGGTGAGGAACTGGATCACGATATCGGAGCGTTTTGCGCCCACCGCCTTGCGAATACCGATCTCGCGCGTGCGCTCCGTGACCGATACCAGCATGATGTTCATCACTCCGATGCCGCCCACCAGCAGGCCGATCGAGCTCAGCCCCACCATCAGCAGCGCCACCGTCGAAGTGATGCGGTGGAAATCCTCGAGCATCTGGCTGCCGGTCGAGATCCAGAAATCGTCCGGCTTGCTGGGCGGCGTCCTGCGCATCGTGCGCAGCGCCACCTCGGTTTCATCCATCGCGCGATCCACCAGTCCCTTCCTGGCGAAGATGATGAACATGATCTCATTGGCCGTCGGGTACATCTTGCGCATGGTGAAAAAGGGAACCAGGATGCGCTGGTCCGGCTGGCCGGGAAAACTCAGCTTTTGCGCAATCACGCCCACGATCTGAAGCTGATGGCCGTCCACTTCGATCCACTTGCCAATCGGGTCGTCGCCCTGAAACAGGGCTTTGTCCACGTTCTCTCCGACCACCACCACCGGCTGATGCCGCCGGTTCTCCTCGTCGGTGAAAAAGCGGCCGCGCACCATCACTTGGTTTTCGCCCGCAGCATAGCCCTCCTCGGTCCCGGCGAAGGTGATCTGGTACAGGTCCCGGCCGTGGTATTTCACGTGGTCCGTCCACCCCCCCGGCCCGAAGACGTTCGGCGTCAAAAGGTAGGGCGAAACGTGCTTGACCGATGGGCAACGCTCCTCGAGTTCCTGCGACTGCTCCCAGGTGAAGGGCTTGCGCTTCAATTCCTCTGGCGTGATGGAGCCGCGAAAGCTCAGGTTGAACTGGAAGGAGAGAATCGTCTCCGGCCCCATCGCGCTGACCAATTCCGTCATCACGTCGTTGACGCCGGTGATGATCGAGCCGACCGCGATCACCGCGCCGGTGCCGATGATGACGCCGAGCACGGTCAGGAAGCTGCGCGTCTTGTGCTCCATCACCGTGGCCAGCGCCATCGCCGCCGAGGAGCGGATCTCGGAAAACGTCATCGCTCCCACCTCAGCGCGTGAATCGGGTCCAGCTTGGCCGCCCGTTGCGCCGGATACACGCCGAAGAACAGGCCCACCAGCGCCGAGATCCCTACTCCCACCACCACCGCCGAGGGCGGCACCGCCATCGGCATCGGCGTCACCGACCGCACCAGCACCGTCACCAGCCAGGCCAGCGCCACTCCCATCAGCCCGCCGGTGGCCGACAGCAGCGACGATTCGATCAGAAACTGCCGCATGATGTCCCCCTTGCGCGCACCCACCGCCTTGCGAATCCCGATCTCGTAAGTCCGCTCCGTAACCACCGCCAGCATGATGTTCATGATCACCACGCCGCCCACCACCATGAACACCGAAACGATGCCCACCGCCATGGTGGCCAGCGTCTTGGTTATGCGGTCCCACAGCGCCACCAGCGACGATGAGGACAGCAAGCCGAAATTGTCCTCCTGGTTGGGACGCAACTTGCGGTGCGCGCGCAGCAGAACGCGCACTTCGTCCTGCGCGTCGTCCAGGTGTTCATGATCGATCGCCAGCGCGTTGAAGCCCGCCTCCTGATGCGTGCCGAATATCTTGAAGAACGTGCCGAGCGGGATCATCACGAAGTTGTCCTGCGAGCGGCCGAATGCGGAGCCTTTCTTATCCGAGACGCCCGCCACTTCGAACGGCTTGCCGTCCAACGAGATGGTCTTGCCGATGGGGTCCGTGTCACGGAAAAAGCGGTCACGCACATCTTCGCCGATGAAGGCCACGTTGGTGTGCCGCTGGTCGTCGAATTCCGTGATGAACCTTCCCGTGGACACGCCCAGGTCCGAAATGGTGCCCATGTTCGCGGTAACACCCGTCATTCCCACGCCATCCATTACCTGCCCACGGTAGTGCACACTCACGTTCTGCGACACCGACATGCCAAATTCCCGCGTCAGCGTCAGGTTACTCTTCAGGTATTGATATTCTTCCAGCGTCAGCTTGGGATTCCGCCGGTCCAGCTCGATCAGTTTCTTGGGGTCGAAGTCGCCCAGCAGCGGAATGCGCTGCACCTGGAAGCCGTCCGTGCCCATGTCGGACACCTGCTGCGCCACGTACACGTCCATCCCATGCACCATCGACATCACCACGATCAGCGTCGTGGTGGCGAGAATCACGCCCAGCAGTGTGAGAAAGCTGCGCAGTTTGCTCGAAAATACGCTCCGCACAGCGACCAACATCGCTTCGCGGTAAGAAGCCAAAGCTCGCATGATGCCCGATTCAGCCCGCTGGCTCTGCCGGCAGGCCCGCAGTGCGGACGAGGAACACCTAACGGCGCGTCGCCCTACTCGGAAGACGCCGCCCCTGATCCAACATTAACGCAAACCACCGGCCCCGCGCCGGGCCTCCCAGGCTCGCGGCGCCACCTTGGCCGGCTTCTATGGGGCATACGCGAGCCGCTGCACAAAGTTCCCGGAAAGTCGGCGCCGGTTGCGCCCTTCCCCGCTTTGACGAACCGGGCAAACGGCGCGATTATGGAGTACTGGGTTTCAGATAAATAGCGGCGCGATAGTCCGAAATCCGCGTGTCATTGGGAGCCTTCGGAACACGTTTGCGATCGGACTCGAATCGCCAAGCGGGGACGCCGGAAGAGAAAGGAAGAATATGAGGGCAGTTTTGAGAACACTCTGCTGCAGTCTCGCAGTGAGCGCTTGGATTCTCACCGCGTCCGCGCAGGAGCCGGTGAAGTTGGTCCGGCTGAACGTGGCGGCTGTCGACGAGCAGGGCAAACCGGTCAGCGATCTGACGGCAAGCGATTTTCATATCGTGGACGAGGGAAAGCAGGAGACCATCGTGTTGTTCCATTCCGGCGGCTTTGGGCCGGCAACCGCCGCGAACCCAGGCGCGTTCACCAACCGGCCGTCGCCGCCGCCGCACACCACCGTGGTCCTGTTCGATTGTTTCAACCATCTCCGTAGCGAGTGGTTGTACGCCGCCAAGCAGGTCGAACAATCCCTCAAACAGATCGACGACGGCGGCTCCATCTACTTTTACGTGCTGACACCGACGGGCGATGTCAATCCCATCCACCCCTTCCCGGACTCGCCCGGCGCTGCGCCCGATAAAACCTGGAATCAGAACATCGAGTCTCTGCTGACCAAGGAGATCAAGAGCCTGAAAGCGAGGCCCATGGGTATGGCCGACGAAGTCGTCACCAAGAAAACCTACGTCACGCTGGAGACGCTCGGCAAGCAGTTAGCGAATTATCCCGGCCGCCGCGACATCATTTGGATTCTCGGTGGCGTGCCCTACACCTGGAAGGAGAATACCAAGAACCCCTGCATCGGCATCTGGGTTGGTTGCGGGTTATATGCGGAGCATCTCAGTGTCAACCTGGATCTGACCGGGACGGTGGTCAACCTTCTCACTTACACCGACTTAGACACGGACAAAACCGTGGATATGGAGGCCATGGCTCAACTGACCGGTGGCAGCCTGACCTACGGCAATAAGGGCGGCGACATCCGCCAGGCCATCCAGCAGTTGGACCAAGCCGCCAGCGCGGGCTACGTCATCTCATACGACCCGTCCGCGGCCAATTGGGACAACAAGTTCCACCTCGTCAAGCTTGCCTGCGACCGCAAGGGCGTGAAATTGATCGCCAAGACCCGCTATTACGCGCTGCCCGATTCGCGGTCCGCCCAGGACAGGGAGATGGGCGCGCTACGCACCGCCTTCGCCAGCCCCTCCGAAATATCCGATATCGGCCTGCACGCCACAATCGCGCCCGGCCAGGCTCCGAACACCCTCAAGGTCGATCTGCGCATTGACGTGCCCGACCTGCTGCTGCAGGAAAGCGGCGGCCAGTATGACGGCCACTTGACCGTGATGTTTTCCACGCGCAGCGCGACAGGGCCGGAGGGTCCTCCCGTGGGCGGAAACCTCGACCCCCACTTGACCAAGGAGCAGCACGACACGTACCTGAAAGACGGCTTCCCGATCTCCAACGAGTATCCGATCGGCAGCGCCACCAAGTTCGTGCGCCTCATCGTTGCCGATCGCGCCACCGACCTGGCCGGCTCGCTGACCATCCCTGTCGCCCTGCCGAAGTAATCCGAACGGAGCCACGACCGTGAGGGAGTGGCCGTGGGCCTTAAGCGGTACGCAGCAACGGCAGAGGGCGTACAAGCCAGCGCGGCTTCCCGGTGGGGCAGGATGCCATCCTGCGCTGCGGTTGACAACCGCAGCGCGGTCCGATTGCCAATCGGACCGCAGCTTACCAAGCTGCCCCACAAAGCTGCACGCGCGATTTTCAGCGGAGCGGTCTGCCAAAGGTCGGCCTCTGTTCTTCCGGGTCGCTGACCGCGAGCTTCCGCGCCGCCGGAAAACCGTTCATTGACGCGGCGCCCTCTGGGCTCCGAACCGAGCCACGACCGTCAGCGGAGCGGTCTGCCAAAGGTTGGCCTCTGTTCTTCCAGGTCGCTGACCGCGAGCTTGGTCTGCCGCAATAGCGCGACATCGCACGGCCGGCGGACCAGTGCCGTGTCTCGCACCTTCGTAACACGATTCCGGAGCCTTGTATCAGGGCATGGCTTCAGCCTAATACTCTTCACTTAACAACATTTGTGTGCTATTATGTTCTGGGAAGGAGCACTGTTTCCAAAACATGGCTGGCCGCCCCGCGTCCCTTCCGCCAGGCACT
>JBAVEN010000037.1:0-31982 GCA_049587755.1 Bryobacteraceae bacterium | reverse complement strand
CGGCGCCCGTGAACGGCATGCGGGGTCCCCCTTGGGCTGGACTCCCGACGGAAGACGTTGGATTCTGGAATCCATAACCGCCGGCGGTAAACGGATAGCTATGATTGCCGCCCGCCGGATAACAGAGGGTAAGGAACGAATCGACCTGATATTGTCCGCCATCCAGCGGGCTCACATCAACGTAGTTTCTACTCGAATCATCGGGTGGCCGGAACGCACGGCGAAAGTCCGCGAAGCCCCGGCCACCCGCAACGTACCTTATACGTTCTCGCCCATTCCTCCCGCCGGTAGTGTCTCCAACCTCATTACACTGTCTCACCGCACATGTCGTGCCGGCACTCGCGCGTGCCACGCCGCCCCTACAAAGCGCTCGGTTCAGCCTTCGAGGAACATCTCGCCGCAGACCGCGTCCCAATCGGCGGCGGGATAAGCGGCGGCGATGTCGGCAACCGGGACGCCGCCATCGGCTAGCGCGGGGGCAACGCCTTCGGCGGTGAGCGCCAGTTGCAGACGCTCCATTTCGCGCAGGATCCAAGGTTTGATTTCAGCGCCGCGCAGCAGGTGGCGGAACGTGTTTGTGTCGTTGCCGGCTGGCTTCACCCGCAGGTACCAGCCGCGTTCCGCGCTTCCGGTTTCCACCACTTCGCCATCCACCGGGGAAATCACGCGCACTTCGGCATTGCGGCGGCGGGCGTGAAACGCGGCGCCGTTGGCGTGGACGCGATCGCCCGGCTGCGGCAGTTGCAGCGCGTCCGGCTGGCCGAGGAGCCGCGCGCCCAGCTCGTCCAGCCCCACCAGCACGGTTCCATCCGGCTCCGGCCGCGCCCAGGTATGGCCGCGATGGTAGAAACGGTCCAACGGAAACGCCATGCCGAAGACATCTTCCTCGGGCTCCGCGACCAGCGGCAGCGGCTGCTGTTCGATCAATTTGGAATGCGTTTCGCATTCCCGGCAATCGAACGCGTGCGGACATAGCCGATCCTGGAACTCACCGGTCAGCACGTGGCGGCACACCCGGTCGCAGGCGGGCATGCTTTCAAAATCGGAATGCCAGCGGATCGCCTCCGCCTGGTCGGCCCGCAGCGCACGCGATGAGCGGATGGCCGCCGCAACCAGCGTGGCCACCACAGCCCCCAGCACCAGGTAGAAGGCGCCCAGGAAGATGATGTGACCGGCGTTCCAAACGAATCCATAATTCCACGGCAACACTGTTCTAATACCTCCCGGCCAGCGCGGGTTCTTCTTCCTGCGCCGCCGCTTCCAGTCTCAGTTCGCGCTCCTCCGGGAACAGATTGAAGTAGCGGAACGAAAACGAGTACACCAAAACCCCATACGCCACCACCGCCAGGAATGTCCCGATTTCCTGCCAGCTCGGAAAATAAGTCAGGAAGGGATCGAACGATAACGTGGGCAGCGCCAGCGTCTGCACCGTCATCACGAATCGGTTAAGCGCCACGCCACAGCAGGCCATCGCCGCCGCCGTCACCAGCCAGCCTCTTTTTGCGCGCAGCCGCGGCGTCAGCATCGCCAGCGCGGGCAGCAGGCCGAAGACAGCAATTTCCGCGAACAGGATCCAGGTGCCGAACGGCTTCCAACTGTAATACTGCCAGGCCTGGAAACCGGTCTCGGGCGAAGTGCGGTTGATCCAGACCAGCGTATCCACCGCCTTGGCCAGTACGTACACCGCCAGCAGCAGGCCCGAGATGCGCCCCAACCGCCGGAAGACGGCGGGCCGCACCAGCCGCTTGCGTGAAAGCTTCTCCACCAGCCAGGTCGTCAAAAGGATGAAACTGGGCCCCACCGCCGCCGCCGAAAGAATAAACAGGAAGAAAGTGGAAGGCCACACAGCCAGTCCTTCGCGGAATGCAAACGGGCGGCCGCGTAGCACGCCATACAAGCCGCCCAGCGAGCCCTGGTGGAAGAACGAAAGGAACGTGCCCACGCCGGCCAGCACGTAAACCAGCTTATGCAATTCGTGCTCGAACACCAGGAACGACGGCACGTCGCGCAGCTTGCGGTTGCGCAGTACGATGGGCAGGTACTCGATCAGCAGCACCGTCAGGTAGCAACTGATGCAGAAGGTAACTTCCGTCAGCATGGAGTGTACGTTCGGATACCAGAAGGTGAACCAGGCGCGCAGCGGCTGCCCGACATCCACCGCCAGCACGGCTACCGCGCCGCTGTAGCAGACCAGGCCGATCACCACGGCGCTGTTGATCACCGCGCGCAGCTCGTCGATCTTCAAAATGTAAAGCAGGAACCCGGTGAAGAACGCGCCCGCGCCGAGCGCGATCACCGTCAGGTCCAGAAAGATCCAGAGCCCGAATACGAAGCGGTTGTCCATGTTGGTCTGGTTCAGGCCCTTCACCAGGCACAGCCCGGCACAATACAGCCCGAATACCAGCAGAGCAGCCCAGGGGAGAATCCAAAGCAGGAATCGTCCGGTTGAGCAGCGCCGCAGACCGCGCGCGATGAATTCCTTATCCACGAAGATTGTCCTTTCCTTCGGGCCGGGGAGCGCTGGCGATCTCCCGCACCCAGCCCCGCTGGGAGCGGTAATAAATCTTCGGCTCCGTGCCGAGCTTTTCGAGCAGCCGGAAACTTTCCGGGTGCGCGGCGTCTTGCGCGACTTCGGTCGATGAATCGTTGAGATCGTCGAACCGCAGGGCGCCGGTGGGGCAGGCTTCCACGCAGGCCGGGACATAATCGGCGGGATCGATTGCGCTCTTGCCCTCGGCCGCCGCCTTCTGCTGCGCGGCGTGCCACCGGCCGTGGCAGAAATTACATTTTTCCACCACGCCCCGCATGCGCGGCGCAATATCGGGGTTGAGCGTTTTCTCCATGCCGGCCGGCCACTTGGGGTCCCACCAGTTGAAATAACGCGCGTGATAAGGGCAGGCTACCATGCAATAGCGGCAGCCCAGGCAGCGTTCGGGCATCTGGCCGACGATGCCCGTGGCCGGGTCAACCTCCACCGCCTGTTGCGGGCAGACGTGCACGCACGGCGTGTCGTGGCCGCATTGCTGGCAGAGCACAGGCACAAACGCGACGCGGCGTTCCGGATAGGGGCGGTGGTTATCCACTTTGTAGACGCGAATCCAGGTGACGCCGCGGCGATCGTTGGCGGCTTCCGGCACCGGCGGGATGTTGTTCTCCACCGCGCAGGCCATCATGCAAGCGCCGCAGCCGTTGCACTTGTCGATATCGATCGACATGCCGTACCGCTTCGCTCGCCGCTTTTGATTTTGCGCCGTCATGCCCGCACCACCCTGGCGCGCAGGCTCGCCCCGCACAGATCGGCGATGCGCGGCCCGCCCGCCACCTCCACCACGCCGGCCGGCACACCCGCATCGATCGTGGCCACCACACTCAACCGGCCGCAAGCCGTTTCCAGCAGGCAGCGGCCGCCATTTTCAATACCGTTCGATTGCGCATCGGCGGGCGAAAGCGCCACGCGATTGGCGGCCATCCGCAGGTTCGACTCGCGTTCCAGCTTCGACATCAGTGGCGATTCCAGACCGCCGCGCCTCGGTCCGGCCGCCACCACCATCAGCGGCAGCTCGTCATGCAACGTGGGGCAGGTCACCGACCTGCCAACCCCGGCGGCGTCGAGCACCCCGTGTTCCGGCGCCGCCTTCTTGCCCGTGTCGTCCATCCAGCACCCACCCTGGTTAAGAGTTTTCCAGAAATTGTCCGCGGTAACTTCTCTCGCCGGCGTCGATTTTCCGTCCGCATAGTTGAGCAGCGTCCCGCGGCCGGCTTGGTGAATGGCGTCGGCCCGCTCGCGCAGCGGATCGCTTTGCGGCAGGCCGGCGGTCCGCGCCACAAATTCGCCTGGGTGCACCACAGGGACCACGGGTGCCACCAGCGGCGCGGCGATGCGAAAGACCGCCGCTACCGTGTCGATGGCCGGCCCAATGTCTTCGGCCGCTTCCGGATACACCGGCGCCGGCAGCACGTACCGGGCGTGCCGCGCGTAGCCCTCCCTGGTGGAAGTGAACACCACTACGACGGCATTCGCTGCCAGCTTCGGTTCGATCTCCTGCCATGGAACGTACCCGCCGGGCAGCGATTCATCGATCAGCAGCACGCGGATCGCACCATCGGGCGCGGCGGCCATTTCGGTGACCGGCGCCGCTTTCTTCCACGCTTCCGGCAACGGCGATTCGCGCCGCGCCACCACGGTGCGCCCCAACGCGCGGAGTTTCGAATTCAAGCTCATCAGCGGCGAGCCGGCGTCCGCTGCCACCACCACGGCCGGACCGCGCTCGATGGTTTCCTTCACCGCGCCGATCGCTTCCTCCTCCACGCCGGTCACGCGCGCAGCTTCGGCGATGGTGGTCTCACCGGCGAGAGCCGCCGCCATCGCGGTCTCAGTGCCCGGCCGGATGGGCAGCCACATGTCGGCCAGCGCCGCGGTCCGCGACTCCGCCGGCTCGATTTGCACCAGCCGGAAATTGGCGCGCGCGGCGAACACGTTGCCCGGCGTGCCCCAACCATCGAACAGGGGAGCGCCGAAGCTCACCACGGTTGCGGCCGCGGCCAGGTCGATCGAATAAGCCGGCTGGCGCGGCGCCAGGTAGAGGCCGTTTTCGATTGCTGCCATGGCGCGGCGATAGGTCCAGGAGACGGTGCGGCCGGGCCGCAGATCGAGCACTGCGACTCGCTCGCCCGTGCCTCGCTGCGAAATGGCTCGCGCCACCGCGGCCAGGGCTTCCTTCACCGGCCCTTGCCGCACTCGCGCCGGATGATAGGGAAGATGATGCCCCGCGATGCCCCACGGACACAGCGCGCCCTGGCTGATGGGATGCGGTTTGACACCGGTCAGCGAAACCGGCTGCCCGCTGACACAGCGCGCGCGCACCGCGCATCCGGCCGGGCAGAGCGTGCAATGCGTGAACCGGGCGGTGATTTCGCCGCGCGCCGGCCGCGGAATCCCCGGCCAGTTCTCCGACCAGAGCGCGGTATCCGTAATCAGCCGCCACGGAGCCGGCGTCAACAGCGTGCCCACCGCGCCGCCGCCCACGAATTTGAGAAGGTTACGCCGTGTCGTCGTCATTTGTGGCAATCCAGGCAACTGTACTCGAAGCCCTGCGGGCGGTGGCAGTCCACACAGTCGTCCATCTTCATTCCGCCTTCGGTGCGCAGGCCGATCCGGCTCACCGGCCGTCCCCAGATGTCTCGCGAGTAGCCGCTAATCGGGTCCTGCTGGTAAGGTCGCAACGTCGCGGCGCCGCCTTCGTTGCCGTGGCACTGCTCGCATTTCACGTGGCCCAGCTTGACGTGCGCGATATGCGAAAAGTAAACGTTCTCCGGCTCCTGCGCGTAGCTCAGCCATTGCGGCTCGCGGTTGGGCGTCACGTACTGGTCGATGAAATTCTTTTCCGCCACCGTTGTGCCCATGGCGGCGGCATGACAACCCGAGCACTTATCCAGCGTGGGAATGCCAGCATAGGTTCCGTCGTCGCGGAACGAGTGGCAATCCTCGCACTTGGCGCCGGCCTTTTCAGCGTGTATCTTGTGGCTGAAATCGACCGGCTGCAGCCGGGTTTGATACAAGACGCGCGGGAATGCCAGCCAGCCGCCTGCCAGCGCCACCAGCATTCCCGACGCGAACGCGATTTTACCGCCGATCATTCAGCGATCCCTTTCCCACTCGCGAATGGCGAGAAAAACTCGTGAAACAGGGCTGGCCTGGATTCGCGCCCCAGGCAATTCAACGCGCCCGCGGCGAACAGCCCGCCATCGGCGGCCATGCCGGAGCCTTTTTGCAGGGATTCATGGATACGCCGCACCTCCTGATCCATCCATGCCTTGGCCTCCGAACCTTGCATCAGGTTGTTGGTGGTGCCCTCGGCAATCCGCCCCTCGAACAGCCATCCCGCCGTGTACGGTTCGGCCGCCAGGCGGCCCGGGTTGGCGCGCAAGTACAAGTTGCAGCCAGTCAACAGCATGGGATTGGGGAACACCACTTCCCAATCGGCTCCGCCCGCCGTCAGGATCGCCGCCGGCCGGTGCAACCCCTGCTGCCACACATACTGGATCCGTTCCACGTTGCCCAATACCCGGCTCAGAAAGGCATCGATGCCCGCGTGGCATTGGCCGCCGTCACCCATTTCCAGCCACAGGTGGTTGGCCGCGTAGTGCAGGTCCGGCGGCATGGGGATGCCGTCCACTTCGTCGCCGGCGGACACCGGGTGCGCCATCGAAACGTAGAGCTCGCAGTAACGGTGACTGTCGTTGCCGCACCGCGAAAGCAGCGACTCGCTGAACGGCACCAGCTTCGCTACTGGGGCCGCGGCGCAGTATTGCATCAGCGACTCCCCTAGGCACGGGCATGGTCCGGCGGCCGGCCCTTCCAAGGGGTGCGATTGATATACCCGGCACGTGAGGTAGGCGCCCGAAGAGCATTTCTCCTCGGCGCGTCCTCCGCCTGCCGGCGCCACGCTCAGCGGAATCAGCTTCCGCACGCTGGAAGCGTGGCAGAATTTGACCTGAGCTTCTCTGAGGAAGGGGCAGGTCATAATTTCTACCGCTCTTTTTCTTTCTCGGCTTCCCTCTTCACGGTTGGCTCGCCGCCATCCGCCATGGTCAGCCCGAGTTGCGGAATGTGGAATGCGTGCCCGTCGTCGAATGAGGCAGCCAGTTCGGACACCTCATGATCGAGCGTTGAAAGCGCCGTCTGCTTCTTCCGTTTGGCGGCCAGTTCCTGTACCACGCCGAAGGCCACCGCGATGCAGCAAATCAGCGTCACCACTCCCAACCCGATGTTGGTAATGGTGAGCCAGTACGTAGATGGATCGCTCAAGATACTTCTCCTTCCGCTTTCAACCAGTGCACGAAATGGGCCGTATTGAAAGGAAAGGAGTAAAGTCGGAGAGGAATTGCACCCGTGTCTGATTTTCAGACGCAGAAATCTGATATTCCGGCACACCGGCCCATTCAACACCTGCGCGATCTTACCTCGCTTGGCCCTTGAGGGCGGCGTCGATGGAGATGTTGTGGGCTTCGAGAATGGAGCCGGTGGCGCGGTCCAGGGCGGCGCGAGCCTTGACGTAAGAGCTTTTGGCCGCGACCTCGGTGGAGCGCGCCTGCGCCAGCAGGCTTTCGTACTGGATGACAAAGAAAGCGGTGGAGGCGCCGACCTCGAAGCGGGTTTGCTCGGCTTCGAGCGATTCCTGCTGGTACTTGCGCGCCTGGACGGCGGCTTCCCAGGACGCGCGCGCGCGGCGCATGGCGATCAGCGCATCCTCCACTTCCAGGCTGGCCTGGTTCTGTAACTGCTGCACGCGAATCTGGGACTGCTTGACCTGTAACTCATCGCGCGCCAAATCTGCCTCGGCGATGCGGTTGCGGATAGGCAGAGTCACTTGCAGGCCGATGCCGTAAGTCGGATAGTCGCGAGCCAGCGCCTGGCCGAGCGCGCTGCCGTAACCGCCAATTAGCGGCAGACTTGTGCCGGAAAGATAACCGGTGCCGGCCCCGGCGAGCCCATTATTCTGCATGATCCCGACGACGTCCACTTCCGGCCGTACAGCGTCGCGGGCGCCTTCAAGGCCGATCAGCGAGTTCTCCGCTTGCAGCCGCGCCTGGCCCAGATCGGGGCGGCGGGCAACGGCATCGGCCACCTCGTCCGCGAGCGGCCGCACCTCCTCTTTGTCCGGGATGGTGAGCGTCTCGGTGGGCACGATGTGGATGCCGCGCAGCGCGGCGCCGGCATTGCGCGTCAGCACGCTCTTCAGGATGATTTCCTGCTCTTCGAGCAGGCCGCGCGCATTGATCAAGTCCTGTTCGGTGGAGAACACCTGCGCCTTGGCGCGGGTCAGTTCCACGGGGGCCAGCGTGCCTTCATCCACCTGCACCTGGGTATCGGCCAGCAGCTTGCTGGCCGAGCGCAGCGTTTCTTCCTTCACCTTGACGTCCTCGTAGAGCGCGACGAAGTCGGTGTACAGCCGGATCACGCCGTAGACGGTGAGAATGAGCTGCTGGTGGAAGAGCAGGCTCGATATCTTGCGCTCATTGCCGGCGATGCGGATGAAGCGGCGATTGAGGCCGCGGCCGAAGCCGCGCAGCAGCGGCTGGGTGACGGTGAGCCCGAGGCTCGAGCCGCTGATGGGATTGTAGGCGTTGTTGAGCGCGTTCGACGACTGATGGAGATTATCGAAATTGAACACCGCCTGCGTGCCGGTGGAAAATCCTTGCTGGATGCCCGCGTTGGCGATGAACCCCTGCTGCACCAGGTTACTGTTGCCGTAGGCCGCCGGATTGGTTTCGAGCGTGGACTGATGCAACCAGTTCAACTGGCCGAACACGGACGGATCGTAAGTGGGAACCGGAGTGCCGGAGGACTGGAGCACGCCGCCCTGCATGGAGTAGTTATCCACCGGCTCGCCGAGCACGCCGAGTTCGAGCGCGTTGGTGGGAACCGAGGTGCCGCCAGGGCCGCTGCCCGTAGCGGGCGCGACCACCAGCGGGCTCAACGGTCCGCCCACGCCTACCGGCGCTTCCTGCAGCGTGTAAGTGAGTCCGCGGTTCGTGCCGCCGCCCAGGGCGCGCCGCAGTTCGGTATCGCCTTCGGGAACGGCAAAGCGTCCCAGTTCCACGTCCAGGTTGTCTTCGATGGCCAACGCAAGCGCGTCCTGGAGGCCCAGATACAAACTGCCGGCGCGAATCAAGTCGCGAATGCGCTGCGAGTCGTCGAAGCGAAGCGGGCGGCCCAAGCCGGGTAGTTGCGGGGCGGGCGGCTGGTCCTTGGCGGGTGGCTGCGGCGCGCCGGCGCCAAGGCCGCCGCACAACAGGGAGGAAAGCAAAAGGCTGAGAAGTGTTTTGGAGATCATGGGAAATTCCAGCGCGTGGCGGGCATGCCCGGCCTACGGGGTTGCCGGCTTTTCGGTGCGCAGCGGTTTCACCTTCACACCTTCGCGAACGGCGTCGCTGGGGTTGATGGCCAGCACCTGGCCCAATTCGAGGCCGGAAAGCACTTCCAGGCGGTCGCCGAAATCGCGTCCCAACTGAATGCGCTGAAAGTGAACCGTGCCGTCGCTCGCAATCACGGCCACCTCGGTGGCGTTGTCGCGCACCACCAGGGTATCGCCGGGAATGATCAATGGCGGCTCCTTGCGGGGCACGGCGAGGTCCACCTGGGCGTACATTCCGGGCAGCAGTAGGCCGGTCGAGTTTGCGGCCTGGACCTCGACCAGCAGGGTGCGGCTGGATGGGTCGAGCGCATCGGCGGTGCGGGTGACGACGCCGGGGAATTTCTTGCCCGCGAGATCCGGAATCACCAGCGTAGCCTTCTGGCCGGCCCGCACCGAACCGGCGTCGGCTTGCGGCACATTCAAGTAAATGCGCAACTGGCCGGTCTGGGCGATGCGGAACAGTAGCGTGGTGCCCTCCGTGACCAGCACGCCTATATCCACGTTACGCACCGTGATGACGCCGGCGAACGGGGCGCGCACCGTCTGGTAATTCTGCAAGTCGTTCAGCCGCTCCAGGTTGGCCTGGGCGGCGCCGAGATTGCTGCGCGCTGCGGCAACCGCTTTTTCGAGCGCATCCACGTTGGCTTGCTGGGCGGCCCATTGGGCCCGGTAGGTGTCGTTTTCCTGGCGCGAAACCACGCCCTTGTCGAATAGCTTTTGCCAGCGGTCTTTGGTGACTTCGGCCAGTTGCAGGTTGCTCTGGCCTTGCACCAGGTTGGCTTGAGCCTGCTGGATGGCGGAAGCGGCCTGATCGACCTGGGCCTTGGCCTGGCGGATCTGCTGATCGATTTCCGGAGCCTCGATTTGCGCCAGCACCTGCCCGGCGAGGACGCGGTCGCCGATATCGACCAAGCGTTTGACGATGTAGCCGGAGGCCCGCGCCAGCACCGGAGCCTCGGTGACGGCCTCGATGCTGCCGGGCAGCACCAGGCTGGTCTGCGCGGCAGACTGCGTGACCACCGCCGCGTTTACCACCGGCAGGCTTCGGGATGAAGCCCGCGATTCGGCCGCCAGCACTTCTTCGCGATGCTGGCGCGGCGCGTAGCCGAGGAAGTATCCGGCCACGGCCAGCGCCACCACGAGGAGCAGAACCACCGCCAGGGTGCGTCCGGTAGGTCCCGCGGAAGCCGCGCCGCGGGCCGCGGCCAGCTCCTCTTTCTGCTGCTCCAACTGCCGCTTGAGGTCTTCCACCTCAGCGCGCAATCGTTCTTCGCTGGTGTTCAGTTCGTTCATTCCGCGCCCTCACCTAGCGTCATTGTGTCCCGCAGGTATTCATGTTCTTCCTCGACGATGCGGCGCTCGTGATCCACCGGCCGTTTGGTCCGCAGCAGGCTGTACATTAATGGAACCACAAAGAGCGTAGTGACGGTGGCCAGGATGAGGCCGCCGATCACGGCGCGTCCCAGCGGCGCGTTCTGCTCACCGCCTTCGCCCATGCCCAGCGCCATGGGCAGCATGCCGATAATCATCGCGGCTGCCGTCATGATAACGGGGCGAATGCGCGTGTGGCCCGCGGAGAGCGCAGCGGAACGGGAATCCATGCCTTCCTCCCGCTGATCGTTGGCGAACACCACCATCAGAATGCTGTTGGAAGTGGCCACGCCGATGCACATGATGGACCCCATCAGCGAGGGCACGCTGAAAGTGGTCTGAGTCAGAAACAGGATCCACACAATCCCGGCCACCGCGCCGGGCAAGGCCATGAGGATGATGAACGGGTCGAGCCACGATTGGAAGTTGACCGCCATCAGCAGGTAAACCAGCACCACCGCGAAGGCCATGCCCAGCCCCAGGCGGTAGAAGGAGGTTTGCATGGTGGAATACTGGCCGCGCACATCGATGGTGGTGCCCCGCGGCAGATGGGCGGACGCCTTCTGCACAATCCGGTCCACGGCCGATCCCACCGAGCCCAGGTCGCGGCGGTAGACATTGGCGTAAATATCGAACACCGGCGTCACGTTGTAATGGTTGACGATTTCCGGCGCCACGCCGCGGGTCACGCCAGCCAGGTTGGAGAGCAGTTGCGGTCCGCTGGCGGCGGCCCCGGGGTTGCCGTAAGCGGCGGAGTTCTGGCTGGGACCGGCGCCGGTGGCGGAGTTGTTCCCATTGGCGATGCCGGCCATGGAGTCGGGCGTGTTGAAGTTGAAGTTCGGCGCCAGCGGCGCGATGGGAGTGCTCATCAGCGCCGACATGCTGTTCATGCGGTATTGCGGCGTCTGCACGGCCACGAAGTAGCTCACGCCGTTGCGCCAGTCGAGCCACTGGGTGGGCGCGATCTGGCTGCTGGAGGCGAGCGAGATGAGCATGCTGTTGCTGACGTCGCGCTGGGTGAGGCCCACCAGCCCGGCCTTGTCGCGATCCACATTGACATCGATTTCGGGCCAATCGACCACCTGGTGGATGTGTGGGTCCGCCACGCCGGGTATGCGGGCGATGGCGGTTTCCAGACCCTGCGCGATCTTGTAATTGCCTTGCGCGTCGCGTCCCACCACCTGAACGTCGATGGGAGCGGGCAACCCGAAATTCAAAATCTGATTGGTGATGTTGGCCGCCTCGAAGAAGAACACCACGTCGGGGAAGTTCTCGTGCAGGCGCCGGCGCAGCGCGCCCACATATTTCTCGGTGGGGCCATGGTTCTCGGGCTTGAGGGAAATCAGGATGTCGCCATCGGCGACGCCGATGGTGGGGCTGTCGCCGTATGCCAGGTTCACGCTGCTGTTGGGGATGCCGATGTTATCGATGATGCTGTCGATCTCGCGTGCCGGGATCTCCCGGCGGATCTCGCGTTCGATGGCGGCGAAGATGGCCTCGGTCTGCTCGATGCGGGTTCCGGAGGGCGCGCGGGCATGCAGCCGCATTTGCCCGGAGTCCACGGTTGGGAAGAAATCGCGGCCGATCAGCGGGGCCAGCAGCAACGACGCGCCTATGAAGAGGGCGAAGCTGGCCAGCACCGGGGCGCGATGCCCCAGACACCAATCGAGCAGCGCCGTGTAGGAGCCGCGCATCCGTTCAAAGCGGCGGTGGAACACGTAGTGCGTTTTCCAGATGGGGCCGGTGCCGCCGGCGGTTTCGCCGTGAGATCCCTGCGCGTAGAGCTTGGTTTCCGGCCGGAGCATGTAGTGCACCATGTTCGGGATCAGGGTGCGGGAAAGCAGGTAGGAGGCCAGCATGGCGAAAACCACGGCCATGGCGAGCGGCGTGAACAGGTACCTGGCTGCGCCGGTGAGCAGCAGCACCGGCACGAAAACGATGCAGATGGAAAGCGTCGAAACAAAGGCTGGCGCAGCGATCTGCTGCGCTCCATCGAGCACGGCGCGCACCAGCGGCTTCTTCATGGCCATGTTGCGATGCGTGTTTTCGATTTCCACCGTGGCGTCGTCCACCAGGATGCCCACCGCCAGCGCCAGACCGCCCAACGTCATCACGTTGATAGTGTCGCCGAACGCGTTAAGCACGATGAGCGAAACCAGAATGGAAAGCGGGATGGAAATACAGACGATCACCGTGCTGCGCCAGCTTCCCAGAAAGACCAGGATCATCAGTCCGGTGAGGAATGCCGCGCTGACGGCTTCGCGCACCACTCCGTTGATGGCCGCCCGCACGAACACAGACTGATCGAACAATTGCCGCACCTGGAGGGTGGGCGGCAGGCTGGCCTGAATCTTCGGCAGCAACCGTTTGACATCGTTCACCACCGCCAGCGTTGAGGCCTTCCCATTGCGCATCACTGTCAGCAGCGCGCCGCGGGTGCCGTTGGTGCGCACGATGCAGGTCTGCACGCCGTAGCCGTCGCGCACCTGGGCCACATCGCCCAGCTTGACGGTGGCGCCATTGACAACTTTCACCGGCAGCGCATTCATCTCGCTCAAGATGCGCGGGCTGGAATTGAGCTTGACCTGGTAGTCCCTGCTGCCGATCTTGATATCGCCCGCCGGCAAAATCAGGTTTTGATTCGCCAGGGCGTTGGAAACGTCCGTAGGCGAGAGGTTCTTGGCGAACATCTGCTCGGGAATCAGGTCCACCATCACCTCGCGAAACTTGCCGCCGTAGGGCAGCGGCACGGCGGCACCGGGGATGGTGGCAAGCTGGGTGCGAATGAAGTTCTGGCCCAAATCGAACAGTTCCTGCTCGCTCAGGGTCTTGCTCTCCAGCCCCAGTTGCAGGATTGGCACGCTGGACGCGTCGTACTTGAGAATATTGGGCGGCGTGGTGCCGGGCGGAAAGATCCGTAGCAGCGTCTGCGAAATGGCCGTCACCTGGGAGAGCGCCACCTCCACCTTGGCCTTGGGCTGGAAATACACGCGCGTGACGGAAACACCGGAGTAGGATTGCGATTCGATGTGTTCGATGTCATTGACGGTGGTTGTCATGGCGCGCTCGAAGATCAGCACCATGCGCTTTTCCATTTCCTCGGGAGAAAGGCCGCCATAGCTCCAGACAATGCTGACCACGGGAATGTCGATGTAGGGGAAAATGTCCACCGGCATGGTGACGATGGCGGACACGCCGAGGATGGCGATGAGGATCGACATCACCACGAACGTGTACGGGCGTCTAAGAGCGAGTCTTACGATCCACATGGAGCGTTACAGACCTTCAGGGCGTGGCTTCCGGCGCCAAAGTTGGACGATATATATTCAATCTTAAACGATTGCGCGCGCCTGGCATGACGCCACAGGGGGTGCTTGAGATAGCCCTTTGGAGCTATCGCCGGCGTACTGAGTGGGATGGGTGCGGCTTCCCAGGGCGGCGGCCGCCGTGGTTTCCGGCCGCGATGACCTCCAAACATCCTTTCGCAATCTTGTCTTGGAAGATTCAGCCAATTCTTCATGCCACTCGCGCCGCAGGTTGCTTTTACTCGCTGGAATATGCGTAGATGGGCCTAATGGCAGCTTCGCCACAAACCGTGAGCCGTGAGGCGCTGGCGCACCTCGACCTTGAGGCGGAAATCGTCCGGCTGAAGCGCGAGATGAATGCCGTCATCCTGGCGCATTTCTATCAGGAGCCGCGCATCCAGGACGTGGCGGATTTTGTGGGGGACAGCCTGCAACTGTCTCAGAAAGCCGCGGCGGCTTCCGCGGATGTGATCGTTTTCTGCGGCGTGCTGTTCATGGCCGAGACAGCCAAGATTCTCAACCCCGGCAGACTGGTGCTGCTCCCCGACCTGGAGGCCGGCTGTTCGCTGGCTGACGGCTGTCCGGCGGACGAGTTCCAGACGTTTCGCGAGCGCTACTCCGATCATGTGTCGATCACCTATATCAACTGCAGCGCCGCGGTCAAGGCGCTCAGCGACATCATCTGCACGTCCAGCAACGCGGAGAAAATCATCCGGCAGATTCCTCCCGAGCAGCCGATCCTGTTCGCGCCCGATCAGCATCTGGGCCGCTTCCTCACCCGGAAAACCGGCAGGGAAATGTTGCTTTGGCCAGGGAGCTGCATGGTCCACGAAATGTTTTCCGAGCGCAGGCTGATCGAGCTGAAGGAACTCCACCCGCAGGCCAAGGTGCTGGCACATCCCGAGTGCCGGGAAGCGGTGTTGCGCCATGCCGATTACGTCGGCTCGACAACCGGCATTCTCAAAAACGCTCAACAAAGCCCGGCGGCAGAGTTCATTGTCGCCACCGAAACCGGCATCCTCCACCAGATGGAGAAGGCCTGCCCGGATAAGAAATTCATCCCGGCTCCCAGCGAGGGCGGCTGCCAGTGGGGCGAGGGCGGCGCGTGCAGCGAATGCCCGCATATGAAGCTCAACACAATGGAGAAGCTCTACCTTTCGATGAGAGACCGCACGCCGGAAATCACTCTGGACGAAGGGTTGCGCCAGCGCGCCCTGCGCCCCATCCAGCGCATGCTGGAGATGAGCTAGAGTGGTGGGTCATCTAAGAATCGCCAGTGGGCCTGGGGTTCGAAGCTAGGAGTGTTCGGAGGATGATTGTACCAACCGCTCCCTAACGGTCGCGGCTCCGATGCGCGTCTAGAGGCGCGACCGTGAGGGAGCGGTGGCCGGCGATTGCACCCGTTACGGCGCGAGAGGCCCTTGGTTCCCAATGTTGATCTCTATGTCCGAATCTCTTGAGCTCTCGAGTCACCGCGAGCTTTTGCGCGGATTTCTCGCCGAAGACCTGGGGGCAGGGGATGTTACCACGGATACGGTGGTGCCCGCTGGGCGGGGCGCCTGCGGGGAACTGATCGCCAAGGCCCCACTGGTGCTCGCCGGGTTGGATCTGTTCGTCGAAGTCTTCCGGCTTTTAGATCCTTCGGCGGTAGCGGAGATCGGACGCAGAGACGGCGAAGAACTCTGTCCGGGCGAGAGCCCCGCGCAAGTGCGGGCTTCGGCGCACGCGTTGCTTTCCGGGGAACGCGTGGCCTTGAACCTGCTCCAGCGGCTCTCCGGTATCGCCACGATGACGCGCCGCTTTGTGCGCCAGGTGGCGGGTACGGGTGCGCAGATATTAGATACAAGGAAGACCACCCCAGGGCTTCGCACGCTGGAAAAATATGCAGTTCGCGTCGGCGGCGGCCGCAATCACCGCAGGGACCTGGCGGAAGCCGTTCTCATCAAGGAAAATCATATCCGGCTGGCGGGCGGAGTCTCCGCGGCACTTCAAGCGGCGCAATCTGCCCAGGGCAGCGTGGCGTGGATGGAAATCGAAGTGACGAATTTCGACGAGCTGCGCGAGGCCGTCGAATATAGCCCGGATGTCATTCTGCTTGATAACATGAGCCCCGTGCAGGTGCGCCAGGCCGTCGAACAAGTGCGCCTGGCGGAAGGCTCGAAGGGCGTAAGCGCTCGCGCTCAGGAACGGAAGATTCGCATCGAGGCCTCCGGCGGAATTACGCTGGAGAACGTAAGAGAATTCGCAGAGGCCGGCGCGGACTGGATTTCGGCCGGCGCCCTGACCCACTCCGCCCCGGCAGTGGACTTGAGCTTCGAGATTGAGCCCGATTGATGCAGGACAGCGTACAAACCGATATCCTCGTGATCGGCAGCGGGCTGGCAGGTCTGGCGGCCGCATGGGAAGCCGCCAAACGCGGCTGCCAGGTCGCTCTGCTGACGCGCGCCGCAAACGCCGCGGAGAGCAACACCGATCGGGCGCAGGGCGGAATCATCTATCGCGCGCCGGGGGAATCCCCGGAGCAACTGGTCGCCGACATCCTTTCGGTGGGCGGCGGCTTGAGCTCGCCGGACGCCGCCCGCCTGCTGAGCCGCGAAGGCCCGCGCCTGGTGAAGGAAATCCTGATCGACGAGCTCGGCGTTCCCTTCGACGCCTCGAGGGAAGCCCCCGAACAGCCTGACCTGACGCGCGAGGCGGGCCATTCTCTTTCGCGCATCGTCCACCATAAGGATCAAACCGGCGCCGCGATCGAGCGCGCGTTCCTCGAGCGCGTCCGCGCGCACCCGAACGTGAAGGTGATTGCGAACGCGACCGCGGTGGATCTGCTGACCGTCTCGCACCACTCGCTCGAACCCACCGACGTGTATCGCTTGCTGACCTGCGTCGGCGCATACGTGCTCGACCGGACGACGGAGAAAATCTCCTCTCTGCTGGCCAAGGAAACCATTCTGGCCACCGGCGGCCTGGGCAGCGTCTTTCTGCATACCACGAATCCTCCCGGCGCGCGCGGCGATGGCATTGCGATGGCTTACCGCGCCGGGGCTCGCTGCATCAACATGCAGTACATCCAATTTCACCCGACCGCGCTGCTGGCGCCCGACGGCTGCTTCCTGATTTCCGAGACGGTGCGCGGGGAGGGAGGCCGTCTGGTGGACCGTCACGGGAAGGAATTCATGCAACGGTTCCATCCCGACGGCTCGCTGGCGCCACGCGACATTGCCGCGCGCGCCATCTACCAGACGATGCTGGAGTCGGGCGAGCCTTGCGTTTACCTGGACATTACGCACAAGCCCGCCGACCGGCTGCGCGAGCGTTTTCCCGGCATCTACGCAGTGTGCAGGGAGCGCGGCATCGACCTCACGCGCGAGCCCATCCCGGTGGTCCCGGCGGCGCACTATAGCTGCGGCGGCATTGCGGTCGACGATTGCGGCCGAACCACGGTGGACCGGCTGCGGGCGGCGGGCGAGGTGGCCTGCACCGGATTGCACGGCGCCAACCGCCTGGCCAGCACGTCCCTGCTCGAATGCCTGGTATGGGGAACGCGCGCCGGGGCGCACGCCGCCGAAGGCATCACGCGCGGCGACGAATTCTATTTTCCCAAGGTGGCTGACTGGCGCTACGAACACGAACCGGCGGACCCCGCCCTCATCAGCCAGGACTGGCTGACCATCCAGCACACGATGTGGAATTATTGCGGCCTGATTCGCAGCGAGCGGCGCTTGAACCGGGCGATGCGGATTTTACGCGAACTCGATCTCGAGATCGCCCGGTTCTACGAAAAGTGCGAGGTCAGCGATTCCATCATCGGCCTGCGCAACGGGATGCTCACGGCGTTGCTGATCCTCGAAGCCGCGCAACAAGCCCGCGAGAGCCGCGGCTGCCATTACCGCATCAACTGACGCAAGCCGTCGCTCGGCGAATCCCGGGGGTGCAAGGGCCGCCGCCCGGCCATGCCTAGAATGAAGCATGCGCCTGCTGGCCTTGTGCGTCTCCGTCTCTAGCCTCCTTGTTGCTCAAACTGCGCCCGATGCGCGCGAGATTGTGCGCCGCTCCATCGAGTTGGACCGGAAGAACGAGGCCGCAGCGCGCAATTACACCTTCCTCGAGCGGCAGGAGACGCGCTACCTGGACCGGTCCGGGAAGCCGAAGAAGGCGCCCGAGATCCGAACTTTCGATGTGACCCTGCTCGAAGGATCTCCCTACCGCCGGCTGGTGGCGCGCAACGACCGGCCGCTCGCGCCGCGAGAGGAACAGAAGGAACAAGAGAAGCTGCGCAAGAGCATCGAACAGCGGCGCAAGGAGACGCCGGCGGAGCGCGAGCGCCGCATCGCCGAATGGGACCGCAAGCAGGAGCGGCAGCGCGCGCCCTTCCGCGAGATACCGGATGCGTTCGACCTTCGGCTGTTGGGCGAAGAAACGTGGAACGGGCGGGGCGTGTACGTGATCGCAGCCACACCGAAGCCGGGATATAAGCCAAAACTCGCGGCCGCCGCTTACTTCCCCAAACTCAAAGGCAAACTGTGGATTGACAAGCGGGACAACGAATGGGTGAAGGCCGAGATTGAGACGCTGGATACGATCTCCTTCGGCGGAATTCTGGTCAGGCTCGCCAAAGGCAGCCGGGTGATGTTCGAGGAGACCCACGTCAACGATGAAGTCTGGCTGCCGAAGCGGATCGCGGTGAGCGTGTCGGCGCGGGTGATGCTGGTAGCCGGGGCGCGGGTGGAAGTCGAAATCGCGTTCAGTAATTACCGCAAGTTCCAGGCGGACTCGCGGCTGGTGCCCTAGCCGCGGCGGGCGACGATGAGCAGCAGGCCGAAGACGAGCGCAGGAACCAGGGCCAGCATCACGTAGGAAAGGACGCTGCGCGCCACGGGCGACCGGCGTGTCCGCCAGTCGCGCAGTTCCGGCCTTTCGCGCACCGTGGCCCGATCCGGATGCGCCAGGTCGCGGGCGAACTCGCGGGCATTGGCATACCGTTTGGCCGGCTCGCGCTCCAGCGCGCGGTAGATTACTTCCTGGAGCTCAGGCGGGATGTGGGGATTGATTTCCCGCGGCGGTACGGGATGGTTCACGATGCGGTCATTGATCACCTGAAACGGGTTGGACCCGCTAAACGGCGGCCGGCCGGTGACCATTTCGTAGAGCATCACGCCCAGCGCATAGATGTCGCTGCGCGCATCGCCGCGCTTGCCCTTCACCTGTTCGGGCGAGATGTAGTCGGGGCTGCCCATCAGTTCGGAGAGCTTCCCGAAGGTAAGCCGGCGCGCGGCGGCGTTGTAGGCAATGCCGAAGTCGATGATCTTGATCCCGTCGTTTGCATCGAGCAGAATGTTTTCCGGCTTGAGGTCGCGATGCACCACTCCATGGCCGTGAATGTGGTCGAGCGCTTCGCAGATGGCGAGCGCGATGCGCAGGCTGCGCTCAATCGAGAACGGGCCCTCATCGGCCATCACCTGGCGGAGCAGCCGCCCCTCGGCCCATTCCATGACCATGTACAGCCGGCTGCCGTCGCCATGGTTGAGCGTTTTCACAGTGCCGGGGTGGTCGAGCTTCCGCCCAATCGCGATTTCCCGCTGAAAGCGGTCGAAGAAGACCGGGTCGCATTCGGCCTCGGGATACGGAACCTTGATGGCGACCGTGCTGCCGTCACGCATATCGACTGCGCGAAAGATGGACGCCATGCCGCCCTGGGCGACGAGGCTTTCAATCCGGTAGCAATCGAGTTTATCGCCGACGCTGACTGGGGTCATAACGGCTCCAGCAGCGATGATAGAGGCGAGGTGCTAAAGAAGGCATAGGAGAACCATCAGGAATTCGTAAAGCGACGGGTTCGGTCAGATCCTGGCCAAAGGCAGAAGTTAAGTTATTTGTTTCCATAAGGCAGTCGGCCAGATTCTGACCGTTTTGGCGGGCGGTAACGCCAAAATGACCAGGGGAATGCCGCCCCCGATTGCGATCAGACCGTACCTGACAAGGCGTGCATTGTCAGCTACAGCTTGAACAACTCGCGCAGCCGCCGGGTTTGCACGCGGCTCACCGGAATTTCCGTGTGCTTCTTGTCGTCCATGCGAAGCTGGTAGCTCGACTTGAACCACGGCACGACCTCTTTGATGCGGTTGATGTTCACCAGGTAGGAGCGGTGGACGCGCCAGAACAGCTCGCGATCCAGGCTGGCCTGCAGGTCCTCGATAGTGCGGTAGTTCGATTGGCCCTCGAAGGAGGTGGTGACGAGCGTGATCAAACCGCTGTCGATAGTGGCGTAGATGATATCGTTGGCATCCACGATGAAATTCCGGTTGGCGGCCTTGACCATCAGCTTGGTGCGAGGCGTGGGGACCGGGGCGGTGGCGCGGGCAGGGACCGGCTCACTCGATTTCTTGTCGAGAATGGCCCGCCGTGCACGGTCGATGGTTTCGGCCAGCCGCCCGCGGTCGAGCGGCTTCAGCAGGTAGTCCATGGCCTCCAGCCGGAAGGCTTCCACGGCGTACTGGTCGTAGGCTGTCACGAAAATGAAATGAGGCGGGTCGACTCCCTTTTCGCGCAACCGCCGCGCCACGCCAAGGCCGTCCAATCCAGGCATGTGAACGTCCATGAAAGCCACTTCCGGCTCCAACCTTTCGATCAGGGACAGTGCCTCTAACCCATTGGATCCAGTGCCGATAACCTCAATTTCCGGAAAGTCTTTGAGGAGATACGCGAGCTCGTCGCGGGCCAGTTGCTCGTCATCGACGACAATGGTCGCCAAAGTGGGCGTCGCACGTTCGCGCATCGAGTTGGTATTATATCATTTCGTCTTTTCAAGGAGATTCAGATTGCCTAATCAGGACAACGTCCGCATCGCGCCCGCCGAAGGCAAACTCGGCGTGCTGATTCCCGGCATGGGCGCCGTGACGACGACGTTTATCGCCGGTCTGGAAGCCATCAAACGGGGCATAGGGAAGCCAATCGGGTCCCTCACGCAACTTGGCACGGTCCGGCTGGGAAAGCGGACCGAGGGGCGCAGTCCCGCCATCCGCGATTTTGTGCCGCTGGCCAACGTGGAAGATCTGGAGATCGCCACCTGGGATATTTTCGAAGACAACGCCTACGAAGCCGCGGTCAAAGCAGGCGTATTGGAGATGCCGCTGCTGGAATCGCTGAAACAGCCGCTGGAAGCGATTGAACCGATGGAGGCGGTGTTCGACCAGAAATTCGTCAAGCGCCTGAACGGCCCCAACGTCAAAGCGGGCGGCAGCAAGATGGACTACGCCGAGGCGGTAATGGAAGACATCCGCCAGTTCCAGCAGAGGACCAAAGTCTCGCGGATGACGATGATCTGGTGCGGGTCGACGGAGGTTTTTCACGAAGCGGCCGAGGTCCATTCGAGCCTGAAGCGTTTCGAATGCGGCTTGCAGCAGAACGATCCGGAGATTTCGCCGAGCCAGATCTATGCCTACGCGGCGCTGAAATCGGGCGTTCCGTATGCCAACGGGGCGCCGCACATGACCACGGACATGCCGGCGCTGCTCGAGCTGGCGCGCGAGCGCGGCCTACCGCTGGCGGGCAAAGACTACAAGAGCGGGCAAACGTTCATGAAGACGCTGATTGCGCCGGGCTTGAAATCACGGCTGCTGGGCGTGAACGGCTGGTTCTCGACCAACATTCTGGGCAACCGCGACGGCGAGGTGCTGGACGACCCGGGCTCGTTCCGCTCGAAGGAAGTGAGCAAGTCCTCGGCGCTGGAATACATTTTGCAGAAGCAACTTTATCCCGACCTGTACGCGAACGTGTATCACAAAGTGCGCATCGAGTATTACCCGCCGCGGGGCGACGCTAAAGAGGGGTGGGACAACATCGACATTTTCGGCTGGCTGGGCTACCCGATGCAGATCAAGGTGAACTTCCTCTGCCGCGACTCCATCCTGGCCGCGCCGCTGGTGCTCGACATCGTCCTGTTCATGGACCTGGCGCAGCGCGCCGGAATGCGCGGCATCCAGGAGTGGCTGTCTTTCTATTTCAAAGCCCCGATGCACGCGCCCGAGCTCTACCCGGAGCACGACGTGTTCATCCAGCTCATGAAACTGAAAAACACCCTGCGCTGGATGCGGGGCGAAGATCTGATCACGCATTTGGGCCTGGAATATTACGACTGATCGCAGTATCTTTTAAACACAGGGAGAGTTGTCAGGCGGCGCTCAGGGCACCGTTTCGGCGGGTGGCTGCGTCTAAATCTTTGAGAGAGTATGAAGGTACTGGTCATCGGCGGCACGCTCTTCATCGGCCGTTCGCTGGTCGAGGAGCTGGTCAAGGCGGGGCATGACGTGGCGGTTCTGCACCGCAAGCCGAAGCACGATTTCGCGCGGCGGGTGGAGAACATGGTGGCGGACCGCAACGACACGGAATCGGTGCGCGAGGCGCTGAGCGGCCGCCGGTTCGACGTGGTATTCGACAACGCCTACGACTGGGAGCGGGGGACCACGGCCGCGCAAGTGGAAGCGACGGTGCGCGCGTGCGGCGACCGCATCAGCCGCTACATTTTCATGTCCAGCGTGGCGGCTTACGGCGACGGGCTCAACCACAAGGAAAGCGATCCGCTGGCGCCGGATTCGCATTCCAACCCTTACATCCGGAACAAGGCATCCACGGAACGGCTGCTGTTCCGCATGCACGTGCAGCGCGGCTTGCCGGTGGTGACCTTCCGCCCGCCGTTCGTGTACGGCCCGAACAATCCGTTCTACCGCGAGCAGTTTTTCTGGGACCGGCTGCGCGCCGGCCGGCCCATCGTCATCCCCGGCGACGGCCACCGGCTGATGCAGTTCGTCTACGTTGGCGACCTCGTGGAAGCCCTGCTGCGGGCCATGATTGAACCGCGCGCCGAAGGCGAGGCCTTCAACATCGGCGACTCCAAGCCGCTCACCCAGGTGGAGCTGGTGGAGCGGCTCGCCAAGGCCGCCAATACCGAGGCCACGCTGGCGCGCGTGCCGCGAGACCTGATTCAGCAGGCCGGCGGCAACGCCTTCGAGGAGCCGTACTATTTCGGCGAATACCTCGATTTGCCGCCCATCACGATGAACATCGGCAAGGTCAGCCGCATGCTGAAGGTGAAGTCCACGCCCTTCGAGGCGGGGTTGAAAGAGACCTACCGCTGGTATGCGCGCAACCACCGGCCGCGCGCGGCGGGATTCGACTTCGACGACAAGTTGCTGGCCATGACCAAGACGGGCGCCGCAGCGGAAGTGTAAGGACTGGGGAGTAGCGCCGGCGGTCTTTTGCCGCCGGTGCCTTGTGGAGCTTGCGAGCGTTCCCCGCAGCGGCCGTGGCCGCGCGTGCGAAATACACCGGCGGCAAGACCGCCGGCGCTACCGGGTACAATCAATTCGAGTGGCCGGCGTTTACATTTCCTTTCCGTTTTGCGCGCAGAAGTGCACTTACTGCAACTTTGCTTCGGGCGTGTTTCCGCGCGCGCAGGAACGGCAGTACGTGGAAACCCTGCTGGCGGAGATTCGCGCTCACGCCTGGGAATGGCGGCCGGAAACGGTTTACCTGGGTGGGGGGACGCCCAGCAAGATGGCGGCGGGAGACCTGCGCGCCGTGCTCGAGGCCATTCCGGGACGGCCGTGGATCGAGGCCACCATCGAAGCTGCGCCCGGCGGCATTACCGGCGAGCAGGTCCGCCACTGGGCAGCGTGCGGCATTAACCGCGCCAGCCTCGGGGTGCAATCGTTCGTCGACAAAGAGATTCGCCGCACGGGGCGCAAACATACGGCGGAAACAGTCGCGCGGAAGATCGCAGTGCTGCGGGCGGGCGGCATCGGCAACGTCAACATCGACCTGATCGCCGGACTTTCCGGGCAGACCGAAGCGAGCTGGCGGGAATCGCTCGATTGGATCGAGCGCCTCGAGCCGGAGCATGTCTCGGTCTACATGCTGGAAGTGGATGAGGACAGCCGGCTCGGCAAGGAAATGCTGGCCGGCGGCGCGCGCTACGGAGCGGTGGAAACACCGGACGACGATCAAGTTGCCGCGTTCTATGAAATGGCCGTGGAGCGGCTGGCGGGGCTCGGCCTCAACCGCTACGAGATTTCCAACTTCGCGCGGCCCGGCCGGGAATCGCGCCACAACCTGAAGTACTGGAAGCTGGAGCCGTACGTGGGTTTCGGCGCGGACGCCCACTCTTTCGACGGAGGGATGCGAAAGGGGAATGCGGAAACGGTGGAGGAGTATCTGAACGGGGGTTGGCAGGTCGGGGACCTGCCCCACGTTGACGAGCACTTCTTTGTCGGCCTGCGGTTGATGGAGGGGATCCGGCCCGACCTTCAGGAGTGGCAGCGCCACGGTCGCGCGATTCGAAAGTTTCTAGACGCCGGGCTGCTCGAGACGGACGGCGGCATGTTGCGCCTGTCGAAGCGGGGCGTGCTGGTTTCGAACGAAGTATTCGCGGAGTTTCTCAACCCATGATCGATTTGCGCAGCGACACAGTGACTAAACCGACTCCTGAGATGCGGCGGGCGATGGCGGAGGCGGAAGTGGGCGATGACGTATACGGGGAAGACCCGACCGTCAACCTGCTGGAGCAGCGGGCCGCCGAAATCACCGGCAAGGAGGCGGCGTTGTTCGTTCCCACCGGCACCATGGGCAACACGATTGCGGTGAAGCTGCTCACCGAGCACGGGCAGGAAGTGATCTGCGACTCCCGCTCCCACATCCTGGATTACGAATTGTCGATGACGGCGTGGTTTTCCGGGTGCCTGATTCGCGCAATTCCCAGCGCCGAGGGCATCCTGGCATGGAGCCAGATCCGCCCGCTGGTCAAACCGGTGCACCCGCACTACGCGCCGACCGGGCTGATCGAAATCGAAAACACGCACAACATGGGCGGCGGCACGGTCTACCCATTGGCGGCGATCCAGGAAATTGCCGAGGGGGCGCACGAGCTCAGGGTGAGAGTGCACATGGATGGCGCGCGGGTGTTCAATGCGGCGGCCGCGCTGGGCGTACCGGTGAGCGAGATTGTCGCTCCGGTGGACACGGTGATGTTCTGTCTCTCGAAGGCGCTGGGGGCGCCGGCCGGCTCGATGGTGGCCGGGCCGGCCGAGCTGATCGACAAGGGCCGCCTGCTTCGCAAACGGCTGGGCGGCGGCATGCGGCAGGCGGGCGTGCTGGCGGCGGCGGGCCTGATCGCGCTGGAAGAAACGCCCCGCCGCCTGGGCGAGGATCATGCGAACGCGCGTTTTTTCGCGGAAGGCGTCGCCCGCATTCCCGGCGTCGAGATCGACCCGCGGAAGGTGGCTACGAACATCGTGATGTTCGATGTCGGCGCTACCGGGCTGACCGCGGGCGAATTGAGCCGGCGCCTGAAGCAGCGGGGGGTGCTGATCAACGGCATCAGCCAGACCCAGATGCGCGCCGTGACGCACTATGACGTCACCCGTGCCGATTGCGCACAGGCCGTGGAAACGCTGGCGGAAGCCGTGGCCCGAGTCGCGATAAACTGAAAGCTTCGAACGTTCACCCTGTCAGAAGGCCAGGCATACATGTTGAAACCGCTAGGGAAGCTGCGCGGCGCCGGATTGGTATGGTTGTTTGGCGCCGCCGTCTTCGCGCAAGAGTATTCGATTTCGACCGTGGCCGGCGGAGCGCCGCCCACTACGCCCGCTGCGGCCGCCAGCACCGCCATCGGGACGGTGAGACGGTTGACGACGGACGCGAGCGGCAATGTGTATTTCAGCAGCGGCCACGCGGTTTTCAAAATCTCTTCCGGGGGGACGCTGACGCTGGCCGCCGGAAACTCGCGGCCCGGCTTTTCGGGCGACGGCGGGCCGGCAACCGCGGGCCAGCTTAACTCGCCGCAGGGCCTGGCGGTGGATTCACAGGGCAACCTCTACATTGCGGATCAAGTGAACAACCGCGTGCGGATGGTGACGCCGCAAGGCATCATCAGCACGTTCGCGGGGAACGGAAAAGCGGGCGCGCCGCGGTTTCTGGGCGATGGCGGGCCGGCCACCGCAGCGAACCTGAACCTGCCCGGGGGCGTGGCCGTGGATCATGCGGGAAATGTCTATATCGCCGATACCGGCGACAACTCGATCCGCGAGGTGGGCACCAACGGGGCCATCAACACCATAGCCGGCGACGGCTTCGGCGGCCTCGCCGGCGATACCCTACTGGCCGCCGCCTCCGTTCTGCTGCAACCGCAAGACGTTTTCGTGGATAGCTCCGGCAACGTTTATATCGCCGATACGGGCAACGCCGCCGTCCGCGAGATCACCGCCAGCACGGGCATCATCAACTACATCGCCGGAGCGTGCAACATTACCAGCAGCGGCGCCAACACCAACACCGGCGAGACCTGTTCGATCGGCTACGCGGGCGACGGGGGTTTGGCGAACGAAGCCGGCCTGGTTGAGCCGTACGCGGTAGCGGTGGATTCGTTGGGGAACGTGTACATCGCGGAACCGACCGATGGGCGCATCCGCGAGGTCAGCACAATCAAGAGCCAAATCGACATCAACACCATCGTGGGCAATGGCACGCTGGGTTTCAGCGGAGACGGCGCGACCGCGACCGCTGCCGAACTCAACCGTCCGACAGGCGTGGCGGTGGATGGGGCGGGGCATATCTACATCGCCGATTCGCTCAACAACCGCATCCGCGTGGCACAATCCGGCGGCAGCATCAGCACCTTCGCCGGCAACGGCGTCTACAGCTATTCGGGCGATGGCGGACCGGCGGCCAGCGCGCAGATGAACTCGCCGCACGGCGTGGCCGTGGACAGCGCGGGCAATTACTACATCGCCGATGCCGGCAATAACGTGGTGCGCAAGGTCAGCGCAAACGGCGCCATCACGACTTTGGCGGGCAACGGCACGGCGGGCTTCGGCGGCGATGGCGGCGCGGCCACCAGCGCGCAACTGAACGGCCCGCAAGGCGTGGCGGTGGACAGCGCCGGCAACGTCTACATCGCCGACACCGGCAATTCGCGCGTGCGCGAGGTGTCGGGCGGCACGATCACGACTTTGGCGGGCAACGGCACGGCGGGCTACTCGGGTGACGGCGGCGTGGCCACCAGCGCGGAATTGTATTCGCCGGTGGGCCTGGCGTTCGATGCGAAGGGCAACCTGTACATTGCCGATACCGACAACAGCGCCATTCGCAAGGTGGCGAATGGAGCGATTTCGACCGTCGCCGGCAATGGGCTGGAGGGCTACTCCGGCGATGGCGGCGCAGCGCTGAGCGCCCAGTTGAGCTACCCGGAAGGAGTGGCCGTGGACGCGGCCGGCAACCTGTACATCACGGACACGCTCAACTATCGCATCCGCATGGTATCGCCGACGGGCAACATCGCCACAATTGCCGGTAATGGCGTGGCGGGCTACTCCGGCGATGGCGGCCCGGCCAGCCAGTCGCAACTGAGTTATCCCACCGGCATCGCGGTGGACAGCGTGGGCAACGTCTTCTTCGCGGACGCCGGCGCCAGCGTGCGCAAGATCTATGTGAACGGGCCGATCATCACCATCGCCGGCAATGGGGCGGTGGGCTACAGCGGCGACGGAGGCCTGGCGACCAGCGCGTCGCTCAACGGGCCGACCGGGATCGCGGTGGATACCAAGGGCAACGTGTACGTTGCCGACTCCGCCAACAATGCGGTCCGCCTCCTGCAATTCGCGACCACCGGCATGCAGCTTTCCGCCGTTACCAACGCCGCCAGCAACTTGACCGGCGCCATGGCGCCAGGCGAAGTGATCGTGCTTTACGGTTCCGGCCTGGGGCCGGCCAGCCTGGCGACGTACCAACCGGTGAACGGCGAAGTTCCCGTGAGCGTTGGTGGGGTGAGCGTCTACTTCAACGGTTCTCCGGGTCCGGTGCTCTACGCATCGTCCACGCAGGTGGCCGCGATCGTACCTTTCGGACTTACCGGAACCAGCGCGCAGGTCTATGTCGCGTACCAGGGACAGACTTCCGCGCCGCTCAACGAGGCGTTGGCGCCAGTCGCACCGGCGCTGTTTACGGCCAACAACTCCGGCACGGGGCAGGCGGCCGCGGTGAATGCGAGCGGATCGTACAACAACGCCGGTAGTCCGGCCAGCTCGAATCAATGGGTATATCTCTATGCCACCGGCTTCGGCCAAACCAACCCGCCTGGCGAAGACGGTGCGTTTACGCTGGCGCCGCCCTTGGGAGTACTGCCGCTGCCGGTTCTGCAGCCGGTCACGGTTACCATCGGCGGCATGCCCGCCAACACCAACTATGCCGGCGGCGCGCCCGGCATCGTGCAGGGGGTGATGCAGATCAACGCTCAGATCCCCAGCGGCCTGGCGGCCGGCAACGCCGCGGTGGTGGTGCAGATCGGCGGCATACAATCACAGGCGGGCGTCACCATTGCCGTTTCCGGCAACTGAGCCAGACATCTCTTAAAGCCGTTTTGCAATTTTGGGCGGGGAGTGCTTCAGGGACGGGGCGTCGCGCGTGCGCCCCCCGGCCTGCTGGCCGCACCGCCCTTCACTCCAGCAGGAACCCTGTCACCTTGGGCGCGATCGCATCCAGCACGTTCAGCATTTCATGGCCCGAATCGACCACCTGCAGCGCGGCGTTGGGATGGCGAGCCGCGAAGCGGCGCGACAGCTCCACGGGAACCACATCGTCCTGGGCGCCGTGGAAAATCAAAGCGGGTTGGGTGAAGCCCGGGTAGTCCTCGTATAGCGCGCCGTCGTCCAGCAGCGCATAAGAGATGGCGCGGTTCCGGCCATCTGCGTAATGGAACACCTCCATCCAGCCGGTGCGGCGCCAGTTTCCCACGGCTTCGGCGCCCAGGCGCTCCGGCCAGCGGCGTGCAAAACCGAAAGCCGGCGCCAACAGCACCAGCCGCGTCACTGCGGCGTGACGCGCCGCGTAGAGCGCAGCCACGTAGCCTCCCAGGCTGGATCCGATCAACGCCACCGGTTCGCCGGCCGCGGCCTCCTGCACCGCCTGGAGCTGGCCGGTAATGGTGAGGTGCTCGAAATCGCCGCGCGCCAGATCGAGCGCCGTCACTTGCGCTCCGGCGGCTTCCAGGCGCCGCTGGAAGAAGCGGGCCTTGTTCGATCCAGGGCCGGAAGCGAAGCCGTGCAGGTACAGGATGCGCGTCATTGCTTCGCCGGCGGCGGCTCCGGCAGGTCGGTGAATTTGATCTCGGCCTCCACGCTGAACATTCGGAAGGGCTGGTAGCGGTAGAGGTTTTCCGTCATCACTTGCCCGTCCACGGAATGACGGTGCAGCACCGAAGCCGGGGTCACGAATCCGTGCGGCGACATTACGTATTCCACGCTTGCCTGGTCGCGCACGGTGTGGCCGCCGTCCTGCAACTCGGCCCAGGCTTCCACGCGCAGCGGCAATCCATCGGGCTGGCGCATCCAAAGCCGGCCTTGGAGCGATTCGCGCATCGCCCGGCGCCCATGGAATTCCAGCTCGCCGCCGGCCGTCGAACGTTGGCTCCAACCAAGCACGAGGGCGGTATCTGTGCCTATGTGGCCCTGCGCGGCGGGACCGAATTGCAGGTTCTCCCAGCCGCGCCGGGTGAACTCCAGCAAGATCAGGCCGTAGTCGGTGGCGATATCCACCAGGCCGTACCTGGCGAATTGTTCCAGCATGCGCTTGCGGATCCGGTCGCTCTGCGACTGCATGCCTAGCGACAAGGCGCGGCGGGCGCTCGCCTCGGTTTGCACGGGCCGCCCGTCCACCGAGATCACCTGGCGGAACTCATGCAAGTCGCGGGAACCGGTTTCCTTCAGGGTGCCCACGCTGTATTCGGAGACGATCTGCCGCACGGTGGAGCGCAGCGCCGGCGGGTTAGCGGCGGCTGCGCGCAGCCGAAAGCGCGCCGGTGGCCGGACACCGCGCTGTTCGAGGGTCTCGATGGTTACTGTCTTGGTGATGTTTTGCTCCATCGCGTCCGCCTCTTCCGCCACGCGGGAGAGCAGGGGGCGAGCCGCTTCCAAGGCCGATTGCGATCGAGCCGCGGCCGAAGGCGAAGGTTGCCCGGCGAGCGCCAGTGGCGCCAGGAATGCCACGAAAGCCAGGCGCATGGCTCCATTGTAACAAGCGGTGCGACTGGATACGGATATTTAAACCATCTGTTTTCAAGCGATTGCGCGATGGCTGTCATTTTTTTGAAAAGATCTTGCGCACGGCCGCGAAACTCTGGTATTCTAACAAAGCCGCCCAATTTGAGGTCTTCCGGTTGAGCAGGCAGTGTGTGCAACTGCTGGGCGAAGCGTAGTATAAAGAGAGAGACCTCTGTAAGGAATGGTAACAAAGCTTTCCCGGGCCACCGGGGAAGTGGAATACGGCCTTCCTGTTTGGCTCTTTTTTGAATTTCTGATTTTTTCGGTGGTGTTCGCTTTTTGTGCGCCGCCGATCTCGGTTTCGAGGCCTGCAGCAGGTTCCGGTATTTTCGATGCCGGTTCAGGCTGCGCAGATCTTTGACAATCTGGTTGGATGCAGTAAGGAAAACTCGTCAGAGAACTCTGAGTAAATAGCGGAGCGATCTTGAGGTCGGGGCATGCCCCGGCCATTCTCATATGTTTCAAATGAGAGTTTGATCCCGGCTCAGAATCAACGCTGGCGGCGCGCCTAACACATGCAAGTCGAACGAGAAAGCCGGGGCAACCTGGTGAGTAAAGTGGCGTACGGGTGAGTAACACGTGGATGATCTACCTCTTAGTGTGGAATAACCCTGGGAAACCGGAGCTAATACCGCATAAGTCCGTGAGGAGAAAGCAGCAATGCGCTGAGAGAGGAGTCCGCGGCCGATTAGCTAGTTGGCAGGGTAAAAGCCTACCAAGGCAAAGATCGGTAGCCGGCCTGAGAGGGCACACGGCCACACTGGCACTGAAACACGGGCCAGACTCCTACGGGAGGCAGCAGTGGGGAATCTTGCACAATGGGGGAAACCCTGATGCAGCGACGCCGCGTGAGCGATGAAGCCCTTCGGGGTGTAAAGCTCTTTCGGCAGGGAAGATGATGACGGTACCTGCAGAAGCAGCTGCGGCTAACTACGTGCCAGCAGCCGCGGTAATACGTAGGCAGCGAGCGTTGTTCGGAGTTACTGGGCGTAAAGGGTGTGTAGGCGGTCGCCTAAGTTTGGTGTGAAATCTCCCGGCTCAACCGGGAGGGTGCGCCGAATACTGAGTGACTAGAGTGCGGGAGAGGAAAGTGGAATTCCTGGTGTAGCGGTGAAATGCGTAGATATCAGGAGGAACACCGGCGGTGTAGACGGCTTTCTGGACCGTAACTGACGCTGAAACACGAAAGCGTGGGTAGCAAACAGGATTAGATACCCTGGTAGTCCACGCCCTAAACGATGCATATTTGGTGTGGGTCATTCAGTTGATCCGTGCCGGAGCTAACGCGTTAAATATGCCGCCTGGGGAGTACAGTCGCAAGGCTGAAACTCAAAGGAATTGACGGGGGCCCGCACAAGCGGTGGAGCATGTGGTTCAATTCGACGCAACGCGAAGAACCTTACCTGGGCTCGAACGGCTGGTCAACGGTGGTGGAAACATTACTACCCCGCAAGGGGGTCCAGTCGAGGTGCTGCATGGCTGTCGTCAGCTCGTGTCGTGAGATGTTGGGTTAAGTCCCGCAACGAGCGCAACCCTTGTCCTGTGTTGCCATGCCGAAAGGCGGAACTCGCAGGAGACCGCCAGCGATAAGCTGGAGGAAGGTGGGGATGACGTCAAGTCCTCATGGCCTTTATGTCCAGGGCTACACACGTGCTACAATGGACGGTACAAAGCGCTGCAAACCCGCAAGGGGGAGCCAATCGCAGAAAACCGTTCTCAGTTCGGATTGCAGGCTGCAACCCGCCTGCATGAAGCTGGAATCGCTAGTAATGGCAGATCAGCACGCTGCCGTGAATACGTTCCCGGGCCTTGTACACACCGCCCGTCACATCACGAAAGTGGATTGTACTAGAAGTCCGCGGGCCGACCCGCAAGGGGGGCAGCGGCCCAAGGTATGATTCATGATTGGGGTGAAGTCGTAACAAGGTAGCCGTAGGAGAACCTGCGGCTGGATCACCTCCTTTCTAAGAGAGAACGTGGGTGGAGTTTCCGAAAGGCGAACCCGTTGGGTGTACGCGGGGGCCGAGTAAGAGACAGCCGTTCCACTCCAGACCTCCGTTTCCGTTTCGGCGGGAGCGGGGAGCCCGACCCGGCGTCTCCACTTGGAAGACTGGATTTCCTCTCAAGCGGCCATGGGCTGGACCCGTGGTCTCTGCATCCAACTGGCCTCGATTTGAGTTTAGCCGCCGGCATTCCGCCGCCGGATTCCCGGGTGGAAATCCGGGAGCGGCTATAAGGGGCTGTAGCTCAGCTGGGAGAGCGCCTGATTTGCATTCAGGAGGTCGCCGGTTCGATCCCGACCAGCT
>JBAVEN010000036.1:0-60402 GCA_049587755.1 Bryobacteraceae bacterium | reverse complement strand
GCGGGGGGCTGAGCCACGGCGGCCGCGGGCGGCGCCTGTGCGGCAGCGATTTCCTGCGGCGACGGCGCGCGGTTCAGATGGGTGACGGTGCTGGTGCCGACGTCGATGGTGCGCAGGTTCTCGGCGGTGATCTGGGGCTGCCGGATCACGTGCGGGATGACCACGATCATCAGCTCATCGCGATTGTGATTGACGCTGGAACCCTTGAACAGGTTGCCGAGCAGCGGAATACTGGCCAGCCCCGGAATTCCAGTTACCGTTTTATCGTCCTCGGTATTGATCAGCCCCCCCAACAGCCCCACTTCACCCTCTCGCATGCGGATATCGTGCGTCACTTTTCGCTGGCCGATCACCGGCTGGCTGATGCCGCCCACATTGACGTAACTGGCGACCGTCGAGATATCCAGGTCGATGTGCATGGTGACGTCGCCGTTCTCATGCACGCGCGGCGTGATTTCCACGTTGACGCCCACATCCTGATAGGTGAACTGCGTGTTCACCAGCGGATTGACGCCCACGCCGGCCACGCCCGGCTGAAAGCTGCCGGTGGCAATCGGCTCCTTCTCGCCGATCTTCAGTGTCGCTTTGACGTTGTCGACGCTGCGGAGCTCGGGCGCTTGCAGAATTTTCGATCCGGCGTCGCTTAATGCGGCCTGCAGCAGCGCGCTGGGCAAGGTTGTGGCAAAGTCCGAACTGCCGACCTGCCGTAGCTGCTGGAACGGAATCATCGTGCCCGTGGTGCTGCTGCCAGTTGTCCCGGTGGTCGGCGTAGTGGTGCCAGTGGGGGTACTGGCTGCCGCCGCGGTGCTGCTGGTTTGCACCTGGATGGTGCTGCGGGGGCTGAAACTCACCGGCATGTTGAGCCCGGTGGAGGCGATGGCGGCGGTGATTTGTTTGCTGAACGTGGTGCTGGCTTCAATCACCATCAGGTCCACAACCACTTCCGCCTTTGGTTTGTCCAGGTCGTTGATGATCTTTTCCGCCAGCTCAACCTGGTCCGCGTCGCCGCGCACGATGATGGCGTTCTGGCCGCCGTACACGAACACCTTGTTGATGTCGGCCACGGTGCGGACCGCGTTCGACAGTTCCTGCAGCTCTTGTGTGGCTTGGACATTTTGCAAGTAGAAGACCTTGGCCACCTGCTCCTGGTACTCGCGCCGCTTGTTGGGGTTCTCGTTGGTGACGAAGATCGTGTTGGACGAAAGCGGCTTCCAGAACGAGTGGGTGAGCACGGCGAGATAATCCAGCGCCTGCTCGATGGTGGAATCGTTCAATTCCACGTTGAAGCCGTCGCGCGGCGGGACCTGGTATTCGGGATCCCACAGCAGATTGATGCCCGCGTACTTGGCCACGGTGTCAAACAAGACCTTGGTCTTGTTGTTCATCTTCAGGTTGATGGGCGCGGGATTGAGTGGCCTCAACTCGGGGACGCCCATCAGGCCGTCGAGGCGCTTCTGTTCCTGCTGCGTGTATTCCTCAGTCGGCGTCAGGGCCCGCTCCGCCGGGGGCGCTTCTTTGCCGGTGGCCTCCACGCGCCTGCGCTCGCGCTCCAGCATCTGCCGCGTGATCTGGACTTCCTGGGCGGCGACAGCCGACCCTGGGTTAATGGCGTACGCCTTTTGAAATTCCAGCAAGCTTTCTTGCAATTGCCCCTGAGCGCGCACGCGCAGCCCTTTGTCGACGTGCATCTGCGAGCATTGGAAGCGTGCCTTTTCGGCGGCCATCTGGTAGGTCAGGTCGGCCGGATCTTCGGAAAGCGCTTTCTCGTAGGACTCGAGCGCCGCGTCCCAGTCCTTCTTGAGCTCCTCGATCCGCCCGTCGGCCAGATATTTGTCGCCCTTACGGGTTTTGGCTTCCAGGGAAGCCACCGGCGCGAGCATGGCGGCGGCCAGCCAGACTGAGGTTAAACGATTGAAAAAGCGCATGTTCCTGTTTCGATCCGGCCTTCTGCGAACCCTATGCTAAGATGAAGTCGCACTTCGCCATCCGGGGACATCTAAAAGCATTGACGCGCTTGGGCTTCCGGGCGTGGAGAACAAAATTGGCGGACGAAAAAGACGGGCGATTCAAGGTGCTCAGCGATAACCGGCAGGCCCGCCACAACTATTTCCTGATGGACCGCTTCGAGGCCGGGATGGTGCTCACCGGGACCGAGGTGAAGGCCGCCAAAGACGGCAAAGTTCAGCTTAAGGATGCTTACGGCGCGGTGATTGCCAACGAAGCCTGGCTGCTGAACGCGCACATCAGCCAGTATTCGCACGGCAACCGCGAAAACCACCCCCCTGTGCGCAACCGCAAGCTGCTGCTGCACCGGCGCGAAATCGACAAGCTGCTGGGCATCACCCGGGAGAAAGGCCTGGCGCTGATTCCCACCAAAATTTACCTCAAGGGAGGCCGCATCAAGTGCGAGCTGGCGGTGGCCAAGGGCAAGAAGCTGCACGACAAGCGTGAAACCGAGCGCGCCCGCACCGCCGAAGCCGAAGCCCGCGCCGAGATGCGCCGCCGCGCCTAAAGCGGGCTACTTGGGCGGTTCGCTGGTGGGCGGCACCAGGCCTTTGAGGCGCATGTAGGTGACGATGTTGCCATAGTGCTCGTAACCGTGGAACGAGAGCATGTAGAAGGCGGCCAGGCGGGTGCGGCTCTCGCCGTACAGCTTCAACCGTTCGGCGGCCTGGGCATCGGTGAGACCCGCGAACGCCGTGTCACAGTAAGCGTCGGATGCCTTCAGCGCCGCGATCAGACCGGCTTTGGTGGCCTTGTCCAACTGGGCGTTCGGCTTGGCCGCTCCTTTCTCTTCGGCGCACACCTCGTTCTGCGTGACCACGATGTGGGCGATCAGTTGACCGAAGGAACGTACCTCGGGCACTGGTTTGAATGCGTAATCCGCCTCGGGCATCTTCTCGGCGGCGCGCAGCACGTAGGTCTTCACGAACCCCCAGGCATCGCGGGCATCTGCGGTCAGCGGGTTGGCGGGCGCGGCTGGCTGGGCCTGACCAGCAAGCGGCAGCGTCAGAAAGAGCAAGGTCACTGGAGTGATGAGGAGTGGAAGGGTGGTCATTAGGGAATTGTAGCCAACGCTACCGGCGCACAGGGATTTCAGGTCCCAATATCCCCAGCACGATTCGAATCGCGCGCTCGGGCGGCGGTTGGCAGGCCGGGGACCTGCCTCACTCAGACGCGCAATTCGTAGCCGAGGGCGCGCATGCCTTCGATGATGCGGAAGCGGATGGCGCTGGTCTCATCGCTCGAAAGCGTGCGCTCGGGCGAGCCGGCGGTGAGACGGAAGGAGACGCTCTTTTGCCCGGCTTCGAGCGGCGGCCCGGAATATTGGCGCAGGAACTCGATCGATTCCACCAGCGGCCCGGCGAAGGATTGTACCTTGCTCTGCAGCTCACCCACCGGCTCGCGCAGGGCGGCAATCACCGAAAGATCGAACGCCGAGGAAGGATACCGGCGGATGGGCGTATAGCGGAGTTCGACGGCGGCGAGGGCGCGCACGCGGCGAAGATCGAGATCGAGCACGGCCGCGCGGCCGGTTTGGACGAGCGACGGGTGGAGCTCGAAGACGCGGCCGGCGCACTCGCCCTTCCAAAAGATCTCGGCGGCGCGCGCCGGGTGTTCGTAAGATCGGGCGGCGGCCGGCTGCGCCTGCGCTCCCGGCATCAGGCATTCCGCCGCGTGGCGGATTTCATCCAGGCCCGCCGCGCCATCGCCCTGCCTTGCGAACACCGCCGCCGCGAGGTGCGGCACTTCCTCGGGCAAGCCTTGCGGGCGCTGGTGAATCTCCAGGCCGACTTCGAAAATGCGGAACAACTCGCGGTGCTTGCTGTTTTCCTGAATGTTGCGCCACAGGCCGGGCAGCAGGGAGGCGCGCAGCAGGGCCTGATCGCTGGCGATGGGGTTGGTGACGCGCACATGCGCCCCGGGCGAGAAGCCGAAGGCGCGCACGGCTTCCTCGGCGACGAAGGAGTAATTGTAGACCTCGGTGAAGCCGAGGTCCACCAGCACGTCGCGGACTTCGTGCTGGAACTTGCGTTCGGCGTTGGCGGGCGGCACGGCGGCGGCCACCAGCGGCGCCACCGGAACGATGGAATCGTAGCCCACCATGCGGCCGATTTCCTCCACCAGGTCGTCGGCCATCGAAACATCCTTAGTAGCGCGCCAGGAGGGCACGGAAACCGCAAACACAGCCGGCCTCGGCTCGGCCACGCCGAACTCGAGGCTTTCGAGAATCCGGCGGACTTCGGCGGGCTCGACGGCGCGGCCCAGCTTGCGGCCCAGCCACTCGAGCCGCAGCTCGATGGGCGGCGGCGCGGGCATCTTTTTCATCTGATCCGCCACGCCGCCCACCACGCGAATGCCCGGCGAAATTTCGCGCAACAGTTCCACGGCGCGGGCCAGGGCGCGAACCGTGTTGGCTGGGTCCTGGGCTTTTTCGAAGCGGATGGAGGCGTCGGTGCGCAGCTTCATCGCCGAGGAGGTCTTGCGGATGGAAGCGGCCTGGAAATTGGCGCTTTCGAGCACCACGCGCCTGGTCTTATCGCCGATGGCGGTGGAGGCGCCGCCGATCACGCCGGCCAGCGCGATGGCGCCGGAGGCGTCGGCGATCACCAGGTTGCCCACATCGAGCGTGTATTCCTCATCGTTCAAGGCGCGGAACCGTTCACCCGGGCGCGCGGGGCGGATGAAGATGGTATCGCCGGAGAGGCGGTCGGCGTCGAAGGCGTGCGTCGGCTGGGGCAGCTCCGCCATCAGCAGGTTCGTCATATCGACGATGTTGTTGATGGGGTTCAACCCAAGCGCGCTCAGCCGGTATTCGAGCCAGGCCGGGGACGGCCGCACGGTGACGTTATCGAACTCGAGGGCGCTGTAACGCGGGCACAGGTCCGGATCTTCAATTGCAATCCGGACGCGGCTGGCGGCGTGCGGCAGCAGGTCTGGCTTGACAGGATCGACCAACCGATTGCCCAGAATGGCCGCCACTTCGCGCGCCATTCCGATGTGGCCCCACAGGTCCGGCCGGTGGGTGATGGACTTGTTGTCGATTTCGATGATGCTATCGGGCGCGCAGCGGGGCACCGGAGCGCCGGGCGCGCCCTCGATTTCGAGTATCACGGAATGGTCGCGGTTGATGCCGAGCTCAGCGCCGCTGGCGAGCATGCCATCGCTTTCGACGCCATCGATAATCTTCTTGCCGACCGGCGCCCACACCGTAGTCACGCCAGGCCGGCAATTGGGCGCGCCGCAGACCACGGTTTTGCGGCCGAGCGAGCCCAGCTCCACGATGGCCTTGACGTTGTGGCCGGAGCCCGCGGGCTCGGCTGCTAGCACGCGGGCCAGCACCGCGCCCGCCAACAAATCCCCGGCCGGCTCGATGCCTTCGCACTCGGCGGTCTTCATGGTGATCAGGCGCTCCAGCGGCGCCGGCGCGCAATCGAGACCGTCGACCAACTCGCGGATCCAGTTGTAAGAAAATTTCAAGATTGCCCCACCGTTAGAACTGTTCCAAGAACCGCAAATCGCCGCCCTGCAAGTGGCGGATGTCGTCAATGCCGTAGCGCATCATCGCCAGGCGCGTGAGGCCGAGGCCGAAGGCGAAGCCGTTCCACTCGCTCGGATCGATGCCGCTCATCCGCAGCACGTTGGGATTCACCAGACCGCAGGGCAGCAGCTCCACCCAGCCGCTTTGCTTGCACACCGGGCAGCCGGGTCCGCAGCAGATCAGGCATTGAATGTCGAGCTCAAAGCCCGGCTCGACGAACGGGAAATATCCCGGCCGCAGCCGCACGGTGACTTCGCGGTGGAAGATGGCGGCCAACAGCGTTTTCATGAAGTACAGGAGGTGAGCGACGGAAACATCGCGGTCGACCATCATGCCTTCCAGTTGATAGAAGGTGTGCTCATGCGAGGCGTCGACGCTTTCATTGCGGAAGGCGCGTCCGGGCGCGATCATGCGCAGCGGCGGGCCCAGCCGCTCCATGCCGCGCACCTGCACCGGCGAGGTGTGAGTGCGAAGCAGGTTGCCGCCATCCAGCCAGAAGGTGTCCTGCATGTCGCGCGCCGGGTGAGTGGCGGGTATGTTGAGCGCGTCGAAATTGTGGTATTCGTCTTCCACTTCCGGCCCATCGAGTACCGCGAACCCAAGCGAGCGGAACAGCTCTTCGAGCTCGCGCTGGATGCGGGTGATGGGATGCAGATGGCCGCGGCGCGGCCCGGGAGCAGGCAGCGTGAGATCGAGCCATTCGGCATCCAGACGGCGGGCTAGCGCTTCTTCGTCCAGGCTTTGCTTACGAGCTTCGTACGCCTGTTCGAGCGTTTGCTTGGCATTATTGAGCAGCTTGCCGAAGGCTGGGCGCGCGTCTGGCGGCAGCTTGCCCATTTCCTTGGCGGCAACAGCGAGCGCGCCTTTGCGGCCCAGCGCCTCGACGCGCGCCGCTTCGAGCTCCTCGATGTTGCGCGCGGCGCGAATCCGCTCGAGAGAACCGGCGACCAGTTCCCGTATGGAATCCTCAGACATGCGTGTTGAACCTCTGATTGTAGCAAGCAGGGGCAGCGCAGGCCGTCAGGCCTGTAGACTTGACAGTCCGCGCCACGATTGGGTAGACAGTTCAGCGCATCGACGCGATCATCATGGTGGCGTCGTCGTGGAAGTTTCCGTTCGAGAATTGCGTCACGGCGACCATGATGCGCTGGCGACGCTCTTCGGCGATGCCGGCCGGCTCGTTGAGCGAATGGATGAGGCGCTCCTCGCCGAATTCCTCGTCGGCGGCGTTGAAGGCTTCGGTGATGCCGTCGGTGTAGAGCACCAGGCAGTCGCCCGAGCGCAACTCGACCGCGCCGGCGGCGTAAAGCGCGCCGGGCAGAACCCCGAGCACGGGGCCGCCGTCACGGAGCCATTCGAGCGTGCCATCGCGGCGGCGCAGAATGGGCGGGTTGTGGCCGGCGTTGCAGTAATCGAGACGCATGCGCGCGGTGTCGATGACGGCGTAGAAGAAGGTAATGTACTTGCCCGTCGCGACATTGGCGGCAATGAGCTGGTTGGCCTTGGCGCACAAGTCGCTAGGGGCCAACCCGCCTGGAGCGAAGGCGCGCACAATCGCCTGCAGGTTGGACATGAGCAGAGCAGCAGCCATGCCCTTGCCGGAGACGTCGCCGATGGCAATCGCAGCGCGAGAATCGCCGAGGCGGATGGCGTCAAAGTAGTCGCCACCCACCATACGGGCGGGCTGGCATCCGGCCGCAAGCTCGCATCCCTGGATTTGAGGCAACCGGGTGGGCATGAGCGCCTGCTGGATTTCGCGGGCCAACTCGAAATCCTGCTGATGAAGCTGGAGCGCGCGGCTTTCGGCTGCCACCCTGTCTTCGAGTTGGCGGTTGCGCTGTTCGAGGCGGCTCCGGGTGCTTGCGTATAGCTCTATACCGCAGGCAAGCAATAGCATCACGACGACTACCAGTCGGTCGATGCGGTACAGCTCGCTCCAGTTATTCTCCAGACCAACCATCAACATGAGGAAGTTGCCCACAGCCGCCGTGGCTGAAGCAACCGTGAGTATTACACCGATGAAGATGATCCAGTCCATGGGAAACCGGGCTGGAGTCATCCAACGGCGCATCGGACGCTCCGCGGCGGCCTGAAGCGCTACGGCCGGCAACAGATACAGCATCGCAGCGGCGATCGGTCTCCCCAGTCCACCAAACGACCCGGTCATCACGAACCAGGCCAGCGCGGTGAGCCCAGCCGCCGATCCGACGGTCAAGACGACTATCTTCACGACTCGCATTGCTTTAGTAGTGTCGCTCACGTCCGAGAGATTATTAGAGCACACGCTCGGTGGCGCACGCACTCATTGCGTGCTGCGTCGCGACTCATCGCGAGGCCTTGCGGCCGCACGCCAAGCTGTGTCGGCACGAGTGCCGACACAGCACGCACGGGTGCGTGCGCCACGGCGTCGTTAGTGTCCTGCGGGCGCTAGCTTACCACACCACACGTACGGCCAGTTGTAGTTGCCGTGAAGGGGTGACGGTGTGGCTGATGACGCCGGAAGATTCGACTCCGAGAAAACGGTTGGGCAGCGCGAAGTTTACGTCATTCAAGAGATTAGTGGCGGCGATGCGTGCCTCCAGGCGCAGGCTTTCGCGAAGGCGGAAACTTCGGCTCAGAGCGGCATCCGTTGTGGCTAATCCCGGCCCGCGCAGTATGTCGAAGCCGGAGTTGCCGTACTGATAGAGTGCGGGAACCTGGAACGCGCCATCCGCCTCGCCCAGGCTGGCGTCAAACCAATCCAGGTAGGAACGCTGGCCCGCGGGCAGAGCGCCGCTGCCGGCGCGGTTGGGGAGCTGGAAGCCGCCGTTGTTCAGACTGTTGACGGCCAGCTCCGGCGTGAAAGGAAAACCGGTTTGCAGCGTGACCATGAGGCTGGCGCGCCAGTCACGCGTGGCGGCTGCCAGCCAGCCGCGGCCTGCCTGGTGGGGCAAGTCATATAGCGCGGTCCAGACGGCGCGCTGCGCGATGTCAAAGGGAGACAGCCCGCGATTAGCGCGAGCGTTGTAAGTGTACTGCGGCGCGGCGGGCCGGCTCTGCGGGTCGGTATAGGGCGCGACCGAGTCATCCACCGATTTGGACTGGGAGTAACTCAGCAGGACGATGAGACCGGGGCGAACCTGGCCACTTAGCCTGACTTGCCCACCGTAGTAAGTGGAACCTCCGCCGAGATTCAGATAAGTGATACGGGACTCGTATGGCTCGTATGGATAGCGCAGCGTGGCGTAAGGCGTCGGCGCCGGGAAGGGTTGATTGGCATTGAATGCATCTTCGAGATGAATGCCCATCGAGCCCACGCCGCCAATCTCGAACGCCAGGCCCGCTCCCAGGCGGTGTTCGAGAAACAGGTCCCACTGGTCCGCATAGGGAGTGTAATTCTCGGGCTGAATGGCGTTGATGCTGCCTTGTGCCGCGTTGAGAGCCGCTGCGGTGAGGAGCGAGGCCGGCACCGGGGCGGGCAACCCGGCGGTGAGATTCGGCCCAAGCTGAAACGTGCCGTTGATCATATCCAGCATCGATGCGTATGGCGGATTCCGCGCCAGCATGCCTTCGGCTAGATAGGTCCCGGCATCGTAATCCGTGCTGAAGCCGCCGCGCAGCGCGGTGAATCCGCTTGGCGAAAGATTGAACACGAAGCCCACCCGCGGCGCCAGCGCGCGTTTGTTGAATCCCAGCCCGGCATATTGGTTCGCGCCGCTTTGACCGGCGAATTGATCGAGCGCCGGCGTGGTTCTCGAATAATTGAAGTTCGCCATGCGGTTCGATGTTTCGGTGAGCGGCGGATACAAGGAATAACGAAGGCCGGCCTGGATGGTCAGCCGGCCGAGGCGAATCTGGTCGGCGGCGAAACCGGACAGCTCCCAGGCGCGGAGGTGGTACGGAGAGAACTGGACGTCGCGCTCGACTTCGGAAGGATAGCCGAGCAGCAGCGACGCGATGGAATCGCCGGTGGGAGTTGCGGATCCCTCCTGGCTGGTGTAATCGGGAGTGAAGAAGAAGGTGCCGCGGCTGGAGACATCGGCGGCGTCGCCATCGGCCAAGCGGCGGGCCGCCTGAACGCCGAACTGCCAGACGTGATGCGCGGTGGTCCAACGTACGGTGTCCTCCAATTGATAATTCGACACGCGGAGATCGAACGGCGCCGCGCCGGCGGCTCCCAGAGAAGTGAACCCGGTCGGGCTGACGGTGGGAAGGCCGGCGCCGCTGAGGCCGGGAATATCGAGGAGCGCTGACCAATTCATCCCCTGATTGAGCGGTTGGGCCTGAAGATGAAGCGAAGCCGCGCCGGCGCGGAACTCATTGATGAGCGACGGGCCCAGCGTCCAGGTCTCGGCGACTGCGGCGTCCCAGGCGTTGGTGATCATGTCGTCATCATTCGCGTCTTGGGTGATGTCGCTGCCCAGGCTAGCTGGGGAAAGCGGCAGCCCGGCGGGCGCAGGCAGTGCGCCGGGCGATTGCTCGCGCTCGTGCTCGTATCCGGCGGCCACAAATAGGGAGTGCTGCGCGGAGAGACGCTGATCGGAACGGCCGTGGAACCATCCGGCGTTGTGAGGAGCCGATGGCGTATAGCGGTAGTTATCGGCGGCGCCGGGTAAGTTAGGATCGGGATACAAAGCCAGCAACTTCTCGCCGGCCGGTGAAAACAAGCTGGGCGGGATCTGGTTATCAGTAAACGGCTGCCGCTCGAAGATACCGGACGGTGTGGCAGCGATCGTGAACGGATTATAGATGGGCGCGAATGCATAATCGCCGGCTTTCTGCCCGGCGGTGGGCACGGTGGAGATCACCGTGAGACCCTGGCGCGAGAGCAGCCCATCCAAATCGGCGAAGAAGAACCAGCGGCCTTTGCGGACAGGGCCGCCCAGATTGCCGCCGAACTGGTTGGTGGCCATCGCGGGCTTGCGGGAGCCATCGAAGAAATTGCGTGCATCGAGAGCGGAATTGCCGAACTGCCCATACGCGCTTCCATGCAGCTCGCTGGATCCGGACCGGGTGTACACGCGGACGCTGGCGCCGGTGGCGTGACCCGACTCAGCCGGAATGTAGCCGTCCACCAGATCTACCGCGCCGATCGCCTCGGCCGGCGGGTTGAGGATTGCACCGCCAGTCCATTTGTCGTTGTTATCCATGCCATCGAGTTGGAAGTTATTGTTCTGGCCGCGTTGCCCGTTGGCGTTGAAACTCATGTTGGCGCGGAATGCGTATGGGCCGGCGCGTTCGGTGGCGCTGCCCTGCTGGCCGGGGGCGATTTGGGCCTGCTCGCGAATGGAATCGAGGTAAGCGCGGCCAGCATCCACATCGCCGGGCGGGGGCGGGTTGTGGAGCACGATGGCGTCATTGGTTGTCTTACCGTCTTCGACCACTGCTGTTGAGATGGACATGCCGTAAATCGGCGACGTCACCACGACGTTGTACCGATCCGAGGCGATACCATCGGCGCGGTAGTTCCCGTGCGAATCGGCAACCAGCGTGCAGCGGTAATCGGTGTGGGGGCGAAGCAGGGTGACTTCGACGAAGGGCACGGGATTGCCTGCGGCATCGACCACCGTTCCGGCGATGGCGCCATGGTCTTGCGCGGCGAGCAGGCGCATGAGGAGCAGCACGATAGCCCATCGCGAGGTGCGCGCGGCGACGATAGTCAGGCGGGGGGCGTTGACGAAAGTGGAAGGCATCATGTGCTTGGACACATTCAGTAACAACTGTGCCGACCGCTCGCTGACGGTCGCGGCTCCGATCCGCGGCCTGCTTGCGATGCCAGGCCGAAGACCCATACTAAGATAAATCGAGGGAGCGGCAGATGTCGATCTTGCAAGACGTCCGCCAAGGTTTCGCCAGCGTCGCCATCGGGCTGACGCATGGGCTGTGCGTGACGGCGGCGCTGATGCACGCTTTGCGAAGTTTCCTGACGGGGCTTGAATCCGGGAATGCGGTCCACGTTTGGCTCGCAGTCGCGTTGGTTACGGTCACTGCGGGGATGGCTTGCTGGATTCCGGCGCGGCGCGTGACTAAAATCGACCCGATGTCGGCGCTAAGACAGGAGTAGGTGAGAGCGCTGGTGCTGAATTGGAAAAGCGGGCCGGGCATGCCCGGCCCCTACGGGCGGTGCGCGAGCCCCTAATCCAATGGCACGGCGCGATCGAAGACGACATCCACTGTCGTGCCCTGGCGGAGGTCCACTTCCTTGCCGCGGGTGAGAAGCACCACGGCCAGGCCGGCGCCCGCACCGGCCACGCCGCCGATTCCGGCGGCACTCCAGGAACGCTCCGCCAGGCCGCCGATGGCCGCTCCGGTGCCGGCCGTGGTGGCTACGCGCGCGGCGTCCGCATCGTGGCCCGGGCCTTGCTTGATGTCGCCCTCTTTGGCATCCACTTTTTGAGTGGAACCAACAGAATCCACAGAGCTCAAGTGAGGGTTGACGCGAATTGCCTTGCCGTCCGGCAGGGTGAGGGTTTCAATGCGGATAGCGAGCTCGGCGCGTCCGCTCACCCGGCCGCTGCGGTGGGCGCGCAACACCACGGCCTGCACATAGCTTCCCACCGGGACCAGCATGTGGCCGCCGGCGGCGATGGGGCTGGCGGTACGAAGGTAAACGTAGTCGCCCTCCTGCGCGGTGCGAGTGTTCACCGCATTCACAAACTGCAAGGCAACGTGCGCTCCGGCCGGAATCTCGGCGGCTCCGGCAATAAAGCAGCAGCAAAGGACTGCAATGCCTAATCGCATGGATGCGCTCCTGCGCTTATTCTACCGCGGCTTATTCCACTGATTGCCGCGAGTGCCAGTCGCTGAGCGCCCAGAGCGCCGCGGTCATTACCACGGCGATGAGGGAATCGGTGATCTCGGGCGTGCGGCCGGGCAGATAGCGCTGGACCGTTTCGAGCACGAATAAATTTGCGGCCAGCGCAATGCCGGCCACCGGGTACCTGATTCCGGAGCGGACCAGCAGCCAGATTGTGGAGCCGTAGAAGAATGCTTTGCGCAGCAGGATCACCAGCGCGCCCCACCGCTCATTTTCGAACGTGGCGCCGAGAGGAGTCCAATAAAACGGAGCCGCGTGCCGAGTGAAATGGAACGGCGCCAGCTCGGCCAGGACGATTGCCGACAGCGCCATCCAGACTCCGATCAGCAGACGGCGTTTCGACGGCAGGATTTCCCAGGCAAGCAGCGCGAAAGCTGCGCCAGCCAACTCGTCGAGCGTGACCGACCGCGAGGGCATGAAGATCCTGAGCCAAAGAACCAGCATGCAGGCGGCCAGCCAGGACGCTCGCAATCGCCCGAAGATGGCTTCCAGCGCCAGTGCGGCGGCGAACCATTCCGCGGCGGCAGCCCACGCGTCGACTGGAGAAATGGTTCGGGTGACGAGGAACGCGTGAAGCACCTGGCGCAAGTGAGTGGAACTGAAGATGGGGAACAACGGGTAAAGCTGATACGCGCCCCAGCAGGCCAGCAGTAAAGCGGTGCCTGGCGACGCGCGCCGCACCTGGCTGCGCAGCGGCGGAATAATTTCAGGCGCGAGCACCAGCGCCAGGAAGGCGCCCACCGCCGCGCCCAGGGTATTGGTCGCCAGGTCCGACAGGCTGGTGACACGGCCCGGAACATAGTTCTGGAGCAGCTCCATGGAGAGAGAGAGCACGAAGCCGAGGGCTGTGGCGGCGGCCACCGCCGCGCGCGGAAAGCGGGGCAGCCACACCAGACACGCGACCGCACCGAGCGGCATATACAGCAGCACGTTGATCACGACATCGCGCAGCAGGAACCGGTCCCACACGGCCGGCCAGGAATGGAGCAGGACCGCCACGGGTTCGGGCCGGCCGGCGAATGTGAAATGCCAGGGGTAGAGCGAGCCGTAGACGACGATGGCAACCACCAGCAGGAGCAAGCGGCGCATTTAGGGCTCGAAGAAGCGGCGGAAGCGAACCAGATCGATCAGCGCGAACAACAGGTTGACCAGCCCCAGCCCACTGACCACGCCGCGCAGGTACGGGCTCGACCAGTAGTCTTCGAGGACGGGCACCTGCGGCACGAAGGAATTCGTTTCCCAAAGTGGGCTCCAGGGAAAAACCAGCAGGAACAGTCCGATGGCGGTGCACACGGCGATCAGCGCCGCCGCTCCCAGCATGTGGTACCAGCGGTGAACCGGGGCTGGCGCGGCCGCCGGCGGCGGGGCGCCCGGCGGCAAACCGTTGCCCGGAACCTGGCGAGCCGGTTCGGCCGGCATCATACGGCGGCCGCCGTCTCGAAGAGTTCCATTTGCCGGTCGCAATCGAGCAGAATGCGGGCGTGGGCGCGCACCGGCTCGAAGCTCAGCCGGTGCAAGGGCGTTGGGCCGAATTCGCGGAGGGCGCGCAGGTGCTCGGGCGTGGAGTAGCCTTTGTGGGAAGCCAGGCCGTAAACCGGGAAGACGGCGTCCCACACGCGCATCAAGTCGTCGCGCCAGACCTTGGCGACAATGGAGGCGGCGGCGATGGCGTGGCAGCGGGCATCGCCTTTGATCAGCGAGCGCTGCGGCACCTCGAGATCGAGCGAGACGGCGTCCACCAGCAAAAAATCGGGCACGGGAAGGAGACGGCAGACGGCCATCCGCATCGCCTGCCGGGAGGCCTGGTAGATGTTGATGGAATCGATGGTGGCCGCATCGACGGCGGCCACGGCCCAGGCCAGCGCGCGCTCGCGGATGCGCGCGGCGAGCGTTTCGCGGCGCTCCGCTTCGAGCAACTTGCTATCGTTGAGGCCGCGTATGGGGCGGTCGGGAGAAAGGATGACGGCCGCTGCCACCACCGGTCCGAACAGCGCGCCGCGGCCTACCTCATCCACGCCCGCCACGCCATGAAAGCCGCGAGCGCGCAACTCACGCTCGATGGTGGCCTGGCAACGGATTTTGCCACACGCCGCTTCGGGCCGCATGGAAATTTTAGACGCTATTCGCGCTCGCGGAGGCGGGCCGCTTTGCCCTTGAGGTCGCGCAGATAATACAGCTTGGCGCGGCGGACACGGCCGGTGCGGATGACGTCGATGTGGTCGATGATGCGGGCATGCACCGGGAAGATGCGCTCCACGCCTTGTCCGAAGCTGACCTTGCGAACCGTGATGGTCTCACCGAGTCCCGTGTTATTGCGGGCAATGACCGTGCCTTCGAAAGCCTGCAGCCGTTCCTTGTCGCCTTCCTTGATCTTGACGTGGACGCGAATGGTGTCGCCCGGCCGGAACGTGGGGACATCGGTCCGGACGTTCTTCTGAATAAACTTCGTCAACAGCGTGTTCTGCATTGGGAGATGTCCTTGAAAGGTTTATTTTACAACGGGAAGGGGGACGGCTGCTGGAGGACTTAACGGGGGTTGTGTGCGCCGGCGCTCAGATTCAGCGCAGCGGCTGATTTCGATGGCAGATCCGAGAGGCCGCGCCTGTTTTGCCAAGATCGTTGGGCTTCTACCTCTGTTTTAGTCTCAAGCCAGCAGGCCAGCCCGCGAGCCACTCGCTCAACAGGCCGCCCAATGTCTCTGTGCACGTGGAGAGGTCGGTCAGCTTTCTTGACGACCAAAGGTATGGATACGAAGCATCGTCGCCGAATTGGATGGACGGAATCGTTCGAAGCAACTTTGCGTAGCCGTTCCGATCGCCCTTAGTTGAGAACTCGAGATTGACGCATGCCGAAATCTCGGGCGCGACATCCTCGGTGCCATCCCATCTGAGGTAGACATAAAACGTTTCACGCCTGCTCGGAGACTCCTGAAAAACCCCGAGCTCGGCATATCTATTTGCTCGATCAAACTCTCCGTCGTAGTCCTCGCAGTCTTCATCTTCAAGCCCCACCTTACTCACAAGCTGCGGTCTGTATTTCTCGTAGACGTCCCTGCAAACGCTGCGCACTTTCTCCTCGAACGCCTCGATGGCAGCCAAGGCATCGACGTAGCTCTTCGCTCCCTCGTTCAGAAAGACCGCAGGCGGGGTCATTTGTCACCTCCCAAATACTTGACCAGATCTCTCGGAATCAGGGCTGGCTCATTTTTCGAGACCCGGCGGAGTGCCGCCGGGCTAAACTGCAGCAGGTTCTGCTCGGCCGCTGCGACGAAGCCGAGCATCATGGACGTCACGATGCGATTTTCCGCACCGTTCTTGCTGGCATACTCGGCGATCTTCTCGCGAAGCGCGAACGTCACTTTACGCCAGGGACGTAAGGTGAAACCGCATAACTCATCTTTGTCAATATCGTCGCCAATTGCTACTAGTACGCAGGGCATATCGTTGCCATAGAGACGGCTGATTGACTTCAAGTAGTCTTTCTGCTTGGCGTACTGTTCGTCATAGGTCTTGACCTCCACTCCAACGGCGTAATCCGGAACGCCCTCGAAGTGGATGAGCAGGTCAATGTAGCGTGCGTCCAGTTGACTCTCGCGCTGCACTCGGCAGTTTCCGGCGTCCTTAGGATTGAATGGTGGCTTCACGTCGAGGACGTCGAATACAGCACTCGGTTCCAATCGCTCTAGCACCCACGCAAGCCAATCCGAATACGATGTCTCCTTGTCGATCCAGCGGTGTGCGCCAAGATCGTTCAGGAGTGGGTCGTGCATTCCAAATCTGTCGCACCACTCCTCCAGGAGACGCCTCAGCTCGGTCGCCTCCTCGCGCAAGTAGGGTCTGGCGGTATCAATTAAGTGATCTACAGCCGACCAATTGGGTCGGGATACTCGTCGGGGGAAGTAGGTTCTCCCGAATTGCGCCCATTGCTGTAAGACTGTGAGATTGTCGCTCATGGTTCCGGGCACACGCCACCATTATATGGCTGCGAAGAAATCGGTTGACAGGCGAAAGCACCTGTCCCACCCGCCTTTGCGCACGCCCATCACGCCGCTGGTGGGGTGCGAACAGCACGGGCGATCTGATCGCCGATGCGCTGGCAGGTGAGGCGAAGATCGTAGTCGATCTGCAGGCCGAGCCAGGTTTCCGGCGAAACGCGGAAGTATGTTCCCAGCCGCAATGCGGTATCGGCGGTGATGGAACGAGCGCCATTCACGATTGCGCTGATGCGATTGGGTGGGACATCCAGATCGCGAGCCAGTTTGTTGGTCGTGATCCCGAGCGGTTTCATGAAGTCTTCCAGGAGGATCCCTCCAGGGTGGATTGGATCGAGTCGCTTTGACGGTGTCATTGTCATTCGTCCTGAGTCTAAGAAAAGCCGAGATGACTCTCGGCTCTGCAGGCCTGACGGCCTGCGCCACGGGGCTCATCCCACGTACAGGCCCATGCGCTCTTTTACCAAGCGGACGGTTTGGTTGGCGATGGGCGCTACTCGCTCGGCGCCCTGGCGGAGGACGCTGGCGAGATAGCCTGGCTCGTTGGTGATCTCGCGGTAGCGTTGCTGGAAGGGTTCCAGGTGGGCGATGGTCATGTCGGCCACCTGCTTCTTCAATTCGCCGTATCGCATGCCGGTGAAGCGGGCCTTCATGGCATCGTCGGTGTCGCCGGAAAAGGCCTGGTAAATGGCCAGCAGGTTGAGCACGCCGGGGCCGGCGCCATTGAAATCCACCGCCGGGCACGAATCGGTGGTGGCGCGCATGACGGTTTTGCGGATGGTCTCCGGCGGATCGAGCAGAGCCACGGCGTGGTTCTGGCCGGCGGTCGATTTGCTCATCTTCTGGGTAGGATCGTCGAGGCCCATGATGCGCGCGCCCACCGCGGGCAGGCTGGTGCCGGGCACGACGAAGGTTTCGCCGTAGAGCGAGTTGAACCGCTGCGCGATATCGCGAGTCAGCTCGAGGTGCTGGGCCTGGTCTTCCCCCACCGGCACGATGCCGGCCTGGTAAAGCAGAATATCGGCGGCCATTAACACAGGGTATTCGAGCAGGCCGGAGCTCACCGATTCCTGCTTCCCTGCCTTGGCTTTGTACTGCGTCATGCGCTCCAGCCAGCCCACGGGCGTGACGCAGGTGAGCATCCAGGCCAGCTCAGCGTGCGCGGGCACGGCCGATTGCACCATAATGGAGCAAGCGTTGGGGTCGATTCCGGCGGCGAGGTAGAGAGCCGCCATCTCTTCGATCTTGCGCCGCAGCTCGGCGGGATCCTGGTAAACGGTGACGGCGTGTAAATCGACGATGCAGAAGATGCACTCATAGTCGTTCTGGATGCGCACCCAGTTCTTGAGCGCGCCCAGGTAGTTGCCGATGTGCAGGTTTCCGGTCGGCTGCATGCCGGAGAAAACTCGTGTTTTCATGGTAGAGGGTACGGGAGTAAATCCTATCGTAAGCAATTTCGAAGTGCGGGTGGAAAAGCTGGTGTACGGCGGCGACGGCCTGGCGCGCCTGGATGGGCGCGTGGTGTTTGCGCCGTTCGTGCTGCCGGGCGAGCGCATCCGCGCCACGGCGCGCAGCGAGAAGCCGGGGCTGGTGCAGGCGCGAACGCTGGAAGTGCTGGAGGCCGCGCCGGAACGAGTGACCGCTGGCTGCGCGGTATTCGGCCGGTGCGGAGGATGCCACTATCAGCACGCGCCGTACGAATACCAGTTGCAAGCCAAGCGCGCCATCCTGGTGGAGGAACTCCAGCGGCTGGGCAAGATCGATCCCCCGGCTGAGATCGGGGTGGTGACGGGTCCCGCGTGGGGATATCGCAACCGGGCGCAGTTGCACGTCGACGGCCGGACGATCGGCTATCGCGAGCCGCGCTCGCACAGCCTCTGCGCGATCGCCGAATGCCCCATTTCGTCGCCCAAGATCAACCAGGCGATCGCGGCCCTCAACCAGATGGCGCAGGAGCCGCGGTGGCCGCAGTTCGTGGAGACAATCGAAGTGTTCAGCGACGAGGAGCGCGTGCAGATCAACGTTCTCGACACCAAGCGTCCGGTGGCGCGCCGCTTCTTCGAGTGGTGCGGCGAGCGCATTCCGGGCGTGGTGGAAGGCGCGCTCGATTATGGCGGCCGTTTCCGCGTCAGCAGCAATTCCTTTTTTCAGGTGAACCGGTTTCTGCCGAACCAGTTGGTGGAAGCGGCGCTCGGTGGCGCCGAAGGCGAAACCGCGCTCGACCTCTACGCCGGAGTGGGACTGTTTTCCCTGGCGCTGGCGGGACGCTTTCGCCGGGTGAACGCGGTCGAGGCCGGCGGCGGCGCCGTGCGCGATCTCCGCTTCAATGCCGAACGCGCCGGACTGGCCGGCGTCAAAGCCCAGCAGACCACGGCGGAGGCGGCGCTTGAGAAGCTACAGCGTGCGCCCGATTTCGTGCTCGCCGATCCGCCGCGCGCCGGCCTCGGCAAGACCATGGTCGAGCGGCTGGCCGCGCTCAAGCCGCGCCGGCTGGCGATTGTAGCTTGCGATCCCGCCACGCTGGCGCGCGACCTGGCGGCGCTGACGGCCTCCGGATACCGCATCGCCGCCATGACGCTGGTGGATCTGTTCCCCCAGACGTTCCATCTGGAGACGGTGGTGCGGCTGGAGATGGGGTAGGCGGCCCGGAGGTTGTACCTGCTTTAACATAGGTTATAGACTATTGACTTCACATGCTATTATAGTCTATAGTCTATTTACAGTTAATATTAGAACAGGCTATAACCTATGAACAAAGCCGAGCTTGCCAGACAGTCCCGCTTGCATCTCGATGAGCGCTTCAAAGAGTTCGGGCCGGCCAGCCGATTCGCGCCACCGGTCCGCGGATGGATCAGGGCCATACGCACAGCGCTTGGTATGTCCTCGGCGCAACTTGCGAAGCGGTTGGGGGTCAAGCAGCCTTCCGTCGTCGCGCTCGAACAGTCGGAAATGAAGGGCACGATTGAATTAGCAACACTGCGGCGGGTGGCCGCAGCACTCGATTGCGCTCTCGTCTATTCGCTCGTGCCGAACGAGCCGCTGGAGGTCGTGGTCCGCGACCGGGCCCGCCTGTTTGCACGCCAGCGTCTTGAGCCGATAGAGCATTCGATGCAGTTGGAGGACCAGGAGGTGACGGTCAAGGACTTCGAGGCGCGCCTCGATGAGTTTGTCCGCAGGACGAACCCACGACTCTTCTGGAACCAGCCGTGAGCGATACCTTCGAGCCGGATGACGCCGCAACCCCGCTCACGCCAGAGGAAATACGCGATCTTATCCCCTCGCATATCGCCTATCGCCGGGAGTTGAATGAAGCCGAACAGGAGAACATTACGCGTGCGCAGGAGTGGGCGCTAAGTCGCCGGCGGCGCGATCTTCTCAGCGAGAAATTCGTCAAGGACCTGCACCGCCAGATGCTGGGCGACGTATGGCGGTGGGCTGGCAACTTCCGAACCACTCAGCGCAACATGGGTATCGACTACTGGCTGATACCAACAGAGCTCCGCCAGTTGCTCGACGACGCCAAAGCATGGGTCGAATTCAGAACCTATCACCCCGACGAGGTCGCCGTGCGCATTCATCACCGGCTGGTGCTGATCCACCCGTTCCCAAACGGAAATGGCCGCCATGCTCGCCTTATGGCCGATCTTCTCGTCATGCGGCTCGGCGGTGAACGGTTTTCGTGGGGGCGGGAGAGCCTGCGCAATCCAGGCGCAGCGAGAGAGCGGTATATTGCAGCCTTACGCTCCGCCGACAATCACGACATCGCCCCTCTGCTGTTGTTCGCGCGGGCGTAGGGCCTCACGGAACCAACGACCGAAAATTCGTGGCGTGGCTCCGCTGCCCTTGCGAGCTACAATGAAGTTATGGGGTGCACGCCCTCCACATCCCGGCCGGGACTGTTCGGTTCCGACTAGCGCCTTGCCCGCCCCTCGGCGCGCGGCTCATTTCTTGAGACGCGCAATTTGAGCAACCCACAAAACAGTTAGACAGGAGGTTGTGATGGGCAGGACCTTGGATCAGGTGCGTCCGGATCTTCCGGTCATCAAAGGCCCACTACCCGGGCCGCGCGCGCGGGCGGTGGTGGAACGCGACGGCCGGGTGGTGTCGCCGTCTTACACACGTTCGTATCCGTTCGTGGCGGCGCGCGGGGAAGGGGCCATCGTCGAAGACGTGGATGGAAACCGCTTCCTGGATTTCAACGCCGGCATCGCGGTGGTGGCCACGGGACACTGCCACCCGCGAGTGGTGAAAGCGGTGCAGGAGCAGGCGGCCCGGCTGATGCACATGTCGGGCACGGATTTCTATTACGAGGAAATGGTGGCGCTTGCGGAGAAGCTGGCGGCGATCGCCCCCGGCGAGCTGGCGCGGCGCGTTTCGTTCGGCAATTCGGGCGCGGAGGCTATCGAAGGCTCCATCAAGCTGGCGCGCTGGGCGACCAAACGCGACAAGATCATCGCGTTTTATGGCAGCTTTCACGGCCGCACGCTGGGCGCGCTCTCGCTTACCGCGCGCAAGGCGGTGCAGCGCGCGGGATTCGGGCCGCTCATCCCAGGGGTGGTTCACGCGCCGTATCCCAACTGCTATCGCTGCCCGTTCGGGCAAAAGCCGGAAAACTGCGCAGTGGAGTGTGTCAAGTTCATTGAAGACACAATACTGAAGACGGTGGCGCCGCCGGAGGAAACGGCAGCCATCGTGGTGGAGCCTGTGCAGGGCGAGGGCGGCTACATTGTGCCGCCGCGGAAGTTCTTTGACGAGCTCGCGCGAGTGGCGCGGCAGAACGGGATCCTGCTGATTTTCGACGAGGTGCAAAGCGGGATGGGCCGCACCGGCCGGATGTGGGCAGGCGATCATTTCGACGCCGTGCCTGACATCGTCGCGGTAGCCAAGGGCATCGCCAGCGGCCTGCCGCTGGGGGCTACGGTGGCGCGCGCCGACCTGATGACCTGGCCGAAGGGAGCGCACGCCTCCACTTTCGGCGGCAACCCGGTGGCCTGCGCCGCGGCGCTCGAAACCATCGCGCTGCTGGAGGAAGAGTTGATCGCCAACGCGGCGCGGATGGGGGCGTACCTGATGGACCGGATGCGCGAGTGGCCGCAACGCTTTGCGCAGGTGGGTGAAGTGCGCGGGCTGGGGCTGATGATCGGCATCGAATTGGTGCGCGATCAAGCTACCCGCGAGCAGGCGCCGGAGGTGCGCGACCGCGTGGTGCAGTTGGCTTTTCAACGCGGCCTGCTGGTGCTGGGAGCGGGCGATAACAGCATACGGCTCTGCCCGCCATTGGTCATCAACCGCGAGCAATGCGCCTTCGCTCTTGAGACACTGGAAGGGTGCCTGACGGCAGCCACATAACAGACACGAAGTCTTGCTTGCTCGGGAAGACAACGGGCAAGCTAAAGCATGCCCCACTAGTACCACGCGTGCCGATGATGAGGCATGCTTTGGGTTACGCGGACCAAGAGGAGCACCGATGAGAATCCTCGACGTTGGCTGCGGGATTCACAAGCAGCCGGGTGCGATCGGCATCGACCGCAATCCGGCCAGCCGCGCCGACGTGATCGCCGATCTGGACCGCTTCCCCTACCCGTTCGCCGACGGCGCATTCGACCGGCTCACCGCCATCCACGTCATCGAGCACGTCTCCGACGTGATCGGCACCATGGAGGAGTTCCACCGCCTGGTGCGGCCGGGCGGGTCAGTGCGCATCGAAACGCCGCACTACACCGATTTCAGCTCCTTCTGCGACCCCACACACAAGAGCCACCTCAACAGTTTCAGCTTCCGCTATTTCGGCGAGAATCACGGCGGCTTCGGCTACTACTCCACGGTGCGATTTCGTGAGATTTCGGTGCGCGTCAAGCTACTGGCTTTGTGGAGGTGGCTCGGATTCGAATTCCTGGTCAACCGCTTTCCGCGCTACAGGCGCTTTTGGGAGTACTACTTGTGCTACGTGGTGCGGGGTAAAGCGATGGAGTTCGAATTTCAAGTGATCGAGTGATCGGACTGATCTACCGCGCGGCGGACCGGTTGCGGCGCCGCGCGTTGGCGCATGACCACGGCCGCATCGGCGAAGACATGGCCTACCGCTACCTGCGCCGGCACGGCTGCACGGTGGTGGCGCGCAACTACATGGCCCGCTCGGGGGCGGGCGAAATCGACCTGGTGGCGTGGGATGGCGGCGTGCTGGCCTTCGTCGAAGTGAAGACGCGATCGAGCGCCGATTTCGGTACGCCGGACGCGGCAGTGGACGAAGAGAAGCAGCGGCGAATCGCGATCGCCGCCCGCGAGTACGGGCGCCGTGCCCAGGTAGAGGATACGCGGACGCGATTCGATATTGTCAGCGTAATGTTGGGCAACCCTCTCCGCATCGAATGGAGACGCGACGCATTTCACGTCCGTGTCATATAATCAGGTGTCTGCCGATGGCCCTACCTGGAAGGACGTTCCCGATTGCCTGAGTTACGGAAAGATCCGATCACCGGCCGCTGGGTGATCATCGCCACGGACCGTGCCAAGCGTCCTGGAGATTTCATTCGCCAGCCCGTGCCGCCGGCCCAACCGGGGGTTTGCCCGTTCGATTCTGGCCATGAGAACAAGACCCCGCCCGAAGTGCTGGCCTACCGGAACGGCGGCGGGCGCGACCAGCCGGGATGGCGGGTGCGCGTGGTGCCGAACAAGTTCCCGGTGCTGGGCATTGAAGGCGAACTGAACCGGCAGGGCGAAGGCATGTACGACAAGATGAGCGGCATCGGCGCCAACGAAGTGATCATCGAGACGCCGGACCACTCAGCCACCCTGGCCGACATGCCGGAACACCAGATCGGGGAGGTGCTGAGAGCGTTTAAAGACCGCGTCAACGATCTCAAGCGCGACCAGCGGTTCCGGTACATCATTTTGTTCCGGAATTACGGTGAGGCGGCAGGCGCCACGCTGGAACATCCGCACTCGCAACTGATCGCGCTGCCGGTGATTCCCAACGTGGTGAAAGGGGAAGTGGAGGCGTCGCGCGAATTCTACGAGGCGAAGGAGCGGTGCATCTTCTGCGACATCGTTCACGAGGAGAGCTCGGCGGGCGCGCGGCTGATCTCGGAGACGGACCGCTTCACGGTGCTGGCGCCCTACGCGCCGCGCTTTCCCTTCGAAACCTGGATTCTGCCCAAGCAGCACGCCTCGCACTACGAGAACTCCGACCCCACACTGCTCGATAACCTGGCGTGGGTGCTGCGCTCCACCATGCGCAAAATCGACAAAGTGCTGGAGCATCCGGCCTACAATTTCATTGTGCACAGCGCGCCCGTTCAGGAAGCGCCGCTGGCGTACTATCACTGGCACATCGAGATCATACCCAAGCTGACCAAAGTGGCGGGCTTCGAGTGGGGTACGGGCTTTTACATCAACCCGACGCCGCCGGAAGAGGCGGCACGTTTTCTGCGCGAGGCGGGACTGGGATGATTTCGCGCCGCGGCCTGCTGATGGCCTCGGCCGGCGTCCTGGCGTGCGGCAGGCGGAAGGCGACCGCCTACCCCGGCTACTGCTTCGTGGCCAACCGGCAGGGGCGCAACGTGGCGGTGGTGGACCTGAGCCGCTTCCGCGTGCGCAAGCAGATTGGACTCGATGCCGCGCCGGTTGCGGTGATCGCGCATCCCAAGAAGCCCATCGCCTATGCGCTGGCGCCGGCGAACGGAACGCTGTACGAGCTGGATGCCGCCACCCTGGCGGTGAGCCGGCGGATGCGCGCGGGCTCGACCGCGGTGGAGATGCGCCTGGCGCCGGACGGCAAAGCTCTGTGGATTCTGTACCGCGATCCGCCGGCATTGGTGGAAGCGCCGCTCGATTCGCTCAAAGCCACCCGGCGCATACGTCTGAATTCGGCGGCAGCCGGCTTCGATTTGAGCGTGGACGGCAGGGCGGCGGCGGCCTGCCGCCAGGACAAGACGATCGTTCTGGCCCAGTTGGACGCGGGGCGCGTGGAGCGGACCATCGCCTGGGACGCCCCGCCCGAGTTTGTCCGCTTCCGCACCGATGGCAAGCTGCTGCTGGCAGCCGATGCCGCCGGGCGAAGCATCACCTTTTTCGAGGTCGCCAGCGGCAAGACCCTGGTTCGGCTGCCGCTTCCTTTCGAGCCGAGGCGGTACGCCATCACGCCCGATGGCGGCCAGGTGTTTCTCGATGGCCCCGGCATGGACGCGGTGGCAATCGTGTTCCCCTTTAGCACCGAGGTCTGGCAGACCGTGCTCGCCGGACGCGCGCCGGGCGCCATGGCGGCCACCGATACGCCGCCATTTCTGCTGGTGGCAAACCCGGAAACCAACAGCATGACGGTGCTGGATCTGGCAACCCAAAACTTGTCGGCAGTGGTGGAAGTGGGGGCAGGGCCGGGGGCGATTCTCACCACGCCCGACAATCAATATGCGCTGGTGCTGAACGAGCTCTCGGGCGACATGGCGGTGATTCGCCTGGACCGCTTGAGCGCCTCGTCTTCGGACCGAGTGCTGCGCTTCAAGAGCGCTTCGCTGTTCACCATGATCCCGGTGGGCGATACACCGGTCAGCGCGGCAGTGGTGAAGTGGTAGGCACGGCAGGAGTCAACGACATTCCTTCCGGTCGATCCGGACCAAGTCGCTTCCCGCTTGGTGCCGCCCCACGGTCGCTTACTTGATCTCCAGGATTTCTTTTTCCTTGATTTTGGCGGCCTGGTCCACCTTTAACATGTAGCCGTCGGTGAGCTTCTGAATTTCGTCGAGCGTGCGTTTCTCGTCGTCCTCGGTAATTTTCTTGTCTTTGAGCAGCTTCTTTACCGCTTCGTTGCCGTCGCGGCGAACGTTGCGGACCGAGACGCGGTGGTGCTCAGCGGTGGCGTGGAGGCGCTTCACCAGTTCCTTGCGACGCTCTTCGGTGAGGGGCGGGATGGGCAGGCGGACGATCTTGCCGTCGTTGGCTGGGTTGAGGCCAAGGTCGGAGACGCGAATGGCTCTTTCGATCGGCCCGATCTGCGAAACGTCCCACGGCTGGATGGTGATCAGGCTGGGCTCGGGAACGTGCAGGTTGGCAAGCTGATTGAGCGGCGTGGGGGTTCCGTAATAGTCCACGCGGATGTGATCGAGAATGCCCAGGGAAGCGCGGCCGGTGCGGATGGTGGCCATTTCATGCTGCAGGTCGCTCACGGCCTTTTCCATCCGCGCCTTAAGGTTGGCCTCGACCTCCTTGATGGTATTGAACGTGGTAGCGGCGGGTGCTGGCTGTTCAGTCTTCATAGCTATCTCCGGAAGCCGTCTAGTGAATCACGGTGCCGACGGGTTCGCCCATGGCTACTCGCATTATATTGCCGGGTGTGTTCAGATTGAAAACGATAATCGGCAGCTTGTTGTCCCGGCACATGGCGATGGCGGTCGAGTCCATCACGCCCAGGCCTTTGGACAGCACCTCGAGGTAGGAAATCTCGGCGAAGCGGACGGCCTCGGGGAACTGCAGCGGGTCGCGGTCGTAGACGCCGTCGACGCGCGTGGCTTTGACGATGACGTCAGCCTTGATCTCCAGCGCCCGCAGCGTGGCGGCGGTGTCGGTCGAAAAATAAGGGTTAGATGTGCCGGCGGCGAAAATAGCGATCCGGCCCTTTTCCAGGTGGCGCATGGCGCGGCGGCGGATGTAAGGTTCGGCCAGCGTCCGCATTTCGATGGCGGTCATGACGCGGGTGGCGGTGCCGATCTGCTCCAGAGCGTCGGAGAGCGCCAGCGAGTTGATCACGGTGGCGAGCATGCCCATGTGGTCGGCGGTAACCCGATCCATCTGGCGGGCCGCGCCGGCGACGCCGCGGAAGATATTGCCGCCGCCCACCACCACGCCGGTCTGAACGCCGGCCGAGGCCACGGCGGCGATCTCCTCGGCCAGGCCGTGGACGCGATCGGCATCGATGCCGAAACTAGCCCCGCCCGCCAACACTTCGCCGCTCAATTTCAGCAGGATGCGCTTGTAGGCGGGCATCTACTGGGCGACCGGCTCGGGCACGGAGCTTTCGCCGCCGGCTTCGCTCTCGCCGCTGGCTTCGGCTGCCGCCACGTCTCCCACCTTGAAGCGGATGAAGCGGCTGACGGTGATGTTCTCGCCCAGCTTGGCAACCTTGGTTTTGACGAGCTGATCGATAGTGAGGGTCGCCTCTTTGACGAAGGGCTGGTCGAGCAGGCACACTTCTTCGTAGAACTTGGCGAGACGGCCTTCCACGATGCGGTCGAGGATCTTCTCCGGCTTGCCCTCCAGCAGCGCGCGGGCGCGGGCGATTTCCTTCTCCTTTTCGAGCACCGCCGCCGGCACATCCTCACGGCGGAGGTAGCGGGGATCGGCGGCGGCGATGTGCATCGCCAGGTCGTGCACCAGCTCCTTGAAGACATCGGTGCGCGCCACGAAATCGGACTCGCAGTTCACTTCCACCATGACTCCAAGCTGGCCGCCGGCGTGAATATAGCTGCCGATGAGCCCTTGCTTGGTGGCGCGGCCCGCCTTCTTGCCCGCCGAGCTGATGCCGTGCTTGCGGAGGATGACTTCAGCTTCGGCGATGTCCCCCTTGGCTTCCACCAGGGCCTTCTTGCATTCCATCATTCCGGCGCCGGTACGCTCGCGCAGATCCTTGACCAGTGCCGCGGTGATTTCCATAATCGCTTCGTTTCCATTTCCAATTAGAATGCAGGGACCGGGGGCTGCCCGGCCCGCTGGTATTAAATTCCGCTTTCCGTGACCACCGGCTCGACCGGCGGCTCGGCGGTTTCCGAAGCCGGCCCCTTGCGCGGTGAGGGCGGTGCCTGCTCGTCGGCCAGGCTCAGGCTTTCGGCCATGATCTTCTCGGCATACTTCGGGTCCACGTACTCGGTGTATTCGAGCATGCTTTCTTCAGCCGGCACTTCCTCGGCTGCGGGCTTGGGCGCCGCCGCGAAATCGTGCTCGCTGGCAAGCTGGCGGCCCTCCACCACGGCGTCGGCAATCTTGCTGGCGAACAGCCGGATGGCGCGCAGCGCGTCGTCGTTGCCGGGAATGACCCAATCGACTTCATCGGGATCGCAATTGGTGTCGACGATGGCCACCACTGGAATACCGAGCCGCTGCGCTTCCTTCACGGCGATCGCTTCCTTGTTAGAATCGATCACGAAGACCACGTGGGGCAGGCCGGGCATGTCCTTGATGCCCGACAGGTTCTGCTCCAGGTGCTTGCGCTCGCGCTCGAGGCGAATGGCTTCCTTTTTAGGACGGCCGGCGTATCCGCCGCCTTCGGGCGACGCCATGGCGTCCAATTCCTTCAGCCGTTTGATGGACTTCTGCACCGTGGCCATGTTGGTGAGCAGACCACCCAACCAGCGCTGGTTGACGAAATACATCTGGCAGCGGACGGCCTCTTCGGCGATGGCCTCCTGCGCCTGCCGCTTGGTGCCCACGAAGAGCACGTTCTTGCCCTGCGCGGCCATCTCCTGGACGAATCGGGCGGCGTCCTTGAACATCTTCAGGGTTTTCTGCAGATCGATGATGTAAATACCGTTCCGTTCGCCGAAGATGTATTCTTTCATCTTCGGATTCCAGCGCTTGGTCTGGTGCCCGAAGTGAACGCCGGCTTCGAGCAATTCTTTCATGGAAATTGCGGGCAAACTACCTCCTGTTTAGTTACTCAGCGGGGAAAACATCCCCTTTCGCAGCCTCCCGTTTCCGCCCGCGGTCCAAAGCGAGATTTGCGGACCGGACAACCGGAAGGCCGATGGTTTACAACCGGCAAGGCCGGCCCACGCCGGCTTCGCCAAAGACTATCGTTTGGAGAACTGGAATCGCTTGCGGGCGCCCTTTTGGCCGTACTTCTTGCGCTCATGGGCGCGCGGGTCGCGCGTGAGATAGCCGAGCTTCTTCAGCTTCGACCGCAATTCCGCGTTGAACTCCACCAATGCCCGGGCCACACCCAGACGGGCCGCGCCCGCCTGTCCGGCGACGCCGCCGCCATCGGCGAGAATCAGAATGTCGAACTTGTCCGCCGTTTCGGTGGCCGCCAACGGCTGCCGCACCAGCGAGCGCGTGCTTTCGGTTGGAAAATAATTCTCGAACGCGCGGTCGTTGACCTTGATTTCGCCCTTGCCGGGCCGCAAAAATACCCTGGCCACCGAACTCTTGCGGCGGCCCGTACCCAAATACTGCACCATGCTTGCTGCCACTAAACCCTGCCTTCCACTATTTTACGGCCAGCGCGGCCGGCTTCTGCGCCGCGTGCGGATGCCGGTCACCCGCGTAGACCTTCAGTTTCCGGAACATTTGCTTGCCGAGCTTGGTCTTGGGAAGCATGCCATGCACGGCTTCTTCCACGATGCGAATGGGCTTTTCGGCACGCACGCGCTTGAAGCTCTTCTCCACCAGCCCGCCCGGGTATCCGGTGAAATGGCGGTACACCTTGCTGTCCTCTTTCCGGCCGCTCAGCCGGACTTTGGCCGCATTGATAACGATCACGTGATCGCCCGTATCCAGGAACGGCGTGTAGGTCGGTTTGCTCTTGCCCATCAGCAGCATGGCCGTCTTGGTGGCCAGCTTGCCCAAGACCACGCCCTCGGCATCGATGACGTGCCAGCGGCGCTCAATGCCGTTCTTGGAAGGGAACTCGGTACTCATTGACACACTTCTCCAGCGATCTATAAGTCGCAAAGTTTTAGGGTAGCGGCTGCGCGGGGCGATTGTCAAATCCAGGTGACGACGTAGACATGGCCGATCAAGAAAAGTTTTGATCGAGTCTGTATCGACACCACTATATCCCTCACTATATAGTAAGGGTATTTTGGATCAGACCACCAGCGGAGCCCTTCCGCGAAGCTTGACCTGATCGCACCAGAGGGAAAGGAAGTACTCATGAAACCGATGATTGCCGCTGTGATCCTTCTGCTGTCGACCGGGTGCTCGGTCAAGCGTATGGCGGTAAACCAGGTCGGCAACGCGCTGGCTTCTGGCGGCTCCACTTTCACCAGCGACGACGATCCCGACCTGGTCGCCGCGGCCATTCCTTTTGGACTGAAAATGTACGAGAGCCTGCTGGCCGAATCGCCCAAGCACACCGGACTTCTGCTGGCGGCGGCGCAGGGGTTTACGGAATATTCCTACGCTTTCGTCGATTCGCGCATCGACGAAGCCAAAGAGGAGAGCCTGGACCGCGCCAATGCGCTTCGCGACCGCGCCCGCAGGCTCTACCTGCGCGCCAACCGGTACGGCGTGCGCGGCCTGGAAGCGCGCCATGCGGGATTCGCCGCCGCCCTGGACAACGACGCCGCCGCCGCGCTCCGGCGCATCGACAAACGCGACGTGCCGCTGCTCTACTGGACCGCGGCTTCCCGCGGCCTGGCCATTTCTCTTTCCAAGAACAGTCCGGAAATGATTGCCGAGTTGCCGATGGTGGAGATGATGGTCCAGCGGGTCGCGCAACTTGACGAGGGCTTCGGCGATGGAGCCGTGCCCGAGTTCCTCATCACTTTCGAAGCCGCGCGCACGGGCGTTACCGTCGACGAGCAGCAAAGGCTGATGCGCCAGCACTTCGAACGGGCGATTGAGCTATCCAAGGGCAAGCGCGCCGGCACGTATGTCTCGTTTGCCGAAAACGCGTGCCTGCCCGTGCAGAACGCCGCCGAGTTCAAGTCCCTGCTGGAAAAGGCGCTCGACGTGGATCCCGACGCCGATCCCGACAACCGGCTGGCGACCCTGGTGGCGCAGCGCCGGGCGCGATGGCTGCTCAAACACATGAACGAGCTGTTTTTGGAAGCGGAGCCGAAGGAATGATAAGGAGAACGCAATGATCAGGGGAACTCTGACATGGGTGGTGCTGTGCGGGCTGGCCGTGGGGGCGCGAGCGCAGAGGATCGACATGGCCACGCTGGCACCGGCCGACTCCACCTGGTTCCAGGTGATGGAGAACATGGGCGCCGAATGGAAGAAGATTTCAGGCGGCTCGGTCCATCTGGTGATCCATCCAGGCGGCGTGCTGGGCGACGAACCCGAGTGCGTCCGCCGGCTCAATCAGAGATCCATCCAGGCGGCCGGCCTTTCGGGCGCGGGCTTAGGCGATATCGACAAAGGCGTCGCCTGCCTCCAGATCCCGATGATGTTCGCTTCCTACCAGGAACTGGATTACGTGCGCGACCGCATCGCTCCCAAGCTGGAACAGCGCCTCTGGCAGAAGGGTTACCAGGTACTTTACTGGAGCGACGTCGGATGGGTGCAGTTTTTCTCCGCCACGCCGGTGCAGAGACTGGACGATCTGCGGAAGCTGCGGATGTTTACCTGGGCGGGCGACGTTGCCGAAGAAGAGCTGTGGCGAGCCAACCGTTTCCGCGTGGTTCCCCTGCCCGCCACGGACATCATCACACAACTGAAGATGCACAATCTGGATGCCGTCCCCGAAACGGCTCTTTACGCGGAAACCACACAGTTGTACACCTTGACGCCTTACTTGTGCGATGTGAAGTGGGCGCCTTTGGTCGGAGCCACAGTGATTTCCCGGCAAGTGTGGGACGCCATTCCCGCGCCGCAGCGCGACGCCATGCTGGCGGCGGCACACAAGTCGGGCGAGGCGCTGAAGGAAGATATCCGCAGCCAGGGCGAGCGGGCCGTCACCACCATGATGGCCGGCCAACCCGGCAAGAAGACCTTGAAGCTTACCGTCACACACCCCGACCCTGCCGCGATGGCGGAGTGGCGGAGAGAAACCGAATCCATGTACCCCAAAATGAAGGGCGACATCGTACCGCCCGACCTTTTCGATGAAGTCCAGAAGCTGCGCGACGAGTATCGCTCGCAGCATCCGGCGGAGGCGCAAAGGCAGTCCGACGGCAAGGGTGGGGGCACAGGCGGCGCCAACTGAAACGTCTCCCGCGCATCCTGGGCGGTGGGGAAAGAGCCGCCGCCGTGCTAGCGATCTCCCTGGCATCCTTGCTCCCTTTGATCGCCATGATTACCCGTCTGGCCGGAGTACGCGGAATCCCCGGTTCGGTGGTTTTCGTCCAGCAACTGACGTTGTGGATCGCGTTCCTCGGAGCCGGTTTGGCCGCCTCCGGGGACCGGCTGCTGGGGATGTCGGCGACCACCTTCGTGCGGCCGCAATGGGCCGCTTCGGTCCGCATCTTCGGATGCGGCCTCACTGTGGCGATCAGCGCCAGCCTGTGCTGGGCCAGCTACCAATTCGTGGCTTCCGAAAGGTCTCTCGGAACCATGCTGGCCCTCGGCATACCGAGTTGGGTTATGGCGCTGGTGATGCCGCTCGGCTTTCTGCTGATTACGCTGCGAGCGGTTGGCGGCGCGGGCGCCAGCTACCGGCATCGGCTGGCCGCGGCTCTGTTTGTGCTGGCGCCGCTGGTTTTGAATTACGCGCCAAGGCCGGAAGGGCCGGCGCTGCTGTGGATTGGGATCAGTGTCATTCTCACTGGCGCGGTGTTGGGCCTGCCGATCTTCGCCACCCTGGGCGGTCTGGCCCTTCTCCTTCTGTGGAACGTGGGGCAGCCCGCCGTGGACGTTCCCGACAACGCGTACTCGCTGATGGTCTCGGAGGTGCTGCCCTCGCTCCCGCTGTACACGCTGGCGGGCTATCTGCTGGTGGAGGGCGGCGCCAGCACGCGTCTGCTGCGCGTCTATAACGCACTGTTCGGCTGGCTGCCGGGAGGCCTCGCCATCACCACCGCCGTGGTCTTCGCCATCTTCACGTTTGCCGGTTCCGGCGTCACTATTGTTTCGATGGGCGGACTGATGCTGCCCATGCTCCTCAAGGCGCGCTACTCGGAGAGGTTCTCGATTGGTCTGATCAACGGATCGGGCTCACTCGGCCTGCTATTTCCGCCGAGCCTGCCGGTAATCCTGTACGCCATCTATGCCAAGACCGTCAGTATCGACACGCTCTTCGTCGGGGGATTCGCGCCCGGGTTGCTGATGGTGGCGATGGTCTCCGCGTGGGGCGTTTACCACGGCGTGAAGAGCGGGGCCCCGCGTCCGCGGTTCTCCTTCGCGGAGGCACGCCAGGCCATCTGGATCGCCAAGTGGGAGTTGGCCGTGCCGGTGGTGGTGATCGTCGGCCTGTTCGGCGGGTTTGGCACACTGGTGGAGGCGGGCGCGATCGCGGTGGTTTATTCCCTCATCGCAGAGTGCTTCCTCCTGCGCGGGTTCTCGTTGCGCCGCGATTTTCCGCGGGTGGCCGTGGAATGCGTCACCGTGGTCGGCGGCGTGCTGCTGATTATCGGCGTTGCCAAGGGACTCACGTACTACCTGGCTATTCAGGACGTGCCAGTCATCCTGACCGACTGGGTGGATCTGCACATCCACTCCAAGTACGTCTTCCTGCTGCTGCTCAATATCGTGCTGTTGATCAAAGGCTCCTTTATGGACGTCTTCTCGGCGATCATCGTGATGGTGCCGCTGATCCAGCCGGTTGCCGCAAAGTTCGGCATCGATCCCGTGCAGATGGGCGTGATCTTCCTGGCGAACCTGGAGCTTGGCTATCTCACGCCGCCCATCGGCATGAACCTGTGTCTATCGGCTTACCGGTTCAAACAGCCGATGACCGCTGTTTATCGTGCCACGTTGCCGGTCTACGTGATCCTGCTGATCGGAGTTCTGCTCATCACGTATGTGCCGGAGTTGACCACGCTGCCGGTGAAGTGGCTGGGGCTGTAAGTGCGCGTGGGTTGGAAAATGGCGCGGGTTATTCGTGCCGCGCGCCCGCGCTAACATCAGAACATCGTTGACTATGTGGAAAGACCATCTCCGCGTGGTGCTGGTGGCCACGCGCAACCCGCTGAACATCGGGGCGGCAGCGCGGGCGATGGCGAACTTCGGCTTCACCCGGCTGCGGGTGGTGAACCCGTATGACGTAGCGTTCCGGGAAGCGCGCTCGGCCGTCGGCGCGGCGCCGCTGCTGGCGCGGGCCGAAGACTTCTCGAGCGTGGCCGATGCGGTGGCTGACGCGACGCTGGTGGTGGGCACGACCTCTTTAGGCCATCGCGAGCTGCACCACCCCCTCCGCCGTCTGGAGTACGGCGCGCGGCTCATGATGCGGCGGCTTCCCCGCTCGCCGGTGGCGCTGCTGTTCGGCTCGGAGAAATTCGGCCTCTCGAACGACGATCTCAGTCACTGCCATTGGCTGATGCGCATCCCCACCGTCGATCGCAACCTGTCGATGAACCTGGGCCAGGCGGTAGCTCTGTGTCTTTATGAACTGGCGCGCGACCCCAAGGCGGCCGCCGTGCGCTCCGAGCGCGTCAAGCCCGCGTCGGCGGCGGAGAATGAACAAATCACCAGGCTGTGGTGCGAGGCCCTGCGCGCCAGCGGCTACGTGAACCCGTTGACCGCGGGATCCACCGAAGAGAAGCTGCGCCGCATGATCCGCCGCTGGAATATTACCGCGCACGACGCCCCGGTCACGCTGGGCATGCTGCGGCAGATTCTGTGGAAGCTGAAGAACGGCGAGTGAACCGCGCTGGGTTTCGCTAAACTGACATCCAGGCGCCACCATGTTCGAACGTTTCTTCAACGATCCCCTTCCGCCGGGCGTGCCCGCTCCGGATTTCACGCTGCCGGACGATTCCGGCAACGAAGTCCGTCTTTCCGCGCTACGCGGCAAGAACGTGGTGCTGGTTTTCTATCCAGGCGACAACACGCCCGGCTGCACGCGGCAGCTTTGCCAGTTGCGCGATTCTTGGGAAAGCGCACGCACGCGCGGCGTGGAAGTCTTCGGGGTGAATCCGCAGAGCGCCGGCAGTCATGCCGGCTTTCGCCGCCAATACAAGCTGCCATTTCCGCTGTTGGTCGACGCCGGCCGCAAAGTCGCTTCGCTCTACAACGCCAACGGCATCATCGTGAAGCGCACGGTTTACCTGATCGGCCCTGACGGCACGATCCGTTTCGCCCGCCGCGGCATGCCGTCGCCCGCGGAGGTCCTCGCCGCAGCGGAAGGCTAGGGGTGCAGTTTCCGACGCTCAGCGTTCTCTCGACCGGGCGGGATATACTGTTGGGGCGATTATGCGCAAGGCGGCCTCGGATGTTTCTGAAATCCTGCGGAAGCTGGAGTCTTGGCACGGCAGCCAGGAGCCGGGCTGGCCCACCGATCCATACCATTTTCTGGTGTGGTGGCACTGTGGATATCCGGCCAGCGATGCGGCTTGCGCGAAAGGTTGGGAATCGCTGACGAAGTCCATTGGTGTCGAGCCAGCGCACCTTCTCTCGGCGAGCACGGCCAAACTCGCCGGCGCACTCAAGCCGGGCGGCATGGTTCCTGAACTCAGGGCAATGCGGCTGCTCGGAATCGCAGCCCGGGTTCAGGACGAGTTTGGCGGCGACTTGCGCGCAGGCCTTACCGGACCAGTGGCCAAGGTTCGCAAGGCGCTCAAGAAGTTTCCCGGCATCGCCGATCCGGGCGCAGACCGAATTCTGTTGTTCGCAGGCATTGCGCCGGTTGCCGCGGTTCCCTCCAACTGCACGCACGTGCTCGTGCGAATCCTCCGCGGGCAGGAACGCGAGAACTACGGCGTCAACTATCGGGACGCACAGCAGGCTATCGAGGCGGAGATCCCGGCAACCCTTGACGCACGCACCCGCGCCTACCTCCTACTCAAACGGCACGGCCAGGAGGTGTGCAAGCGTACTAATCCAAGATGTCATCAGTGCCCCGTTAACTCGGCATGCGCTTTCTTCGCCGGCCACTACCGTGGGCGAGCCACCGTATGAATGCACTGCCGCGGCTTTACCCGATTCTCGATACCGGCACGCTGGAGAGGCGCGGGCTGGGGCTGGTGGAGGCGGCGGCGGCCATGCTCGAAGGCGGCGCGCGCGTGCTGCAGATCCGGCACAAAGGGCTGTGGAACGGGAAAGCACTTGAGGCCGCGCGCGAAGTAGCGTCGCTGTGCCGCCAGGCGGGCGCCACGCTGATTGTCAACGACCGCGCCGACATCGCCGTGCTGCTCGCTGCCGGAGTGCATGTGGGGCAGGACGACCTGGCCCCCGCCGACGTACGTGCGCTGCTGGGCGATGGGCCGCTCATCGGTTACTCCAGCCACAACGCGGCGCAGTTGCGCGATGCCGTGGCGGAGCCGGTGGATTACCTCGCGCTCGGCCCCATTTTCAGCACCTCTTCCAAGCCGAATCCCGACCCCGTGGTCGGACTCGATGGGTTGCGGCGCTGCCGCGCGCTGGTCGCAAAACCGCTGGTGGCGATCGGCGGCATCACCCGTGAAAACGCGCGCGCCGTCTTCGAAGCCGGCGCCGATGCCGTGGCCGTGATCGCCGATTTGTTGCCCGCAAGCGCGGCCGCGGCGGACCTGCGGCAAAGAATCGAGGAATGGCGCAGCATCACCGGCGCCAGCGCGGCCTAGTAGCGCCAGAGCCGCACAGCACTGTATACTCAGCCTTTTTGGCAAAGGAAACGAACCTATGAGCCTGTTTCGAACCAAGCCGGTGGATGTGATTCTGGCCGAATCCGAGGATACCACCCACCATTTGAAGCGCACGCTGGGGCCGGTCAACCTGGTCGCACTGGGAATCGGCGCCATCATCGGCGCGGGATTGTTCTCGCTGACCGGCATCGTAGCGGCGGATAACGCCGGTCCCGCGGTGGTGCTCTCCTTCGTGGTGGCGGCCATCGGCTGCGCGTTCGCGGGCATGTGCTACTCCGAGTTCGCTACCATGATTCCCATCGCCGGCAGCGCCTACACCTACGCCTACGCCACCATGGGCGAGCTGTTGGCGTGGATCATCGGCTGGGACCTGGTGCTCGAATACGCGGTGGGCGCGGCCACGGTTTCGGTGAGCTGGTCGGCCTACGTGGTGCGGCTGCTGCACCGCTTCAGCATCGATCTGCCTTCCAACTTGATTCACTGCCCATGGGACATGACGCCTGGGCTGATTAACCTCCCCGCCATTCTCGTCATCTTCGCCATTTCCATTTTGCTGATGATCGGCATTTCCGAATCGGCGCGCACCAACGCGGTGATCGTGATCATCAAGGTGACCATCGTGATCATCGTGATCGCGATCGGCTTCTCCTACATCAAGCCGCAGAATTACACTCCCTTCATTCCACCCAACACCGGCAAGCTCGGTGAGTTCGGTTTGAGCGGGGTGATGCGGGCGGCAGCGGTAATTTTCTTCGCCTACATCGGCTTCGACGCGGTTTCGACAGCCGCGCAGGAGGCCAAGAAGCCGAAGCGAGACATGCCCATCGGCATCATCGGGTCGCTGATCGTCTGCACCATCCTCTATGTGCTATTCGCGCACGTGCTCACCGGCATGGTGAACTACCGCACCTTCCATGCCGACCCGGCGCCTGTGGAGACGGTGATCAAGCTGTTCCCGTATGCCTGGTTGCAGATCGCCATCAACGTCGGCATCATCGCCGGATTCAGCTCGGTGATTCTGGTGATGCTGCTGGGGCAGTCGCGCGTGTTTTACTCGATGTCGCGCGACGGCCTGCTGCCGGCCATCTTCTCCGACGTTCATCCCAAATGGCGGACGCCCTGGCGCTGCAACCTGATCTTTATGATTTTCGTGAGCCTCTTCTCGGGCTTACTGCCGATTTCGAGCCTGGGCAATATGACCAGCATCGGCACGCTGCTGGCGTTCGTCATCGTGTCCATCGCCGTCATTGTGATGCGGCGGACTCATCCCGCCCTGCCGCGGCCTTACCGGACGCCGCTCGTGCCGGTGGTACCGATCCTGGCCGTACTGGTCTGCTTATCCATGATGGTTTCGCTCGATTCGCTCACGTGGTACCGGCTGGTCGTCTGGCTGGCGATCGGGCTGGCGATCTATTTCAGCTACAGCCGCCATCACAGCCACGTAGTCAAGGTTGAAGAGGAAGCGAAACGGTGAGCGCAAGCGACCGCCGCACCTCGCAGTGACGCGAGGCAAACCCTCGCAGCCAAAAATAGGAATGGCGGACGCGTACCTAATCGTCTCGATTAGGCGCGCCCGCCAACGGAGCGAGTTCTCAGCGCGAACGAATGAGCCGAAGTCCACACCAGACGCGATAACCCGAAACCATCAGGACGAGCCAATGATCCCCACTCGGGTCAATCCCAAATCCCGCGTCTGCCTGACCCACTGTTAGGATGGTCGAAAAACGATAGCCGGATCAAGTTGAATTTAGTTAACAAGCGGCAACTGGTTAACCAAAGTGGAGGTGCGAGTCCGAATTCGAGACCTTCCGGCGATAGCACTCGCCGCCCCTGCGATCAGGGGAGTTTGCGCCGCCTGATACGCGAGGGCCGAGCGCCCAACTTACGTCGGCTCTCCGCCGCAGCCAACCGCCACGCCCCGCCGAGGAGATCGCGCAGCGCATCGGGGTGAATGCGCGACAGCCGAACCAGTATCCACGGGTAGTTGAGATAGTGATCGGTGATGTAATACGTCTCGGGATCGGCTGCCATCAACTCGTCGCGTTCCTCGAATCCCGTCCGAACGACCAGCGAGCACCCGTCCTGATGCAGCCGCACGAAAAGCGCGCCCCGCACCTTAAACGCCGGCGTGCCGTAGGAGGTGCTTTCCTCCACGTTTTCCAGGGCGCGCGCGATTTTGCGAACGGTTTCGAAGGTTACGGAGCTGTCCGATGGCTGGCGTCTAGTCATTGTTGCTGACCCTCTCAGATTTAGCCATGATGTCATACACCGGCTTGTTGTCGGCGTAAACGCGCCACTCCTTCACCAGGTCATCCTGCACGACCGCCAGCCAGGCCGCCGGGGTGCGCCATCTGTTCTCGGGCGGAACCTCACCGTTGGCGGCGATCGTGCCGCCAGCCGAGCCGAAAACGGCCACCACAATCCCGTCTGAAAGAATCTTCTCGCGAGAAACCCAGTAGTCCGGGCACAACGCGTAATATCCTCGCCAGCCGATGCGCATTCTTTCGCGGCCGCGGACGGTCTGGCCTAGCGAGTCGATAAACACGTGATCTTCCGTCATCAATTCGGCCAGCTTGTCGGCGTCGTGCCGGTTGATGCGGTCGATGAACTCGAGAACCGTTTCCACGGGACTCATCGGTTGCCCTTTCGCGCAGTATAACCCGCATTTTCGAAAGCGTCTTGCCTGCGTGCGTCCTGCGGTTCGGCAATGTGATCATTGACACCTCGCTTCACGTTTCGCGCACATATGTGACGGGCCTGCACGGTTGCGTTCACGAGCCACTTCCGCCTGCCTGGATTTTGCGAACGGTCACCGATTTGCTACGGTTGAAGCCATGCGTAGCCTCGTATTTGCTTTGTTGCTCCTGCTGTTATGTCTGCCGCTCACGGCTCAAGACGCCGCGGCGCAAAAGAAGTTCGTCGGCACGTGGGAGGCAAAGTTTAAGGACAAAGTGATTTGCACCATCCGGCTGAAGGCTGGTGAGCAGATCTCCGGAGAAGCGGAAGCCTGCAACATCAATGTCGATGCGAACGGCGACCTGCAGGAGCCGGACCCGACCAATAACCCGGACGAGCCTTCGCCCATCCTCAACCCGAAACTCAATGGCGATACACTGACCTTCGAGATGAAAGACGGCGATGATGTGTTGAAGTTCGCAATGAAGCTGGTCGGTGATGGGCAGGCTGAATTGAGAATCCTGGATAGCCCGATCCCCGTCAAGCCGATCCACTTAGGCAGAAAGTAACGCCTGTGTCGGGTCCGCCTTGAACAGGCGCGACCAGGGGCCAGGCGCGGGCAGGGGCGCCGCAACCTGCTCACTGCTTCTGGCGGTCCTCGAGCATGGCTCGCAGGCTGGCGATCTCGCGCTTCAGCTTACGGCCGCGGCTCACCATGAACAGCACGTAAATCACCAGGATGACCCAGGCGACGGTGAGGCCGACGCTGAGCCACTCGTAGTTGCGCTGTAAACGTGCGGCCTCGCGAGCGATGTCGTCCGGGGTGGTCATCTGCGCAAACAGCACGGGGATTGCGGTCAAGTGCATAGGTTCCTCACATAGCGTGCGCGGTGCGGCGCAGCGAATCGAGCTCGCGTTGGGCATCTTCCTGCCGCAAGCGGACCACGGTCATCACGGCGCCGAGCAGCATCATGGCAAGTATATTCCAGAGCCAGATCACCAGCCAATCGTGCGGAAAACTGCCGCCGCCCCAGAAAACCGGCTGCGGGTGCTGAGTGCGCCACCACTTGATGGAAAAAATCACGATCGGCACGTCGATGAAGGAAAAGACAGACCATACAGCGGCAAAAGTGGCGCGCTGAGTGGGTTCTTCCACGGCATGCCGCAGCATCAGGTAAGACGCGTATAGAATCCAGCACACCAGCGCCGAGGTCAGCCGCGCGTCCCAAGCCCACCACTCGCCCCAGATAACGTGGCCCCAGATGGATCCGGTGACCAAATTGGCAGCGAGGAAGGCGAGACCCACTTCGGTGACCGCAACCGCAAGCGCGTCATAGCGAAAATTCCTGGTGACGAGGAAAAGCACGCTGGCAATCAGCGCCACCGCTGCTGCGGTCATGGCGACGAAGGCAACGGGAACATGAAAGAAAATGATTTTGAAGATCGCCCCTTGCTGCACTTCGTTCGGCAGACGGGCGATGACGTTGATGTCGCGCACCAGGATCAGCACGGCCACAGCGCCCAGCGCGTAGAGAATGTAATCTCCCAGACCGGATTTCTCGTTCATATTCTCTCGCTCCACAAAGCAGTATAGCCGCTGCGCGGCTTTGGCAGGTCGGCAACCTGCCTCACAGGCTCCACAATCTCTCAACCTACCAGAACTGTCTCTATCAAAACCAGGGATACGGCGGTGTAAATCAGGTCGAAGCCAATCAGCATTTTGAGCCACATCACGTTTTCCGAGTTGATGGGTGTGCCGGCAATCAGCGCCATGGTCAATTGCATGGCGCCCATCAGCGCCGGCACCAGCACCGGAAAAGTGAGCAGGGGCAGCATGACTTCGCGCAAACGGATGTTGACGGTGAGCGCGCTGGTCATGGTGCCGAGCACCGTGAGAGCCCAGGTGCCCAGCAGCAGCACCAGCATTAATTCGGGAAACTGCGCGGTCCAGCGCACGTTATAGAAGATGCCGAAGATGGGCAGCGACACCAGCTCCATGGCGAGCAGCAGACAATAGTTGGCGATGGCCTTGCCGAGGAACAGCGCGGCGCCGGAAATGGGCGCGGCAATCAGCGCATCCAGGCAATCGTTGGGCAGCTCGCGGGCGAAGCTGCGGTTCAGGATGAGCGTGCCGGCGAAAGCGAAAACGATCCACAGCAGGCCGCCGGAAATTTCGCGCGTGGTTTCGCCGGTGGGGTCGAAGGCGAAGCTGAACAGCAGCAGGATGACCAGGGCGAACGCCAGCGAGCCGTTGAGGGCTTCCTTGGTGCGCAGCTCGGCGCGCAGATCCTTGGCCGCGACTACCAGCACTTGCCGGAAGAAGTCCATCAGCCCTCGCCGTATCTCGCGTAGACGAAGCCGGGGTCGGCCACCATTTCCGGAGTGCGCGCGCCGGCAAAGGCCACGCACCCGCGGTTGAGCAGCGCCACGTCGGTCGCCAGCTCCAGCGCTTCCCGCAACTGGTGTGTGGACACGACGATGGTTTTGCCCGCCGCCAGCGCTTCGCGAAGCAGCCGCTGCAGCACGGCGATGGCGCGGTCATCGAGCGCGGTGAAAGGCTCGTCGAGCAGCAGCACGGAGGGATCGTGCAGAAAAGCGCGCGCCACCGCCAGGCGTTGCCGCATGCCGCGGGAGAACTCGCGCACCAGCCCGCCCGAGACGCGGTCCAGCCCGGTGCGCTCCAGCCACTCGGCGGCCGCCTTGCGCGGCTCCCTCAGGCCGTAGAGCCGGGCGAACAGCGTCAGATTTTCAATCGCCGACAGCTCGTCGTAGACCGAGATGCCGTGGCCGATGAAGCCGATGCGGCGGCGCGTGGCGGTTTCCCGCGGCGCGGTGCCGCAGATTCGCACGGACCCGCGGCCGGGACGCGAAAAGCCGGCAAGGATCCGCAGCAATGTGGTTTTTCCGGCACCGTTGCGCCCGATCAGCGCCAGGCACGTTCCCTCTGCCGCGTCCAGCCGGACGTCGCGCAGCGCGGGATAGTCGCCGTAATACTTCCAGACGCCATCAACCGCGACCGCGTTCATTCGTCTCCTTGCCGGCCGGCACGTGCGCGCGATACAGGAGCACGAAGCCCAGCCCCAGAATCGCCAGCGCCAGCCCGACGATCAGCGGGGCCTTGCCATTCACGCGAGGCAGAATCACCTGGATCTGCGAACCGCCGGAATCCTGGCTGTCCGCGGCGGAATCGGCGGCAGGCTCGGCGGCCGCGGATGCCGCCACCGCGCCGGTCAGCTTGATGCGGTAAGCCGCGCCGGCCAGCCCGAAAATGTGCGCGTGGGTGCGCGGTTCCTCGCCCAGGTCCTCCAGGCCCGCGCCTTCCAGCGTCACCCCTTCCGGCGCCACAAGATAGGTGTTTTCGTCATGACTCGCGATCTTCCCGGCATATGCCGTACCGGCCGTGTAAGGCACCGTGTAGGCGAGGTCGATACGCGTTTCGCCGGGCTTGATCTCGAACTTGGTGTCATACACCTCGGGCGTGGCAGTTTTGCCGGTAGGAATGGGGATGGGCAGACCGTCCGGTGCGGCCGCGTTGGCCTGCACCTTCCCTTGCGCCGCCGCCGGCAGATAAAAACGCACCGTGCCATTCACCGGATCCACCCAGGTGGTCTTGCCGGAGTTATCCACCAGGAACGTCTCATCCACCGTCATCGGTCCGCCGGATGATGGCTGGAACAGCAGCATGTGCTTGGAGATTTTCACGCCCTGCGGCTGCCGGCTGGCGTTGTACACCTCGAACGTGATGCCGGTTGTGGGAGTGCCCGGCGGCAGCATGTGGTTGTAGGTGACGTTGTCGATTTCCACCCGCAGCATGGCCGGCCCGGCCCCGGCGGTGTCCTGGTTAATGGCAAAATTGCCTTGAGTATCGGTCTTGGTATCGGTTACCGGCTCCATGCCGGCTTGGCCGAACTTGTAGAGGATCACCGTGGCTGCGGCTTGCGGAGCGCCGGTGGTGCCATTGATGACCGTTCCGGTGACCGCCGCGGAAAGTGGCAGCGCCAGCAGCAGGAGGACCAGAGGGAGCTTTCCAACGGGATGCATTGGTGGGGCACGCTTTAGCTTGCCAACGCCCGCTTGCGGGCGGATTTGCTCTCTCAGCGTCACGCCTGGCAGTGGTTGTGCCCTCATGCGCCGGCCGCCTTCATCGGCTTGCCGCATTCTCCGCAGAACTTCAACTCTTTCTCGAATTTAGCTCCGCAGGATGGACATACTAGGCCGGTTAACTTCGGCGCGGCAGGTGCCGGTGGGGGTTCTTTGGCTTTGCTTGAAGGCGGAGTGGCGAGCCCGGCACGCACGCGGTCGACCTCGGCCAGCACCGCCGCCAGCTCACTTTGCAAATCCTGCTTGGTTTTCTGGTAATCGGTTTCCGAGAGCTTGCCCACCCGGTACTCGAACTGCAAATCGCGCAGGTTTTCGTAAATCGCGGCTTTGCGTTCGTCCAGGTGCGCGAAGGGATCGTCCGGCTCCGGCGGCGGCAAGTCCTTGGGTCTGACAATCAGGATGAACGCGATGACGGCGACCGCTAGCACGGAGGCAATAGGAATGATCACGCCAGAATCTTACTCCATATTGGCCAGATCCTTTTCGATCTGGTCCTTATATTTCTCGAGCGCCGGATCGTCGATAGCCACGGGGCCGAGCTCAACCAATGGTTTCGGTTTCCGGTATTTCTTGATGAAAAACCAGATTATTACCAGACCCAACGCCGCCGCAACATAGGGCACCACCCAACCGAAGGCGCTGGGCCGGGCGAGGTAAATGCCGGGGCCGTAATCGCGAATGAAAGCATCGATGATCTGCTGGTCGGAAAAGCCGGCCGCCTGCATGCGCGCGATGCGTTCCTTGGCCGGCTTGGAAAAGCCGCACTCCAGCATGGCGCATGTCGCTACCGAATCTTTGCAGCCACATTGGCAAGCCAGCCGCATGGCCACGCGTCGCACATCTGCATTGGGCTTCTCCGAAGCCGTCTGGGCCAGGGCGAGGCCGGCGAAGGCCAGCACCAAAACCATAAGCCTGGCCACGGATGAACACAGAGGAACACGTATAGAACAAAACAGAAAGCAGGAATCCGATCTGTGTTCATCTGTGTTCATCTGTGGCTCCAAATGATCTTCGCGAGTCTACTGCTTTGCTCGCAAGTCCACATGTTGTTTGGCGATGCCTGCCACCTGGGTCCGCGCGTACTGCATTTTAACCTTACTCGGGACCAGGCATACAAGCGTGCCGCCGATGAGCACCAGTCCGCCCATCCACACCCAGAATACCAGCGGGTTGACGAAGGCCTGAATCACCGCGCGCTGTCCGTCGTCGGACATGCCGCCGAAATTGACGTACAGGTCCTCGTTCGGGCGCTCGCGGATGGCGACTTCGGAGGTGCTTTCTTTGCTAGCTTTGAAGAGCCGCTTCTCCGGCTGCAAGGTGCCTATCGGCTGGCCGTTTTTCGAAATCTGGAAAATGCCGCGGTACCACATGTAGTTGGGGTTCTCGCCTTGCTCCAGGCTGGCCATCCGCAACTCATAGCGGCCGATGCGCATGGTGTCGCCCTGGCTCATTTCCTTCACTTCGCTCTGATTGAAGGCGTGACCGGTAAATCCGATGAAGATCAGCACGATGCCCATGTGCACCAGGTAACCGCCGTAACGGCGGGTGTTACGATGGGTCAACTCCACCGCGGCGCGCGGCAGGTTCATGCCGGTCCTGCCAGCGATGGAATTGGCGCCCTTGTAAAACTCGACGATCACGGTCATCGCCACGAACAGGCAGAAGCCGAACGAAATCAGCGGATAGGGCTTGTGGATCCCGGCCGCGTAAAGCACCACCACCAGCGCCAGCGCGGCGATGCCCGGCCACTGGAAGTTGCGGCGCAGGCGATCCGTCGAGGTGCGCCGCCAGGCGAACAGCGGTCCCACGCCGGTGAGAAACAGCAGGAACAGCCCGATGGGCACCATCAGCCGGTTGTACCAATCGGCATCGAGCGAAATCTGGTCGCCGGAGATCGCCTCGGAAATCTTCGGGAACAGCGTGCCCCACAGCACCGCGAAACAACTCGCCAGCAGAATCAGGTTGTTGAACAGGAAACTCGACTCGCGCGAGATTACCGATTCCAATTGCGCCTCGCTCTTCAAATAATCCAACCGGTCGAGGATCAGGTAGGCGGTAGCGGCGAGGCCCAAGGCGAGGAAGGTGACGAAGTACTTGCCGATCTCGGACTGCGCGAAGGCGTGCACCGATTGCACCAGGCCGCCGCGCGTCATCGAGGTGCCGAGGATGCAGAGGAAGAACGTGGTCGAGATGAGGACCATGTTCCACACTTTCATCATGCCCTTCTTTTCCTGCATCATCACCGAATGGAGAAAAGCGGTGCCGCTGAGCCAGGGCAGCAGCGACGCGTTTTCCACCGGATCCCATCCCCAATAGCCGCCCCAGCCGAGCACATGGTAAGCCCACGCCGCGCCCAGCATCACGCCCGTGCCCTGAAACAGCCATGTGACCAGTGTCCAGCGGCGCGTGGTGTGGATCCAGCTATCGCCCGGTTGCCGCGTGATCAGCGACCCCATGGCGAAAGCGAAAGGCACGGCGAACCCTACGTAGCCCAGGTAAAGCATCGGCGGGTGAATCGCCATGGCAGGGTATTGCAGCACGGGGCTGAGGCCGTTGCCGTCCGCCACCTTGACGATGAGACCTTCGTTCGCCAGCAGCTTGAAGGGGTTGGCAACGAAGTTGTTGAGCATCAGGAAGAAAACTTCAATCGTGGTAAGTACGCCGATCACCCACGGCATCATGTCGCGATGCCGGCGGCGGTTGGTGAAGACCACCACCGCGGTGTACGAGGACAGCAGCCAGATCCAAAACAGCAGCGAGCCTTCCTGCCCGCTCCACCAGGCGGCGAATTTGTAGAGCACTGGCAGCGCATTATTGCTGTGCTCGGCCACGTAGGCGAGGCGGAAATCGCCGGTCAGCAGCGCGTGAACCAATACCGCGGAGGCGATGGTGACCAGCGCCCAGACGGCGTATACCGCGCGCCGGCCGCTCTCCATCACGAATGGTTTGCGGCGCACCCGGCCAATCACGGAAGCCAGCGTGGCATACAGCGCCACGCAGAAAGCCATCAAAATGGCCAGCGAACCCAGATTCTCCATGACCCCTCTCTACAAAACCAGCTCTCTACACACTAGGCTTTCCGCTGTGCACGCTTGGCTGTCCCGTGGGCAATCCCTGCGGTTTGGCCTCATATTTCGACGCGCACTTGGCGGAGATTTTGGAAGCGTGGAAGGTGCCGTCGCGATCCATTCTGCCGTCCGCCAGCGCCTGTGCCCCGTCGCGGAACGTGTCGGGCAGCGGATCGATGCCGGAATAGGCCACTTGCAGCGTGCGGGTGTCCTGCTTCAGCGTGAACAGCACCTTGCCGTCGACGTGCTGAATGGAGCCCGCCGCCACGTCACCGCCGACGCGCAGCCGCGTCCCATATGCGCGGTCGCCCATCTGGCTCAATTCGGCAATCGACTTGTAGTAAGTTTTGCTGTCCCCAGACCCAGCGAACGCCAGCCACACCAGCGTCCCGATGACGACGGCAATCAATGCCGCGAATTTGCCGTACTTCCGCATGTTCCGCCCTCTGAACCTAAAGTATAGCGCCAAAGAACGCACGGGATATTCGGGCGATTGTAGGTCTTTTGTGGTAAAACGCCATACCCGCAGGGGAGGGTGGGAGGAACATGGGGCGGTTGTGCTGAGGCGCCGGCGAGGTCGCGCGCGGCGGCCTCAGCCAGCAGGCGCAACATCCTTTCGCGGAGAGCTTAACAGATCCGACCTCTTACATGGTTTTCGAAGCTGAAACTTCTCCATTATCGATTCCACCGCGTCGACGATAAACGCCTCAGCGCGGGGCCCGACAAAAACTTCGCTGATCAACTCTCCCAAATCAAAATCCACATCGATGCCCGCAACTTCGGGCCGGGCGTCCTGGTAAAGAAGTGCCCGCCACTCGTGCTCGTGCCGAAAGCACTCACGCTTGTGGCAACCCAGCTTCAGAATCTCGCGCCTGAGGCTGGGGCCAGGCATCGGGATCGACCCACGAAAATCCAGCCGAAGGTCAGGCACCGTTTCGAGGCTAGTGTGATATGTGACTTCTGCGAAATCATAGTGCGAGTCGTCTACGTTGAACTTCGCCGCCCGTACGTATCGCTCCACGGAGGATTTCAACGCGACGCCAGAGCCAAGTGCACCATAAATCTGCCACATTGCCATTGACTCAGGCCCGGCACACCAGGAATTGACGTAAAGGTGCTCAGAAGCGTGCTCGACGAACTCGGCCGAATTCTGGCTGAAATGGGCCATCGCCTGTCGCACCGAAACAGTGCGGGTCTTCCTCCCGTCCGCTGCTTCCTGCCACTCCCCCGCCGGCGGCGCCGTGAGACATTCCGCCCTGCCGAATCCCTCCCACGGATCGTCGCGCAACGTCGTAGCCTTGGCAAACCACAATCCGCCACGCGACAATATCGAGACGAACCTAGGCAGGTCCATGTATCGCCAAACCACACTCTCGTCACGAGTCGCAATATCTGCCGGAAGCGCGTCGGGTTCCATCTCCAAGTATTCTAGAAGAAAGGCGCGCGCATGAAAAAGAAAAACATCGGATCATCCTTTGACACCTGGCTCCGCGAGGATGGAACTTATGAGGAAGTTACTGCGACTGCCATCAAGCGCGTTCTCGCGCGGCAGGTGGAAGCTGCCATGAAGGAGAAACAGTTCTCCAAGGCGGAGATGGCGCGAAGGATGCACACCAGCCGCGCGGCCGTCGGTCGCCTGCTCGATCGCGAGTACGATGCCGTGACGTCAGGGACCCTGCGCAAAGCAGCGCGGCCGTGGGCCATGAGATTCGGCTTGAGTTGGCTTAGAGCGCGAAGCGTCTCACCCTGGTCGCATTTGCCTAGCCCGAAGGGCGAAAGATAGTAGCCCACGGCGAATTAGCCGTGGGTACGAGTCCCTCCCCGACATAGCCCCGGAACGGGGCGTAAGAACTCTGCCGGAGAGAGGTTCTTACGCCCCGTTCCGGGGCTCTCCGGCCGTTTCATCCCTTTCCCAAGGCTCACGCCTTGGGCTATTCTCTTTCGCCCTCCGGGCTCAGCAAGTCAGCGTCAGGTCAGCGCGAATTAAGGCGGTCCTCGCGACTGATCCGTTACTCATGTAAGAGCTTGCCCGCCTTAGTGAGGGCCGCCTTTACCTTCGTCGGCGGAATCCTCTTCTCGTGCCGCCGCGACCGGGAGACGAGATGTCGTCTCACAGTTCCCGATGCACCTTCAGGTTGATTTGAACGGCCACCTTGCGGCCCTTCTCATCGGTGACAAATTGGATTCCGCTCATGGCTTTGTTGTCCTTGAAGCGACGGCTTCCCGCACCTTTACTATCCACCACCCGTCCCTGCTCGGTCTGCGACCCGTGTGGGGCAGGATGCCATCCTGCGCGGCGATTGAGAATCGCCGCGCGGGCCGATTCGCAATCGGCCCGCAGCTTTCCAAGCTGCCCCACAGGCGCCCTCCCCACTGAAGGCGTTAGAACCGATATCTCACCTCGAACCTCACAAACCGCGGTGGCTCGATCGCGATGGGCAGGCGCAGATTGAACGTCGGCCCGGTCAGGTCGAATTGCTGGATAGCCAGGTTTTCATTGGTCACGTTGAGCAGGTCGCCGATGGCCGTGATCCGGCCGGTGCGGAGCGGCCATTCGCGGGCGAGGCGCAGGTTCCAGTTCTGGACGTGCTCGGCGCGATTGCCGCCACCGGGGCTGCCGCGCGGGGTGGTGGCGACCAGGAACGGACCTTGCGGCAAGCCGGTGACCAGCAACATGCGGGCGAATGCCAGGCCATCGGCGTAATCGACCACGGTTGAGATCTGGACCGCGCCCCACCGCGCCGGCACGCGATACAGCGCCTCGATCTTGCCGGTGAAAGCGCGGTCGGTGAAGGCGCGGCCGGTGGCGTTGATGTCCGCATTGGGATCGGAGTAGAGCGCGCCCACCACGCCGGGATCGTTCTCAAACACCGCGTTGCCAGGATTGTCCGCGCCGTACGATTTCTCCGCCACGAACGAAGCCGATACGGTGACGCCTCGCCAGGCGGTGCGCAGTTGTGCGTTCACGCCGGAATTGAGTGTGCGCAAATCGGGCGGATTGGTGAGCAGATATTGATCCTGGCCGAGCGTAGCGGGGTTCTGCGCGTAAACGGTGAGCCGCTGGTCATCGAAAGTGCCGGGGATGCCATCGGGGCCGGGATCGAGAATGGTTACCGGCGTAAAATCTTGCAGTGTCACGCCGGTGTCGATGGCGGCGATGCGATCTTTCTCGTCGCGACGGTACAGGTGGATGGAGGCCAGGGTGGAAAACGGCAGCGGCATTTCGGCGCCGACGTTAAATTCATCCGCATAGGGCCGGCGCAACGACGGAGAAATCGATGAGTACGGGCCGCCGAAACGGGCCAGCAGCGCGCCCTGCTCGCCCGGCTCATACCAGCCGTCGCCGTTCCCATCGCTCCATTGATACACGCTCCCGCCCAAGCTGTTGGGGTTGCCGTAGTCGAGGTAGCGGCCGGCCAGCGGTGCATACAAGCGGAAATACGCCCCGCGCAATACCAGGCCATGGGCGTGCGGCGCCTGCCATGCAAGGCCCGCGCGCGGCGAAATGCTGTTCCACGCGATCAGGTCCGGCCGTGCCGCCGCCTGCCGCGCCGGGGTGAAAAAACCGAACGGGCTGGATTGCGCCGGAAGGCCGCCGCGCGAGAAATCCGCCATCACGCCAAGATCGAGCGAGAGCCCGTGCGCGGCAACCCGGTCGGTGGCCCAGGCGGAGGAACCGGTGATCCGCTCGCACGAATCGAGCGGCGTGTTGAACTCGACGACTTCGGCAGGCACCCCGCCGGCCGTAATCAGGTTCAGATCGGATGGCGTGCGGTAGCGGTTCTGCGGCGAGGAGACCCGCCAGCCGCCGCCAGCCATGAACTGATGCCGCGCGCCCGCCAGCCTGATGATGCCGGGCTCCCAGGCCGCGGCGATCTGCTGCCGCGCCCGCACCGCAAGGTTGGTCAACGGCGGCTCACCGGTCACCGTGCCTCCGGCGAGCTCGATGCGGCTTTGATTGATGGGCGTCGTCACGTCCGGCTCCGCATCGAGATGTGCAAACGAGTCTCCGTAGCGCACTTGAAGTGTACCGGCCGCGCTGGCGGCGAAGACGTGGGTCCAGCCGGCTTGCACGAAATCGAGGTGATCGGTCTCATCCAGGCCCGCCATGCCATCCGGCAAAACGAACTCAGGCGAGAGCCGCCGCGCGGCCAGCGCTTCCATGCCGGCCGGCTCACCCCATCCGGAAAGATCGATGCGCGAGCCGCTGTAGAGAGCGTCGAAACGGTCGCGAGCGCCGGCGCGCACGTGGCCGACCGCGTTGCCGAACAGCAGGCGGCTATTCTGATTGACTCCGGGCGCGGCCAGCGGCTCGGCCTGAGCCGCCCATTGGCCGGTGCCGGAAACAAAAATGTCGGCCCAGCGGGAAAGCGGACCGCCCAGGTCGGCGTGGTCGCGCGTGAACCAATCGTATTGCTCGGGCTGCAGGATCGCGCCGCGGCTGGCGGGCGGCGGCAGATTGCTCGAGGCCAGCGCGCCCGCGGTTCCGGCGCTCGAGATATCGGCGTGCCAGGATTCGCCGGCTTGCATCGGGAACAGGCCGATCTCAGCGCCATAGGCGGGCGAAGGCGTCAGCGCAAAGGCGCTGCGCACCACGGTTGTCGCCACCGCGTCGCCATCGGGAAGAATCTGCGGCCGGCCTGGCTGGTAATCGTCACCTGCATCGAGACCGTTGAACTGGAGCGCGGTGTCGGTCCACGAGAATCCGCGTTGGGAAATCACGCCCAGGCGGTTGTCGGCGAGGCCCGAAAAGTCGAGCGGCTCGGTCACGCTGCCGGGCTCGCGCGCAAACAAGGCCGATGCGAGCGAAAAGCCCTCCGGGTAGACGCGGGCTCCAAAGTCACCGGCCCACTCGCCCGGCTCGGCGGCAGTGGTGCGCTCGATGCCGAACGGCGCGCCCGGAGTAATCGCCAGCACAACGCGGACGGTTTGCAGTGGGACAACATCCACCGGCGCCGAGGCGTCCGGCTCGCCTTCGATGGAGACGCGGTAGCGGCCATACGGCAGCGCGAGCGCGAACCGGCCGGCGCGATCGGTGCGCACCGGCAACCGCAGCCCGGAGCCTTCGGCGATTACGCCGGCCAGGGCCACGGGGCTGCCGCTATCGGTGCGCACCAAGCCTTCGATACGGCCGAGCCCCAACTGCGCGCGGAGCGCTCCGCAGCCAAGCCAGGCGGTCAACAGCAGGAGGCAACTATTGGCGCAGTACCACGAAGCGGCTGATCGAATACCCAAGAACGCCACCCACGAACACGTCGGAGACAAAATGTGCTGACCAGGTCATCCGTGAAAATCCCACCAAACCCGTCAGGCCGTAAGCGACGTAGGGAACCCAGCGGTGCTGGCGCCCGTAGCGGCGGGCCACCACGGTTGCGATGGCGGCGGCGGCGATCGTGTGGCCGGAGGGGAAACTGCCTTCGCCGCGCAGGAAGTTGCCGCCGCTCTTAAACCAGGTGTCGGAATAATTGCCCTCAAGCCCGATAACAGCGGGCCTGAGACGCCGGTCGATGTCCTTCATCACGCTGGTGACGAGTTCCGCATCCAGCACCGCTTCACCCGCCAGCAACGCCGTCTTTTTCGGCTTGTCGTCCTTGCGGATCAGGCCCACCAGGTACATCGAGGCCGGAACGATCGCCATGCCGATGGATACGTTGTTGCCCGAAACTACGCGATTGAAGCTGAGGAACTTCCTGCTATCGCGGAAGGCGCGCCCTTCTATCGGATCGGCTGCCATCACCAGCGCGACCGTTGTGCCAACCACGGCGAGCGCGGGAAGAAGCGCGGACCGATGGCGCAGCCGCGCCGGAAACAGCCAGATGTTTTTTTGGTCGCTGAGGAAGTTGGTGGGCAATTGTCTCCACGACACGTCGCGCTCGGGCGCGGTGGCCGGCGCGGCTGGCGCCGTTTGGCCGGCAGCTTCGCCCGCGGGCGCATCTTGCGCGCGAAGCTGCGCCGGCAGCGACACGGCGGCAAGCACCAGAAACGCGCAAGCCTCCCGAATCATCAAAAACCGTCCCTCCGCAACAGTGTAGCAGCCGACCGAATGCACGGAACGGGCCGGTCATAAACCTCCATGGACACAGATCTGGCGGTACCGCCTTTCGTGAAGATCGGGACTCAGTGTGCCGCCCGTTGACGCTTTGGGTGCGCTCCGGCGCGTGCGAAAATGGAGGAGTATGGTTTCCCGTTTGCTGGCGGCCGCCTTCGCGCTGTGTCTGGCGGCTTCGGCCGAAACGATGTCCGTAGCCAAGCTGCGGCAATTCCTGGAATCGTCGGCGCCCATGGTCCAGAAGGGCACTATGTCCGATCGCGAGCTGGCGGCGTTCCTGGACAAAGTGAAGCTCACCGAGAGGTTGGACGAGCGCACCATCGAAGACATGCAGGGCGACATGCGGATCGGCCCGAAGACTCTGCAAGCGCTGCGGAGGCTGGCAACGGAAAGCGCGTCATTAGCCGCCGCCGCGCCGGTCGCGCCGCCGCTCAAACCGAAACCCATCCCGCCGCCTACATCCGAAGAGCAGGCGGCCATCCTCGACGACGTGCGCCAGTACGCCTTGAATTACACCGACGGCTTGCCCGACTTCATCTGCACCCAGGTGACGCGCCGCTACGCGGCTCCCACGCCCGGCGCCAGGTACGGCGGCCCTGTCGGCGACGACCCCCGCTGGCAGTTGGAGGACACGCTACAGATCCGGCTCAGCTTCTTCCAAAAACGGGAACAGTACAAAGTGGTGCTGATGAACAACACCCTCGTGAGCCAAGATTATGACAAGGTGGGCGGATCGAAAGCGTTCGGCGAGTTCGGCAGCATGATGCGCGAGATCTTCGAGCCGTCAACCGAGGCCCGCTTCGAGTGGGACCATTGGGGCATGCTGCGCAGCAAGGTGATGGCGTTTCGGTATCACGTGCGGCTCGACCGTTCCCACTTCCAGATAGGGGTGGAGCAGAGCAACCTGCACATCACCACGGCTTATCATGGGCTGGTCGAAGTGGAACCGGATACGCACGCCGTGGTGCGCATCACACAGGAGGCCGAGGATATCCCATCGAGTTTCCCTGTGAAAGAAACCCGCGATGTTCTCGATTACGACTACCAGGACCTGTCCGGCCAAACCTTCCTGCTGCCGCTGAAATCGCAGGTGATTATGACGTCGATGGAGGGCATATCCCGGCTGGACGAGGAATTCCGCCTGTACCGCAAGTACTCGGCCGATTCCACCTTCAAGCCCATCGAAGAGGCGCCCATCGCTCCACTGCCCGACGACAAGACCAAGGAGACCACCCAGACCAGCGCGCCCGCAGCCCCACCCCAAAAATAGACTGGGTCGCGGCAGCGAATCGTTCCACCACCCAGCGGTTGGCGCACCAGGCTCGGTGCACACCCCGTTGCTGCTTGCTCCGCGCTGAAAACTGCGCGGCGCATCCGCACGCGACATATTGACTGACGGAACTGTGATAAATCCGAAATAACCTAAGATACAGACGCTTTGGGTGCGCTCCGGCCCGTGCGAAAATGGAGGAGTATGGTTTCCCGTTTGCTGGCGGCCGCCCTCGCGCTGTGTCTGGCGGCTTCGGCCGAGACGATGTCCGTAGCCAAGCTGCGGCAATTCCTGGAATCGTCGGCGCCCATGATCCAGAAGGGCACTATGTCCGATCACGAGTTGGCGGCGTTCCTGGACAGAGTGAAACTCACCGAAAGGTTGGACGAGCGCCAAATCGAAGACTTCCAGGGCGACATGCGGATTGGCCCGAAGACGCTGCTGGCGCTGCGTAAGCTGGCGGCGGAAAGCGCATCGCTGCCCGTCGCCGCACTGGTAGCGCCGCCGCTCAAGCCGAAGCCCATCGCGCCGCCTAGTTCCGAAGAGCAGGCAGCCATCCTCGACGACGTGCGCCAGTATGCCTTGAATTACACCGACGGCCTGCCCGACTTCATCTGCACTCAGGTGACGCGCCGCTACGCGGCTCCCATGCCCGGCACCAAGTACGGCGGCCCGGCTGGCGGAGATCCCCGATGGCAGTCGCAGGACACGCTACAGATCCGGCTCAGCTTCTTCCAGAAACGGGAGCAGTACAAAGTGGTGCTGATAAACAACACCCTCGTCAACCAGGATTATGACAAGGTGGGCGGATCGAAAGCGTTCGGCGAGTTCGGCAGCATGATGCGCGAGATCTTCGAGCCCTCGACGGAAGCTCGCTTCGAGTGGGACCACTGGGGCACCCTGCGCGGCAAACGCGTGATGGCGTTTAGTTATCACGTGCGGCTCGACCGCTCGCATTTTCAGATCGGGGAGGAGGAGAGCAAGCTGCACATTACCACGGCCTACCACGGGCTGGTGGAAGTGGAGCCGGATACGCACGCCGTGGTGCGCATCCTGCAGGAGGCGGAAAACATTCCGCCGGATTTCCCCATCAAGGAGACAGCCGACGTTCTCGATTACGACTATCAGGACCTGTCCGGCCAAACCTTCCTGCTGCCGCTCAAATCGCAGGTGATTATGAAGTCGATGGACGGCATTTCCCGGCTGGACGAGGAATTCCGCCTGTACCGCAAGTACTCGGCCGATTCCACCTTCAAGCCCATCGAAGAGGCGCCCATCGCTCCGCTGGCCGACGACAAGACCAAGGAGACCACCCAGACCAGCGCGCCCGCAGCCCCACCCAAAAAATAACTGGGTCGCAGCAGCGAGTCGTTCCACCATAACCTAAGATACAGTTGCATTTCCCGTCGACTTCAGGCAGGATGAAAGGTTTTCCTCCTCCAGCGATGCTAGTAAGGGTGCTTTACCACGACCATTGTTTTGACGGGGCAGCGTCTGCTGCGTTCTTCAGCCGTTTCATCGCGGGCGCGATTCACCCGGATGCGGAGTTCCGCTATACCGGCATGGCGCACCGGGCCGAGCAGGTATTCGCTCCGGAGTTGTTCGACGGCGACGAAAACGCCATCGTGGATTTTAAATATTCCAACAACCCGCGCCTCACCTGGTGGTTCGATCATCATCAGAGCGCCTTCCTCAGCCAGGAGGATGCGGAGGATTTCCGGCGCGACACGAGCGGACGCAAGCTCTACGACCCGCATTACAAATCCTGCACCGCGTTCATTCGCGACGTGGCCTGCCAGCGTTTCGGTTTTGCCGCGCCGGATTTGAGCGAGCTCGTCGATTGGTCGCTGATCATCGATGGCGCCCAATACCCGGACGCGCGGACGGCAGTGGAACTGGCCGCTCCGGCGATGAAGCTGACGCTGGTGATCGAGGCCGCCAAAGGTTCCGGCATCGTGCAGAAGATCATCAGGCAGATGCAGCACGCACGCCTGGAAGAAATCACCGCCGATCCGGAGATCCGGGCGCTCTATCGGCCGTTGTACCAGCGCCACCTGGATTCGATCGATATCATCCGCCGCCGGGCCAGCCAGCAGGACGGTGTGGTTTACTTCGATTTGTCCGGCTACGATGTCGAAGGCTACAACAAGTTCATCCCGTATTTCCTGTTTCCTGCCTCAATCTATACGGTGTCGGTGAGCCCGTCGACTTCGCGCACCAAGATCTCGGTCGGCTCCAACCCGTGGGCGCCTGCCGAGCCGAAGCACAACCTGGCGACGATTTGCGAACGCTACGGCGGCGGCGGCCACGCCCGCGTGGGCGCCATCAGCCTGGAGCCGGGCGCGATCGACAAGGCCCGCGCCGTAGCCGCGGAGATTGTCGAGGAACTCAAGGGCTGAGGGCCGAGGCCTGAGGTTGGTAGCGCCGGCGGTCTTTCCGCCGGTGGCTGGTGTCGTGTAGGCGCATGACCACGGCCACTCTTCGGGACACGCCGGCAAGTGCGCTGCCGACCGGGTTGTCCTCCACTCTACGGAATACGCTGGCGGCAAAGACCGCCGGCGCCACGGTCACGGCCCAGCGGGCCTTTAATCGCTTCGCCGGTGCCGCGCGCCTCCGCCTAAGCCGCCCAGGTCAATTACCACCGCGATCACCAGAATCAGCGCGTTCATGCCCACCATCTCCCGATGCGTGTTCGTCAGCCAGGCGTAGACAATCGTCGTCAGTGGCAGGAATACGAACCCCAGCGCCGGCACGAGAATGCCGTGATAAGCCCGCTGGAGATAGGTGCTGAATAGAAACATCGCCACCATCACGATGCGCGGGAAGGCCAGTACCAGCACGAGCAGCAAGCAGGGCATAGCCTGATGTTACCGAATCATCCGGCCGGGCGGGGCAGGCCACGCCGGCGACCGGGCCCCGGCCGCCCGCGGCTCACAGCGCGTGGCGTAGTCTGCTGGCGGCGGTGGGAACGCTGAAACGGACCACGGCGCCGATCGCCTCGGTGAACCAGATCGCGCCGTCCGGACCGGCGGCGAGCCATCCCGGATACGAGGTCGAAGTGGGCCTATTCTCCGTGCTCGCAGCGGTACTGCCCGTCGGCGATCCCACGGGGTACTCGGCGATGCCGCCGGCAAGCGTGATGCGGCCAATCTGGTTGCGAATGGCGCCTTCCGTGAACCACAGCGCGCCATCGGGACCGATGGTGAGCGCCAGGGGATAACCGATGCCGGTCGGAACTGGGAATTCCACGATGTTCCCGCTGGTGTCGCTGCGGCCAATCTTGTTGCCCGCCCACTCGGTGAACCAGAGCCCGTTATCCGGCCCCTTGAGAATGGCCGAAGGCGCGGAGCCGGGCGTAGGCACCGGGAATTCGTTGATTACGCCGTCTGGCGTAATCTGTCCAATGTTGTTGCCGGCCTCTTCGGTGAACCAAAGGTTGCCGTCGGGTCCGGTCGCGATATTGTAAGCGCCGGCCGGCTGCGTCGGTATCGCATACTCCACAAACGCGCCGGACGTGGTCACGCGCCCGATATTGTTGGTGGCCGATTCCGTAAACCAAAGCGCGCCATCCGGGCCGGTGGTGATCCCGAGCGGGAACGCCGTCGCCGTGGACACCGCGAATTCCGTGACCGCTCCGGCCGTGGTGATGCGCCCTATGTTGTTGCCATGATACTCGGTGAACCAGAGCGCGCCGTCCGGGCCGGTAGTGATCGAGTAAGGGCAACTGGCCGCCGTGGGCACGGAGTATTCGGTGATCACCCCGCTGGTCGAAATACGGCCGATCTTGTTGTTGTTATATTCGGTGAACCAGAGCGCGCCGTCCGGGCCGGCGGTGATTCCCTTCGGCTGGCTGTAGCTCGCGGGCAGCGGATAGACGGTGAAGCTCTGCGCGGACACGATTGCCGCCGCTCCCAACCACAGCGCTGCCGCTCCAAGCCGTCTTCCGATACCGATCGCGCGTCCACTCATGTGCCTGCCCCTGTTTGTCCGGCGTTGTGCCGGTTCTCCCCTCAATAGTAGCGCAGGTGCGAGTGCCGGCAAGTGTGAAGGCCGCGCCCGCTGTTGTGGTTTTGGCAACGGCGCCGGCCCGTCCGTAAAGGCCCGCATTACGCGCTCCGCCGCGGCCCTGCGCTACCATCGTGGAGAAGATGGATGGGGAGGGCGTGAGGGTGAAAGCGCGGAGGCCGCCGGCGCCGGGCGCGGCAACGGGCAGCGTGACCGGGATGCTGGAATTCGCCCTGCCGCTCCCGGGAAGGCGCCAGCCGTGAGCGTGCACCGCGTGGTGATTGTCGGCGGAGGTTTTGGCGGCTTGTACGCGGCCAAGCGCCTCGCGAAAGCCGCGGTGGCGCTGACCGTCATCGACCGCCGCAATTTCCATCTCTTCCAGCCGCTGCTGTACCAGGTGGCCACGGGCGGGCTCTCGCCGGGCGAGATCGCGTCGCCCCTCCGCGTCGTGTTGCGCGGCCATCGCAATACCGAAGTGCTGCTCTCCGAAGCCGTCGATTTCGATGTCGCCAATCGCCGGGTGATTCTGACCGATGGCGAGCGGCCTTACGACGACCTGGTCATCGCCACCGGCGCCACGCATTACTATTTCGGCCACGATGAATGGGAGCCGCTGGCGCCCGGCTTAAAGACCGTCGAAAACGCCACCGAAATCCGCAGCCGCATCCTGCTGGCTTTTGAAGAGGCCGAACGCGAGCCCGATCCCGCGCAGCGCCACGCCTGGCTTACTTTTGTAATTGTCGGCGGCGGCCCGACCGGCGTTGAGCTCGCCGGCGCGCTGGGCGAGATTGCCAACGACACCCTGCGCCACGACTTTCAGCACATCAACCCGGCGGAATCGCGGATTCTGCTGCTGGAAGGCGCGGACCGAGTGCTGCCTGCCATGCCGCCGGATCTGTCGCGCAAAGCCGAGCGGCAGCTCATCGCGCTGGGCGTGCGGCCGCGCCTGGGCGCGCGCGTTGTCGGCATCGACGCCGCCGGAGTCACCGTCGAGTCCGCCGGCAAGAATGAGCACATTGCCGCCCGCACCGTGCTCTGGGCGGCCGGCGTGCGCGCCTCCGGGCTGGGACGCAAGTTGGCGGAACGCGCCGGTGCCCCGCTCGATCGCGCCGGAAGAGTGATGGTCGAGCCCGACCTGAGCATCCCCGGCCATCCCGAAATCCACGTCATCGGCGACCTGGCTAGCGTCACTCAGGATGGAAGCTTGCTTCCCGGCCTGGCGCCCGTGGCCATGCAGCAGGGGCGCTATGTGGCCAATCTGCTGGTAAGAAAACTGCGCGGCCAGGCTACCCCTCCTTTCCGCTATTTCGACAAAGGCACCCTCGCCACCATCGGCCGCAACCGGGCGGTGGCGCAATTCGGCAGGCTGCATGTCTCCGGCTTCCTGGCCTGGTTCCTCTGGGTGTTCGTGCACCTGATGTACCTGGTGGAATTCGAGAACCGCCTGCTGGTTTTTGTCGAGTGGGTGTACAACTATATCACCCGCAACCGCGGCGCGCGGCTGATCACCAAGAGCCAGGATTAGCTACCGCGCGGGCTCCTCTCGCGTAAACTGAAGGTATGTTCTTCCGCAAGAAAGTGCAGTTGCCGCAGGTGGGGACTCGTGCGCCGGAATTCCGGCTGGCGCGTTTGGGGGGCGGGGAAGCGGCGCTCGCGGATCTGCTGGCTGCGGGGCCGGCGGTGCTCGCGTTCTTCAAGGTGTCGTGTCCGGTATGCCAGATGACGCTGCCGTTCCTCGAACGCATTCACGTGGGCGGCAGTCTGCCCGTCTACGGCATCTCGCAGGATGACGGGCCGGAGACGCGCCGCTTCGCGCAGGATTACGGTTTGCGGTTCCCCATGCTGCTGGACGCTGAAGACAAGGGTTTTCCGGCCAGCAATGCGTACGGAATCTCACACGTGCCCACCACGCTTCTGGTGGAACCCGATGGCATGGTGGGCCGATTGGTCGAGGGTTGGATCAAACAGGATATCCTCTGGATGGGCGCGCGCGCCGGCGTGAACCCGATTGGCGCCGACGATTCCGTGCCCGAATGGAAGGCCGGTTGAGGCTCGCGTAACTAGGCTCCCGTGCGGAGCCACGCTACAATTAAATCAGAGCCCATGTCCACCAAGATTGATATATTCGGTACCGCTGCGGCCATCGCCAAAGGCATGGGGGTGACCTTCAAGGAGATGCTGTCGCCCACCGTCACCGAATACTACCCCGATGAGCCGGCGAAGTTCGAGGAGCGGTTCCGCGGCGTTCACGTGCTGCAGCGCGACGTCAACGGCATGGAGAAATGCGTGGCGTGTTTCCTGTGCGCCGCGGCATGCCCTTCTAATTGCATTTACATCGAGGCCGCGGAAAACACCGAGCAGGTGCGCATTTCGGGCGGCGAGCGCTACGCCAAGGTTTATAACATCGATTACAACCGCTGCATCTTCTGCGGCTATTGCGTGGAAGCCTGCCCGACCGACGCCATCACCCACGGCCACGGCTTCGAGGTAGCCAGTTACAATACCTCGACCCTCATCAAGCGCAAGGAAGACCTGCTGGCGCCGATTCCCCCCGGAGCCAGGCCGCCTGTAGTAGAGGCGGAGCAGCCCGCCGCCGCGGATTAAGCCGCATTCCTCCCAGCCACTGTGGCGCGGGCAGTCATGCCTGCAGCGTCGCCAGTCGTGGCGACGTTTCCCGGCATTGGCAAAGCGCCGCGCGCATCCAGGAAATGTCGAAATGAATCTTGAGGTGTAGCCTCTCCATTTCCAACCGCGCGGGGATACGATCAGCTTTGTATCAGGGCGCGGCTTCGGCGCGTACCCATCGAGTTTCCACATTTGCGAGCGCGCGGGGATACGATGAGCCTTGTATCAGGGCACGGCTTCAGCCGTGCCGCAGAGTCGGCAAGGAATTGGGCTTTTAGCCCCTGGGCAATGGCCAAACCTACGCGCAATGCCGTTTCGGACAAAATCGTAAGCTCGGCGCGCACGTTCTTCGCCACCACCAAGACCAGCCAGGGGCTTCCTCTGTTGCAGTCGGAACGCAACGCCACGTTGCTGATCGACACGCTACGTTCTTATGTAGTAGCTGGCAAATTCCGTCTCCATGACTTTGTGGTCATGCCTGATCACGTGCATCTGTTGCTGACGGTGGGCGCCGGCATGACCATTGAGAAGGCCATGCAATTCATCAAGGGAGGATTCTCCCATCGCTTGAGGAAGGAATGCGGATATCTGGGAGAGGTCTGGCAGCGCGGGTTCTTCGAACAGCGGGTGGAGAACCGGCAGAGCTTCTTGCAGCACCGGTAGTATATTGCAGCGAACCCGGTGAAAGCACGACTCGTCGACGCACCCGAGGAGTTTCCGTATTGCTTCACGTACGTGGCAAGGAAAAAGGCGGCAGGGGCTAAAGCCTCATGATGGCTGCATTGTCCGGCCGGGGACATGGTTGACACTTTAGACCGGCGACATCATGGACACTTTTGTGCGTCCTTGCTCGGTTTCATTTTCCCACCCTTGGGTAGATGTCGCACACTGCGGTGGCCGCGTTTTCGA
>JBAVEN010000035.1:0-113356 GCA_049587755.1 Bryobacteraceae bacterium | reverse complement strand
GCGCGGCGTGAAGCGCAATCAGACGAAATTCCCAGTAATCCGGGCTCGCGACAAGCCGGAGCGTATCGACTTCACAATCCGCATCGCCCTGCTTAAGTGAACAGTATTGGGCTTCAGCCGTGCCGGAACGGGTTGAACCTTATGGGCTTTAGCCCCTGGCCAACAGACAGGGGCTGAAGCCCTCAGAATGCGTGTTGTCGGCGGCACGGCTGAAGCCGTGCCCTGATACAAGGCGTCCAACTTCGGAATTCAGGCTTATCCGGTGAACCACTCCCTAACTGTCGTGGCTCCGTTCGGAGCCGTGGCGACACGGTATGTTGCCGGCGGTCTCCAGCAATGACCGTCTCCGAAGTCAGCTTTCGGGAGCGCGGTAGAATACCGACATGAAGCGCTCGAGCGGAACGGCGGGGACCAGCATCGAACGCTTCTTGCAGATTTCGCTGCTGGCGCTGGTCTCCGGTGGCGCCTTCACAGCCGCGGTTTGCGGGTGGTGGGACGGGCCCACGCTGGCGCTCACCACGGTTGCTTTGGTATGGCGCGGAGCGCGGCTGGCCGGGGCCCGGCTCAGCGCGCCGCCGTTCGCGGTTGCCGTTATCGCGCTTGCCTGGTGCGGTTTTTCTCTCATCGTCGCCTGGAAAGGACAGCACGGCTTGCTGGCGGCGGCCATCCCGCTGCTTTATTTGCTGGCAGCCGCCAGGCTGCTGGTGGCGAAGACCGGCCGCGACAGTTTCTGGGTGGCCCTGATCTCGTTCGCCGCGCTGCTGGCCGAGGCGCTGGTTTCCACGGGTCCCGGTTTCTTTCTCGCGCTGGCGTGGTTCGCGCCGTGCGCGGTGGCCGCGCTCGCCGCCGCCGAAATCCTGCGCTCGCTCGAAGGCGCGGCCGCCCAGGCACCCGCGCGGCGACTAGCGCCCCGCCTGGTGTTGCTCGCCTGCTCGGCCGCGGCGTGCATCCTGCTGCTGGCGGCGGGCCTGTTCTTCCTGCTGCCGCGCACCGCCGATGCCGCCCAGCGATGGCACGCTTCCCGCGGCCTCCGCCTGGAAGGCTTTTCGAGCCGTCTCACGCTACGGGAAATCGGCGAGCTCAAAACCAGCTCGCGGCCCGTCATGCACATCACCATTTTCAGCCCGCAGCCGGTGGCGGGCGTGAAATGGCGCGGAGGCCTGCTGACGGCTTTCGACGGAAGGCAGTGGACCAATCCCGAAGCAACGCCGGCGCTGCCCCCTGCAGCCGCGGGCCATTATTCCCTGGTTCCCTCCGCCGCGCGCCAGCCCGGCCCGCATATCTCCTACGATGTGGAGCTCGAACCCGCCGATTCCACCGCGCTGTTCTTCTCCGGCACGCCGGAAAACCTGGACCTTCGCGACGTTGCCGTGCTGCGCGGATCGAGCGGCCTGCTCCGCCTGGCACACCGTGCGGCAGGGGTCTTCCGCTATTCGGCATACAGCCGATTGGAAGAACGGCCGGAGCAATCGAGCGCCGCCTATTCCACGCCGCCGCTCGATCCGGATGACGACGCCCGCGACCTTCAGTTGCCCGCTTCGCTTTCGCCGCGGATCCGCGAACTGGCGCGCCGTTGGACCGCCGGCGCCGCATCGGATCTCGCCCGCGCCCGCGCCATCGAAACCCACCTGCGCACCGGCTACGGTTACACGCTGGAGCTGCCGCTGGCCACAGCGGATCCGCTCGAGAATTTTCTGTTCGTGCGCCGCCGCGGCCACTGCGAATACTTCGCATCGGCCATGGCCGTGATGCTGCGCGCACTCGGCGTCCCGGCGCGCCTGGCCACCGGATTCCAGAGCGGCGTTTACAATCCGCTCACCGGGCAGTGGCTGATTCGCGCTTCCGACGCTCATGCCTGGGTGGAAGTCTGGCTCGCCGGCCGCGGCTGGACCACGTTCGACCCGACAGCGCCCGACCCCAACCGCGCGGCATCAACTTCCCTGGCCGGCCTGGCGCTGTATCTCGATGCGGCCCGCACCTTCTGGAGCCGCTGGGTGGTCAATTTCGATCCCAACCAGCAGGGCGCTCTGGCCGACCGTTTCGACGAAGCCGCGCGCCTCGCCGGCATCCGCTGGTTCGATTCCCTCTGGGATACCGGCAACACTTGGGAGCCGCGCGCTGCGCGGTGGCTGCGCCGCTTCGGTCCCTGGTTGGCCGTGGCGATTGTGCTCGCCGCCGGCCTCTGGGTATTCGGCCCGCGCTCGATCCGCGCCCTGCGCTTCCGCCTGCGCGTGCAGCGCGCCCGCCGCAGCCCCGGCGCGGCCGCCGATGCGACCCTGTTGTACCAGCGCATGCTGGCCATCCTGGAACGCCGCGGCTACCACAAGCCGCCCTGGTTCACTCCCGCCGAGTTCGCCGCCTCGCTTCCCGCCGGCCACCTGGCCGCGACGGTAGCCGAATTCACTGCCGCGTATAACGCCCTTCGTTTTGGCCGCCGCGCACCCGACCGCCCGCGCATTTCAGCCCTGCTCGAAGAGCTGGGCGGGCAATAGGCGCTAAATTGGGAACCGTCTTCGCGCTAATCTTCGCTGCCGGCGGCTGGCACCGCGTTCATGTAGCGGTGATCGCGGCAGATGCCTCGCTTCGACGAGCGGATAAACTCGACCAGATGTAACGCTTCCGGTGTTGCCAGGGCCTCGATCCGCTCCAGCGCCTCTTTCCGCGTCAACCCCGCGCGATAAAGCAAGCGGTATGCCTGTTTCAGCACTGAGACGGTCTCGCGCGAAGCTCCCGCGCGGCGAAGACCGACCAGGTTCAAGCCGTGCGCGGCACAGTCGAACTCCGAGACCAGGAGGTACGGCGGCACGTCCTGCGCCACGCGCGTATTGGCCGCCACCATGCACAAACACCCGACCTTGGAGAACTGGTGCACGCCGACGCCGGCGGAGAGGAACGCGTTGTCTTCAATTTCCGCGTATCCGCCCAAGCTGGTGCTGGGGCCGATGGTGATGTGGCTCCCCAACTGGCAGTCGTGAGCGATGTGCACGCAGCTCATCACGTAGTTATCGTCGCCCAGCGCGGTGACAGCACCGGGCTTGGTGCCACGCGAAATGTTGACGTACTCGCGCAATATGTTGTGATTGCCCACGCGCAGGTAGCTGGAATTCTCCTCACGAAACTTCTTGTCCATCGGGTCCGTGCCGAGCTGGGCGCCGGAATATATATGGTTGCCCTCGCCGAGCGTCGTGTAGCGCTTGACGATGGCGAAGGGATCCAGCCGGTTGTGCGGCCCGATCTCCACGTCGTCTTCGACGATGCAGTAGGCGCCGATCACCGCGGTCGGGTGAACGCGTGCCCCAGGATGAACGATTGCGGTAGCGGCGATGGCGGGCCCAGAGGTGGTCTGTTGCATGGTTTTCTGCCGGCGGCGCGCAAGCGAAGGGTCCTCGCCGGGCCTGTTCGTGCCGAAGAGGATGGCGGGCGCGTCCAGGCTGATTCTAACGCAAATCGGCGGGGCTTCTCGTTTTGAGCCGCCCGCCATAGGGGTGCGAGGGGGCGACGGAGAATAGCCGAGCCCGCCGGCGCTGGGACTTGGCATTCCGGTCGGAAGATCGGTCTCCGTATCCGGACGGGAAAGGTAGGCAGCACCATCGCGTGGGGCCGGGGGGCGGCTAGGAACTAACCGCGGGCCGCGTTACGCTTCTTCGGCACGCCGTGGGTGTGGCAATCCAAGCACTGGAAAGAGTGGATGTTGTGGCGGCTGGAGCGCGAGCGGAAGGTGGTGTCCATTTTCTCCACGTCTAATCCGCAGTTAGACATCTTGGGGTGGCAGTTGGCGCAGGAAGCGCGCGTCTGCTCGCCGTGGCCCTCATGGCAGGCCAGGCAACTGATGCCTTCGTGGATGCCGACGGGCGTGCGGTCATCGCCATCGCCCGCCTGCATCACGGCGCTGGGCGCGTGGCATTGGTAGCAGAGCGCCTGACGCTGATCGGGGCTCATCTTCACGCGCCGCTCGCCCTGGCAAATCCCCGGCAGCGGCAGCACGGCCAGCGCAATGTGGCCTTGCGCGCGGCGGTCGAATAGAGCCAGCGACGGTGCGGCCAAGGGCTGCAAACTGCCGGCCGATTCCGGGCGGCGTACGCGCGGCCCTTCCGGCTGCCCCGGCCGGTGCATCTGGTGGCACGCCAGGCACGGGATGGCGGCGCGGTCGGCCCAACGCGCATCCAGCAGGCGCCACGGCCCTTTGGTGTCGACGGGCGTAACCATGTCGCGCAGCGGTCCCTGAAAGTGCATCCCGTGGCAGCGGAAGCAGTCCTCCATCAGGATTCGCTGGCGGTTGTGATCGCGGTCGGTGAACACCTGGGCGTAAGTCATGGCATGCGGACCGGCGCGCCAGGTGGCGAACTCCTCCTGGTGGCAGTTACGGCACCGCTCTACGATGGCCTGCACGTCCGACCATTGGTGGAAGCGGATCTGCTCGGACACCTCACCGAGTGCGTGCTGATCCAGGCGCCGCGCGTTGCCCGCTTGCAACATTCCTCCATGGCAGTCCGAACACGCCACGTTGCGATGCGCCGAGCCGAGCCACGCCGAGTTGGAATCGCCCATCTCGTGGCAGTCCCTGCAATAGCCGGCATTTTGCGGCTTGGGACGCACGTTCGGATAGACGATCGCCCCCGCAATCGCGATCAACGCCAGCGCCGCCAGCCAGAACTTCATGGGCGCCGCTCCTTGACGATGGCCGCCGCCACGCGGTACGCATTGGCCAGGATGGTCAGTGCCGGATTGAAGCCGCCGTTGGTCACGTGGACGCTGGCATCGGCCAAATAGATGTTGTCGGCTTGGTGGATGCGGCAGTTGCGGTCGACCACGCTGGTGTGCGGATCGTTGCCCATGCGGCAGGTTCCCGCCTGGTGCTGGCCGCCGCTCAGCTCCAGGCCCGGCACATCGGTCCAGGTGCGGATGGCGCCGGCCTCCTGCAACCATTCGGCCGCCCTCACCACCACGGCGCGCGCCACTTCGACGCTATGCGGATGGCGCCCGCCGGAAAGCCGCGCCACCGGTATGCCCCAGAAATCCTTCACCCGCGGATCCAATTGCGCGCGCGCTTCGAATACCGGCATCTCCTGCACCGGGCCCATCACGGCAATCGAGCGGCGATAGAACTGCCGCATATATTCCTTGTGCGCGAGGCCCCAACGGGGCGTTCCCGGCGGCGTCATTCCGGTGAACTGGATGGGCAGGCGGATGAACTCGTTGGCCAACATGGCGCCGCCGCGCAAGCCGGGGTTGCCATGGTTAAAATCGCAGATGGCGATGCTGGCGCCGGGGCCGACATCGTCATAGGCATCGAAATCGAACAGGCCCACGGCGCGCGGGTAGGCGTGCCCTTGCAGGTTGCGGCCCACCCAGTCGTAGCGGTTCCCCAGGCCGTTGGGATGCAGCGGGCTCTTGGAATTCAGCAACAAGCGCGCGGTTTCGATGGCGCCCGCGCTCACCACCACCAGGCGCGCCGACTGAGTTTGCAGGCGGTTGTCGGCGTCGAAATAAGTGACGGCGGTGGCGTTTCCGTGGGCATCGAGCACAATCTCGCGCGCCATCGCATCGGTGCGCACATCGCACAAGCCGGTCGCCATGGCGGTGGGAATCACGGTGTTCTGGGTGCCATTCTTGGCGTTGACTTCGCAGGCGAACCCCACGCACCAGCGGCACCGCATGCACGGCCCCCGGCCGTTATACGGCACGCTGTTGCGCAGCATGGGGATGTCGAACGGGTGCCAGCCTTTGCGCAGCGCGGCCGGCTTCAGGATTTCATATTCGCGGTTGGGCGGAAGCGGCGGCATCGGCAGGCCGCGGCGGCGCGGCGCGTGGAATGGATCGGGCGCCACGTCGCCGGAGACGCCCATCTCCCACTCGGCCTTTTCGTAGAACGGCTCCAGGTCGTCGTATGTGATGGGCCAGTCGTCGAGCGTGCTTCCGGACGGGCAACCATAGATGGACTTCATGCGGAAGTCCTGGGCCATGTAGCGCCAGGCCATCGCGCCGTAGCTCACCGTGCCGCTGCCCACGCAGGCGGCGTTGTTCGAGTAGGCGCCATCGCTCGGCAGCACCACCAGCTCGCGGCCGCGGCGGTCGACAGCTACGCGCGGATGGCGCGCGTTGTCCGGGCCGAAGGGCGCGCCCAGGTCGCTGGTGCGCTGGTTGCGCAGGTCGTCCTTGCGGTCGTCCCATGCCGTGACCCAACGTCCCCGCTCGAGCAGCGCCACGCGCATGCCGGCGCAGGCCAATTCTTTGGCGATCACACCGCCGCCGGCACCCGCGCCAATCACCACCGCATCCACCGGATCGAGCGCCATGGCTACGATTCCTTCCCGTGGCGCAGATCGTAGAGGATGCGGCCGCGTACCGGCGAGGCCGGCACGCGCAGCATCCGCCAGCTTGCGTAGTCGCGGTTGCCGCCGTGCCGCGGGCTGCCATAGAAGCCTTGCATGGTGTGGGCCAGCACCAGCTCGAAAAACGGCCGCGCCTCTCGTTCGAGGCGTTTCACCGCTGCCAGCCGCTGGCCGTCCGCCAGTTGGTCCAGCGGTTTGCCGAACATCTTGCGGCTGAGCGCGGCGGTGCGCGCCAGGCCTTCGCGGTAGGCACGCCGGTAGCGGCGATAGTAGCCGGCCAGTTGGCGGTCGATGAAAACCACCGCGCCGGTCGCCGCCGCGCCGGGGTCCTGGTCGGCGGGAATCAACTGATCGCAGATGGCGCTCAGCGTTCGCGCCTCCTCGCCGGTGAGGGCCAGCCGGTCTCCCGCATCCTGCCGGCATGCGGTGGTGCCCAACAGGGCTCCGGCGAGAAACGAACGGCGGGACGGTTTCCGCATAGAGCTGCTCTAAGGTCCGACTCAGCCGGAATAGTAGCACGCTTCAACCCCGGCGTCAGTTAAGAGTGTTTAATTGCAAGGTGTTAACGTAGATTAGGTGGCTGGATAGGTGGTTGGATAACATCGCCAGCAAGAGTGAATGCTGTACAATGTGACGAGAAGCACCTTAGCAGGCGTCAAGCGTCCGAGGTGCGCTTTTGCAGGCTCATTTGAGGAATTCATGAGAACCGTTCTGATTGCCATGGCGCTGGTGGGGCTGTCTGTGTGTTGCCTGGCTGCCCCGGCCGCGCAGGCAGAGACGCAGGCGGCACAGCCAGCGGCGTCTGCGGCACCACAGAATCCGCCGGGCGAGGCGAGTGCGCATCCGGACGCACACCCGACTGTCGATCCCGCCAAGATGGCTGCTCCGGCTGCGGCGACCACGGCCGCTCCCCCCAGCACTAAGACCTACCTGATTGGCGCGGAAGACATATTGAAAATCGTGATTTGGAATAACGCTCCGATGTCCGGGGAGTTTCCGGTGCGGCCGGATGGCGCGATCTCCATTCCACTGCTCGGAGATGTGACGGTGGCGAACAAGACCCCGCAGCAGGTGGAGGAAGATATCTCGCACCGCCTGGTCGATGGCCAGTTGATTCGCGATCCCCACGTCAGCGTGGGGCTGACGGCGGTTCATAGCAAGAAATACTATATCCAAGGCGAAGTGATGAAACCGGGGGCTTACGATCTGGTGGTACCGACCACGGTCATGGAGGGGCTGGTGAATGCCGGTGGATTCCGCGATTTCGCCAACACCCGGAAGATCCGCATTCTGCGGGGCAGCCAGGAGTTTAAGTTCAACTACAAACAGGTGAGCCATGGCAAGGACCGGGAGCAGAACATCTACCTGGAGCCGGGGGACCAGATTATCGTTCCCTGAGGTCTCCCGGGCACAGGGTAGCGGGAGGTAACAGCAAGCCAAATGGGTGCAGCCCAGAATTATGTGAGCGCTTCGCGGCGTCAGCCGGACATCGAAGACTATATCGACATGCTCCGGCGCTACCGCTCGTGGATCATCGGGCCGATGTTCGCGGGGTTGGTCATTTCGGTAGTGGTGGCCTTTTTTTGGCCGGACACCTACGTCTCGACGGCGGTGATGACGATCACGCCGCAACAGGTGTCGCAGAACCTGGTTCGATCGGACGTCACCACGCAGATGGCCGCGCGGCTGCAGGAGATGGAAACCGAGATCTTAAGCCGCAGCAGCCTGTCGGACCTGATCGTGCACCTGGACCTGTATAAGAAGGAGCGCACACAGAAGCCGCTCGAAGACATCGTGCAGGACATGCGGAACAAGGCCATCCGCGTGCAGCCTTACGAGTCGTCGACTCCGGAAGGCGAAACCCGCGTCCAAGCTTTCACCATTGCCTTTAGTTACACGGACCGTTACAAGGCGCAGCAGGTGGTGCGCGAACTGATCAGCAAGTTCGAAGAGCAGAACTTGATTTACATGACCAAGACGGCCAGCGTGACCACGGAGTTTCTGGGCGACGAATTGAAGAACGCCAAACAGAGCCTGGACGATCTGGACCAGAAGCTAACCGAGTTCAAGATGGCCAACCAGGGGAGATTGCCCGACCAGTTTCAGGCCAACGTGCAGGCGCAAAATGCCGCCGAGGCCGAAGCCGGCAGGATGGCCGACGCGCTCTCCCAGGCGCAGGCGCGGAAAGTGATGCTGGAACAGTCGCTGCAGAACCTGATCGCCGACCAGAATTTCTACGCGCAGCATGGCCAGGAAGTGGTGCCCGCCGGCCCCGCCAGCGTGAAGAGCCAGCAATTGCTGGCGCTGGACGCGAGTTTGACGCAACAGAAAGCGAACCTGGCTTCGATGTTGAAGTTGTACGGCGAGAATTATCCGGAAATCGCCTCGATCAAAGCAGCGATTTCTGTTGCTGAAGCGCAGAAAACGGATCTCGAAAAGCAAGTGGAAGCGCAAGCGGCTTCAACCGCAGAGCAGGGGCCGACGAGAGTGGCAAACCCGGCGGTGCAGGCGCGGCTCGAGGAGTTGAAGAACAGCGTTGCCACCGTCAAAACCCAGATTCAGACCACGCAGGCCGATATCGACCGCCTGATCAAAAACACGGCATCCGAGAACCAGAAAATCGCCGCTTATCAGACGCGCATCGAGCAGGCCCCGCTCAACGAGCAGCAATACATGCAGCTCAACAGCGACTACCAGCTCGCCAAGAAGAATTACGAAGACCTGGTGCAGAAGCGGGACTCTTCGGAAACGGCCCAGGACCTGGAGCAACACAAAGGCGGCGAGAATCTGGAGTTGCTGGACCCGGCCTCGCTGCCGGAGCAGGCTACCGATCCGAACCGTCCGGTCTGGGCAGCGGTTGGAACGGCGATCGGGCTGATGATCGGCATCGTGCTGGCGGGCGCCCGGGAGATGCGCGATGCGTCGCTGAAGAACTTGAAAGATGTGCGCGCGTACACCAACCTGCCGGTGTTGAGCAGTATTCCCCTGTTGGAGAACGCATTGCTCGTGCGCCGCAAGCGCCGTCTGTTCTGGCTGGCGTGGTCCAGTTCCTTCATTATCGGCTGCCTGGCGATGACGATTTCCGTTTACTATCACTTTTTTGGCAGGAGCTAGCTGCGCCGAGCGCCGGCTGGAGGTAACCATGAGTCGAGTACACGATGCTTTGCGCCGGGCCGAACAAGGCGCCCCGTTGACCGGGGAGGAGCCGGTGGAAGTCCGCGCGGAGGCGCCGCGTATGCCCGAGTTCCTGCAAGTGAGTGGGGTCGCCCCGGTGGGGGTCACGCGGGTGAGCCTGGATCCCGCAACGCTGCGCGAAGTGGAGACGGTGGCATTTAGTCCGGCGCCGGAATCGCATTTGCTGGATCTGAACACCTCCCACGAAACCCCGGCGGAAGAGTTCCGCACGTTGCGCACACGGTTGAATCACCTGCAGACGCTGCAGCCGCTGCACACAGTGGTGGTCACCAGCCCGTCGCCGGCGGAAGGCAAGACCTTCTGCTCCGTCAACCTGGCGCTGGCCCAGGCGCACCTGACGGAAAGCTCGGTGCTGCTGGGCGATTTCGACCTGCGGCGGCCCATCGTTCACAACCTGCTGCAGGTGGATCGCTCGCCCGGCCTTTCCGATTACATCGCCGGTGCGTGCAGCTTTACACAGGCGCTGCGCAAAGTGCAGGGCACCAACCTCTACCTGCTGCCGGCCGGCACGCCGGTGAAGAATCCGCTGGAGCTGCTGAATATGCGGCAGGCCAAACAGTTGTTCGAAGATTTGCCGCGTCTTTTCAATTGGGCGATCTTCGATACTCCGCCGCTGCTGTTTTCGGCGGACGCCAACCTGCTCTCGACTATGGCGGATGGCACGATTCTAGTGGTCAAGATCGGCAGCACGACCTTCGACAACGTGACGCGCGCCATTCAATCGCTGTGCGAGAACAACGTGCTGGGAATCGTCGCCAACGGCGCCCGGGCATCGGAGCTATACAGTAAGTACACGTATTACTACTCGAAGACCGAGTAAGTAGCGCAGACAACGGCGCCGTCGGAGGCGCCGACTTGAGATAGAGTCCGCCTGCCAAACCGTCGGTTTACGATCCGGGGCCAGCGGGGTTAACGGGAAACTCCAAACCTCCGAGAAGGCGACCAAGCGGCCGGATGGCCAGGGAGTATAACTCGGGTTATACTGAGGGTGTGAAGACTGCTGTATCGATGCCCGACGATCTTTTCCGCTTGGCGGAAGCTACCGCCCGCCGGCTCCGCGTTTCGAGAAGCGAATTGTACGCTGCCGCGATTGCGGAGTACTTGAAACGACAGCAGGGCAGCGCAATCACAGAGCGCCTGAATGACTTGTATTCGCGTTGTCCGGCGAAACTGGATTCGGGATTGCATCGCGCTCAACTGAAGTCGCTCGAAAAGGATGCGTGGTAGACGATGAGCGAGATCCAGCGAGGAGAGATCTGGTGGGCGGATCTTCGCGAACCCCGCCGCTCCGAGCCTGGCTACAGGCGGCCGGTGCTTGTGATCCAAGCTGACTCCTTCAATCGCAGCCGGATTCAGACCGCAATTGTCGCTGTGATTACGACCAACCTCGACCTTGCCGAAGCCCCGGGCAACGTTCTGTTGCCGGCACGCGTTGCGGGCCTGCCCCAAGACTCGGTCGTGAACGTGTCCCAGTTGTTGACTCTCGACCGCAGTTTTCTAACCGAACACGTCGGCACGCTGCCGCCGCGGGCGCAGCGGTTTGTGGATGAAGGGTTACGCATTGTACTGGCGCTTTAGGAACGAATGGACCGCCTTGCCCCGCCAGCAGCCAGTACCTCGAATCCATGAAGGCATTGGTCAAGCAGTATGGTATCGACCACAAGTACATCGTGCCCCGGTGAGAAGCCAGTTCCAAAACGCTGTCTCCAAGTCCGGATGTGGAAAGCTCGGACTAGCCGCAACACTATTCCTTTAAATGGTGGCCAGAAAGGAAGAGTGGCCGGAGAAGCCGAGATGACTCTCGGCTCTGCAGGCTGGACAGCCTGCGCCACGATTAAAGTCAACAGTATTGGGACTAGCCGGCCGCGTGCGGCCGCATCGCTCCTGGCCCTCGGAGACTCGTCAAATCATCTCATTGAGCAGTTCCGCGCGCGGGCGCGGGATAACTACCTTGTTCACCAGCATGCCCTTGGCTCCCACCACGGCTGCGCCGGCATCGATGGCGCTCTGGACCGCGGCCACGTCGCCGGTCAGCGTCACGAAGGCTTTGCCGCCGAGCGCCATGGCAAGGCGGATCTCGATCAACTGAACGGCGGCCGTCTTGACCGCGGCATCCGCGCCTTCGATCAGCGCGGCCACCGAAAACGATTCCAGAATCCCCAGCGCTTCGAGCGCTTCCACTTTGGCGGAGCCGGCGATAGCCGGGAAGACGCCTTCGTGCAGGTTGGGAATGACGAAGGAATCGATCACGGAAAAATGGCCCGCGCTGACGCCGGCCGCGACGCTGGCCTCGACGGCTCCCACTTCGCCGCGCACCATCACCATGTACTTACCCGAGCAGATGGAACGCGACAGCATGAGGTCGACGGCTGCCGTCTTGAGCATGGCGTCGGTGACCTGATAGCCGGCCGCGATGCTGGTGAGTTCGATTAATCCGATGGAATTCGCGGTCATGGTTTATGCCACTATCTCGACATATTCGGGGGTTACGGCGCGCACCTTGCCGGCGATGCTCGAGTGCACGTGGGCGCCGAGCTTGGAATCTTCGACGCGTCCGGCCACCTGCCCCTTCTTGACTTTCTGCCCCTCGCGAACCGCCGGCACGGCCGGCTCGCCGGCGTGCTGCTTCATGCGAATGCGCACCATCGCGGGCGCGCACGCGGCGGAATCGAAGGGCGTCTCCCGTTCATACTCCTCCACCTGCAACCGCCGCCGCAATTGCGACAGCGGCACGCGCCGGAATTCTTTCATGGGATGCACCGCGACTGGTTTCTGCTGGACGAATTTCAAGCCGGCGGCGCGGCGGTCGCGCTTGCCATCGTCGCAGGCTTCCTTGGGGTAGAGATCCTCGGGACAGGCGTAGAGCGTGCAGAGGCCACAGGCGCAACACAATTCCGACCATTGGTTCCAGATGTCAGCGCCGGTGGCCGTGAACCCGAGGCTGCGCATCACCTTGTGCGGCTGCACTTCGTAGCCCAGCAGGTAGCGCGGGCAAAACTCGGTGCAATAGCTGCACTGATCGCAGGCCGATTTGCCGATGTGGTTCATCTCGTCCTGCGAGCGGGTGCGCCGCGTCATCAGGTAGTGATCGCGCGGGAGCACGATGAGGCCGCCGGTGGTCTTGGTGACTACATCATCGGCATCGAAGGTGAGGGTGCCCATCATGATGCCGCTGACGAAAATGCCGTAGTCGGAGACAGTAGCGCCTCCGGCCATGGCGAGCAGGTCGCGGAAGGGCGTTCCCACCGGCGCCCAGAGCGATTTCGGCTGCGCCACCGCGCCGCACACGGAGAGAAACTTTTCCGTCACCGGGTGGCCTTCGAGGGCCAGTTTCACGTTGTACAGCGTCTCGACGTTATTCACCACGCAGCCGACCTGGAGCGGGATGCCGCCGGGCGGAATCAGGCGGCCGGTGGCGCTGTACACCAATTCGTATTCGTCGCCGGAGGGATAGAAATCGCCCAGCAGCACGAACTCGATGCGGGCGGAAGGCTGGCTGCGCTGGAGCGCGTCGATCGATTCCTGATTTTTGGTTTTGACGCCGAACTTGCCGAACTTCGCGCCGGTTGAATCGATCATCGCTTCCATCCCGGCCAGAATTTCGGCGGGGAAATGCTTCATCAGCTCGGCGTCTTTGTGGATGAGCGGCTCGCATTCGGCGCCATTGGCGATCACGTATTCCACCTGCGATTGCGCTTTCACATGAGTCGGGAAGCCGGCGCCGCCCGCGCCCACCACTCCAGCTTCGCGCAACCGATCGCTGAGCATACCTCATCAGGATACAGGATTGCGGCAAGATCGAGAGCGGCGACAGAACGGATGCCAGCGCGTGAGTGCTGGGCATCCTCCATCGGATCGAGCAGCCCGGAGCGGGACGCAAGAGACCGACCAAGACTGGCAAGGGAACGCTCGCTCTTCCGCCCCGTTCCGGGGCTGGATAACTTCACGGCCAGTCCCAGCGCTCACGCGCTGGCCTATTATCTTTCGCCCTGGCGGGCTGACCCGTGCCCTTGTTCCACTCTTATGTTCCGCACCCGTTCGCGCGCGCGGTGTCGGGTCGGCTAACCTGAGATGTGGATCGGCTGACAGGATGAGCGCGCTGGCCGGCACCTTGGGACTTTTCCAGCGCCGCGACCGGCTGTGGGCGGCGTTGCTGTGCGCCGTCTATGCCGCGGTTTTGCTGTGGCTGATGCGGCTGCTGCCGTTTTGGTTGGACGAGGTCACGCAGCTTGCCGCCACCACGCAGCCCACCTTCGGTGCGTTTCTCGCGTATCACCGCCACAATGCCGGAGGCGTGCCGCTTGGGTACCTGCTGCAGTTCTGGTTGATCGCGACGTTCGGCCTCAGCTTCGTGACGGCGCGCCTGCCCTCGGCGATAGCGAGCTTGCTGGCGTGCCTGGCCCTGGCGCAATTGGGCCGCGAGGCAGGCATCCGCATCCGGACGGTGCTGCTGGCGGTCTTCATGGTGCTGCCGATTCAACTGCGCTACGCGGTGGAAGGGCGCAACTATTCGCACGGGCTGCTATTTGCCATCGTGGCCACCTGGTGCCTGGTGCGGCTCGACCGCTCGCCCGGAGCTGGGCGCGGGCTGCTGTACGCGCTCGCGGTGGCGGCCAGCTTCTACTCGCAGGGTTTCGCGGCTTTCATCCAGCCGGGGCAGGTGCTTTCGCTGGCGCTCGCGCGGCGCTGGAGGTCGTTCGCGCATGCAACGGCTGCGTGCGCACTGGCGCTGGTGAGCTTTATACCTTGGTATGTTTGGACCAAGTCCGGATGGCAACAGACCATCGACGCGTTGGCGCTCCGCTTCGAGGCGTCGCCTCACGTCGTCTTGGTGCTGCTGCGCGAGATCTCCGGTGACGGTTGGGCGGCCTCATTGGCGCTGTTGGCGGGGGCGGTTTACGGATTCCGCCGGATGGAGCGCCGCATGGGATGGCTGCTGGCCGCCGGCATTCTCTCCGGCGTCATCCTCGGCTTTGCCACCGACTACGCGTATCACTACTTCTTCGCCGTCCGCCAGTTCATCTTCGTAGTGCCGGCACTGGTGCTGCTTGCGGTGCACGGGTTGCTCGAAAGCCGGCGCTGGCTTGTATGGGCCGGCATTGTGCTGCTGTTCCTCGGCGGCGCGCTGGCCAAGAACTACACCTACTTCAGCCGGCCTCACGAGGACGTTGCCGCAGCCGCGCGCCTGCTGCGCGATGCAGCTTCCCAAGGCCCGTGCCTGGCTTTCGTTCCCAGCGACGATCCCGGTATGTACGCTTTGTTTGAGCCGGCGGTGGAACAGCGCCGCTGCGCGTGGCCACCCACGGCGGCGTCCATCGCGTTCGCCTACAACCTCCATAGCGCGGAGGCGGACCGGCGCAACTCGCTGGCGACTCTTGCAGCCGCCGGATATCAGCCCGTAAGGCAAAGCCAGGCCGGAGGCACGACCGTCATACTGTTCCAGAGGCAATGAAGCTACGGCCGGGCAACCCCGGCACTTACGGCGGCAGCGGAAAAACCGGCCGGGCTTCGCCCGGCTGCGCCGATTCACAATCGGCGCGCAGGTTATCAACCTGCCCCACAGGCGGCCGGGGATCTGTTTCACGCCGCGGGCCAGTTATACTGGCGCTGTGGCGCTCACTCCGCACAATTTCGCCCGGCTGCTGCAACGCAGCGTGATGGCCGCGTTCGACGACAACTGCTTGGCCATCGCGAAGGGAGCGGCCTATTCCGCGCTGCTTTCTTTCTTTCCCGTGCTGACCTCGGCTGCCACGATTCTGGTGCAGAGCGGCGTTCCCTTCGTTTCTAACACCATGGAACGCGCGCTATCGCAAATCGTGCCGCCGGGCTCGGAGGGCCTGGTGATACAGCAGTTCCGCATCACCGGTGCGCGCCCGATTTCACTGCTGATAGTAGCCGGGCTGATTTCGCTGTGGGCCGCCTCCGGCGTCATCAAGAGCCTGATCGAGGGCTTTCAGGCGGCATACAGGGTACCCCGCGACCGTAGCTTCTTGCGCGGCAACCTGGTGGCGATCTCGCTCGTGCTGTTGGCGGCGGCGCCGCTGGTGGCGGCCACAATGCTCATTATGTTCGGCAACCAGGTGGAGAAGGTGGTGCTCAACTGGATGAAAGTGGATCCGCTGCTTCATCCGCTGACATGGTGGTGGAGATTGGTGAGCCGGCTGGCGCGATGGGCGGTGGAATTCCTGACGACAATTCTGGTGACCACGCTGCTCTACTACTTCGGCCCCAACCGCAAGCAGCGCTGGCGCCTGGTGTGGCCGGGCGCGGTTCTGGCCACCGTTTTATGGATGCTGGCCACTTCGGGATTTGCCTGGTATGTCCGCAATATGGGCCATTACAACCTGATGTACGGCTCCATCGGCGCAGGCATCGCGCTGTTAGTCTGGATGTACATGATGGCGTTGATTGCCCTGATTGGTTGCGAATTCAACGCCGAGTACGAGCGCAGCTCGGGCGCCGGGGCCGAATAGCGGGGACTCCGATTCCGGTGCCGGCTCGGCCGGCTGTGCTGAAGTCATGACAACACAAGCGCGGCCATCGAACGAGCCAGAGTGCCGATCATCCACCGCTGCCTTTTGCTAGACTGCCAGCGATGGGTTTTCCAATCCAGCAGGCGCGGCTCGACAGATCCGCCGGCCTTTTGCGCCGTGCGCTCCGGTATGCCTCTTACGACTGGACTCGCGAGATGCCGAAGTCCAAACGTGTCATCACGTGGGCCGGGTATTTGATGCAGGGATACGCGGTCTATGCCCTTTTGACGCGGTCTTTGATATGGCCTGTGATATGGCCGAAGGGGATACTTCTCTATGCGAGTGTGTGGCTGCTTTACGCGCTGGGCTGGGGGCTGATGAACGGGATGCTGACTTCGGAGTTTGTCCGCAAGACGCAACTGGAAGCCGACCAGATTGCCGCGCGACAGATCCAGCAAACGCTCCACCCCCAGAAACTGGACGAGTTGCCGGGCTACCAGGTGGAGACGTTCTATAAGCCCTTCCGTGACGTGGGCGGCGACTACTTTGACGTAATCGAGCTGGCCGGTAACCGAACGCTAATCGCGGTGGCGGATGTGTCCGGGAAAGGAATGCCGGCGGCGCTGCTGGCGGCAAACATACAGGCTCTGGTAAGGAGTATCGCCAATGTGGAAGCGGACCCCCTGGCGCTGGCGCGGCGGATTAACCAGCACCTGAGCCGCTACACCCCGAGCGATCGCTTTGCGACAGCGGTGTTCATTGTACTGAGCCGCGATTCGGGAGAATTGACCTATGTGAATGCCGGCCACAACGCCCCGATTGTGTTTGGTTCCGAATCAGCCACATTGCTGGAAGCCACCGGCATGCCGCTTGGGTTGTTTGGCAACGCGGAGTATGACGCCCGCATGGCCGCGATTCCTCGCGCTGGCGGGCTCCTCGTATTCACCGACGGCTTGACCGACTCGATTCAGGCAAAGGATCCGGTGAACCGCTTGCGCGAGGCTCTGGCCGATACTTCGGGACCCACGATGGCGATTCTGAAATCCTTGGTGGACCCGACACACAACGAAGACGACGTCACCATATTGCTGGTGAAACGCGCTGTAGATTCCGCTCCCAGCGGCGTGCCTGCATAGGAACCGGTGCAGCTATTGTTTCTTGTGCGCCAGACGGCTACAGGCGGTCTCGGCAGTGGTGACATCGATGGCAGATTTGCCTTCCTCGATGAAAGCAATCTTGCCTGCCATGTCGACCACAAACGTGGCGCGGTTGGCGTACCCCGAAGGCGCAAGCACGCCGTAGAGCGCCGAGATCTTGCGATCGTGGTCGCTCAACAGGGGGAAGTCCGCTCCCAGCTCCTTGGCCCAATGCGCCAACGTGGGCGGTGCATCGGTGCTGATCGCCAGCACCTGGCTGTCATTGGCAGTGAATTTTCCGATACCAGACTGGTATGCCGTGAGTTCGGCCGTTCAACCGCCGGTAAAGGCGGCGGGGAAGAAGGCCAGAATGACGTTCTTCGTGCCGCGCAAATCGGAGAGCTTGACCGCAACACGGTTGCTGGTGCTATTGGCGGCGACCGAGAAATCGGGCGCCTCGTCTCCTACTTTCAGGCTGGTCTTGGGCGGCGCGGTTTGCGCCAGCGCGGAGGTTGCCAGTGCCACGAGCGCGAATATCGAGAAGTAATTCACGTTCCCCCTCACCTCCGAAATGGAAATGCCTGGAGGAAGTATAGCAAATGGGACAGGGGCTGCGGAGACGAAGGCGTCTCGCCAGAATCTGCGGCTTTGATAGACTCGACCTCATGGTACGACGGTATCTTTGTCTGCTGGCGCTGGCGGGTGCGGGCAGCGCCGCGGTGCGCAGCGTGGAAATTTCGGAGCGCACGCCCGTTCTCGATGGGGTTTACGAACTCATTGTAGGCCGGGCCCACTTTGGAATGAATCCGAAGCTCACTGCCAACCGCGTTGTGCGCGATCTGGAACTGGCGCAGCTCGACGCCGCCGGAGAGGCCGAGTGCACGGCGGATTTCTACATCCTGCAACCAGCCGCTGCGGCGAGGAGTAACGGGACGATGCTGTTCGAGGTTTCCAATCGCGGCGGCAAGGGTATGCTCAATCGCTTCGACTTCGCGCGTGGCGCGAACGACTTCGGCGACCAATGGGTAATGAGGCAAGGCTACACGCTGGTGTGGCTCGGATGGGAATGGGATATCCCAGCATCGAACCGCGATGCGCTGCACTTCACGGCGCCACACTTTCGCGCAGGAGCGCCGACGGACGGGCTAGTGCGCGCCGAATTTACGCCCGATAAGAGCGGACCTTCGATGCCGCTTGGCGACCGCAATCAGGACGCGATTGCAGCAGGAAAAACGCTCGGTCTGTATGTGCGTAGCAGCACGGAGGCGGCGCCGCGGCAAATTCCGGCGGAAAGATATTCATTGGGCGCCGACGGCCATTCAGTAGAGATGCAGAGCGGCTTCGAAGCCGGGATGCTCTACGAGTTCGTATACCAGGGAAAGGATCCGGTGGTGGCCGGTGCGGGCCTGGCCGCGGTGCGCGACTTCATCTCTTTTTTGAAGTATGGCGGGGAAGCCAGCGAATGGAGCGGACCGCCGCTCTCGGTGAAACTCGCCATTGGCTTCGGCGTTTCGCAAAGTGGACGCTGGCTGCGCGAGTTCGTCTACGATGGATTCAACGCCGACGAAAACGGGCGCAAGGTCTTCGACGGCCTATGGGCCGACGTGGCAGGAGCCGGGCGCGGCAGCTTCAACTTCCGCTACGCGCAGCCTTCGCGCGATGGCTGGCCGTACCTCAACGTCTTCTATCCTACCGACGTGTTTCCGTTCACCGGCACGGATGAAACCGATCCGGTGACGGGCAAAACCGCCGGGCTGCTCGACCGCGCGCGCGCCGCGCGGGTTTCGCCGAAGATATTCTTTACCAACGATTCCTCGGAATACTGGGGACGCGCGGCTTCACTGATCCACATTACCGCGGATGGCAGACGCGACGCGCCGATTTCGCCGGACACGCGGATTTATTTCCTGGCAGGGGTGCAGCACTTCCCGCGTTCGCTGCCCCTGGTGAAGCGCGGAACGCAGTACCTGGTCGGCGTGGTGGATCACCGCCCGGTGCAACGCGCGCTGCTGGCGGCGATGGAGGCCTGGATTAAAGACGGCGTTGCACCGCCGGCTTCGGTGTATCCGCACATTGCGGACCGGCAGTTGACTAAACTGGCGGGCTTGAAGTTTCCGGCGATCGATGACGTGACGCCGCCCCAACACCCGCGCGTGGCGCGGCGGCTCGATTTCGGGCCGGAGTTCGAGTTGCATGGCGTGATTCTGCAAGAGCCGCCGAAGGTGACAGGCGCCTTCCCCATATTGGTGCCGCAGGTGGACGCGGATGGAATCGACCTGGGGGGCGTGCGGTTGCCGGAGGTCTCGGTTCCGCTGGCGACGTTGACGGGTTGGAACCTGCGGGCGCCGGAACGCGGCGCGCCTGGGGAGATTGCGGAGTTTTACGGATCGACGTTTCCGCTGGCGAAGACCAAAGAGGCGCGCGCGGCGGCACACGATCCGCGGCTTTCGATTGCGGAGCGGTATGCCAGCCGCGAGCAGTATTTGCAGCGCGTGAATGCGGCGGCTGACGAGCTGATTCGCCGGAGATTCGTGCTACCGCAAGACCGCGATTTCGTAGTGCAGCGAGCAGCACGGTTGTGGGATGCGTTGGCGAAGTAGCTCCGACGGGCGGAAGTTGCCAGTGAGACGCGGATTGATCGTCTTTGCAAACGGCGCGCACCCTGTTAAACGGCACCGGAGCACAGTTCGAACATCTCCTTCATTCACACCGCAACACAACCGCCGGGTCGACCCGCACCGCCCGGCGAGCCGGAATGGCGCACCCCGCCACGCCGGCCAACGTGAGCACGGCGCCGGCTGCCAGAAACGTCAGCGGATCCCCGGGCGATACGCCCGCCAGCACCGCTCGCAACAGACGCGTTACGCCGAACGCCAGCGGCAGCCTGATCGCCAGCCCGTACATCAGCGGCCGCAGACTCTGCCGGAACACCAGCCGCAGGATGTCGCCGCTGGTTCCTCCCATCGCCAGGCGGACGCCGAACTCCTGCGTCCGCTGGCTGACCGAATGGGCCGTCACCGAATACAACCCGATCGACGCCAGCACCAATGCCACCGCCGCAAACACCATGCAGATGACGCCGAACAGGCTCGTCGTCAGACGGTTCTCCGCAATCCGGTTGTCGAGCGACCGTACTTCGTACACCGGCAGCCCTTCGTCCACCTTCTGCACTTCGGTGCGAAATGCCTGCGCCAGCGTCGACGGCGGCACGGCCGTTCGCGCCGCCAGGTGCGCCACCCGCTGCGGCGCCTCCGCATACGGCAAGTAGATCAGCGGCGAATGTTCGAGCGGATGGCGGAAGTCTTGCAGAATGTCGGGCACCACGCCGACCACGGTCAGCCACGGCTGCGGGACGCCGTCCCGAAACACGCGCAGCCGCTTGCCCAGCGGGTCTTTGCCCGGCCACATTTTCGCCACGAAGTTCTCGTTGACCACGGCCACCGGCGCGTCCGTCACGCTCTCCTGATCCGTGTACAGCCGTCCTCGCCGCGCCCGCACCTGCCCCACTCGAAAGTAGCCGGCGCTTGCAATGATCGCGTCCAACCGCGGCAGCCGGTCCCCGGCCGGAGCGTCCCCTTCCATCTGGTAGGGGAACTCCATCCAGCGGCCGAGCGGCAGGTTCGAAACCACCGCCGCCGCTTCCACACCGGGCAGTGCATCGAGGCGCGCGGCCAGGGTCCTATGGAATCGCACCAGGTCCTCCTCCCGCGGATACTTCGTTTCCGGAAGGTTAATGCGCATCGTCAGCACATTCGCTGTATTCAAGCCAACCGGCGTCGCGTACAGGTTTGGGATGCTTCGAATCATCAGGCCCGCGCCCGCCAGCAGCATCACGCACAGCGCCATCTCGAGCGCCACCAATGTGCCGGCCAGGCGAAGACTGCGACGCCCGCCCAGCATGCCGTGCCCGCCGTCCTTCAACGACGCGGAAATGTCTACCTTCGCCAGCCGGAACGCCGGCGCCATTCCGAACAGCATCCCAGTGGCCACGGAAATCGCCCCGAGGTAAGCGAACGCCGTCGCGTCCAGGTTCAGATGCAACCATGGCGGCTTCACCAGGTTGCCCGTACCCCTATCGAACCAGCGCAGCCCGCCGATCGCCACCAGCCAGCCCAACAAGCCTCCCGCCAGCCATAGCAGCGTACTCTCGATCAGCAGTTGCCGGACGATGCGCGCCCGCCCGGCGCCGATCGCGACGCGGATCGAAATCTCCCGCGCCCGTCCCGCCGCACGCGCCAGCAGCATGTTGGCCACATCCGCGCACGCGATCAGCAGCACGAATCCCACCGCGCCAAACAACACCGCGAACAGCGGCCGCATAGCGTAAACGCCGGTGATCATTACGATCGGCAACACCTCCGCCGTGAGACCCCGGTTGGTCTCCGGATACTGGCTCGCCAGTTGCTGCATCAGTGTGTCCAATTCCACGCGGGCCGCACTGAGCTTCACCCCGTCGGCCAGGCGGCCGTACACCATCAGGCTCCGGTTGTCGCGCCGCTCCGTCGCAGCGGTGGGGACCAGCGGCATCCACAAGTCCGTGTCCTCCGGAAATCGCTTTCCCGGCGGCATCACTCCCACCACCTCGGTCGGCACATCGTCGACACGAATTGTCCGGCCGACGACGCCCGGGCCGCCGCCGTACCGCTGCTGCCAAACGTGGTGCCCGAGCAGCACCACCGGGGTCGCGCCCGGCTTCTCGTCTGCGGGCGTGAAGTCGCGGCCCAACAGCGGTCTCTGGTGCACCACCCGGTTGCCATTCGACGACACGCACACGCAGTAATACCGCTCCGGCAGCCCGCTATGATCGCTCACGTTGACCGGCACGAAGCGATAGGCCGCCAGGCCCGCCAGCGACTTCACGCGCGCCCGCAAATCGCGAAAGTCCGGGTACGACGCGCCGAAGTTCTGGAAGTGCGCCGGGTCGGTGGCATTGACAATCACCACCCGGTCGGGATGGTCCAGCCCCATATCCCAGGAGAGGGCCCCGTTGACGATACTGAACATCGCAGTGTCGGCGCCGATGCCGAGCGCCAGCGCGACCACCGCGACGGCGGTGAACCCCGGGTTTCTGCCGAACGTTCGCGCCGCATACCGGACGTCTTGCCACCATGTTTCGATCCCGGTGAAGGTCCACAGGTCGCGACAGCGCTCTTCGATGCCGGTCAAGTTCCCGAAGCGCCGCCGAGCGTCGCTTCCGCCGGACTCTTCCGCCGCCATTTCCAAGTGAAAACGCAACTCGTCTTCGAGGTCGCGGTCCAGTTGCCGGCGCCGCCACAGCGCCCGCAGTTTCTTTCGAAATCGGTTCATTTCACGCCGTCTCCATCACGCGTGCGATGGCTTCCGCCAGCCGCCGCCACTGGCTGGATTCCCGCGACAGCCGCCTGCGACCCTCCGCGGTCAGCCGATAATACTTCGCGCGCCGATTGTTTGCCGATTGTCCCCACTCGGAGTCGATGACGCCGTCCAGTTCCAGCCGGTGCAAGGCCGGATACAGCGATCCTTCTTCCACGCGCAGCACTTCGTCAGAGATCCGCTGGATCCACTGCGAGATCCCGTATCCATGCAAGGGTCCGCGGCTGAGGGTTTTCAAAATGAGCATGTCCAGCGTTCCCTGGACCAGGGTTCCTTCAGGCCCCGATTGTTCTTTTCCCATAGACGCTTGATAGGAGTATCTACCGAACGATTCCCGATGTCAAGAGCAACGGAGGTGAAAGGCAGGTTCGCGGTGTTCCTATTCCGCCGGATGCGATGGACGGTTGGGGAGGCGAGCCGGCCTGCGAGGTCTTACCCTCCACGATGCCCGTCAACCGCGCCGCGAGCTTCTCAAACCTGGTTGCCATAGACCGGAATGGCCGCGCCGGTCACCTGCGCGGCGGCATCCGACGCCAGGTGCACCAACAGTGCGGCCACCTGCGCCGGCTGCACCCATTGCAATGGATCGGCTTTCGGGTCGGCGGCCCGGTTGGCCGGCGTATCCATCGTGCCCGGCAGCACCGTGTTCGCCGAGATGTGGCGATCCTTGTTCTCCAGCGCGATAGTGCGGATTAACGCCACGAGCGCCGCTTTTGAAGCGCTGTATGCCCCCACCATGGCGCCGGGCTCCACGGCCTGCCGGCTCGCCACGGCCAGGATTCGCCCGCCGCCCTGCTGCCGCATGTGCGGCAGCACCGCCCGCGCCATGAAGAACGCCGAACGGTAGTTCAGATCCAGCATTTTGTCGAGCGTGGCATCGTCGGTTTCGGCGACGCTCTTTCCGCCGGCGAAGCCGCCCACCACATGTACCAGGGCGTCGATGCGTCCGAACCTGGCCACGATGTGGTCGGTCACCTTGCGTGCCGCCTCGCCGCCCGAAAGCTCCGCGGGCAGGGCGGCGAACGCCGGGTGCGGGAAGTCACTCGCCCGAATCGATCGCGACACTCCCATCACCTTCGCCCCAGCCGCCAGAAACGCTTCGGTAACGAAGTTCCCAAGCCCTCCGTTGGCGCCGGTAATGAGTGCGACTTTGCCTTCCAGTGCGTTCATGATGGTCCTCCTGGAACGATCTTACTCGCCAGAGGGAGCTACTTATCGGGCGCGGAATGGCGCCGCGCCGGCATGGCGGCCGATCAAGCGTTCTTCTTGGTATTCGTTGCCTAACGGATCTTGCGCCTCTGTGATGCCGTCGGAATCGTCCAGAACGATCAGTTCGCAGTAATCGCCGCCAACTGCACCGACGGGCTGGTAGCGATACTGCGTGTCCCAACTTTCCAAGGCGATGTCCCTGGGCGGCAGCAGCTTTGACTGGATTTGCGTGGCCAACTCAAGGTCCTGCTGATGAGCCAGTAGCTCTGCTTGACTGAGGTGGTCCAGGCAAAATCGGACCAAAGGGTTACGCTCCAGGCGGTCGGCCTCGATCGTATCGTGGCAAGCCTCGCAGAGGCCGTACGAGCCAGTACCGATTCTTTGCAGAGCAGAGTCGATTTCCGCGATGAGATCGTTGAGGTAGGCAGCGGAAACGGAGGTCGCAGCCTCCTGCAGTCGAGCGCGCCGTTCGAGGAGCTGAGGCCGGAATGTGTCACCGGCGGACCTGGGAGCCGAATTCATTTTCGAAGCCTTTCCGAACCTCCATATTGTCCCGCATTGGAGAGCGAAAGGGCGCGATTGTGAGAAGAGATTCGGAGACGCCCGGAAATCGCTGACGTTGCGGGCCTTTCTCTTTGGGCGCATCGCGCCTGCTGCCTTGTGCTGCCTCGCGGCTACTTTCGGTTGCTAAGATCGGCGCTCCCCTTCCGCGCCGCTGGGCGGATGGCAAATGGAGACAATGACCTTATAAACCGGATACCGACAATACCAATTAACGCTCGTGTGGATCGGGCGCCGCTTTTGGCTCATCGACGGCGTATGACGCCGCTGCGCCAAGACGGCTCGACGACACAAGCGGAATAGCGCTGCACCTCCCTGAAGCTAAGTAGTTTCGGGATGGCGCCTCTGCACGACGGGCGCTATGCTGTAACGGGGCTGGCGGAGGCAACTCGGGAACCCCGCAGACGAGAGCTTTCTGTGCGAACAAACATGGCGCCGGAGCCAAAGGGAAAACCGGGTGAACGCCGAAGCTGGCCAGCTATTAAAGGCCTTCGATGGTGGATCGTGGGACTCGTATGTCTTGGCACCATCGCGAACTATCTGGCGCGTAATTCCCTGGCGGTGCTCGGGCCCCAACTGAAAGGGACGCTCGGTTTCTCGACACAGCAGTACTCCTATGTGGTTGCGGCATTCCAGCTTGCTTACACCGTGATGCAGCCGGTCTGCGGTTGGGTCATCGACACGCTGGGACTGCGGCTCAGCTTTGCACTGTTCGCCATCATCTGGTCGGTTACGGCGGCTCTGCATGGCACGGCCGGCGGATGGCGATCATTGGCGGTGTTTCGCGGATCCCTGGGGGTGACTCAGGCGTGCGCGATCCCTGCGGGTGTGAAGGCCGTGGCCGAGTGGTTCCCAGGGAGGGAACGATCGGTCGCGATCGGGTATTTCAACGCGGGAACATCGTTGGGCGCGATGCTGGCGCCGCCCGTGGTGGTCTGGCTGGCGCTGCACTACAACTGGCGCGTGGCCTTCGTGGTCTCGGGCCTTGTGGGAATACCCTGGGCTGCGGCGTGGTGGGCTTTTTACCGGGCACCGGCCGACCATCCGGCCCTGGGCGCGGCCGAACGCGCGCACATTCTCGCGGACCGCGCGGCACCAGCGGCGAGTCAGCGTGCGCCGGCACGTGAACTCGTCAAGGCACGCCAGTTTTGGGCCATTGCCATCGCGCGCTTCCTGGCTGAACCGGCCTGGCAGACGTTCAGTTTTTGGCTGCCGCTCTACCTTGCAACCGAACGGCACATGGACTTGAAGGGGATCGCACTATTTGCCTGGCTTCCCTTTCTTGCCGCGGATTTGGGCGGCATCCTGGGTGGGTACCTCTCGCCATTTCTGATGCGCTGGTTCGGTCTGAGCCTGGTTGGGTCGCGCGTGGCGGGGATAGGAATCGGGGCGGTACTCATGATCGCCCCGGGCTGCGTCGGTTTGGTGGGAACGCCGGGCGCGGCAATTGCCCTTTTCTGTTTCGGCGGATTTGCCCACCAGATGATCTCAGGCCTCTTGAACACGCTGACGACAGATGTTTTCAAACAAGGCGAAGTGGCCACTGCCAACGGACTTACGGGGATGGCTTCATGGACCGGCGGGCTTCTTTTTTCGCTGCTGGTCGGAGCCTTGGCGGAGCGGATGGGCTACGCTCCGCTGTTCGGATGTCTGAGTGTCTTCGATCTGTTGGGAGCGACGATTCTGGTCACTCTACTCCGCCCGCGATGGCGGGCAAGTTCGATATGACGACCATACATTCCACGGTTGGCACTCCTCCGCTTTTCAGCGTCAGCGACAGAGCGCGGGGACGCATCGATCTGGCGACTTCTGCGCGCGCCACGGCGCACATTTTCGTATTGGAGGATGACATCCTGCGAGTTCTCGTGCTGCCCGACGGAGAGTTGCACCAGCCGGCAACCTGGGCCATCGCTCCGGGGTTGGAGGACGTTCCGGAGGAGGGGCGCGATCGTTATGCGACAACCGGTTTCACCTGCCCGGAATTCACCCTGATGGAACTGTCGGGGCGGCTGAGGATCGAGACTGCGCGGATGGGGCTGACGGTGGAGTTGCGCGGACTGCTCTGCGAGTGGGACCTGCTCGTAGATGGAGAATGGCGTCGGGTAGCCCGCGACCGGCGTACACAAGCTTATAACTTTGGCTGGTGGGATGAAAAGGTCTATCATTATCTGGCTCGCGACCGTGAGGAGATGTACTTCGGACTGGGAGAGAGGTCGGGAAACACCAACCGTGCCGGGGGCCGCTTTCGGATGTGCAATATCGACGCGATGGGTTACAGCGCCAAGTCTTCCGACCCACTGTACAAGCACATTCCGTTCTATATCACCTGGAAGCCGCGGGAGCGCCTGGCATTTGGACTGTTTTACGATACCCTCTCGGACTGCACGTTCGACATGGGGCGCGAACTGGATAACTACCACGGGCTATATCGCTACTTCACGGCGGACCACGGCGATTTAGATTACTACTTCGTGGCCGGCCCCGCAGTTGCGGACGTGACCCGGCGGTTCACGTGGCTTACAGGGCAGCCTGCATTTATGCCTCGCTGGGCCCTTAGTTACTCCGGGTCCACAATGAGCTACACCGATGCGCCGGACGCGCAGAAACGGATGGCGGAGTTTCTGGACAAGTGCGCCGAATACCGGATCCCGTGCGAATCGTTCCATCTCTCATCGGGCTACACCAGCATAGGCGGCAAGCGATATGTTTTCCACTGGGATCGCGACAAGTTCCCGGACCCAGCGGCGTTCGCGCGCAGTTATCTGGACGCAGGCGTGCATTTGTGCGCTAACATCAAACCCTGCCTCTTGCGCGATCACCCGCTATTCGACGAAGTGCGGCAGAAGAAGTTGCTGCTCGCCGGCGAGGATGGTGAACCGGGGTGGGTGCAATTCTGGGATGAAGTCGGCGCCTACCTGGACTTCACCAACCCGCGCACCTTGGCGTGGTGGAAAGACAAGGTCAAATCCGCGCTGCTCGATTACGGCATCTCGGCGACATGGAACGATAATAACGAATTCGAAATCTGGTCGCCAGGCGTGTTGGCCCATTGCTTCGGGCAGCCCCGTCCCGCGCGGTGGGTTCGCGCTCTGCAGCCGCTGCTCATGATGAGAGCTTCGCGGCAGGCTCAGTACGAGCACGATTCTGGCAGCCGCCCCTTCGTGGTGACACGTTCCGGCAGCGCCGGTATGCACCGGTACGCGCAAACGTGGTCGGGCGATAATTTCACTTCCTGGGAAACGCTGAAATACAACATCAAGATGGGGCTGGGACTTGCACTTTCCGGCGTTTCCAACAGCGGCCACGACGTGGGTGGGTTCGCCGGACCGCGCCCCGATCCCGAACTGTTTGTACGCTGGGTGCAGGCCGGGATCTTCATGCCCCGATTCTCCATCCATTCCTGGAATGATGACGGAACCGCGAACGAGCCGTGGATGTACCCGGAAACCATCGGTTATATCCGCGAACTGTTCGGGCTTCGGAACAGACTGGCCACTTACCTCTATCTGCTGCTCCGGCGATACCGAACCGAGTATGATCCAGTGATCCGACCGACTTTTTACGATTTCCCGAACGACGCCTGCTGCTATTTAGAGAGTGACGACATGATGCTAGGGCCGTTACTGCTGGTAGCACCGGTCGTGGAACCCGGCGCAAACAAGCGAACTGTGTATCTGCCTCGGGGAGCGGACTGGTGGGACTTCTGGTCTGGCAGAAGTTTTGCCGGCGGGCAGTCTGTCGAGTTACCTGCTCCATGGGACCGCCCCGTGTTGTTGGCCCGCGCGGGCTCTGTGATTCCGGTTAATTGGAATCATCCAGGCATGGCAGACCGGCGCGGGTTTCTCTTGTTCCCGCAGTCACGAGGCGAGAGTTCTGGTGAAAGCTACGAAGACGACGGCCAGAGCGAGGCATATCGGGACGGCAATTTTTGGTCCTGGCGCGTCACCATTCGAGCGGAGACTGACGTGTTGCGCGTCGCCATCACACGCCGGGGCAGATTCACCGGCGATGTGCAGGAGTTGAAGTTGGCGTTACCGGGACAAGAGCTGCGGCCGGTCCAACTTTCGGGAGCACGGATAGTGGACGAGGGTTGCATCGACGGCCAGCGGTGCCTAAGCGTCCGGCCTGCGCCAGATTCGACGGCCAGCTAGGTCTTGTGATATCGTTTGATCCCCAACCGGGCGCCCGGCGTACGACCCTCGCCATTGGATCGCCGCCACCCGAACCAGGCGGGCCTTGGTTGTGAAACGCCGCCCTTCCATAGCTCCGCAGCCGTCACCTTGATCACGCAACATCCGTCCCGCAACCAGGGGCTTGCCCGCGGCCGGGGCACTGGCGAGAATCGAAGCATCATGGAAAAACCGACACTCGATAAGTTCCCCCACCGCGTGCTTGCCCAGATCGACATTCAGACGGCATTCATCGTGTCCCGCTTGATCGTCGCCGCGGAGAGGCTCCAGGTTTTCCGCGCCCTCCAGGGCACGCCGACGACGGCGGATGTCATCGGCGAAGCGCTGGGTATTCACAGGTACTATCTCCGGCCGTTCCTCACCGCGCTCGTTTCTCTGGGGCTGTTGCGCAGCGTCAACGGCCGCTATACGAATACCGCCTTCGCGAGTAGGTACTTCGTTCGCGAGCGCTCTATCTATTGGACGCGCCAGTTCTCGGCCGAATGCGTGGAACAGTACGAGGCGCTTTGCGTGCTCGAAGACGCCCTCTCATCGGGGAGGCGGTACGAAGCCATCACGGGGCGCAAGACGCGGCCCTACACGGAAGAGATGAAGCGGAACGAGCGCCAGGCCGAGGACTTCACTCAGATGCTGTTTCACCTGCACCAGGGCGATGCCGTGGCCCTAGCCGGCTATCTCGATCTATCCAGCCATCGGGCGGTCCTGGACGTGTGCGGCGGCTCCGGTGTGATGTCGATTGCGTTGGCGAAGAGGAATCCGCACCTCCGGGCCTGCATTCTCGACATCGCGCCGGTGTGTAAGATCGCAGCCGGCAATGTGAAGAGAGCTGGACTGTCCCGGCGCATCGCAACGGTAGTTGGGGATGCCCGCCAGCCTTTTCCCGAAGGGTACGACGTCGTCCTGTTCTGCGATATCGGTCCGTTGGCTATGCGGCATTTGCGCAATGCCTATCGCAGCTTGCCGCCCGCGGGCCTGGTGGTGCTGGCGGACCGCTATTTCACGGACGACGGCACGAAGCCCCTGGACCGTCTGGCATCTTTCTTCACGCACGCCGGCTTCGGTCTGGCGACGCGCAGCGAGATGGTGGAAGCGGTGAAGTCCTGTGGCTTCGAAAAGGTCCGCGCCAAGTCGGTCTTCGAGGACGTTTGGTTCATCACCGGAACCAAGCCAACACCCTGACAGGGCGGCACTCGCCGGGAGCAGCATCCTTGCAACCCAGAACCCATGGATCAGCTTCACCGCGCCAGCTCCGTCGCGGCGTTCGAGCTGAATCCGGCTTCAGAACTTAAGAGGTTTCTAGGGGAGGAGATATGGCCGGGACCTGCGATGAGGCTAGCCGGCCCGCTTGCTGCTCGGTCGCCGGAGCTTCGGCTTGCTCTTGCCCTTGAGATTGAGCGCCACTGCAGCGCGGATGAGTTCCTTCAATGCCGCCTCATCGACCTTGTCGCCTTGGTGAATGTCGATGGCGCGCCTGACATTCCCGTCGAGGCTGGAGTTGAAGAGACGTGCAGGGTCCTGCAACCGAGCTCCCTTGGCAAATGTCATCTTGACGTGGTTCTTGTACGTCTCTCCCGTGCAGACGATGCCGCCGTGGGACCAGACGGGAGTCCCCATCCACTTCCACTCTTCGACGATCTCCGGGTCTGCCTCGTGTACGATTTCGCGCACTTTCGCGAGCATCTTCCCGCGCCAATCCCCAAGTTCCTTGATCCTCTGGTCGATGAATGCAGAGGCAGATTCCACCGGCACAGGCCTTTTCATATACAGCTCCAACTCTCGCACCGATTTTATATGCGCTGAGCGTAACCTGCAACCTCCGCAAGTGGAAGCCTCTTCCGGTTCGATAGCAGTTCGGAAAGATGGTGGCCGCGGTTCTTCCTCCCACGCTTCAACGCTTCGGAGCGTTGGGCGGCCGGTTGGGAGTCTCAACGCCGAACTGCTTGGCGTACTCGGCGTTCAATCGCTGCCAGCCGTCAACTGGACTGCTGATGCCGAGTCTATTCTCAAAAAGATCGCACGCTTTTGTATGCGAACTCATGACTCAGGAGACTAGATGCTCACAGCGTTATCGAGCACGAAGGTGAGCCGTGTTTCCGCCGGAATCTTGACGCGCGGCCCTTTGGTGGCGGCCTCGGCTCCGGCTCCCGCGGCGCCGCCCGCGCCCGCGCCAATAGCGGCACCCTTACCGCCGCCGGCAATACCGCCAATCACCGCCCCCACGATCGCGCCTCCCGCGGCCATGGCGCCAGTCCTCTGCCCCCGCGAATCGCTTTCCCGCGTGACCGTCTGCGTATTCACGTCGACCACTTTGCCGTTCACCTTCACGGTCCAGAGGGCCAGGGTAAGTTCGGCGCGCCCGGTGAACTTGCCGGCGTCCTTGGCGTTCACCAGCTTGACCACCACATCGGCGCCACGGGGGATGACGGTCCGGCCGTCGATCACCACCGGCTCATCCAGCGCTGCATTGTAGTTCTGGCCCACGGCTACTTTGTCGGAATCCACGGCGTCGATCATACGCACTACGAAGTTAGTGCCCTCCGGCAAGACAATCGGCGGCGGCGCGGGAGAGGGACGGGAGGAGACCGAGGGCTCCTCGCCGGGCTTTAGAATGGCGACGGTAGGACCGCTATCGCTGCGGCGCGGCGCGGGCTGGCTCGATTCGGCATCCGAGGTGGCATCAGGCGCGCGGTGCAGTGTGGGTGCGCCCGAATCCACATCGGTATCAGGCGCGCGGTGCAGCGTGGGTGCGCCCGAATCCGCGCCGGAGTCCGGCGCGCGACGCAGCGTGGGATGATCGGAATCCACTGCGGCGGGCGCGCCGCCCGAAAACTCGATGCGGTATATGTCCGCCACGTCGAGAGTTTCGACCGTGCCGGCGACCTCGACTTTTACCTGGTGCGCCGTGCCGCCCAAATAGGTGCCGTTGATGACGCGGCCGCTCTTCAGCGTAATTACGTCCGCCGAAGCCGCGGTGACCAGAGCGAGTACCAATACAGTCGATAACCAACGCATAGCTATCCCTTGGAGTCCCTTCTCATTGTACGACGCTCGCCGCTGCCCTGGTGTTTACACTGATTTTGGGCTGGTAGGGCATGACTTAGCACGCCTGGTAGCTGAGTGCCGGCCGCCTTTAGGTCGCGGACAACCAGTTTTCGCCCTGCGCCCGTCCGCGGCCTCTATCGCAACGCCGAACTCGCCACGGCCCTGCCGTGCTCGATGCCCTGCCGGTAGATTTCCTTCCGCTGGCGCCGCCCCAGCCGGCCTTGGCCTGAGTGCAGCCGCTCCAGCCCTTTGCCCACCAGGTAGGTACCGGCATAGGCGATGGCGCCTTTGGGAATCAGCCCGCCGCCGAACGGAATCTTGCCCGCCAGTTCGCGCGCCAGGGCCCGCCAGCCAAACGCGCCGGCGCCAATCGAAAGAATCTCCAGCTTCTGCTCGCCGAATCCCACCGGTTTGCCGCATGCGGCCGCGATCAGGAACGCCATGCGGAACTGGTTGGCGGTGAGGAAAGCGGTGTCGGAGGCCCACTCACCCAGCGCCCAGGGAAGTTCGATCAGGTTGGGCACCACGTCCGGCAGCGCGGTGGCGACGGCGAAGAGGGCGTTTTCGCCCGCCACGGTCTGGATGGTGTGGTCCACTACAGCGCGGCGGAACACGGGGTGGCACCTCGCCAGCGCCAGTGCCACGTCTTGCCGCTGCCGGGCGATCTCGGCCAGGGTGTCGCATGGTTTGGCCGGATCGAGGGCGTAAGCACCCGCCGGCGCTTCCACGCCGGCTTCGCAAATCACCAGATCGACGCGTTCCGGAGCGTTCGGGTGGCCGGCCCGGAAGACGAATTCGCGCAGTCCGCCGCCGCTGGCCAGAAAATCCTCGAGCAGCCCGTAAGCAGGGTCGCTGGATGCCACCAGCCCGACCGTCACGGGCCGGCCGGCGCGCCTGCGGACTTCATCCGGATTCAGCAGGGCCAGCGCACTCCGTGCCTGTCTCAGCAAGGTCAACATAAAATCAGCGTGGGCGTTCGGAACCGGCGAGGCGGAACATCACCTGCAAGCCCTTCCGCCATTCTACTCCGATCCCAACTCGCTCCACCTCGATTGCGGGCGAGAAGAACTCGAGGATGGTTTCGGTGGCGGGATGGAATTCGAGCGATGGCGCCACCAGCAGCAGCCGCGGCGGGCTGGGGTCCAGCTCGACGCCGGGAAAATAACCGGCCGGCCCAAATTCGCGGCGGTCCAGGTGCCACTTCACGCGGATCCAGTAATCGAGCGCCTGCAAGGGCAGGTGCAAGTCCGCGGACGCTTTCAACTCCGCTACCACCAGCCGGCCGGCATGATCCACGGCCAGCAAGTCCAGAATGCCGCGCTCCCCGCCGGCGAACGCGGGTACCTGTCCATAGACCGGCTCGGGCCGCAGCGTGGCATCCAGGATCTGTATGTGGGCGCGGGCTTGCGATTCCAGCCACGCTTCCGGGTACTGACGGTAGAGCGGGTGGTCGCGGTCCGCCGACTGAGGCGATCGCGCGCGCTCCAACTCCTCAGCCACGCGTTCGATGGCTTCCACGTCATGGTCGCCGGCCGGATGACGATGTCCCAACCCGAACGAGAGGTTCTCTCCGTCCAGCTCCGCGAACTCCAGGCCACGCACCCGCAGGCCGACGCGGCCTCCGCTCTTGAGGACTTGCTCGACGCCGGGAAGCGCGGCGATGCCCTGCCAGCGTGCGGCAGCGCCGGGCGCCGGGCGGCGAAATGGCTCCAGGTGGGTATCCAGATTGCCGTGGTCGCGCGGGTCCACCAGCGCCACGAAGTCCTCGCCCGAGTAGCGAAACAGCTCGAACCGCGCAGCGTTGGGATTGAGGCAAAGCAGGCGTAGCGCCGCAGCGCCGTCGTGGCCCTGCGGCAGGTACAGCGCCAGGCCTTCCACCGTCACCCGGTGCTCGCGCCGCCGCAAATACGCGAGCCAGATCAAACCGAACGACACGACGCCGGCAGAGTCTCCGTCCGGCGGGCAGGCGATGGCCGCCCAGGCGTGCTGCCCGTGGCGTAGAAAAGCGCGCGGGAAGGCCGGCGAGAGGCTGTGCTCCAGGTTCGGCTCGGTCGATAGCTCGGCCAGCGTCCACTCCGGAAACTGGCGCCGCAGAAACAACCGGAAGCGTTCGCGAAAGACCAGCCGTCCGCTGCGCCGGCCCATCTCCGCGCCCGAGCGGCGCGCCAGGTCGAGCAGGTACATGCGCCCTTCGCGCCGCGCGAACCGCTCCACCACCATTTCCAACCGCCCGGCTGAAGCCTCCCCGACGCCGGTGACCCGCCGCGTCAGGTTGCGCGTGCGGTCCCAGGCTTGCAGCGTGAGGCGCGCCCCGCGCAACTCAAGCGCGAAGTTGCCGTCGCTGAGCGGCAGCAGTTCCTCGCCCGGCTCCAGCAGCGCCGGCTGCCGGGCGCCCTCGAGAAACGCTTCGATGGCGGCGCGGGCCTCTTCGCCGCAGCGGCCCGCCGGCCGCCGTTCAGGTGGCATCGGAAACCGGATTATAACGCGCGGCCCGGCTGCGGTCGCCGCCATGCCGGGCTCGGAGTAGCACCTTCCGGGCAGGGGGACGTCGCTTAGTCCGGTTTATTGAGGGCTGAGGCCCACGCCTTGGGAGTCGTTCCAAAGGTCCGCCGGAACATCTCCACAAAGGCGCTGGATTGGCGATAACCGACCGCGAACGCGACCTCCTTGACAGAACATCCCGAGACCAGGAGCTCCACGGCTTTCACCAACCGCACCTGCCGCCGCCAGGATTCGAAATCGGTGCCGACATCTTTTCGAAACGCTCTCTCGATGGTCCTCACGCTCACACCTACGCCGGCACACAGCGCCGCCAGCGGTTTCGGTTCGGCCGGGTTCTTCAAGACATCCTCCGCCACCGCCAGCGCTCGCTGTTCTTTGGGCATCGTCACAAAAGTGGGCATCGGCGATGCGGTTTTGAGATGCACGATCAGCAGATCGCGCAGCGCGCACTCCTGGTGATTTCGCGTGCGGAGTTGCCCAATGCGCACCGTCTCCACGATCAGTTCCCGGAGGAACGGGGTTACGTGGAGCACGACGCAACCGCGCGAGAATGGGGATGCGAGGCCACGCCGCACGTAGAGAGTACGCATGGAAACCGATCCAGGCATGTGAATCCGGTGGGATGTTCGCGCCGGAATCCAGAGCGCAAAGTGCGGCGGAATTAACCAAACGCTCTGGCCGGCGGATACCTCCATGGCGCCGCGGATCGCATAAATCAACTGGTCTGCCCCGTGTGCGTGTTCGGGAACGCAAAACCCGCGCGGGTATTCGTAGGCCAGAGTAGCGATGGCAACGCCTCGCTTGGGATCGAATTCGGTCAGAATCTCATCATGTCGCAACAGCCATATATTATGGCGCAATAGCAGTCTTGCGACAAACAGAAGGCTGGTGCATCCTATCCCCATGTCTACACACAGGGGACTTGCGAAGTACAACATCGTGGGGTTCGTTACCATCGTCGACGTGGCGCGGGCGAAGGAGTTCTACCGTGACACGCTCGGTCTGCGTCTGCTGAGCGAAGAACCGCCGTTCGCGCTGGTGTTCGACGCCAACGGCATCATGCTGCGGCTGGGCATGGGCAAGGAGCGCCCACCGGTCCAAGGCACGGTGCTGGGCTGGCAGGTCCCGGATATCGCCGCAGCGGTAAAGGACCTGGCACAGGCCGGGATTAGCTTCGAGCGCTACGGCTTCATGAAGCAGGACGAGATGGGGGTCTGGACGGCGCCCACCGGCGCAAAGGTGGCTTGGTTCAAGGATCCGGACGGAAACATCTTGAGCATCTCGGAGCATCCGGAGCTTAGAAAGTGAACCGCGCGCACGGATGGTTTCAGTCGCGGTAAGCGCGCTCACTGGCAAGCGGGGTAATGGCTCTTAATAGGTCTGGCGTGAAAACTGGCCATCGGTCAGAATGAAGGTGTGAAGGCGATAGCCGGCATCTTCCTTGGCGCGCTGTTCGCTTCGGGGCAGCAGCCCGCTGCGCCGGCGCCGGACTCCCAGCAGCCAGCCACTGTGTTCACGGTCACCTCCACATTGGTGCAAGTGGACGCCGTGGTTACCGATTCCAAAGGTCGCCACATCACCGACCTCAAACCGGAAGACTTCCAGGTTTTCGAGGACGGCAAGCTGCAGAAGCTGACTCACTTTTCGTATGTCCAAGTGGTTCCGGAACACAAAGCCGCACCGGAACTCAAGACCGAGCGGCCAAAGCGTTCGCCCAACACCGTGTCGGCTTTGCCGCCTCCCTCGCTGGCGGAGCTTCGCGCGGAAGATGTGCGGCGCACCATCGTGTTGATGGTGGACGATCTCGGCCTTTCTTTCGAGAGCATGGCATTCGTGCGCAGTTCGCTGCGCAAGTTTGTCAACCAGCAGATGCAGCCGGGAGACCTGGTGGCGATTTGCCGGACCGGCGCCGGGTCGGGCGCCTTGCAGCAATTCAGCGTCGATAAGCGAGTGCTGCTGTCGGTCATCGACGGGTTGCACTGGAATCCGAATGGACGCTTCGGCCTGAGCTACTTCGACCCATTTGGCAAGTTTGGGCTGGCCGGCGCGTCCGGGTTTGTTCCCAGCGGCGATTCCCGGTCGCTCGATGTGCGGTATGACATCGAGAACACTGCCATCACTACGGTCGGTACGCTTGGGGCGATCAACTATATCGTGGGTGCGCTTCGCGAGATGCCCGGGCGCAAATCCATCGTGCTCTTCTCGGATGGAATGCAACTGTTTGAAAGCCCTGGTACAGACGACTCGCTGGACAGTTACGCCGACGTCACTGCCGCGCTGCGCCGCTTGATTGACCGGGCCAACCGTTCGGGAACGGTGATTTACACGATCCAAGCCACCGGTCTCCAGACCTTGCAATTGGACGCGCAGGACAACCCGCAACTGGATCAAATGACTCAGGGGGATGCGAATGGGGCGCTGAACGCCCTGACGCATATTGGCGGCGGAAGAGACGTTCTCAACAACGTCCTGCAACAGAATCTGGCGTACCTGGCGGACAAAACCGGCGGGCTGGCTTACTACAACGGCAACGACCTGAACTGGGGGCTTAACAGGGTGCTGGAGGACCAGGCCGGTTACTACCTGCTGGGGTTTCAAACACCGGAAGGCACGTTACAGCGTAAGAACGGCAGAAGCGACTACCACCGCATCCAGGTGAAGGTGATGCGCGCGGGGTTGCACGTGCGCTCGCGGTCCGGGTTTTTCGGGGAGACCGACGATGAGACGCTGCCGAGGTACACAACGCCGGCGGAACAATTGCGCGCCACGATGTTGTCGCCGTTCCAGTCGTCCGGCGTGGGCGTGCGGCTGACGGCGTTGTACGCGGAGGCTCCGAAGCGAGGTCCGGTGGTCCGCAATCTTCTGCGCATCAATGCGGCCGATTTGACCTGGAAGCTCGACGACCATGGCAACGACTGGGCGCAGGTCATGCTGGTGGGTGTGGCCACCGGCGCCAGCGACGAGCCGCTGGCGGCTGTGGGCCGCGTGTTCGATCTGCGGGTGGCGCCGGGAAAGATGGCCGAGGCGCTGCGGGATGGCGCTTTGTACACGCTGGACGTGCCGGTGCCCAAGCGCGGGGCGTACCAGATTCGCGTAGCGGTGCGGGACCAGACGACGGGCAAGATCGGCTCGGCCACCCAGTTCCTCGAGATCCCGGAGCTAAAGAAGAAGGGATTCGCGCTGGCGAGTGTCATCTTGCAGGATGGCGACCGGTCGGCCAGGCCCGGGGCGCTGGACATCGTTCCAGCGCTGCGGCAGTTTAAGCGAGGAGGCTCACTGGAGTATTTTTGCGCGGTTGAGAAGGGCCGCAAAAAAGGACCGGATGTAGACATGGCCACACGCGTGCGCGTTCTGCGCGATGGCAAGGAAGTGTACTCGACGCCGGCCCGGCTGATCGACATGCCGGTCGTCGGCCGGGTTGTATTCGGCGCGCTGAAACTGGGGGACAGCATGACTCCCGGCGACTACTACCTGCAAGTGATCGTGGCCGAGAGAAACGTGGCCAAAGGCACCACGGGCGCGGCGGCCGGCCAGTGGACGGATTTCACGGTGGTTCCGTAACGCGAAAAGTCGCCATCGGTGAGAATGAAGCTATGAAAGCAGCGGCTGGCCTCTTCCTGGGTGCGTTGTTCGCTTCCGGGCAGCAGCCCGCGGCGCCGGCGCCGGACTCCCAGCAGCCGGCAACGGTTTTCAGCGTCACTTCGACATTGGTGCAAGTGGACGCGGTCGTGACCGATTCCAAAGGACATCACATTACAGATCTCAAACCGGAAGAGTTCCAGGTCTTCGAAGATGGCAAGCTGCAGAAGTTGACGCATTTTTCGTATGTCCAGGTAACCCCGGAACTCGAGACGGCCCGTGAAAAGCTTTCGCCTAAGCCCGTTGATGCCTTGCCGCCTCCACCCCTCGCGCAGCTTCGCCCGGAAGATGTGCGGCGCACCATCGTGATGATGGTAGACGATCTCGGCCTTTCTTTCGAGAGCATGGCAGTCGTGCGCAGTTCGCTGCGCAAGTTTGTCAACCAGCAGATGCAGGCGGGAGACCTGGTGGCGATTTGCCGGACCGGCGCCGGATCGGGCGCCTTGCAACAATTCAGCGCCGATAAACGGGTGCTGCTGTCGGTCATCGAAGGCCTGCGCTGGAACCCTAATGGGCGCTTTGGCGCGAGGTACTTCGACCCGTACACCAAGTACTCGTCCTGGGAGGACTTGATCGGCTCCGTCCCCAGCGGCGGTTCCGGGCCGGATGACACCAGGAGCAGCGCGCTCGCCACCGTTGGCACTCTTGGGGCGGTCAACTATATCGTTGGTGCGCTCCGCGAGATGCCCGGGCGCAAATCAATCGTGCTGTTCTCGGACGGACTTCAAATATTCGAGGCTGGTGTTGGCCCGCGCCTTCAAAGAGTAGACGCGCATAGGGCACACGACGCCCCGGAAAGTTACGCCGACGTTGTGCGCGTGCTCCGGCTCCTGATCGACCGGGCCAACCGGTCGGGCACTGTGATCTACACCATGCGCGCGACTGGAGGGCAGACTTTGCAAGCGGGCGCGGAGGACAACCCGGAATTGACTCAGACGGCGGGGGTACCGGAGGGCACTACCCTAAACAACCACACCCATGTTGGCGTCAATGATGAAAGGGACCTCAGCAACAATGTCCAAGAGGAGAATCTCGCATACCTCGCGGAGCAGACGGGCGGGCTGGCCTACGACAATGGCAACGACATGAATTGGGGGCTTGCGCGGGTACTGGAGGACCAGGCGGGTTACTACCTGCTGGGGTATCATCCGTTGGAAAGCACGTGGCAGGGCAAGAACGGCGGGCGCGGCTTTCACCACGTCCAGATAAAAGTGACGCGCGCCGGGCTGCAGGTTCGCTCGCGGTCCGGGTTTTTCGGGGAAACCGACGACGAAACGGTTCCCAAGTTCAACACGCCGATCGAACAGTTGCGTGCCGCCATGTTGTCGCCGTTCAAGTCTTCCGGCGTGGGGTTGCGGCTGACGGCGCTGTACGCAGAGGTTCCGAAGCGAGGTCCGCTGGTTCGCAATCTACTGCGGATCAACGCCGCCGACCTGAGTTGGAACCACGACTTTGATGGCAGCGACAGGTCGCGGGTTATGCTGTTCGCGGTCGCCACCGGTGCCGGCGATAAGCCGCTGGCCGCGGTGGGCCGGATCTTCAACGCGCAGGTGGCGCCGGGAAAGATGACCGACGCGCTGCGGGATGGCGCTTTGTACAGGCTGGACGTGCCGGTGCCGAAGCGCGGGGCGTACCAGATTCGCGTAGCGGTGCGGGACGAAGCGACGGGCAAGATTGGCTCAGCCACACAGTTCCTCGAGATCCCGGATGTGAAAAAGGCGAGACTCGCGCTAGCCAGCGTGATACTACGGGATGGCGAACGGTCGCCCTGGGCGTCCGACGCGCTTGACATCACGCCGGCGCTGCGGCAGTTCAGGCGCGGCGGTTTGGTGGAGTTTCTTTGCACGGTTGAGAACGGCGGCAAGAAAAGGCCAAAAGTGGACCTGGAGACGCGCGTGCGCATTCTGCGCCAGGGCAAGGTGATATACTCGGCACCGGCCAAGCTGGTGGAAATGAAAGACGGTAGTCCGGCCGTGTTCGGCGTTCTGAGACTGGCGGACAAACTGACTCCGGGCGACTACGATCTGCAAGTGATCGCGACTGAGCAGAAAGGCGGCAAAGCCATAGCGGCCGGCCAGTGGACGGATTTCACGGTGCTCCCGTAACGAGGCCAACGCCGGAGAAGGCCATCCGTCCTCCGTGTAACGCTCGGAGCCGCGCGCGTCAGCTAGCGGTGTTCGGGCGCTTTTAACCTGCTGCCGGCGCGCCTGTCACCCCGCGGCGCGCATTGCATCTGGGACAATAGAGGAAGGAGCTACCGTGCCCGACTGGTTGCAGATCGTCCTGTTGATGGCCGCGTATTTCGCGCTGATGAAATGGGTGCTGCCGCGCCTGGGCGTGGGCACTTGAATGGCGAACTCCTGCGACGCCGCGGCGCGGCGTGAGGCACAGCAAAAAGCGAAGCCGGGCGAGTAACAGGCTTGCTTGCCCTTTAAAACATCGGCCCCGGCTCGGCAGCTAACTGAGCGGCGCGCGGCCTGCGTTGGCAGGTCGGGGACCGGCCTCACAAGGCGGGGCGCTAGCCTACCGTCGCGACGGCCTTGAACACGGTCTCGATGGCCGGCGGCTGGAGCAGCGTGTGGTGAATCAGGCAGGATTTCACGGCGCGCAAAATGCCGGCCTCGTGCGCGGCGTCCAGGCCCGGAACAGACACCTCGATGCGGAACTGGGCGAGCCGGGCCGGTTGCAGGGCCTTGTCGGCGGTAACGTGGATTTCGAGACCCTCCGCCGAAAGCGAGCGTGCCTTCAGATACTGCACGGCGTAATAACCCGCGCAGGTGCCTAGCGACGACACCAGCAGCTCCGGCGGCGTCAAGCCTGCGTCCTCGCCGCCGTTCGACACCGGCTGGTCCGAAATCACGCGATGTCCGCGCGCTTCGGCTTCGAATCTGACATTACCCTGATACCGAATGCTGACTTCCATGTGGCCCTTAGCAGTAGAGATGCGGTTCCCGGCCAAACGTGACACCACGTCCGGGATGCACCATGATTGTAGCGCCGGGCGCGCGGCCTAGAACCCGAAGAACACGTCCAGCCGCCGGACCGTTCCGCTGCGCTCGAATATCGCCGCGCTGGTAGCAGCGTCCAGGTCGAGCCCTTCCAGCGTCTGGAGGCCGCCGCCGGCGCGGGTGATCTCGATCCTGGGCGGCCCCGATTGATGGTCCACCACGGGCGTCTGGCAGGTGGTGAACGCCATGGTGCCGGGCTCGAGATCGAGGCTGCGTTCCTGGCCGTCGAGATCGTAGAAGTGGAACGTCCTCGCCGCTCGCAGAAACTCGCCGCGGCTGACCAGGTGACGGTGGAAGCACAGCCGTCCATCGGTGACGGCGGCGCCCATCTCGCCAAACCTGGAGATGAGATCCTCTTTCACCTGGCCGGTCATGCCGGGCTGCTGCACACCTGCAAAACCGGGCGTGTGGGAGTAGGGGTCGGTGGGAATGGCGCCGTACAGTTCCGGCGGCTTGTGGACACCGATGCCCTCGCGGATTTGGTGGTAGTGGCTTCTCAGCCGCTCGACTACTGCGGAGTCATCACCCGCACCGCCGGCCCGGTTGAGTACCTCCTGCACCGCCAGCAGAAGCTTCGACACCATGTGCCAGTAGATGCAGCCGAGCCCTTCGTATTTGTAGAAAGTGCCCGAGCGGCCGGTGAAGGACTGGTGATCGAACACGTCTTCGTACAGCGCGAGGATCTGCGCGCGCTCGGCATCCGGCAGATTGAGGCCGGCGAGCGCCTCCTTCAACAGCGCGGCGTTGCGGAAGGCCGCGTTGAAATGAGCTGCGCCATTCACATCCTGCACGACAATGCGCCGGTCGCCGCGCTCGATCATCGCGGCCAGCGGCTTCGATTGCGCGATGGCCGCGGCCGGGATGTTGTTCTTTTCGAGAAACCCCGGCAGCTTGCGATCCGGATACAGGACGTAGCTGTTCTGGTCGGCACGGTAAAGGCGGCTATGGCGCAGCGCGTCAAGCAGCGCCGCCGATTCCTCCGGGGGGAGCGCGCCCGAGCTCAGCACTGCCATCTGGCCTTCCAGCATCTCGTAGAGGCGGCGAATCACGATCCCGTTGCCATCCACCTTCATGAGATTGTAGGCGTGATAGAGTCCGTCCTCGCGCCGGTTGCCACGAATCGAGTGGTCGATGTGGCGCAGCGCCACATCGCAGAAAGCGCCCAGCTCCTTGAGACCGAGCGATGTTTGCTGGCCGGAAAACCCGCGCGCGTAAAGCTCAGCCCGGTAGTCGCTCCCCACGCTTCCCAAATCATCGAGGACCCGTTTGCGGTCGTGGTCCGAAATCGGTCCGCCGAGCAGATCGGCGTGCCGTTCGAGCGCTTGCGCCACCCGCCGAAAGGCCTCTGCGACTTCCGCGGAAACCTCGAACGCCGGTGTGCCCGCGGCGTCGAAGACGCCCCTGCAGAACGACAGGAACCGCCGCAGGAAGCAGAGCGTCACCATCGAAACGCCGGAGCCGACCAGCGCGTTGTTGGCGTCGTTCCACTCCGGCCGCTGGGTGTTCATCCACAGGCCGGCTTCGGGGATGTAGTTGAAGAGGCGCGCCAGCACCAGGACAATCAACTTTTCGGCCAGGTTCACGCGGTGCGGCGCACCGCCGGCGCCCGGCAGAGCTTTGCCATCCGCGCCCATGGTTTCCGTCCGCTGGCGAATCTCGCGATCGAGAGCGAAGTCGAAATCGATTGTGTTGCGCGGATCTTCGAGCAGCGCGCGATACGGCTTGATGCGGTAGGGAACGTTGGCGTAAGTGAAGACGGGCCGCGTCAGCAGCCCCGGCAGAGCACCAGGATGATAGCGCGCCGAGACCTCCAGCAGCTTCAAAAGGTAAACCACCTGGTGGTCGCCCCAGTAGCCGATGTAAGACCAGGCGTCGTGCGGGTCGAGCACCTCCCAATCGAAGCCGTCGCGCATGATGCGGTACGGATTGTAGCCATCGGCGGTGGAGGCGCCGGCGAACTTGAAGATCATGCTCTCCACATAACCGGGGAACGAGAGCGCCAGCGCTTCCCAGTTCTGGAAAATGTCGCGCCAGTTGCCCTGGTAGTTGAGAATGCGCTCGCCGTGCTCGGACTTCACCTCGATGGAAAAAATGTTCCACGGCCGGCTAGGATCGCCGTGGCGGCGGCTGAACGTTAGCGGCAGGTACTCGTGCGCTAACCGCTCCAGGTCCGGGTCCTCCTGCTCGCGCGCCAGCGCGAGAAGGCGGCTATGCGGCAGCGTTTCGTCGAGCGCGTCCAGGAACGCGGCTTGCCGCGCAGCCACGGCGTGGTTGGCCTTGCCGAGGAACCCCCTGAAGTCGGAGCGGGAAATCACATAACCACGGTCGGGGATTCCGCCGCGCATCACATTGAATAGCGCGTCCGAGAAATGCCGGTCTGAGCTGAGGTCGTCGCCGGTAAGTTGAAGCCCGTCGGCGGCGGCCACTATGCGAACCAGGTTGCGCGTGCCGCGTTCGACGTCCTCGTTAAGTTGCGCGCGCAGGTTTTCGCCCCGTTTCAGGAGGCCGACAATGGACGCGACATTTGCGGCGTCCTGATCCACATCCGCCACCAGGCTCCACTCTTTGCGGGCGCCGGCGGCGAGTGACAGCCGGGTGTTGAGGAAATACGAGCCGCGCCGGCCTCGGATCAGCGTTTCCTCTTCCACCGCCTCCCCGCGCCGGAAGCGATCAAGCTGCCCCGAGCACAGGAGGCGGCACGCTGGTTCAATGCCCTCCGACCAGACTGTCGTCACGCGCAGCGCCTCGTTGGGCTCGGGCCGGTCGGCTGGAACCGAGCTGAGCTTGAAAAGGCCCAGGCCGGTCTTGGGTTCGAGCTCGTTCTCCTTGTAACCGTCCGCCAGCGTGCTGTATTCCATCTGGAACCGGCGCGTGAGGCCGTGCGGCAAAAGGTTCTGGATGCCATCGAGGAGATCGATTTCGACCGGCTCCGCGCCCAGGTTGACCAGCGTCGCACGCCGCACAAAGCCGAAACGATCGCTCGTCATCCAGGCGCAGGAAAAGGAGACCGCGAGATCGTGGTTGACCTCCTCGAACACGATTTTGTTGCTGTGAACGCTCTTCACCAAGCTTCGCGTGATGCGGTACAGGCCCTCGTAACGCTGAGAGAAGGGCTCCCACATCGAGGTGCGCCCGGCGCGGGTCACCAGCAGAATGGTCTTGCCTCCGGTTTGGTCCTGGCTGTCGTGGATGCGGTCGTCGGTGTAATAAGGGAACAGGGCGTGGTCGGGATCTTTGCGTCCGGCGGTCAGCGCGCCGGTGCTTGAGACGAACATCCAATGGTCCGAGTCGCTGACCAAGCTCATCAGGAACGGAGCCATCGCATCGTAGTTGACGACGCGGTAGAAACGCTCGCCGGAGATTTCGATGGTTCCGCCTTCCACCTGGCGCGGGCCGAACCGCAGGGGCGCGCCCCCGACAAATCCGCTGCTCATAGGGTTGCGGGCAAGCTAAAGCATGCCCCACCAATCGCCCTGTTGCGCTCCATGGCCGCTATTTCTCCTTGACTGCGGGAACACCCGGCGAATCGTAGCTCGGCGAAGTCGGCCCGGTGGGCATCAGGTCCGGATACAGCGCCTGCATGGCGAGCTTCGCCTTGCGGCCCTCGGAGAAGAGGCCCCAGTGGCCCTCGGTGCCGTTTCCCTTCCAGGGCTCGTCAAACGCCTCGAACCAAAAGAGCGTCACGTTGCTGGCTTTCGCCCAGGCGGTCAGTTCTTCGTAATAACGCTTCTGCTTCCTCTCGTCGCCGGCCCGCGGGGCGTGCTGCTTGCCGACGGTGTAAGACGCCCAGCCCGCTTCGCCGAGAACGATGGTTTTTCCCGGATGCGCTTTGCGCACGCTCTCATAGTTCCTGATGGTCGAAGGCATGGCGGTGTCAATGTCCTCGCGGCCCCACATGGGATACGTGTGCATGACGATGAAATCGACGGCGTTCGCCAGCTTCGCTTGCGGCTGTTGCCAGTAGAGATAGTCGTCGGCGACCGTCAGCGGGCAGCTCACCGCCTTCTTGACCTGCGCGACGTACTCGAGCGCCTTCTCCTCGGTCAGCTTGTGGTCGGACCAGGTGACCAGAATCTCGTTGCCGACCGCGATTCCCAGCACGATGTCCTTATACTCATTGGCCAGGCGGATACCAGTCGCGGTTTGCTGTGCGCTCTCGGCTTCGTAGCCGGGCCTGCCGTCGAGCCAGATGCCGAGCAGCACCTTGAGGCCGATCTTCTCGCGGCGGATGACTTGCAGCACGTCCTCGGAGTGTTGATCGCCGCCGTAGAGACGGATCAGCGTCCAGTTCCTCTCCAAGATTCTAAGGTCTTGGAGAATCTGCGCCTGTGTCGGGAAGCGGTTCAATTGCGGGTTCTGGCCCGCGCGGTAGCCGGAGTAGTCGATGCCGTTGCCATTCCATTGCTGCACAGTCAGATCGGCGGCCAGGGCCGAAGACGCCAGGGCGAATATGCAAACCAGCGCGAAAAGAAGCCGTGGCGCACGCACTCCTGCGTGCCGCGTCGGCACTCGTGCCGACGCCAGGTGCCCCTCGGCGAAGACGCGTCGAGAAGAGTCTCGACGCTGCACGCAGGAGTGTGTGCGCCACGGCTGCGATGCGCTCTTCATGCTCCCACCTCTCCACGGCGCGCTTTCAATTCTTCTTCGATCTTCACCATCAGGGGATCGTTCAACGGATAAAGCATCATGGTTGCGGCTGCGAGTACCAGCAGCACGCAGGGAATCCAGCTCATGGTGAGGATGATTCCGTGGAGCGAGCGGGCGGTCTGCTCCACGTTAGCCACGTAACCGAAATAGGCGAGGATGAGGCCGAAGATCCACGAGCCGATGGCGGCGCCGATCTTGGTGCTGAAGATGGCGGAGGCAAAGACCAATCCGGTGGTGCGGCGGCCGGTGCGCCATTCGGCGTGGTCGGCTGTATCCGCGAACATGGCGAAGACCAGCGGCGAGTTGAACCCGATTACGAAGCTGGAGACAATCTGCAGCGCGAAGATGAACCAGAGGTCCGAAGGTCCCGCCAGCCAGAAGCCGCCGATCACCAGCCCGCCGACTCCGATCGCAATTATGAACAGCGGTTTCTTGCCGAACCACTTCGCCATGTGCGAAGTCAGTGAAACGGCCACCAGAAACGCCAGGCCGTTGGATACCAGGAACGCCCCCACCAGGTCCTCGCGTTTCAGGAAGTATTTGAAATAGTAAGTCGAGGCCGAACCTTTGATGGCAAACGACGCCAACACCATCAACAACACCGCGACGAGTACCAGCCACGGCCGGCTGCCGAACAAATCGCCGAGGTCGCGCTTGATGTCGGAATGCTGCTGCGGCGGCGGCGTGACGCGCTCGCGAGTGCTGGCGAAGCAGAGCACCAACAGGGTCAGGGCGAGAACGCCGTACAGCACCATGGTGAGCTGCCAGCCGCGCGCATCGTTGCCGTGGCCGAAGAATTTGACGAACCGGAGCGTGAAGTACTGGACGAACACGCCCGCGGTGAAGGCGCCGATGAAACGGATCGAGGAGATGGAAGTGCGCTCCTGCGAATTCGGCGTCATCACGCCCATCAACGCGGTGTAAGGAATGTTCACGGCCGTATAGAGAAACATCAGCAGGCCGTAGGTAATGTAAGCGTAGACCAGCTTGGCGCCGCCGCCAAGATTGGGCGTGGTGAAGGTCAGCACGCCCGCCACAACCAGCGGGAGAGCGAACCACAGGATGTAGGGCCGGAAGTGGCCCCAGCGAGTCTTCGTCCGGTCGGCAATAGCGCCCATCGTCGGGTCTGCCACGGCATCGGCGACGCGCGTGACCAGCAGCATGGTGCCGACGGCCGCGGCTGAGATGCCGAAGACGTCGGTATAAAAGATCATCAGGAAGAACTCGAAGGTCTTCCAATAGAAGTTCGAAGCCGCGTCTCCGAAGGAGTATGCGATCTTCTCCTTGAGAGAAATACGGTCTGCCAACGGAACCGTGTGTGCCGATGCGCTCACGCCAACCTCCCGGCCGCGCACGCCTCAGCGTGCCGGCACCCTGAACCATGTGCAAACAAGAGTCTAGCGCGATTAAAGGATGCGAAGTACCGCTTTGGCTACGGGCTGACACAGGCCAGCCGGCATTGAGGAAACGCCACTCCAGGCCGCACCGGGCTACTGCTCGGCTGCGCCGGCCGGGGAGCGGAAACGCACCGCTGGGCGTTCGATAACCTTGTAGTCGGGCGGCACCTGGAACAGGGTGGGGGACGGCTCGGAGCGATTGACATTGGTCAGCCGGGTGACGGTTTCGCCGCTACGCGGATCGCTGCGCTTGGTCAAGACCGCCATCTGCAGATCGGCCGAATACCAGCGTTCGGTCACCCCCTGAATGGGCGCTTCATTACCTATGGCGCCGGCCGGTATGGTGATGGTGGTGCGGGTACCCTGCACCGGGAGGCCGTCGATGGTCATGGTGCCGAGCGCTTCGGTCTTGACGGACTGGTTGAGACCGGCCGCGCGCATTTCACGCCGCGCTTCGCTAGCGGCGCCAAAGGGTCGCGCAGCGGCGCCTCGCCCCGCCCATGCCGACTTATTGGCGGTCTTGCGTCCGGGGTCGAGGGCGTAGCTAGCCCCGGCCACCGGGTCATGGATGAAGATCACCTGCTGTGCGCCTCCGCCGGCGGCCAGCGCACCCAAGCCTGCCAACGATTCCTCGCGGCGTGTGCGGCCTTCGTTGTCGCGAACCAGGTGCGCGGTGCTGACTTGATGGATGCGATTGCCGTCGGCCAAAGTCTCGGTGCTTTCGGTGACCAAATCTCCCGAAAAGGGAGCGCCCGTGACCACGCGGCGCGGCACCCCGGCCTCAGCGCCGAGGAAGCGCGGGCCGGGACCGAAGCGGCCATGCCCGCCGGGCGGACTCTGCGCCCAGGCGAGGGCGGCGGCCACCAAGAGAAATGAGAAACTGCTGCGCATCTTCATTGTCTGCTCCCGCGACAGGGCCGGGTCAATTCAGGAACCGAACGGCGCGCGCCATGCCATCCGGGCCGACCAGAACCTCGGCTTCCACACTATCCGCATCGCCGTCGTCGCTCGCCGGAATGCCCAGCGCGGTGATCGCGGAGCGCGGCAATTCCACCCGCACCAGGTCGACATCCTCATCCTGCGGCAAGGGCGCGGCATTGGGCAGCGGAATGAACGCGGCATCCTCTTCATCGATACCGCCGGCGGCGAGCGCCACACCGGCATTGGCGGCAACCAAGGGCGGCGACGGCCGCACGCCCGTCAAAAGCGCGGTAGCGATCAGGAATACCGCCGCCGCAGCGGCCCACCAACGGAGCGTGCCGACAGCAGGCGAAACCCGCTGGCCGTAACGCTCCCGATACAATTGCAGCAGACGCGCTTCCACTCGCGGCGGCGCCGCCACGTCCCGCATGTCCGCGGCCAGCAGGCGGAGGCCGGACCTCAGGGGACGCTCCGCCGCCCAGCGGGCCGCACAAGACGGGCACGCGGCTAAGTGGGCGTCGAAATCCTCTGCGGGCTCGGGCCCGGCCATATCATCCCAATACTCTTCGCAGTTCATGTCGCACACCTCGCTGCCTTCCACGCTGGAACTGCAGGGCTGCCACGACGCTCGTCCCGCAATTTCTCGGCTAGCATCAGCCGTGCGCGGTGCAGACGCGAGCGGACCGTGCCAATCGGACAGCCCAACGCCGACGCGGCCTCGGCGTAATCCAGTTCCTCCAGGTCGCACAGCACCACGACCTCGCGATAGCGGCGCGGCAAGCTACTCACCGCCCGGCGCAGCGCTTGGATGCGCTCCCGGGCCGTCAGGTCCGCCAGCGGATCGGAAGCATCGGCCAGTTCCGCGGACCCCGCTTCTTCCGCAACCGTGTCCAGCCCGACATCGGAGCGCCGCCGCTCGAACTGGCGCAGCAACAGCTTGCGCGCGATCCCAAACAGGTAGGCGGCGAGGCTTCCGCGTTCTGGGTCGTAGCCGCACTCCTCCCGCAGTAATGTGAGGAATACCTCCTGCGTGACGTCTTCGGCGACAGGCGGCGAACCGCTCATTTGGAGGGCGAACCGGTAGAGGGGCGGCTGCCGGCGATGGTACAGAGCCACGAATGCCTCCTCTTGGCCAGCGCGGAGTCGCTCAAATAGCTGGTGATCCGATTCCGGCGGCTTCATCGGCCCTCACTTAATCCTTTCATACTAAGGCACTAAAGTTCCACAATTGCCGGCCACCGGCGGGGCCCTCATACCGGCGGCGCCGGATGACCCTCCCGGTGTGCCATTTTCATCATTTTAGTGCTTTACCGCTCGTTTCAGGGGATCTATCATCAACTAGACCATGGAACCGCACACACCCGCCGCAATGGCATGTGAAGAATGCGCCGTCTGGCGAAAGCGGGTTGCCGAGCTGGAAGCGGAACTCGAGCGGACGAAAACGCGGGAAGAAAGCGGGGAGGAAAGTCTCCGCCAGGCTGCGGATTCCTCTCCATTGATGATCTGGATGTCCGGGCCCGATGCGTTGCGGACTTACTGCAACCGCGCGTGGCTGGAGTTCCGCGGCAGGCCGATGCCGGAGGAATTGGGAAACGGCTGGACCGAAGGGCTTCATCCCGACGATCGCGACATTTGTGTCGAAACCTATCTCAAGTCATTCGGCGCGCGGCAGCCCTACCGCATCCAATACCGCCTGCAACGCGCGGACGGCGAGTATTGCTGGGTGGAAGACCGCGGCCTCCCGCGCCTGAACGGAGCGGGCGAGTTGGCTGGGTTCATTGGCATGGCGGCGGAAATCGGCGAGCGCCGGCGCACGTATTTCACGCCGGATGAGGAAGCGCTGCGCATCGTGTTTACGCTGACAGAGCGCGAACGCCAAGTGTTGGTGCTGGTCGCGGAGGGAAAGTCCACCAGGCAGGCGGCGCAGCAACTGGGGATCAGTTACAAGACGGTGGAGTCTCACCGGAGCCGCGTCCTGGAGAAACTGGGCGTGCATGAAACCGCCAGCATGGTGCGGTATGCGATTCGCGCAGGGTTGATCGCGCCCTAGGCGAAACGCGGAGTGATCGATTGGGGCGTGCGCGCGTTCCGCGGTTCAGGAGGGCTGGCCGTTCACCATCCGCAGGCGAAAGTCGCGCAGGTCGCGCAGCAGGTAATCCGGCTTGACCGCCTGAAGATCTTCCACCGGAGTAATGCCGGTCTGGACGGCGATGACGCGAATGCGGTTCTCGCGTGCGGCGATCACATCGGAAGTGGCGTCGCCCACCAGTGCGACTGGCGCATGCGCGGGGAGCGCATGCTGGCCGATCGCTTCGCGAATGGCCCATTTCACCAGGCGGCCGCGGGTGGCGGCCATGTCGCCGAAAGCGCCGTAGCGGAAATAGTGGGCAAAGCCGGCGCGCTCCAGCTTGCGCCAGCCGATGCGGGTGAGGTTGCCGGTGACCAGGGCCAGCAGAAAACCGCGGCGGACCAGGCGGTCGAGCAGCGCCGGAACGCCGGGGCAGTGCGAGCCTTCGAGCGGCGGGCACACTCGCAGGTAGTAGCGCTCCGCGGCGCGCTGAATCTCGGGCATCGCCCGGCGGATGAGCGCGCGTTTGGCTCCGGCGCGGCGCATCATTACGGCGATGATTGCCGGGTCCAGCATGCCCTGCACGGGAATGCCGATGGTGCTGGTATCGAGGCCAGTCACCTTGCGAATGCCGTGGACCAGCGCCTGCCGATGGTGCGGCCCGGCGCGCCGCAGCAGGGTGCCGTCGATATCGAACATTACCAGGGCGCGATAGCTCACAAACCGATGCTAACGCGAGTGGCGGCGAGTTCGGCGGACGAGCGTGATGTTGCGAGTTTGTTTTCTGACAAGTTTTCAAACGCGGGCTGCCGAAACGGGAGCAGACCGCTCAAAAACGTAATTGCCGGCGATTTGCGCCGGGATAGCCCGGCGCCGGTTCTTCTGGAGTTCGATTCCTGCACATTCCGGGCAGCGATGTGGGACAAATCTGTCCCACAGCGAGCGAGTTAACCTATTGAAAACAAGACAACCGGTTAGCGGCTCGTGGGACAAGTTGTCCCACTCGGCGCCTTATTCCGCCGGTGAGGTCCAGCTAACAGCAAAACCAAGACTTACCGTACGGCAAAAAGAAGAAACGCCGGCACGAATGCCGGCGCTGCACGCAAGACTGCGTGCGCCACGCGAGCTTTCTGTATTTACTGTGACACGGAGGGTGGAGGAAGACGGCGGGGGAAGCGCGGGGATAGGACCGCAAGCCGTTTGGGGGATAGGGCTTGGGGAGATTGAAAATATTTGTGGATGGTGTGAACGCAGGCGGGATGGAAACGCGCGCCACCAAGAGGGCACCTTGCGGGCCAAAGCCTTTCCGCGCGCGGTGACGCTAGAGGAAGCGATGCTCGACCTTGCCGCCAACGATCCGCGGATCAAGACGTATCTGAAGGATCTCCAGCGCCTGAAGGGCCAAGCCCCGGAATTACTTGACGAACTTGTGAGACGGGACACTAACGCGGAACGGTCTGGCGGACGCTAGGCCGCTGAACCGGCGCCCTTGCCGATTTCTTCGCCGAGAAAATTCACCAGCTCCCGGTTCACTTCCTCCGTGTGGGTCCACGTAACACAGTGCGGCCCCTCCTTGATCACCACCAGGCGAGCTCGTTGGATTAATTTGGCGGTGCGGAGACCTGAGGCGCCGATCGGCACAATTCGGTCCGCATCGCCGTGCATGACGAGGGTGGGCACGTCGACGCGGGTCAGATCCCTGCGGAAGTCCTCATGCCATGCAGGCACGCACGCGAGGCTGGCCGTGGCGGACGCGGCGGCTGCGACGTTCCAACTCGCCTGGACAGCCTGTTCGCTGACGCGCTTCCCCAGCAGAAGATCCGTGTTGTAGAAATTCTTGAAGAACTCGGTGAAGAATGCGTAGCGGTCTGCGGCAATGGCCTTCTCGATCCCCTCGAAGACAGTGCCGTCAACCCCCTCCGGGTTGTCCGGCGTTTTCAGCAGGAAGGGAGGGACCGATGAGATGAATACCGCCTTGCTCACGCCCTTCGATCCATATTTGCCTATGTAGCGCGCTACCTCGCCGCCTCCCATGGAGAAACCGGCCAGCGCGAAATCATGCAGCTCGAGCCGCGTCACGAGCTGGCGCAGGTCCTCGGCGAAGGTGTCATAGTTGTAGCCGCTGGTCGGCTGGCTGGACTTGCCGAATCCTCTGCGGTCATAGGTGATGACGCGGTGGCCCGCAGCCAGAAGCGCCGAAACCTGTTTTTCCCAGGACGCGCCGCTCAGGGGATATCCGTGGATGAGAACGACCGGCGCGCCCGAGCCGTGGTCCTCATAGTAGATGTCGATGTTGCCGGAGTTTTCCTTCCCTACAGTGACGTATGGCATGTGGTCCTCCTTTGCGCGTTTGCGCGCACGCCAAATTGGATGACTGTTGGATGCCGCTGGGTTCGAGGGACTCCAGAGCTGGGTGCGATTTCGGACCGTAAGTGGGTTCGATCATAGGGGCGCGTTTGGAGCAAGTTCTGCCCGCCCAAGCCCCGCTACAATAGTGACGTGCAGCACTCAAAGTTCCGGATCGGGCTCGTCCAGATGGCGTGCTCGGTGGATCCGAACGAAAATCTGGCCAAGGCGGAATGGCGCATCCGCGAAGCCGCCGGCCGCGGCGCGCAGATCATCTGTCTGCCGGAGTTATTCCGCTCGCAGTATTTCTGCCGCGAGGAAGACAGCCGCTTTTTCGACCTGGCCGAACCAGTGCCCGGGCCGACCGTGGAAAGCCTTTCCCGGCTGGCGCGCGAACTGGCGGTGGTGATCGTCGGCTCCATCTTCGAGCGCCGCGCGGCGGGCCTGTATCACAACACGGCGCTGGTATTCGACGCCGATGGGCTGCTGCTCGGGATGTACCGCAAAATGCACATCCCGGACGACCCCTTGTACTTCGAGAAGTATTATTTCGCGCCCGGCGATCTGGGCTTCCGCTGCTTCGACACGCGCTACGCCCGGATTGCGCCGTTGGTGTGCTGGGACCAGTGGTATCCGGAAGCGGCGCGGCTGGCCGCGCTGGGCGGCGCACAAGTGCTGTTGTATCCCACCGCGATTGGCTGGCACCCGGCGGAAAAACGGGAATTCGGCGTGGCGCAACACGACGCGTGGCGCACCATCCAGCGGGGCCACGCCATCGCCAACGGGCTCTACGTGGCCGCAGTGAACCGCGTGGGATACGAAGGACCGCCGGAGCGGGGCCTGGACTTCTGGGGCGCCTCATTTGTGGCTGATCCGTTTGGCCAGGTGCTGGCCGAGGCAAGCCACGAAAAAGAGGAGACGACGATCGTGGAATGCGATCCGCGGCGCATCGAGGAAGTAAGGCGCAACTGGCCGTTTCTGCGCGACCGCCGCATCGACGCTTACCAGCCCATCCTCAACCGGGTGATCGATTGAGCGGGAGCGCGCGCGGCTTTCGCATGCCGGCGGAATGGGAGCCGCATCAGGCGACCTGGATTGCATGGCCGCACAACCGCTCCGACTGGCCGGGGCGCTTCGCGCCGATTCCGTGGGTGTACGGCGAGATCGTGCGCAAGCTGGCCCAGGTGGAGCGGGTTCGCATCCTGGTGCGCGACCGCGCGCAGGAGCGGCAGGCGCGGCGCTTGCTGGCGAAGGTGGGAGCGAATGCGGAAGCAGTGGACTTCTTCGTCTGCCAGACCAACCGCTCGTGGACGCGCGATTACGCCCCGCTGTTCGTGAAAGACCGGCGAGGTGCGCTGGCTGTCACGGCGTGGCGGTTCAATGCCTGGGCCAAATACAGCGATTGGAAGCTGGACGCCGCCGTACCCGCCTGGATGGCGCGGCGCTTGAAGCTGCCGGTGTTCACGCCGGGCATGGTGCTCGAAGGCGGGAGCATCGACGTCAACGGCGCCGGTTTGTTGCTTACCACCGAGGAATGCCTGTTGAGCAAGGTGCAAGCGCGCAACCCGGGCGTGAGCCGCGTGCAGGTTGAGCGCAAGCTGCGCGCGCACCTGGGCGTGACGCGCGTGATTTGGCTGCGCAACGGCATCGCCGGGGACGATACCCACGGCCACGTGGACGACATCGCGCGGTTCGTGGCGCGCGACACGGTGGCGGCAGCGAGCGAAGCCGATCCCTCCGACGCGAATTACTTGCCGCTGCGCGAAAACCTGCGCATTCTGCGCGCCGCCGGACTGCGCGTGGTGAAACTGCCCATGCCGCGCCCGCTGATTTTTGCCGGGCGGCGGCTGCCCGCCAGCTACGCCAATTTCTATATCGCCAATCGCCTGGTGCTGGTGCCGACCTTCAACGATCCCGCCGACCGGGTGGCACTGGCGGCGCTGGCGCGCGCGTTCCCGGACCGCGAAGTGGCCGGCATCAACTCGACCGACCTGATCTGGGGCCTCGGCGCGCTGCACTGCATGACGCAGCAGGAGCCCACTGGCGCTAAGGCCGCCGGTCCCTAAATACTGTTTCGCATTTGCCCGGCGGCCGAGTGCTCCATTGGAAGCCGCCCACAGAGTGCCCGCACCGTAACGCCCGCGCTCCAACCAGCTACAATTCGGACTAGGATTCCGCAACCGATCCGAACAGGTGGAGGCGTATGTCTCGTTCACTCTTTTCAGCCCTGGCTGCGGCGGTGACTGTGTGCGGGCTGGTTGCTGTGGTCTGCGCGTCGCGCCTCGCCGGCGCTGTCTCCGTTTTCAGGAGAAGGCTTTTCGCGGGCGCTCTCGTTCTCACCTATGGCGCTGCGCTCCTTCTCCGGCCATCGCCGTGGCCCGTGATTGACCTGGCGGTTCTGGCGGGAGCCACCGGCGGCGTGCTCTTGATCGAAAGCGGACTCCAGGCGCCGCCGGCGGTGGCCGTATTTCTCGCCGTGGCGGCGGTTGTCGACCTTCTGTCGTTCTCCGGCGGCTTCACTCACGTACTTGTCGAGCGATACCGTGCCGGCTCCGGTAGCTTGCTGCTGTACCTCAGCCTGGACGTGCCGGTTCGCGGCCACGTCATTCCGATTGTGGGCATCGGCGATCTGCTCGTCGGCGGAGCTGGCGCCGCGGCGCTCCTCCGACTCGGGTTGCGGCCAGCCGCGGTGATGGGGACGATCGTTATCGGCCTGTTGAGCGCTCTCGCTTACGGGCTTTTGCGCGGCGGAGCGCCGGCACTGCCGTTCATCGCCGTCGCCGTTTTCTTTCTGGTATGGCGGCAGCGGACCGCTACCGGCGTAACGGACGGGACCTGAGTCCTGCCCGAACAGGATTGGAACGCCCGCGCGGAAGCCGCCGTGCCACGAGGCTGCACGGGAAGCACGGCGCTGGGGACGTTCGAGCTATCTGTTCGCCTTTTCACCCGCGGCTGGGCGCTGCGCGCTTACTCGGGCGGGGAAACCCTCACCCGAGCCGCCGTGTTGAGCAACGTTTCCCAATTGCCGGCGGAGATGGGAATTCCGTTGCGGAGGCGTTCGGCTTCGGTGCGCCATTCCGGGTCGCCTGCCACCAACACTTCGTCGTAGCCGGGCGCGGGCGGGGCGCTCTTCACCAGCGCCACCAGGCGCTCCATGCGCGCGATGAATTCTTCGAGCGGCATGAAACGGGCGACGTCGATGGCCAGGAACATCTGGCTCGTCCGCACCAGTTTCCCGCGGAAGCGGATGCCTCCCACCTCGTTGGACATGGCGCCGCCCGAGAGCACGGCGCAGAGAATCTCCACCAGGAACCCGAGGCCGCTGCCCTTGTAACCGCCGAGCGGCATTAGCATGCCGTGGTAGGCTTCCTCGGTTCGGGTGGTGGGCACGCCTTCGGAATCGAACGCCCACCCGGCAGGAATCTGCGGTTGATGGTTGATGAAGGCTTTGAAGATCTTGCCCGCCGCCACCGTGGTGGTGGCCATATCCAGCAGCCATGGCCCGGGCACGGCCATGCAAATGGGGTTGGTGCCGAAGCGGCCTTCCTTGGCTTGCCAGGGCGGCACAATGGGCGACGCGTTGCACATCACGATGCCGATTTGCCCGGCCTCGCGCATCTTCTGCGCCCACCAGGCGCAAGCTCCGAAGTGGTTGGATTCGCGCGCCGTCACCAGCGCCACGCCGTTCTGGCGGGCAATGCGGATGGCGTGGCCGCAGCAGGTTTCCGCGATCCAATGCCCAATCCCGTTCTGCCCGTCGAACAACAGGCACGACCTGCTTTCGGAGACCACGCGCCCCTCGGCGTGAGGGTCCATTTCGCCGGCCAGCAGTTGATCGACGTAGAACGTCAACAACTGGATGCCGTGCGAGTCTACGCCGCGCAGGTTGGCGGCGACTAATGAAGCGGCGACGATAGCGGCCTTGTGCGGCGGCACGCCGGCGGTCACCAGGATGGACTCAGTGAAATTTCTGAGCACGGGAGCGGCAACGGTGGGCATGAAACTCCCATGCTATCGCAGGTGCCGGCGGCGATTTGTCCCGCGGGCGGTCCTGCCCCTGGTACGTGTGAAGTCAAAAGAACCGGCGGCAAAAGACCGGCGGTGCGGCGGCTACGGCGGCGCGTTCTCCGGTAGCGCCGGCGGTCTTTTGCCGCCGGTTCTTTGCGAGCCAGGCGGGCAGATTGCCCACGCTAGGCGAGGCATGCCTCGCCCCTACAACAGTCGTGGTTCCGATGCGGCTCACTTTACAGGCGTACTGGGCGCGCCCTTCGGCGGAAAGGCGGGGTTGGGAAAATCCACCTTGATTTCGGCGTTGGTGCGGTCGACCCACTCTTTGGCGTGCTGCTGCTTGAGCTGGTTGAAGATCTGGTCGCGCACTTGGGAGAGCGGGCGAATGGTCACGATCTCCGCCTTGAAAATGTAGAAGCCGTGAGGCTGCCGTACCGGCTCGGTGACCTCGCCCATCTGCAGTGGGAACACCGCTCGCCGGATGGCATCCGGCACGGAATCGGTGGCGCCGAAGGTTCCGAAGTCGCCGTCTTTGGCCTTGGAGTCCGGGTCCTGGGAGTCTTCCCTGACCAGCTTCACGAAATCGGCGCCGCCTTTAATTTCGGCGACCAACTTTTCGGCTTTGGCTTTGGCCTGTTCCTCGGTCAGCGTCTTGTCTTCGGCGGAAGGCACGTCGGCAAAGGGGATATAGATGGCCTTGACCTTGATCTCCTTGAAATCGTCCTTGTGCTGGCCGTAATAGTTGACGATCTCGTTCGGCTCCACGGTGGCAGTCGTAAACACGTCCTGCAGTTGCGCCTGGTACATGTAGATCAATCGCGAAAAATAGAGGGCCTCTTTGAACGGGCTCTGCTCATCGAGTTTCTTTTCGCGGGCGATTTGATCGTACTTCAGCATGGTGGCGTACTCGTGGAAGAACTCGACGGGATCTTGCTTCACGGCATTCTGCAGAGGGGCTGGAAGCACCGGATAGAGCCTCTTCAAGTCGCCCATGGTGAATTTCGTGCCGTCCTGAAACTCGGCGATGACCGTCGGATCAGGCAGATCGGGAAGAGAGGGAGCGGCCTTGGGATGCGCGGCGGCGGGAGGCCGCGGACTCGCTAACGGCGGCGCCGGAGCCTGGGCGCTAGCCGCGCCGAGGCAGACCAATAGAAGAAAACAGGGGCTTTTCATAATGGATTGCGTGTGTTTTTTCAGTATATCATTCGGCACACAGATGACCTTGGCGTGCAGTGGCACTCTTTGAAGACGCGGCGGGACGCGAAAAGGTTTGGAAGCGGCGCTACCCCGCCAGGCCCGGCAACCCGCCCATGCTGCGCGCGGATTCGACGGCACGGAGAATGGCCTGCGCCACCACTTCGGCCGCCGCCACGCCGAGCGAGTCGATGCCGGCAAGGAGCGAGCCCAGCGACAGCGCGAAGACAATGTCGCCATCCACCATTGTGTTCACCGGGGAGATGGCGCGCGCCATGCCGAGGCCGCCCAATTCGGCGAGCTTTCTTGCCTGCAACTTGGTAAGACGCGCATTGGTGGCGACCACGGCGAGCGTGGTGTTCTTGGGCACCGTGGGCGCACCCGGCAGCGCACTGTGGCGCGTCATGTATTCGACGGTATCGAGGAACTCTCGGGCTTCGGGCGCACGTCGCGCGCCGGCGACGATCTTGCCGGTAGCCGGGTCGCGCACGTCGCCCATCGCGTTTACGGCCACCAGGCTGGCCACCAGCACACCTCCATCAAGGGCTACCGTGGCCGAGCCGATGCCCGATTTCATGGCATGCCTCATGCCCAGAATCTTGCCCACAGTGGCGCCCGTGCCGGCACCCACGGCGCCCTCGGCAACCGGGCTATCGGTGGCAGCCGAAGCGGCAGCTTCGCCCATTGCCAGATTGGGGTGAACGTCCGCCTTGCCGATGCCAAGATCGAAAAGGATGGCACCCGCCACAATGGGGATGTGTTGGCCGCCGAAGACCACCCCGATGCCGCGCCGCGCCAGGTACCGCCGGACGCCGGACGCCGCCTCCAATCCGAAGGCGCTGCCGCCGGCAAGCATGATGGCGTGGACCGAGTCGTCCAGATGGCCCGGATCAAGCGCGGGAGTCTCCTCGGTTCCGCTGGCCGATCCGCGAATGTCTACCCCGCCCACGGCGCCCTGCTCGCAGAGAATCGCCGTGCAGCCGGTGAGCGCCTCATAATCGGAGACGTGGCCGACGCGGATGCCGGGGATATCGGTGAGACCTTTCACGGTTATCAGCCGCGGGATGGGCGCCCGCCGCTACGGACGCGGTGGCGCCACGCTTGTATGGTAGCATCGGAGTTCGGAGAACGACCTGCTTGCTGGATCTGCTGAAGGAGCCTGTTCTCGCGGTTCAGGAATTCGTCGTGCTCGCCGGCAAGGCCTTCCGGAACATCGTCCGCAAACCGCACTACGCCGACGACATCATCCTGCAGATGGACACCATCGGTGTGGGCAGCCTGGTGGTGGTGGCGCTGGTGGGTCTGTTTTCCGGCATCGTGATGGCGCTGCAGATGTCGCGTGCGCTGGCGCAATACGGTGAGGTGGAAAAGACCGGCACCCTGGTGGCGATTACGCTGGCGCGCGAGCTGGGTCCGGTGCTGACGGCGATCATGATGGCGGGGCGCAACTCCTCCGGTATCGCCAGCGAACTGGGGTCGATGAAGGTGACCGAGCAAATCGACGCCATGCGCGCGCTGGGAACCGACCCGATTCAAAAGCTGGTGACGCCGCGCCTGGAGGCGACCTGCTTCATGCTGCCGCTGCTCACCGTGATTGCGGATTTCGTTGGCCTGTTCGGCGGCTGGGTGATCTCGGTGGTGAAACTGAACATCTCCTCCCGCTTATATTGGAATTCCGCCTGGCAGGCGCTGGAATGGAACGACGTGGCGCAGGGGCTGATCAAGCCGCTGGTCTTCGCGGTGGTGGTTTCGCTGATCGGCTGTTTCTACGGTTTGCGCACCACCGGCGGTACGCAGGGCGTGGGGCGCTCCACCACGCAGGCGATGGTGGCGGCCACCATCATGATTTTCATCACCGACGTGATGATCACGGAATTCTTCGTCAGCCAGGGCGTAAGCTGATGCCGGAAACCGCCGCCCCGAGCGTCCTGCGGTTTGAAGACGTGACGGTTTCGTTTGACGGCGAAGCGGTGCTGAGCGATGTTTCCTTCGAGGCCTTCGAGGGTGAATCCCGGGTGATCCTGGGTGCGGCCGGCAGCGGCAAGACGGTACTGTTGAAGACCGCGCTCGGCCTGATACGGCCCGATTCCGGCCGCGTGCTGGTCTTTGAACAGGATCTGAGCAGGATGCGGGAGACGCAACTCTTCGATATCCGCAGCCGGATGGGCATGCTGTTCCAGGAAAGCGCCTTGTTCGATTCGCTCAACATCGAGGAGAACGTCGCCTACCCGCTGCTCAATCAGAAATCGATTCGCTGTCCGAAGAGCGAGGTGCATGAGCGGGTAGAGCGGGCGCTAGACTTCGTGGAGCTGGGCGGCACGCTGGAGAAGTTTCCCAGCGAGCTTTCGGGCGGCATGCGGCGCCGCGCCGCCATCGCTCGCGCGGTGGTGACCGCGCCGCCGCTAGTGCTCTACGATTCGCCGAGCGCCGGCCTGGACCCGATCACGGCGCAGACCATCATGGCCCTGCTCATTAAGGAGCGCGACATGGCACAAACGACCACGATGCTGGTGACCTATCGCTACCAGGACGGAAATCTGATGGCCAACTTCCGCTACAATTCGAAACAAGGGCGTCTGGAGCCGGCCCGGCACTGGGATGGCCCACTCCCGCGCACCACGTTCATGGTGCTGCGCGAGGGCCGTTTGATCTTCGAAGGCGACCAGGACCGGCTGGAGTCCACGACCGACGATTACATTTCGAAGTTCTGCAAGCAGCGGGAATAACCGATGGCGGATCGAAGGAAAGTTCGTTGGTCGCAGCTCAAGATCGGCATCATTGCCAGCACTGCCTTCATCATTCTCTTTATCCTGGTGTTCTTGCTGACGCAGAGCAAGAGCCCCTTTACCCATTACGCGCTGCTGCGCACTTACATGGACAACGCGGCGGGGCTTCCCGACGGCACCGAAGTCCGGCTGAACGGCATTCAGATCGGTTTTCTCGAGACGCCCAGGTTGACCGAGTCGCACGATCCCAAGCGCGCGGTGGAGTTCGACATGATGGTGAAGCCGCAGTATCTGGCGGCGATTCCGGAGGATTCGACGGTTGCTATCGCCGCCTCCACATTGCTGGGCGGCAAGATCATCGACATCACCAAGGGTGTATCCAAGATCGCCGTAAAGCCGGGCGCCGAGCTGCGCTCGGCCCAGTTGGAGGACATCCCCCAACTGATGGGTGAAATGAAAGTGGTCCTCGACTCCTTTCAGACCATCGTCACGCGGGTGGACAATCTGCTGGCCGGGATCGAGCAAGGCAAGGGCAACATCGGAAAGCTGTTGAAGGACGAGGAACTCTACGACCGTTTGAACGGCATCGCGGCCGAGGGCCAGAAGCTGTTGAGCGATGTCCGCACCGCCAACGGAACGCTGGGCAAGCTGATCTATGACGACACACTCTACAAGGACCTGGACGCGCCTCTGAAGCGCGTCGACTCGATGATGGCCGGCTTGCAGGGCGGGCAGGGCACGGCGGGCAAACTGCTCAAGGACCCGGCGCTCTATGACGAAGCCCGCCAGTCGCTCAGCGAGATTCATGAGCTGCTCAACGAGCTGAACGCGGGAAAAGGCACCGCCGGCAAGCTAATGAAGGACGGCGAGCTCTACAAACGCATCGACGAGCTGGTGGCCAAGTTCAACGTCACCGTGGACAAGATCAACTCGGGCCAGGGCACACTGGGTCAGTTAGTAGTGAACCCTCAGCTCTACGACGCGCTCAACGGCGCCACACGCGACTTCCAGACGCTGGCCAAGGACATACGCGCCAACCCGAAGAAGTTTCTGACCCTCCGGCTGGCCCTGTTTTGAGCGCGCGCCGGCAACTGGTGGTGAACGCGGACGACTTCGGATTCACGCCGGACGTCAACCGGGGTATTGTGGAGGCGCACCGACGGGGCATCCTGACGGCGGCCACTTTGATGGCCAATGGCGAGGCGTTTGACGATGCCGTGCGGCTGGCGCGCGAAACGCCGGCGCTCGATGTGGGCTGCCACCTGGTGCTGATCGGCGGCCGCTCGCTGGTGACGGGGAGGCCGTTTCCGTCTACGGTGGCGCGACTGTTGCGAGCGCTGGCGCGCCGCGAGATCCGGCTCTATGACGAGCTGGCGGCGCAGACGCAGCGCGCAATCGCGGCCGGCATCCGGCCCACCCATCTCGACACTCACAAGCACACGCATCTGGCTCCGCCGGTGCTGGAGGCGGTGGCTCGTGTGGCGCGGGATTTCGGCATCCAATGGGTGCGCCGGCCGTTCGATTTTCCGATGCACGGGCTGGGCGGCGTGCCGCGCCTGACGCGCCTGGCGAGCGGCGTGCTGGGGTTGTTGCGAGGCCGCTTTGAGCGCGTGCTGGCGGCGTATGGCTGCCGCACCGTCGATCATTTCGCCGGCTTCTGGATCACCGGCCGCCTGGATTGCGGCGAGCTGGCGGCGCTGGCCGCCGCGCTGCCCGAAGGATCCACCGAGTTGATGTGCCATCCGGGATATTGCGGCGATGCGTTGCGCAACGCGCCTACGCGCCTCAAGGAGAGCCGCGAGCGGGAGCTTCGGGCGTTGATCGCTCCCGAGGCGCGGCAGGCCCTCGAGCGGCACTCTATCGAGCTGGTGAACTTCTCGTCTCTGGGTTGATGTGCCGCCGGCGGCCGCGACCTGCGCCAGGCGGAGGGCTATAATCAGAGCTTCATGCCACCTGGCCAAGCTCGCCCCTCGGCGTCGCATTATCGCTGGTATATCTGCGCGTTGCTCTTCTTCTCCACGGTGATCGCTTACATCGACCGCGGAGTGCTCGGTTACCTGAAGGACACGTTGCAGCACGTCATCGGCTGGAACGCCATTCAGTATTCGAACGTGCTGGTCGCGTTCCAAATTGCCTATGCGATTGCATTCGTGGGCGCGGGCTGGTTTACGGACTGGGTGGGCACCCGCAAAGGGCTTGCTATCGCTATCGTGCTGTGGAGCGTCGCCGCCATGTCTCCGGGCGCCGCCAGTTCGGTGCTGACATTCGGCATCGCCATGTTCTTTCTTGGGTTGGGAGAAGCCGCCAACTTTCCCGCCTGCATCAAGACCGTGGCGGAATGGTTTCCCAGGGGCGAGCGAGCGCTGGCGACCGGTATTTTTAATTCCGGCGCCAACATCGGCACCATGGCGGTCCCGCTGCTGGTGCCGCTGCTGGTAGGTGTCTTCACCGCGCCGCTTGGCCGCGACCAGGCTTGGCGCGGCGCCTTCGTCGCTGCCGGAGCCACCGGCTTTATCTGGCTGGCGTTCTGGCTTCTGATGTACGCCAAGCCGGAGAACCATCGTTCGGTTTCCGCTGCCGAGCTGGCGCACATAGAGAGCGATCCTGGCGAGCGCCTCGACCAAGTTCCCTATGTCCGCCTGCTGCCGTGCAAGGAAACCTGGGTATTCGCCGTCGCCAAGTTCCTCAGCGATCCCATCTGGTGGTTCTACATTTTCTGGCTGCCCGGCTATTTGCAGGAGACGTTCCACCTGAACATTCAATCCAACCGGTGGCCGGTGGCAGTGGCTTTTGGCATGGCCTCCATCGGCAGCGTGGGCGGTGGCTATCTTTCCGGAGCCATGCTCAAGGGCGGCAGGAGCCTCAACGTGGCGCGCAAGAGCGCCCTGCTGGTATGCGCGGTGGCCGTCCTGCCGGTGCTCTACGCTCCTTTTGCCAAGAACGTGTGGCTGGTGGTGGGGTTGACGGGGCTGGCCATGGCGGCCCACCAGGGGTGGTCTGCCAACCTGTTCACGGTGGTGTCGGACCTGTTCCCGAAGGCGGCTGTGGCGAGCGTGGTCGGGATTGGCGGAATGATGGGCGCGCTCGGCGGCGCCCTGTTCCAAAAGTTCACCGGCTACGTCGTGGAGTGGACTCACAGCTATATTCCAGTGTTCGCGGTCTGCGGTTCGTCCTACTTCCTGGCACTGGTGATCCTCCACCTGATGACGCCCCGCTATACGCCGGCCAAGTTGAACTGAGCCGCGCGATGGCGCGCCGGGCAGCGGCCGCGTGCCTCCACCGGCCTTGGCCGCGGCGCCCTGTTTTTTTTCCTTGCAGTTCCGCGCGGGGATGCGCCATATTGGGAGTGGCGTCAGAGCAAAAGCCGTGTAGAGCGCATCGCAACGAGCGTCATCGAGGCAGGTAAGCGCGCGCTCGGGTTGCAGACGGCGCCCGGGTGACTTCGATGGCGGATCATTTGCTGTTCTTTACCGAGCTGATGGGCATGCCGGTGCTCGACCTCAAGGGCAGCCGCATCGGGCGCGTCAAGGATGCGGCGCTGGTTCCGCGCGATCACGCTTCCCGGATCGACCGTTATCTGGTGGGCGGCGGCGACGCCTGGCTCACCGTCCGCTATGACCAGGTGGCCGGCATCAGCCGCGAAACGGGAATCCTCCTCAGCGACGAACAGCTCATTCCCTATCACGAGGACGATTGCATCCTGCGCATCGCGCGCGACCTGCTGGACCAGCAGATCATCGACGTGACCGGCCGCAAGGTGGTGCGGGTGACCGACCTCACCATGGAGCTCCGCCAGGAGAACGGACGGCCCACGCTGCACGTGGTGGAAGTGGACGTGGGGCTGCGCAGCATGGTGCGGCGACTGTTGCAAGGCGGGATGCCGGGGAGCTGGATCCGGCGGCTGCAGGGGCCCATCCCGCCCAACTCGATCCGCTGGGAGCTCTGCAACGTGGTGGAATCCGATCCGCTGCGGCGGCTGCGGCTCGCCATCAGCTACGAAAAGCTGGAAGGACTGCACCCCGCCGACCTGGCCGACATCGTCGAAGAACTGGGCCCGGCCGAGCGCGAGGCGATCATCGAAACCATCGACAGCGAGGTGGCGGCCGACACGCTTTCGGAAATCGATCCCAAGATGCAGGCGGCGATTCTGGAGTCGCTGGAACCGGAGAAAGCGGCCGACATTGTCGAAGAAATGGCGCCCGACGAGGCGGCGGACGCTCTTTCGGAACTGGAAGAGAAGACTAGCGAAGAGATTCTGGGCGAGATGGAGGCGGAGCCCAAGACGGAGGTGGAGGAACTGCTGGAGTTCGAGGAAGACACCGCCGGCGGCATGATGAACACCGAGTACGTGGCGCTTGCCGAAGGAGCCTCCGTAGACGACGCGCTGGTGGCGCTGCGCGCCAACGAAGACCTGCTGGAGCAGCTCAACACGATTTTCCTGGTGGATGCGCAGGAACGGCTGGTGGCCTCCATTCCGCTGGCGCGGTTGTTCGTGGCGCCCGCAGGCGCGCGATTGAAGGAGCTGGCGAGCGACCCGCTGATTCAATCGCACGTCGGAGAATCGCAGAACCGCGTCACCGAGCAGTTCGACAAATACAACATTCTGACGTTGCCCGTGGTGGACGAGGAAGGCAAGCTGGCCGGGGTGATCACGGCCGACGACATCATTTCCGTGCTGAGGCAGAAATAGGGATGGGTCGACTGCTCAGCCGGTTCCGCTACCACATTCTGGTGTTCTTTGCGGTCATAGGGCCGGGCTTCATCACGGCCATGGTGGACAACGATTCCGGCGGCATTTATACCTATTCCGCAGCGGGTGCCCGTTGGGGCTACCTGCCTCTGTGGACACTACTCCCCATCACGCTGGTCTTGATCATCACCCAGGAAATGTGCTCACGCATGGGCGCGGTGACGGGCAAGGGCCTGTCGGATCTGATCCGCGAAGAATTCGGCCTGCGGGTCACGTTCATCATGATGACCTTGCTGGTGTTGACGAACTTCACCAACGTGGTGGCGGAATTCGCCGGCGTTGCCAGCTCGCTCGAGCTGTTTCACATCAGCCGATTCATCTCCGTGCCGCTTTCGGCGGTGGCGGTGTGGTTTCTGGTGGTCAAGGGCAATTACCGGAGCGTGGAGAAAATATTTCTGCTCGCCAGCGTTCTGTACGTGTCCTACATCGTCTCCGGTTTTCTGGTGAGGCCGGACTGGAAAGAAGCGGCGATATACAGCGTCAAGCCTGTGCTGCTGCTGGAGCCCGGTTACATCTACATGCTGATCGGCATGGTGGGCACCACCATCGCTCCGTGGATGCAGTTCTACCTGCAATCGGCGGTGGTGGAGAAAGGCGTCACCGCCAAGGAATACGCGGCGTCGCGGGTGGAAGTGGTAGTCGGCTGCATCATGACCGACGTGATTGCCTTCTTCATCATCGTGGCCTGCGCGGGAGCCATCTACAGCGTCGCCCCGAAAGACATTCAGGACGCCAAGGAGGCCGCGCTGGGCCTGAAACCGTTCGGCCAGTACGCTTTCCTGTTGTTCAGCGCCGGCCTGTTCAATGCCTCGATTTTCGCCGCCTCCATCCTGCCGCTGTCGACCGCCTATTCGGTCTGCGAAGGGCTGGGCTTCGAAAGCGGCGTCGATAAGAGGCTGCGCGAGGCGCCGATCTTCTACCTCCTTTACACGCTATTGATCGTCGCCGGCGCCGGCGCGGTTCTGCTGCCGAACTTTCCACTGGTGAAAATGATTCTGCTCTCGCAGGTGCTGAACGGCGCGCTGCTGCCATTCGTGCTCATCCCGATGATCCTGCTGATCAACCGCAAGGACCTGATGCACGAATGGGTAAACCCGCGCTGGTTCAACCTGGTTTCGTGGATCACCGTAGCCTTCATGATCGGCATCACGCTGGCGCTGGTAGGCGTGACGATCAAGGGGATGTAGCCTACTTCGGGTACACGCGGAAATCGTCGAAGTAGGTGACGGAATCGGCAACCGTCCACAAGCCGACCTTGCCGGGAGCGCTAAATGTCTTATCGTCGGCTTGCAGGACGCGGCGATGGTTGACGTATACCTGGAAGCGGGAGCCGCGCACGGAGACTTTGAGAATGTTCCAGGTATTGGGCTCGATGTCGTGGGGCACAGCGGTGGCGATTTGCAGCCGCTCGCCATCGCGCACCTTATAGATAGCCACGTTCTTGGTGATGGCGTTGGTGCGAGCCAGGTAATAGTTGTTGGAATCGCGATAGCGCCAGACCACGCCGCCGGCCTGGTCCTGCTGGCCGGAAACCGGTTTGATGCGCACGCTCACGTCGCCGTCGCGAAGGCTGACACCATCGAAGATGGCCAGCGGGCAACGGTCGTTGTGGTGGTCGGCGGAAACCTGGGCGAGCACGTAAGGCTGAGTAGGCGAGGAAGTATCCCGGCGGACCTCCCAGCGCGGTTCCGCGCCGGTGTGGGTCATGGCTACGGTCCAGCCTGCTGGTGTGTGTCCGACTGCTGCCCGATCGAACGTGACGACTTTGCCCGAAGACGCGAGCAGGCCGAAGGAAATCCAAAAACCCAGAACCTTGATCATCCAGCCTCACTCATTGCGAGTCGGCACGGCTGCTATCACCCAAGTCACTCTGATTCCATTATCCAACAGTTGGGGGGAGAAGGGGATGCGGCCTCGCGGGGTGTCTGTGTCAGCCTGCGATATGGCGACAAACCGTCAACATGGATTTGTACGCATTACGACGTCAGGCAGGATCTATCCGCTGACTGCCGCCGGCCCACTTCAAGCGCTCGTCAGGGAAGTACCCGATTATTGGCTAATCTTAGTCCGCATCCGTTCATAGCGTAGCGCGACCGATCCATTCGAGTAGGACTTGCATTCTGTCAGCTTGAAGTCGCGCTGCGGGAACTTGCCCGGGAAGCCGGGGATGCCATAGCGTTTACGAACGATTCCGGAGGTCACTTGGACGTATCACGCCCAAGCCGCAGCCACGCCCCTCACCGCGGACTTGCCGTCGCTTGACAGCCGCTGTTCCTGCCACGTAATGTATCCCAATATGCGATCGAAACTGGCGGTTTTTGTTTCTTGCGCGGTGGCGCCATGGGTTGCGCTCGGGGCGGACACCTCAGCGGCTCACAGCGAGGTGATCCGTCTGGTGGAGACACACGCCGCGACTTATAAGGATGTCTCGCGAAGGGTTTGGGAATTTGCGGAGATGGGATATCAGGAGAAGAAGAGTTCCGCGTTGCTGCAGGAGACGCTGGCCGCGGCAGGCTTCGACGTGAAAGCCGGGGTGGCGGAGATACCCACGGCGTTTGTCGCGAGTTGGGGACAGGGCAAGCCGGTGATCGGAATTCTGGGCGAGTTCGATTCTTTGCCCGGGCTTTCGCAGGACGCCGTGCCAGAGCGCAAACCGCTGGTGGCCGGCGCGCCTGGCCACGGCTGCGGGCACAACTTGCTCGGCACCGGCGCGGCGCTCGCTGCCGTCTCGATCAAGGATTATCTAGCCGCGCATCACCTGCCCGGCACGGTGCGGTACTACGGCACGCCGGCGGAGGAGGGCGGTTCGGGCAAAGTGTATATGGTGCGGGCCGGGCTGTTCCGTGACGTGGATGCGGTTTTGCATTGGCATCCTGGCGATTCAAACACGGTGACTACCGGCGCCGGCATGCTGGCTGTAATCACGGCCAAATTCGAATTCCATGGCCTGGCATCGCACGCGGCGGCGGCGCCGGAGAAAGGACGTTCGGCGCTGGACGGCCTGATGCTGATGGCCACCGCGGTGGAGTTTTTGCGCGAGCACGTCCCCAGCGCCACGCGGATTCACTACATTGTGACGAAAGGAGGCGCCGCGCCCAACATCGTTCCCGATGACGCCGAATTGTTTCTGTACGCGCGCCACCCCTCCATGACCGTGCTGAGCGGCATCTGGGAGCGCATTTTGAAATGCGCCAATGGTGCGGCGATGGCCACGGAGACGACAGTAGAATGTCGCATTGTCAGCAGCGATTCGAACATCGTCAACAACGCGCCGCTGGGCGAACGCGTCTACCATAACTTCACTGAGATCGGCGGCTTGACGTACACGCCGGCAGAGCAGGCCTTCGCTGAGAAACTGTTTCCGCTGTTGCCCGCCGGGACAACGGCCAAGCTGGGCAGCGAGCGCACGGTGCAGCCGCTCAATCGCCAGCTAGGGGAAGGGGGCGGCGCATCGACCGACGTGGGCGACGTGAGCTGGAACGTGCCGACGATCGGGATCACCGCTGCCACCTGGGTGCCGGGAACGCCGGCGCACAGTTGGTACGCCACGGCAGCCAGCGGCATGGCCATCGGACAGGACGGGATGGTGCTCGCCGCCAAGGTGCTGGCGGTGACTGCGGAGGACTTGTTCACCGAACCAGCGTTGCTGGCGGCGGCCAAGGCCGACTTCGCGCAGCGGATGGCGGGCGTAAAGTACGAATCCAAGATCCCGCCGAATCAGAAGCCGCCGCTGGACTATCGGAATTCGAGCCGGTAGCTCGGGTGCGCAGGCAGGAATGCTCGCTGGTTAAGCGGCACGCCGGACATGTCCGGGCGCTACTTCACAGCCGGTGATTCGCTGCGCGGGACGGCGCGCAGTTGCGCGTCCTCCAGGCGCGTGGCCTCCTGCCAGGTGTAGATCATGCGGTGCACCACGGTGAGGTTGGAGAGCACGGCGATCACCCATAGCACCGCCGCCATGCGATTGAAGAGGGCGCCGATGATGATCAGTACCACGCGCTCGGGCCGCTCCAGAAAGCCGACTTTGCACTTGGGAATCGCGTTTTCGGCGCGGGCCCGCGTGTAACTCACCATCACCGAGCCGGTCATCACCACGGCCGTCAGCACGATGTAGAAAAAGCGGTTGATGGAAGCGTAATAAACCAGCAGGCCCATGTACAGCGCGAGATCGGAGTAGCGGTCCACCACCGAATCGAAGAATCCGCCGAAGCGCGTCACCTGGCTGGTGGCGCGGGCGACGCGGCCATCCACCATGTCGAACAATCCGGCGCCGATTACCACCAGGCCGGCCCAGCGGAAGCTGCCCCGAGCCAGCAGCCACGCCGCCCATATGTTGATCACCAGCCCGATGAACGTGAGCACGTTCGGGTGAATGCGCGAAAGCGCCAGCCAGCGCACAATCCGGTCGATGATGGCGCCGCAGAACCTGCCGATTCCGCCGGTGAAGGTCATATCATTCCACTACGTCGTGGATAGTGGTCAGCTTGAGGATCTCCAGATCCTTGGTGCCGTTGGGGCTCTGCACCCGGGCCACGTCACCCACTTCCTTGCCGAGCAATGCGCGGCCGATCGGCGAAGTGGTCGAAATCTTGCCGTTGGCCGCATCGGCCTCCTCGACGGTCACCAAACTATACGTTACCTCTTCGTCGCGCTTGTTATCGAGCACCACCACGGTGGAGCCCAGGCCGACGCGGTCGCGCGGAATCTTCGAGAAGTCGATCATCGACATCTCGGCCAGCCGCTTCTTGAGCTGATTGAGGCGCGCGTTGACCATCCCCTGGCGCTCCTTGGCGGCATGATACTCGGCGTTCTCGCTCAGATCGCCGTGGGCACGCGCGGTGAGGATCTCCTTCGGCAGCTCGACATGCAGCTCGCGTTCGAGCGTCGCGATTTCGTCTTGCAGCTTTTTCTTGATGTCCGGCATCCCGGGCGGGCTTGGCGCCCAACGCGACTATTATACAGGAGACGCGCCGAGCAGGGCCGCCGAAAGCAAGCTTGCAACGGGCGTTCATTCCGCTTGGGCGCGCAGGATCTCGTCGGCCAGGTCGGTTACGGCGCGCATCTCGCGCACGTCGTGGACGCGCACCATGTGGACGCCGCCTAGCACGCACGCGGTCACGGCGGCGGCGGTCGCGAACTTGGTTTGCTCCGCATCCTGGTGGGCAAGGAAGCTCTTGCGCGAAGGGCCGGCCATGATGGGCAGATCGAGGGCCGCGAGCGCGCCGAGGCGTCCCAGGATGAGCGCGTTCTGTTCCTTGCGCTTACCGAATCCGAGGCCCGGATCGATGGCCAGCTTGACGGGGGCGATGCCGACGCGGCGGGCGCGGCTGATGGCGGCGCCGAGGTCGCGCACGATGCCCGCCACCGGGTCGGGCATAGGCCCCAGCTTGGCCCAGTTCTCCGGCCGCCCGCGCATGTGGTTCAGCACGAGGCCGGCATCGTGGTTGGAAACCACGCGCGCCAGTTGCGGCTCAATGGTCAGGCCGGAAGGATCGTTGATGACGTCGACCCCCAATTCGAGCGCGCGCTCGGCGATCTCGGCCTTGTACGTATCCACCGAAATGGGAATCGTCAGCCGGTCCTTCAGCCGCTTCAGGACCGGAATCAGGCGGCGCATCTCTTCGGCCGCGGATACGCGCGCCGATCCCGGCCGCGTGGATTCCGCGCCAATGTCCAGCATGTCCGCGCCTTGCTCCTCCAGCTCCAGCGCGCGTGCGAAGGCGCGATCCGGGTCGGCGTACTTGCCGCCATCGGAAAACGAATCCGGCGTGACATTGAGCACCGCCATCAGCAGCGTGCGGTCTCCGAGCTGGATTTCGCGCCGCTTGAGTTTCCAGTAGTAGAGCTTGCGCACGGCTTACCGGATGGCCTTTCGCCAGTTCTTGCCCACTTGAATCAGCAACTCGGGCGAGGTGTCCGTCCAAGTCAAGGCCGTACATTTCACGCCATTAATTTCCACCGCGCCGGCTTTGAGTTTGCGCAGCGCGTCGCTCACCGATTCGGCCAAGCCGATGCGCGCCAGCAGCTTGTCGACGCGAATAGCGCCGTCCTTCAGGACGTCTTCCGGGAGGGCAACCGTTTCGACTTTCTCCGGCACCTGTTTGCGGCGCACCACGCTGTCGAAGATTTCGGCCGCCCGTTCCGCCTCCGCCGCCGTATGATAATCGGCGACAATCATTTTGCCGAGCGCGATCTTGGCCTCCATGGGATGCAGCGAGCCGTCTGCTACGCGCTCGCGCAAAGCAGCGATTTCGCGTTCGCTTTTATCGGTGAGCAGCAGGTAATAGCGCCACATCAGCTCGTCGGAAATCTGCATCACTTTGCGGAACATCACCTCGGGAGGCTCGGCAATGCCGATATAGTTGCCCAGCGACTTCGACATCTTGTTGATGCCATCGATCCCTTCGAGCAACGGCGTGGTGCAGACGATCTGCGCCGGTTGACCGAAATCGCTTTGCAGTTCGCGCCCCACCAGCAGGTTGAATCTCTGGTCCGTGCCGCCCATTTCCACGTCGCACTGGAGGGCCACCGAATCGTAGCCCTGTGCCAGCGGGTAAAGCATCTCGTGCATCGAAATCGGGATGCCGTCGCGCAAGCGCTTGGAGAAATAATCGCGCTCCAGCATGCGCGCCACAGTGTAGTGCGACGCCAGGCGCACAATGTCGACATACTTCATCGGCTCCAGCCATTCGCTGTTGAAGCGGACCTCGGTCTTCTGCGGGTCGAGGATCTTGAATACCTGAGCCTTGTAAGTTTCGGCGTTTTCTTCAATCGCCTCGCGCGTCATGGGCGGGCGCGTCGCGTTGCGGCCGGTGGGATCGCCAATCAGGCCGGTCATATCGCCGATCAGAAAAATCACCGTGTGGCCGAGATCCTGAAAGTGCTTCATCTTGCGCAGCAGCACGGTGTGCCCCAGGTGCAGGTCAGGTGCGGTCGGATCGAAGCCAGCCTTGATGCGCAATTTACGGCCGGTGGCGGCGGCGGCAGCCAGCCGCTCGCGGAGATCTTCTTCCCGGATGATCTCCGCCATGCCTTTTCGCAGGTAAGAAAGCTGTTCGTCGAGCGTCATGCGTTCTTGTGAGGCAATCAATTTTGCGCGGAGGGGCGCGCTAGGCTTCGCCCGAATCCACGCCCAGCGCGCGTTTCAAATCCAAAGAAAACTTCCGTATCTCGTCCACCTGCGCGGCGGTGGCTGGCGTCTCGCGCCCTTTGGCGGCGAGATGCGGCAGGCCTTCGCGCCACACCAGAAACGCCAGGCCGCTTTCCGTCATCATTCCCGTACTGCCGATTCCCGCCGCCGCGCCCGGATTCGCCAGCGCCACACAGGCGCCGCGGATAAACATGCTGTACCCCGGAGATTCGGCGGCCAACTGGATTCCGCAACCGGCCAGGCGCGCGGCGGTTTCGGGCGTCACATCTTATAGCGGCCGAGGTCCTCATCGTTGAGGCCGTCGAGCCACCGCTTCAGTTCTTCCTTGTTGTCCTTATCGGCGGCGTTGGTGGCCTTGCTAGAGGACTTGAGCACGGTCTCTTCCACGTAAATCGGGCAATCCAGGCGCAGCGCCAAGGCCAGGGCATCGCTTGGCCGCGAATCCACGCTGATGGTTTCCCCGTCGCGATCGAGCCAAATGACCGCGTAGAACGTGTCGTCTTTCAGTTCGCTCACCACCACCTTGCGCAGGGCGGTGTTGAGGCCGAGCAGCAGGCTCTTGATGAGATCGTGGGTCATGGGCCGCGGGGTGGAGACCTTTTCGATTTCCAGCGCGATTGCGTTCGCCTCGTAAACACCCACCCAGATCGGGAGCACAGAGTTGCCGCTCACGTCCCTGAGGATGACGATGGGCATGTTGGTGACCGGGTCCATCATCAGGCCGCGAATCTTCATTTCGACTTCCATGCCGCCCTCCTCCCAACTCAATTACACCACAGTTGCGCTCTCGCCCACCAAGGAGTTGGGACCGGCGCGCGTCACGCGCACAGGCAGATACTGGCCGACGAGAGACGCGGCGCCGTTTTCGGAATGCGTGAAGTTCAGCGTGCGGTTGTCCGAAGTGCGCCCGATCCACTGCGCCAGCGCCTGGTTGCGGCCCTCCACCAGCACCTCCTTCACGCTGCCGATGAGCCCGGCGTTGCGGCGGATCTGGATGGCGCGCTGCTTCTCCTGCACGATCTCGAGCCGCCTCTGTTTCTCCACCTCGGGGATGTGGTCCTCCAGGTTGAGGGCCGACGTGTTCGGGCGCGGCGAATACTTGAAGCTGAACAGCGAATCGTATTCGACTTCATCGAGCAGGTCGAGCGTGGCCTCGAAGTCCTTCTCCGTCTCGCCGGGAAAGCCGACGATGATGTCGGTGGTGATGGAATAGCTGCGCCGCGCGTTTTTGAGCCAGTCGATGCGCTGCATGTATTCGTCGCGCGTGTAGAGCCGGTCCATTCTGGCCAGCACGTCCGACGATCCCGACTGCACCGGCAGGTGCACGTGGTCGCAGAGCACGGAATTCGCGTCCATCGCATCCACGATGTCTTTGCCGAAATCGCGCGGATGGGACGTGGTGTAACGCACCCGCCAGATTCCGGGGACTTCCGCGACTCGCGCGAGCAGAATGGCGAAGTTCCAGCCGGCCGGCGTTGGGTCGCGATAGCTGTTGACATTTTGCCCCAGTAGTTGGATCTCGGTGTATCCTTCGGCGGCCAGGCGGCGCGCTTCGGCCATCAAGCTGTCGCTCGAGCGGCTGCGCTCCGGCCCGCGTGTGAACGGCACCACGCAGTATGCGCAGCTCTTGTCGCAGCCTTCGATGATGGTGATGTAAGCGCGGTGCGGGTTATCGCGCCGGGTGAAGGGCGTGTCGAAAGCTTCGTCGGTATCCAGGCTCAGTCCGGTGACACGCCGGTCGCCGGCTTCAATCTGCACCAGCAGCTCGCCGAGCTTGTTGTAGCTGGCCGAGCCGCACACCAGGCCGACATGCGGGGCGCGCTCGAAAATCCGCTCGCCCTCCTGCTGCGCCACGCAGCCAAGCACGCCGATCACTTTGTCTTTGCCGTTGCGCTTGAACTGCTGCAAGCGGTGGTAGACCTTCTGCTCGGCCTTATCGCGGATGCTGCAAGTGTTGTAGAGCACCAGGTGCGCTTCTTCCGGCGTGGGCACTTGCGCGTAACCCTTGGCCATCATCGTGCCGACCACCTTTTCGGAGTCGTGCGCGTTCATCTGGCAGCCGAAGGTTTCCAGGTAGAAGGTCTTGGCGGGCACTCTTTTACTATTCTAAACGAGGCAGCGGTTGGGGCGGCGGAAGGCTCTCGTGCGCAGGTTCGGGCTCTGGCTCTTCCAGGCTCCGCACCCGCGTTTCGACCGGCTGCAGTTCCGCGATTTCCACTCCCAGCGGCGCGGTCTTCAACTCGGCGAATTTGCGCGCGCTCACCATCACCCGACTTTCGAGCGAGCCGACGGCCTTGTTGTACTCCTCGACGGCACGTTCCAGACCCTTGCCCATGTTCGCCACGTGCCCACCCATGTCGGAAAGCCGCTTGTACAGTTCCTTGCCCAGCGCGCTGATTTCGGCGGCGTTTTCCGCCAGCTTCTCCTGCCGCCAGCCGTAAGCCACGGCGCGCAGGAGGGCGATCAGAGTGGTCGGCGTGGCCAGGATGATATTCTGCCCGACGCCGAATTCAATCAGCGAGGGGTCGGCCTCCAGCGCGGCGCTGAAGAAGCACTCGCCGGGCAGGAACAGCACGGCGAATTCCGGCGCCTGGTCGAACTGCTCCCAATAAGACTTGCGGCCGAGCGCGGTGAGATGCACGCGCACCTGCCGCGCGTGATCCACCAGGCTCGCCTTACGGGAACCCTCGTCGGCGGCCTCGAGGGCACGCAGATAGCCATCGAGCGGGGTCTTGGCATCCACCACCACGGTTTTTCCGGCCGGCAGATGAATCAGTAGATCGGGCCGTTGCCGGCCCTCATCGCCCATCACCGTGGCCTGCACCTGAAAATCGCAGTGATCCAGCATGCCGGCCATCTCCACCACGCGGCGCAACTGGATCTCGCCCCAGTTGCCTCGGGCGGCGGGCGAACGCAGCGCCGTCACCAGCTTGCCGGTTTCGGCGCGTAGCTGCTGCTCGGTTTCAGCCAGGCCGCGCACCTGCTCCTGCAAACCGGCGTAGGCGGCCGCGCGCGCCGTTTCCAGCTCCTGGATGCGCGAATCCACCTTGTCGAGCGACGCGCGCACCGGCGACACCAGTTCCGCGAACGCCTGCTGCCGCTTTTCCAGATCGCCGCGCGCCGCGGTCTGCGCCTCCGCCAGATTGGCGCGGGCCAGCTCGAGGAACGCCTGGTTGTTCCGCGCCAGCGCCTCGGCGGAAAGCGCCTGGAAAACGGTTGCAGTGTCCTGGCGGCGCGCTCGCAGCACCAGCCACGCCAGCAGAAACCCGGCGATAAAACACGCCACCGGGAGAATGTTTGGCATAACCCATTATCGCGCTATGGAGGGACGTCTATGCCGCTCGCGCAGCGTCCTCCATGGCCCATTCTTCCGTCCCTCGCCTCGCGACGCGGCATCCGGGAACTTTCTCTCCGCCCGGCGTGTCCAATAGTCCGAGGAACTACAAATGGGCATGTCGATTGGCAGCGCGCATAGCGTGAGAGCGGACATCAACATGACGCCGATGATCGACGTTATGCTCGTCCTTATCATTATTTTCATGGTCATCACTCCACTGGCCTCGCTCGGGCTAGACACGCTTGTGCCGCAGAGTTCCGCCGCGGGCCGCCCAATGGCGGAGGCCAGTCAGGACCTTGTGATCACCGCTCTTGCCGACGGATCGTACCTCCTCAACCGCGAACCTCTTGCGCACGCCGCCCTGGAGAGTCGTCTGATGACCCTGTTACGCAATGGCGCTGCCGACGTCGTCTTTGTGCGCGGTGCGCGCGATATCGAGTTCCGCCGGATCGCTGAAACCGTCGACCTCGCACGCGGCATCGGCGTCCCGCGCATCGGGCTGATCCCTTAACTGACCGGTTGCTGCACACGGAAGTCAGACAGGTGCCTGCGGTATGATCGAACCCATGGTGCGGACTCTCCTGGTGAATGGCCCGGCGGCCGCGATGTCGGTTATCCTGCTGGCGGGCGCTGCGGTGGCGCAGCCGCTCGGCGACCAACTGCGCAAGCGCATCGCCGCTTTTCCGGGCGAAGTTTCGCTCTACGCCAAGAACCTGGATAGCGGGGAAACGATCGGCGTCCGCGAGAACGAACCGGTGCGAACGGCCAGCACCATCAAAGTGCCCATCATGGCGGCGCTGTTCGACGCCGTGGCGCGCGGCGACCTGCAATGGAACGAGCGGCTGACCATCACCGAAGCCGAGAAAGTGCCCGGTTCGGGCGTGATCGACAGCGAGCTTTCCGGCGGCGTTCAACTGCCGCTCCAGGATGTAATGCACCTGATGATGGTGCTCAGCGACAACACGGCCACCAACATGATCCTCGAGCGTTTTCCCGCCGACCGCGTCAACGCCTATCTGGACCGCATCGGCCTCAGCTCCACGCGCTCGCTGCGCAAGATTCTGGGCAAGAACGGGCCACAGGGCGTCTCGGCCGCGGGCAAGCTCGAAAAGAACCAGAAGTATGGCCTGGGCGTTTCGACGCCGCGCGACATGCTGGCGCTGGTGGAGCGGATGGAACGTGGGGAACTGGCGAGCCCCGACGCATCGCGCGAAATGATCACGGTGATGAAGCGTTGCCAGGATACCACCGGCATCCGGCGCCCGTTCGGCGATTTGCCGGTGGCCAACAAGACCGGGGCGCTCGATGCATTGCGGTCCGATGTGGGCATCGTTTACTCCAAGACCGGCCGGATCGCCATGGCAATCACCGTGGACGGCATTGCCCAGCCCGATTGGGGGCCGGATAACCCCGGCTCGCTGCTGATCGCGGACCTGGCCAGAATGCTGGTACAGGGCCTGGCGACGAGGCCGGCTGTAAAATAAGCGCGGGGTGAGATGCAGATTTATCTGTTACGGCACGGGATCGCTGAAAACGCCGGTCCTGGTCAACCGGACGCCGGGCGGGCGCTGACCGCGGAAGGCAAGGAAAAGCTGCGCCGCGTTCTGCGGCGGGCCGCCACGGCGGGAGTGCGGCCGGTGTTGATCGCCTCCAGCCCGCTCCGGCGCGCGCTCGAGACTGCGGCGGCCGCGGCGGAAGTGCTCGAGTACAAAGGCAAGGTAACAGAGTGGCGCGCGCTGCTGCCGGAAGCCTCTCCTTACGATCTATGGGAAGAGATCCGGCGCCACGGCGAGGAACCGGCGATTCTGTTGGCCGGGCACGAGCCGCAGATGAGCACCATGGTGGCGCTTCTGCTGGCCAGCCCGTCGCTCCAGGTGGATATGAAAAAGGCCGCCCTGGTGCGCATCGATTGCGACCGCCTGGCCCGCGAACCTAAAGGCGTGCTCAAGTGGCTGCTCACGCCGGCGTTGTGCGAGTAAGTCAGTTACTTCGGGAGCGAGCTCCTGTATCACCGGCGGTCTTGGCCGCCGGCTCTCCGCGAGCCATGTCGGCAAGATTGCCGCCGAGACGCCTCAATTGCCGATGGCGGTGTACAACGTTTGCGTGCCGGCCACGCCTCCCAGGGTGAACGTAATCGGCGTCAGATCATTAGCCGCGACGTTGGGCACCACTACGTTGAACTGGTAGAGGCCCACGCTGTCTGGCGCCAAACCGGCATAGCTCACCGTGGCGGGCGTGCCGCCAAAAGAAATCTGGAAGGAACCGGCCAGCAAGGTATTGTTGGTGCCCTGCGCGATCTGCCCGGCGGGCAAGTTCGTGACTACAGGGCCGAAGCCGATGCCGTACAGCGTAATATAGTCTCCCGGCTTGGCGCGCTGGCTGGTGAAGCCTGTAACCGCGTTCGGCGGCAGAACCCAGGTGTCGGAGTTCGAAAACAGCGCACCCACATATTGGTTGCCGCCGATCAGGAGCTGCGACGGAGCGTAAAGGCCGGGCGCCGTGGCGCTGATGGTGATGGTCTGCGGCGGGTTGGGGCTGACATTCGTTCCCGAGGTGACTACAATTGGCTGCAGGCCCGTTGGAGTTGTCGAAGGTACCTGCACGTTGACCTGGCCGGGGCTGATGTAATCGATGTAGGCAAGCTGGCCGCCGATGGTTACCACCGTGCCAGGCGTGCCATCCGTGCCGCCGAGCGAAGTGGGCGCGCTGTTGCCATTGAAATCGCCGGTCGTCCACCCCTGCGTACCGGTAGCCAGGTTGGAGCCGTAGATCTCGATCCATGAACCCGGCGCCGGCGAGGCCAGGGCGCCAAACTCATACGCGCTCGCCGCGCCGCCCGTCTTGACAGACGGCAGGCTGGAAGCATTCGAAACCGTCAGCTCCCGCACCACGTCGTTCTGCGTATCGGCGATGTAAACAGCCGAGGAAGAGGGGTCCAGCCCAAGGCCCTGCGGGAAGTACAGCGAGGCATGGGTGGCTGCCACGCCATTGCCGGAATAACCAAAACTTCCGTTGCCGGCGATGGTGACCACGGTACCGCCGGGCAGGATCTTGCGAATGCGGGTGTTCGTCTTATCGGCGACGTAAATGTTTCCGGAGGCATCGAGAGCGATGCCCGAGGGGCTGTAGAATTCGGCCTGGAGCGCAGGGCCGTCTTGAAACCCCGCCGTGCCGTTGCCGGCAATGGTGTTGATGATGCCATCGGGCGTCACTTCGCGCACGCGCTCGTTTTCGGTGTCGCTGATGAAGACGTTGCCATAAGCATCCACCGCTACCGAGTAGGGTTTGTTCAACTTGGCCTTCGTGGCCGGCCCGCCATCGCCCTCGAAAAGCGCGTAACTGCATTGCCCGGCGAAGGTGTTGATGTTCTGGTCCGGGGTCACGATGCGGATGCAATTGTTGTTGCTGTCGGCGATATAAAGATTGCCGGCGGCATCGAAAGCCAAGCTGGTGGGCTCGGACAAGCTGGCGTCAATGGCGGGTCCGCCGTCGCCGCTGAAGGCAGAGGCATTATTCCCGGCAACCGTCGAAATGATGCCGCTGGTGTTTACCTTGCGCACCACGTTGTTTCCGGTATCCGCGATATACATGTTGCCCGCGCTATCGAAGGCGATCCCATTGGGCAGGTTGAGGGAAGCTTGGGTAGCCTTGCCGCCGTCGCCGGCGTAGACTTCGGCCGTGCTGGAGCCGGCCACGGTGCTGATAATACTGCTCGTGGAAATCATGCGGATCCGGTCGTTGTCCTTGTCGACGATGTAGATGTTGTGCTTTGAATCCACCCAAATGCCCGTCGGAGCGTCGAGTTCGGCGTTGAGGGCTTGACCGCTGTCCCCGGTGAAACCAGCCACGGGTGTCGTGCTGGGTGGGTTAGGCAAGGTGCCGGCGATAAGGGAGATGTTGTACGTCTGGGCACGGGCAAGAGCGGGCAGCAGGATGGCCCAACTTGCGACACAGATGCCGGCTGTACGTTTCCAGCGTCCAATTTGACCTTGCGGCCAGCTATGATTGCGAGACACGATTGTTTGATTCCTTTCGTTCCCCGATCCCCTCTTGAGCAAAACACCCTTAGCCTCTTATAACACTAAGAAGCGCTCGCTGAGCGGACCGGTGGCGTGGGGCAGGGCGTTTTTTTGACGCACCGGGCCGCCTTTGGGTTGCGCGCACTCAGCCGATACCCAGCTCGTCGATGCGCTCCACGGGCTTGCCGCAGGTCCGGCAAAGCAGCGCGCCGCAGTCGCCGCACAGCAGCGGCTCGGGCACCGGCTGCGCGCAATTCGGGCAGTAGAACTCAGCGGTGGCAGGCTGGGCATCGGACATGTTGCCATTATCGCGCTGCGGGAAGCGATCGCGCTGAAGGTTCGAGGACTCGGCTCGCTCTGTTCGGCCCATTCGCCTACAGCAGGGCCGGATATCCGAAAGTGCTGTGGAATTCAACGAAACGATGTTAAAATGCAGCTAGAATGCGGCAGGCTTCCAACATTCTCATGGCGGCGCTGATCGTGGCGGCGTTGTTTGGTGGAAACTGCCTGTCATGTCCGCAAATGTTGATGGTGATGGCAAGCCACCAGCCGGGCCACGGCTGTTGCCATCATCCAACCCCTAAGATCGATTGCCATTCGCAAGTGCTCAGCCATTTTGTGAAGGCACAGGGCGGAAACGTCACTCCGATGTTTGCCGCGGCGGGCGCTGCGTCAGCGATTGCGGCGGTAGTGGCGGCGACACTCCCTCGGCCGGCCCTTGCGCCTTGGCGCGCTGCGGATGTGGCGCCACCGGATCTGCTCTCCTTGCATTCCCTCCTTCGCATTTAGATTTCCCTTCACCAGGCAAGTTCCCTAAACAGAAGTTGTGTTTTGTCCGCAAGGTGGGCTGCGCGGCGGAAATCCCGCGGGCGCTGAGGACGGCCATTCATGAAAAAACAGAGTTGGTGAATGGAAATGAAGTTTCGTTATTGGATTTGGTTTTGGCTGACGCCGATGACGGTGGCGCAGCCAGTATCTTCGCTGGTGGAAGAGGCGCTCCGCAACAACCGGGAAATTCTGGCCGCGCAGAAGAAAGTGGAAGCACTGCGGCAACAGCCGGCGCGCGAGAGCAGCCTGCCCGACCCGACGCTCTCGCTGGGGTGGGCATCCAACGGCGCCCCGTGGCCGGGAGCGGGATTGGGGGTGAACCCAACCAGCAATCTCGGCGTGATGGTCTCGCAGGAGATTCCGGCGCCGGGCAAACGGAAACTGCGCGGCGAGATTGCCGATGAAGAGGCGGTAGCGGCGTTCAACGAGTACCTGGCCGTTCGTCTCAACGTGGTTTCGCGGCTCAAGCAGGCATATCACGAACTGCATCATGCGGTGGTGGCCATCGGTTACGTCGACCGCTACCAGGAACTGCTCGAACACATCCTGCGCGTTTCCGAGACGCGCTATGCGGTGGGCCGGGGGGCACAGCAGGACATCCTCAGAGCGCAGACGCAGGTGGCGATTTTGGCCACCCGCCGCGTGCAGTTCGAGCAGGAGCGGGAGGCTAAGCAGATCGAGATCAATGCACTCCTCAGCCGGCCGCAAGGTGGGCGGATCGAGGTCCCAGTTGAGATGACGGCGGGGGCTATGCCGGCGTCGCTTGAAGACATGCTGGCGCAGGCGCGGGCGCATTCGCCGCTGGTGGCGCGCGACAGGGAGACGGCGAAGGGCAACGAACTGGCGGCGAGGCTGGCGCGCAAGGATTATGCGCCGGACTACACGGTGTCGGGCGGCTACTTCAACCAGGGCGGGATGCCGCCGATGTGGGAAGCGCGGGTGGATTTAAAGCTGCCGGCATATTTCTGGCGCAAGCAGCGCGCGGCAGTGACCGAGCAGGAGGCCAGCGCCAGCCAGTCCCGGCACGAGTACGCGGCGACGCTGGTGGAGGTCGAGGCGGGCATCCGCGAGCAATACAGCGCGGCTGAGGCGTCTCGCAAGCTGGTGGACCTGTACGAGAAGTCCGTGATTCCCGAGGCGCGGCTGGCATATGAATCTGCGCTGGCCGGTTACCAGGTCGGGCGCGCGGATTTCACGGCACTGTTTTCCAATTTCACCAGCGTGGTCGATTACGAGCTGATGGACCACGAGGAGATCATGCGATTTCAGGTGGCGTTGGCGAAGCTCGAAGAATGGACGGGAGTGGAACTGAAATGAAACCAACCTTGGTGGTGTTGGTGGCGGGAGCGGCTTTTCTGGGCGGCCTGGGCTATGAGCGCTGGCGCGGCAAGCCGGCGGCACCGGTGTCGACGGAACGCAAGGTGCTTTACTGGGTCGACCCGATGCATCCCTGGTACAAGTCCGATAAGCCGGGGACAGCGCCGGATTGCGGCATGAAGCTGGTTCCAATGTATGCGGGTGAGCAGCTACCGAACCAAACGGCCGCGAATGCAGTGCAGGTGTCGCCCGAAAAACAGCAGTTGATCGGCGTGGAATACGGCACGGCGGAGTACGAAACCGCCACCGATACGATTCGCGCCGCGGCGCGGGTGACGCTGGATGAAACCAGGATCGTGAAAGTGCAGACTCGCCTGGAAGGCTGGATCGACCGCGTATTCGCAGATTTCACCGGCATGCATGTGAAAAAGGGCGATCCGCTGGCAACGGTATATAGTCCGGATGCGCTGGCCACCCAGCAGGAGTTCTTGCTTGCCTTGCGCGCGCAGCACGCCATGCATGACGGAGCCATGCCGGCGATGGCGGCCGGCAACGACAACCTGGTGGCGGCCGCGCGCAAGCGGCTCGAGTTGTGGGACATCTCCGACCAACAGATAAATGAAGTCGGACGCACGGGAAAAACCATCGAGAACCTGACCGTCTACGCGCCGGCTTCCGGCTACGTGACGGAGCGCAACGCGTTTCCCAAGCAGCACGTGACATCGGACACCGTGCTATACGTGCTGGCCGACCTGTCGAGCGTGTGGGTGGTGGCGGACGTGTTCGAGTACGAAGCCGCGGACGTGCGGCTGGGCCAAGCGGCTATGCTGACGCTTGACTCCTTACCCGGGCGGACGTTCCATGGCAGAGTCAGCTACATCCTGCCAAGCGTGGACGCGACATCGCGCACGCTGAAGGCGCGGATCGCATTCGACAATCCTGGTGAACAGCTCAAGCCGGACATGTACGGGCAAGTGGAGATTCACACTGGCGGCGCGCGCCGGCTGATGGTGCCGGAATCCGCGGTGCTCGATTCGGGCGACAGGCAGGTGGTTTTCGTGGATCGCGGCAGCGGCAACCTGGAGCCGAACCCGGTGCGCGTGGGGGAGCATGTGGGCGGCCGCGTGGAGATTTTGGAGGGTCTGAAAGCGGGCGAGCGCATCGTCACCTCGGGCAACTTCCTGTTGGATTCGGAGAGCCAGTTGCAGGCGGCGGGCGGCGGGACGGCGAAATGATCAACCGTTTGATCGAGTTCTCGGCGCGCAACCGGCTCCTGGTGCTGCTGTTGGTGGCCGCGGCGGCGGCGGGCGGTTGGTGGTCGCTGAAGTCCATTCCGCTCGATGCGATCCCGGATTTGAGCGACACGCAGGTGATCGTCTATTCGAAGTGGGACCGCAGCCCGGACATCATCGAGGACCAGGTAACGTACCCGGTGGTGAGCGCCATGCTGGGAGCGCCCCGGGTGAAAGACGTGCGCGGGTTTTCGGATTTCGGCTACTCGTACGTTTACATCATTTTCGAAGACGGCACGGACATTTATTGGGCACGCTCGCGGACGCTCGAATACCTTTCCAAGATTCAATCGCGGCTGCCGCAGGGTGTCGAAACCGAACTGGGGCCGGACGCGACCGGCGTCGGCTGGGTGTTCCAGTATGCGCTGGTGGACACGACGGGGCGGAGCAACCTGGCGCAATTGCGTTCGGTCCAGGATTGGTTCCTGCGTTACCAATTGCAGGCAGTGCCGGGCGTGGCGGAGGTGGCGCCGCTGGGCGGGTTCGTGCGGCAGTACCAGGTGACCGTGGATCCCAACCGCCTGGCCGGCTATGGGGTGACCATTGACAAAGTGGTGGCAGCGGTGCGCGCGGGAAACAACGACGTTGGTGGGCGGCTGGTGGAATTTACGGGCCGGGAGTACATGGTACGCGGCCGCGGATACGCGCGCTCGGTGAACGATCTGGAGCGGGTTTCGCTCGGGGTCACCGCTACCGGCGCGCCGATCCTGGTGCGCGATGTGGGCTCGGTGACGCTGGGGCCGGACTTGCGGCGCGGCATCGCGGAGCTGAACGGCGAGGGCGAGACCGTCTCGGGCATTGTGGTGATGCGGCAGGGCGAGAACGCGCTGCGGGTGATCGAGCGGGTGAAGGCGAAGCTAGAGGAGTTGAGACCGGGCCTGCCGCCGGGCGTCAAGGTGGTGACGGCGTATGACCGCTCGGACCTGATTCTGGCCTCGATCGACAACCTGAAACACACGCTGGCGGAAGAGTTGGCAGTGGTGGCGCTGGTCATTCTGATCTTCCTATGGCACCTGCCGAGCGCCGTGATACCGATCGTCACCATTCCCGTAGCCGTGCTGATTTCCTTCGTGCCGATGCGGTTGATGGGGATCAATGCCAACATTATGTCGCTGGGCGGAATTGCTATTGCAGTGGGCGCGATGGTGGATGCCGCCATTGTGGTGGTGGAGCAGACACACAAGAAGCTGGAAAGCGCGGACGCGAGCTGGAGTGCCGGCGACTACCAGCGGGCGATTGTGGCGGCAGTGAAGGAAGTGGGGGGGCCGAGCTTTTTCGCGTTGCTGGTGATTGCGGTTTCGTTCCTGCCCGTATTGACGCTGGAAGCGCAGGAGGGGCGGCTGTTCAAACCGCTGGCGTACACCAAGAACTTCGCCATGATCGTCGCGGCGGTACTGGCCATCACGCTGGACCCGGCGCTGCGGCTGCTGTTCTTCCGCAAAGACGGCTTTCGCCTGTGGCCGCGCTGGCTGGGCTGGATCGTGAACGGCGTGCTGGTCGGCAAGATCCACTCCGAGGGAAAGCATCCCATCAGCCGCGTGCTGATGCGCCTGTATGAACCGGTGGTCGAGTGGAGCCTGCGCTGGAAATGGCTGGTTCTGGCGGGCGCGTTGACGCTGGTGGCGCTGACGGTACCGGTGTATCAAGGGCTGGGATCGGAGTTCATGCCGCCGCTCGACGAAGGAGCGCTGCTGTTCATGCCCACTACGCTGCCGGGAATTTCGGCGGCCCAGGCGGGCCGCCTGCTCCAAATACAGGACCGAATCTTGATGCGGTTCCCGGAAGTGGAACGGGTGCTTGGAAAAGCGGGGCGGGCGGAAACGCCGACCGATCCCGCGCCGCTTTCCATGATGGAAACGGTCATCCTGCTGAAGCCGAAATCCCAGTGGCGGCGAGTGGCGACGTGGTACGACCGCTGGCCGGAGTGGATAAAGCCGCTGTGCCAGCGTATTACGCCGGACCGCATTTCAACCGACCAACTGGTGAACGAAATGAACGATGCGCTGCGGTTTCCAGGCGTGTCGAACGCCTGGACTATGCCAGTCAAGAATCGCATCGACATGCTGACCACGGGCGTGCGGACTCCGGTGGGGATCAAGATTTTCGGGCCGGACGTAGCGGGGATCGAGCGCATCGGCACGGCCATCGAACGCGTGCTGCCTCGAGTGTCCGGGACGCGCAGCGTGTTCGCTGAGCGCGTGGGTGGCGGTTACTTCCTGGACTTCGATTTGAAACGCGACCAGCTGGCGCGTTACGGGATGAGCGTGGACGATGCCGAGGCGGTGGTAACGTCGGCGATCGGCGGTGAGAACGTAAGCACGGCGATCCAGGGCCTGGAGCGCTACCCGATCAACGTACGTTACTACCGCGATTCGCGCAGCTCGATAGAGCGCCTGGAGCGGGTGCTGGTGCCGGCGATGGATGGGAAGACGCAGATTCCGCTGGCGGAGATTGCGACGTTGAAACTCGTGAGCGGCCCCTCCATGCTGCGCAACGAAAACGGCATGCTGTGCGGTTACGTTTACGTGGATGTGGCCGGCCGCGACGTGGGGAGCTACGTAGCGGCGGCCAAGCAGGCGGTGCGCGGGAGCATCGCCACGCCGCCGGGTTATTCGCTCACCTGGAGCGGCCAGTACGAAGCCATGGAACGCGTGCAGGAGCGGCTGAAGGTGGTGCTGCCGCTGACGCTGTTCCTGGTTCTGCTGCTGCTCTACCTCAACACGCGGAGCGCCGGGAAGACCGTCATCATTCTGCTGGCGGTGCCGTTTTCGGCGGTGGGCGCCATCTGGCTGCTCAATCTGCTGGGCTACAGCATGAGCATCGGGGTGTGGGTGGGCCTGATCGCGCTGATGGGCGTCGACGCCGAAACGGGCGTGTTTATGCTGCTGTATCTCGACCTGGCATACGAGGAGCGGCGCCAGGCAGGGAGGATGCGAACCCACCAGGACTTGCGCGAGGCGATTGTGCAAGGGGCAGTGAAGCGCATCCGGCCGAAGTTCATGACGGTGGCTACGATGTTCGTCGGCCTCGCGCCCATCATGTGGTCGCACGGCACGGGCGCGGACGTGATGAAGCGCATCGCGGCGCCCATGATCGGCGGTATTTTTACCTCATTTTTCTTGGAGCTGGTGGTGTATCCGGCGATTTACGAGGTTTGGAAATGGCGCTCGGTAAGAAGACAAGCGGTTTGATTCTGGCGGGGGCGATGGCCGCCTCGGCGGCGCAGTTCCCGATGCGGCACCGGCACTGGCGCGGCGGCTGCGCCGGGACGCTCGATGTCAGTGAAGCGGGCGTGCGATTCACGGGACCAAAAGGGCACGCGTGGCAGTGGCAGCTCGACGACATCCGGCAACTCGAGCTCGCGCCGGACCGCGTCGTGGTGGTGAGCTACCAAAACGGCAGGTTGCCGTGGACGGAACGCAGGTACGAATTCGGCGGCTCGGTTCCGGTGGGCGAGCTGTATGCGTTGCTCAAGAATCGCATGGACCAACGGCTGGTAGCGGAGCTGGCGCAGCCGCCGGGCGGTGAGACGTGGTCGCTGCCGGCGAAGCACGTGGGCCGCGCCGGTTCGCTGGGGACGCTCGAACTGACGGCGGAGGCGATCGCATATCGTACTCGGGCGAAGGACGAGTCGCGCACCTGGCGGTATACGGATATCGCGGGCATCAGCAGTTCGGGGCCCTTTCAGTTGACCATCACCACATTCGAACTGGCGCCGGCGCAATATGGCGGTCGCAAGGATTTCAATTTCGAATTGCGACAACCCATCACGGAAGCCAGATACAACAAGCTTTGGCTCCAGGTGGAAATGAAGAACGGGCGAATTCCATTCCAGGTGATCACCACGCCCGATTGGGCGACCGGCCACTGAGGCGGCGACCCTGCAGCGCAATCGTAGAGGCCGGGCACGCCAGGCCCGGCTACGGCGAACGAGCAGTTTTAGATCGAAAGGAAGGACCGGAGAATTCCATGAAGAATAGCTCCATGAAAAGGATCATCCTCATGATCCTGGCTTCGGCGGCGCCGTTAGCGACCGCCAATCAAGCGCTGGTGAATGCAACGATTACAGACAGCTTGTGCGGCACCAGCCACAAAAATATGAAAATGGGTTCCAACGACCGTTGCGTCCGGAACTGCATCAGGGCGGGGGCCAAGTACGTCCTGTGGGATGGCAAGAATGCCTATGTGCTGAGCGACCAGAAAGCCGCCGAGCCGTGGGCTGGCAGGAAAGTGAAGGTGCTGGCCACGCTGGACGCGAAGACGAAGGAGATTCACGTGATCTCCATCGTGGCTCAGTGAGCGGTAAGCAAGAGGTTCAGTTTGGAATTGCAATAGACGCGAGATTGAAAGGAAGAAGGGGAGAATTCCATGAAAAAAACCATCGTGATGCTGTTCGCCTCGGCGGCGTTGATGCTGGCCGCGGATCAGACATTTACGGGCACGATCACCGACAACATGTGCGGCGGAAGCCATCGGGACATGAACATGGGGACGGACGAGAAGTGCGTGATCGAGTGCGTGCGGGGCGGAGCCAAGTACGCTCTGTGGGACGGCAAGGAGACCTATGTTCTGAGCGATCAGAAAGGCGCCGCCAAATTCGCCGCCAAGAAAGTGACGGTGAAAGGCACGTTGGACGCGAAAGCGAACACCATTCAGGTGAGCGCGATAGTAGCAGCAAAATAGCAGCGGAGTCGAGGCCGCCTGGCGGTCCACCAGGTATGCTCAGTTACGCTGGCATGACTTGCAAATATGCGTTTCAAAAGCAAATTTGCACGTGCGGCTACCGGCCACCGGCGATGTGCCGCACCACGGCATCGGTGAACTCGGCGGTCCCGGCGTGGCCGCCTACGTCGCCGGTGAGATGCCTGCCCTCCGCATAAACGGCGGCGATGGCGTTCTTGAGGCGCCTGGCGGCATCGCGCTCACCGATATGGGCCAGCATCAGCTCGGCGGATTGCATCAGAGCCGTAGGATTGGCCAGGCCTTTGCCGGCTATATCGGGGGCGGTGCCGTGGACGGCCTCGAAAATGGCGTGGTGATCGCCGATGTTGGCGCCCGGGACGATGCCGAGGCCGCCAACCAGGCCGGCTGCAAGGTCGGAGACAATATCGCCGTAAAGATTCGGCAGCACCAGCACGTCGAAAGTCTGCGGGCGCATCACCAGTTGCATGCAGGCGTTATCGACGATCAGCTCGTTGTAGGCGATTTCGGGGAATTGCGCGGCGGTCTGGCGGCAACATTTCAGGAACAGGCCGTCGCTCAGCTTCATGATGTTGGCCTTGTGGATGGCGGTGACTTTCTTGCGGCCATCGCGGCGGGCAAATTGGAAAGCGGCGCGCGCAATCCGCAGGGAGGCGTTTTCGGTGATGATCTTGAGGCTCTCCACCACGCCCGGAATCACTTCGTGCTCCAGGCCGGCGTAAAGGTCTTCGGTGTTCTCGCGGAAAATGGCCATGTCCACCGCGAGATCGTCGAAGCGGGTCTTGAGGCCGGGCAGCATGACCACCGGGCGGAAGTTCACGTAGAGCCCCAACTTCTTGCGGAGGATGACGTTGATGCTTTGGTGGCCGCCGCCGATGGGCGTGGTGGTGGGGCCCTTCAGCCCCACATGCGTCATTTCGAGCGAAGCGAAAACGTCATCGGGCAGCAACTGGCCTTGCTCGGCCAGGGCCCGCGCCCCGGCGTCGACGCGCTCCCATTCGATATCGGCGCCGGCCGCCTCCACCGCCCGCGCGGTGGCATCCGCCACTTCCGGGCCAATGCCGTCGCCGGGGATCAGCGTGATCTGATGACGCATCATCGCTATTATAAGGTTGAGGCGGAAGCGTGATCCCAAATTGGGCCGGCGAGCGGCAGCGGATGGTGGAGACACAACTGCGCCGCCGCGGCCTCCACGACGCGCGTGTCCTCGAGGCGATGGGAGCGATTCCCCGCGAGGAGTTCGTGCCGCTCGAATGGCGGGTGGTGGCGTATGGCGATTCGCCGGTGACCATCGGCTATGGACAAACGATTTCGCAGCCTTACATGACCGCGCTGATGGCGGAAGCGTTGGAGCTGGATGGCACCGAAACGGTGCTCGAAGTGGGCGCCGGCTGCGGCTACGCGGCGGCCGTACTGGGAGCGCTTTCGAAACGCGTGGTTTCGCTGGAGATCATTCCGGAGCTGGCTGAAATAGCGCGCCGCAACCTGCGCCGCACCGGCCGCGACGGCAACATCGAGGTGATTACCGCCGATGGGTCGCTGGGATATAGGCCGTTGGCGCCGTACGACGCCATTTCCGTGCCGGCTGGCGCGCCCGACGTGCCGGCAGCGCTGCTCGATCAATTGCAAGACCCGGGGCGGCTGGTGATTCCAATCGGGGAGATGGAGGACCAGGAGCTGCGCGTGGTCTGCCGGCAGGACGGACACACCGATTACCACGTGGCGACGCTGTGCCGCTTTGTGCCGCTCCGCGGCGGCGAGGGATGGGCATGAGCGCCTGTTATCGGGCATCCGAGCGGTTTCACCCGCCACGGCCACGCATCAATTTGAGCCGCGACCGCAAGGGAGCTGTCGCCCCATCCTTTCCTGACTGACCCTAGATGCGCCTAAGAACCGCACACGACCGCCTCAAGGTCGAGCACAGCATTATCGATGGCGTGCGCCCGCTGCTCGAAGAATTGCTGCGGGCGAACCGGGAAATCCGCACGGTGATTCCGGGCGTGATCCGGCCGGTACGCGATGCCAGGGGCAAAGTGCGTGTGCGCGTGACCGTGCCGACCCAAAACGGATGGAAAGCGATTGCGCTGAGCGCCGGCGCCCGGCAGGAACTGTTTGTGAGCTGCGGTTGGAAGAAAGAAGCCGTGGAGGAAGCGTTCCGCAAAGCCGGCGCTGTGGTGGAGTAGACCTATCTCCGCATGCCGGTGGCTCCCGGGCAGCGCGGGCGCTGTTTAGCCGAAATCGACTTGATGACGATCTTGCCGCGCCCGGAGCAGTTGGATAGCCCGAGGCGAGCCGTTTCGGCGTCCATCAGCAAAAGGACCTGCGGATCCTCCAGCAGTTCGAGCTGGGGCCGAAACCGATGGCGAGGGCGTTGTAGACTCAAGCTGCTGTTTGGATGTCATGCCGGTCGCCGCGGGAAACACTCTATCGCAAAAGGGACTGGGACCGGCGTCTGGGCGCACGGGCAAGCTAAGCCACGCCCCAACGGTGCCATACATACCGTTGGTGAGGCACGCTTATAGCTGGCCGAGTGCGCTACCTAGGCCTGGGTAAATCGCGCAACAGCGCCCGCTGCTTTTCCCCGATGGCCTGCCAGTCGAAGTTACGCTTGGCGTGCCAGAAGGCGGCGTCGGCGATCTGCGCGCGGCGATCCGGGTCGGCGATGAGAGTGGCGACGGCTGCGGCAAAGGGCTCCGCCTTATCGGCAACCCAGACACTATGGCGATCGACCAGGCCCAGGCCGGCGCATCCGGAAGTGGTGGAAACCACGGCGCGCTCGATGGCCATGGCTTCGAGAACTTTCACGTTGGTGCCGGCGGAAACCGTGGTGGGCACAATGACGAGGTTGGCTTCGCGATAGAGCGGGCGGACGTCGGCGACGAATCCCAGCAGGTGGATGCGCGTGTCCGCAGTGGGCTCGGGCGTTTCGGCGAAGGCGCGCCAGTAGGTGAGGTGATCAGGGCCGCAGACCACGGTCAGCTCCATCTGCGGAAACTTGTCGCGCAGCAGCGGCCAGACGCGTTCGGTGAAGAAGCGGTAGGCGGCGACGTTGGGAAAGTGGCGAAAAGAGCCGATGAACAGCAGGCGCTCACCCGGTGTTTCCGGCGCCGGCTGAAAGCGTGCCAGGTCGACTCCGTTTTCGATCACCACGCTCGCTGCCTTGGACCCGAGCATTTCCGCGTCCTTGGGCGACATCACTACCACGCGGCGCGCGGCGCGCACCGCGCGCGTTTCGAAGCGGCGCCAGCGAAACCAGTCCCACCAGGCGGCGAGAGTCCGCTCGCGGCGCGCAATCTGCGCAAACAGATCGAAGGTGACGTCGTGTTCCACCAGCACGTCGCCAGAGTAGGGGGCAAGCTGCGTGTATTCGACCTCGAGAGCCTCGAAGCCAAAGGCGGCGCGCTCGCGCGCAATGGCGCGGCGCATGGCGGGCGAGCGGAACTCGTGGACCTCGGGCGGCAGCAGCGTGGACCAGCGCGGCTCTCGGTAGCGCGGCTTGGTGACCAGCACCATGCGCGCGCAGAACTCGAGCACGGGAGTGGCCGGCGGCACGGCATCGTCATCGGTGAAGGCGAACAGCTCGACATCGAATTCACGCGCGGCCTCGCGCAGCAGGTTGAAGATGCGCACCGCTCCGCCGTGAGCGAGCGGATAAGGGAAGTAAGGCGAGAGCACGGCGACGCGCCGGCGCTCCGGCGAGCAAGGCCGTCCTTCGAGCACGCGGTCGCCCTCGGGCGTTACCGTGCGTTCGCGCTTCGGCCAAGGCCACCACCACGGGCGCAGGTAGATGCGGTCGAGCGGCACTCCACGCCAGAACAAAAAGGATGCCAGGCCGGGACGCAGGTGATGGCGCTCCAGGCGCGAGTTATAAGCCAGAATTTTGCGCGGGGCCAGGCGGTACGCCGCGCGGCGCAGTGCACTGGGCTGGCGCGCTAGCATCACCGGGGCGAGCCCGATGCGGTACCGCCGCAGCTCGCGGCGCAACTCGGACCAGTTGGCTTCCGTCGCTACAAAGTGGCGCCGGCCGGGCACCAGCGCGCGCACTTCTTCCGCCATGCGGCGGCACAGCTCGGCATCGCCGGTCGCAAACGTCACCACCACGGCTTCGGGATCCTTGCCAAGCAGGCCGAATATCCAGCGCTTCAGCCGCTGGTTCATTCGACCGACCTCGTGCTCCACAGCACCGCGGCAGCGGCCAGCGGCATAATTGCCGCGATGGACGTCACCGGCGGGTAGCCGTACAGATCGATGAGACGGCCGAATGCCGGCGAGACGACCGCCTGCACCACGCCGTAGGAAGCCACCAGGCAGGAGATCGCAAACGCCGCGTGGGCTCCGGAGAAGACATCGAGCGGCAGCGTGTACATATTTACGCTGAACGCGGCCACGGCGAAGATGCTGAGCGAAATTGCGGCGGCGGCCCAGCCGGCGGTTGGTGCGGCAGGCACCGCCGCGGTGATGAGCGCGAGCACACTGGCCAGCAGGCACACGCGAAAACGCCCGCGCGGCGGGGGTGTGCCGCGGCGGATGAAGCGCAATGAAAGCCAGCCGCCCGCGAATCCTCCCAGCGTGGCAGCCAGCGGTGGAATCCAAGCATACCAGGCCGCCTGGGCGAGGGTCAGGCGATGTACATCCACAAGATAAAGAGTAGTCCAGTTGGTCCAAAGCGAATAGCCGATCATGCTGAGCGCGTTGGCGAGGACGAAGGCCCACAGACGGCGGTCGCGCAGCAGGTGGGCAACCTCGCCGGCCTCGGCTTTAGGAGGCGCCGCGGGGCCGCTGCGGCGTGCCGCCCAATTCCAGAGGGGAATCCACAACAGGCCCAGCACGCCGGTGGCAACGAAGGCGGCGCGCCAGCCGGCCTGGAGGGCAATCCACGTTGCCACAGGCGGCGCCAGCACCATTCCCAGGCTGACCCCGGCCTGGTTCAGGGCGTTGCCGAGGGCGCGTTCGGCCGGGCGCAGGTATTGGCGGATCGCTTTGCCGGCCGCGGGAATGCCCGCCGCTTCGGCAACGCCCAGCGTCGCCCGGCAGCCCAGCAGGCCGGCGAATCCGTGCGTCACGCCGGTGGCGATTCCGGCGCATGACCACAAGCCAACGGCAATGTTGATCACGCGGTTGAGGCCGGTGCGGTCGATCAGCATTCCAGCTAGAGGCGCGCTAGTCGCATAGGTGACCGAAAACGCGGCCAGAATGAGCCCATAGTCCGCGTTCGACAAGTGGAACTCGGCGCGCACCAGCGGCGCCAGCGTGGCCAGCGACTGGCGGTCGAGGTAGTTGATAGCCGTCGAGAGCAGGAAGACGGCCAGCGGCAGCCACCGCGCGGACGCCGCCTCATTGGGATGCGTCACTGGAATTCGATGGTGGCGACTTCGCCGGCAGTGCCCAGCCGGACGTTGGGTTTGGGAAAGTATTCGATGGTCACCGGGCGCGGCGCCTGGCGGCCGCATCCCAGGGTCTGCTCGCCGGCTCCCAGGATCGCTACCTTGCCGGAATCGGAGATCAGCAGTTTGACGGTCTTGTGAGCGTCGCTTTCCACCACGATGCGCGCCTGCGATCCCACGCACACCACCTGCTTCAACATGCCGTGGATCTTGCCGCCCGGCTTGGGGCCGTTCCACCATGGCACGGGCTTCCCAGCGGACTTGGCGGAGCCGTCGCTATATTCGGCTTCGAGCGCGTGCACTCTGGCCAGGGCCTGCTGCTTGAGCTGAGCCAGTTCGCGGGCATCCTCGTCGGCCTGGCGCTGCTTCTCCGCGGCCCCGTAATCCAGGCGTTGCTGTTCGATGGCCATGCGCGCCCGGCGCATGCGGTCGCGCTCCGCGGGGTCGGTGGCGGCCTGCTCGCCCGCGCTCCAGGCCTTAGCGGCTTCCGCGTAGTTGTGGAGGGCTAGGTAGCATTCGGCCAGCGCTTTCCAGTAGGCGGGATTGCGCGGATTGCGCTCGGCGGCGGCCTTCCAGTGTGCGGCCCGTTTGGCTGGATCGGTATCGCGCGCGGCCAGCAGCGCATATGGTTCGTCGAGTTTGGGATTGACGCTGGCGGCGCGCAGCAGAGCCCGCTCCGCCTTGGCGTTGTCCGGCTCGAGTTTGGCGTACTCGATATAGCAGCGCGCGCTGGTGCTGCCCGCGTCCGTCGCAGCGGAGAAATGGCGGCGGGCTTCATCGGGGCGATGAGCGCGCAGCGCCAGCAATCCCAGGCCCTCTTCCGATTCCGCGATTTTGACGTGGGCGCGCAGCAGCGCCTCGTACTCGGCGGCCGACGCATCGCCCGCCAGGAGATCCGCGCGCGCCAGGCGGGCGTCGACATCGGAGACGGGCCTCTCGATGAAGTCCTTCGGCGCCATCGGCAGGCTGGAGATGGCGCCGGGTTGAAAATTGCCGGTCTCAAAATGCCGCCGGACCAGCGCGTCAATTTCCGGAGCCGATTTGCCATAGGCGTTGCGGTAAGCCGCATCCTCGTCCACGCCATGGCGGAGGTTGTACAACAGCACTTTGAGCCGGCCCGCATATTCCGGGACGGTGACCAGCAGGTGAATGCGGGCCCAATCGAGATCGGGTTGCGGCGGCGGCGTACCCACGCTGATCTGGATGCCTTTGACCTCGAAGGTGGAGAAGAATTCGGTGAGGCCGTGCTCGAAAACCGGCGGCATCTGCGCGGTGTTAGCCGCCAGAAACAGGCCGGTCAAGGCGCTCCAGACGGCCGGTGAAAGCGGGGCCTTGTCTTCGAGCACGATGGCGTAGCGGTCGCGTCCCTCGACCATCGGTTCATTCGTGGTCCAGCCGCCGCCGTTTTCGAAAAGCAGAATGCGCACGGGTTGCGGCGTCTGGAGATCGGTTTCCCCGACTACCTCGCCGACGGCGTGGCGGAACTCCTCGAAGCGGACGAGCGTCTCTCGGCCGCGCTGGCCGGCATCGGTCAGCAGCTCGAAAGGACCCGAGGTGAACTTGATCCAGTGATCCTCGGCGGCGAGAAGAAAGGGGAGCAGGAAGACGAGAGACAGCCGCCGCATGGCTCTTCCATTATCCCGCGAGACCGGCTGGACAGCGGGATCGGGCATCTGGAAGCGGAGAGCGGCGAAAAGAACTCAGGCCCGTCGTCCCTCCTGGACGGTGGCCACGGGGCTCAACGGACCCGCAACCCCGGGCTCGGGCCGGCTACTTCGCCTTAAGGCAAGCCTCGCTCAGACTGGTGTGCTCTTTTTGGTCCTTGAAACACTTGCCGGTTGCATTCAGGTTCGGGTTCTTCTTCATGTCCGCCATCGGCCCGATCTTGGCATGGCAAGTGGTGCAGGGCTTTCCCGTGGCTTTGGCGAACACCGGAGTGCCGTAGCTGGGCACGGTGGTCATAACCAGACCCGCTAAAACGATCGCTGCCGGCACTGCCAGTTTCAACACGCGCATTGTCTCTCTCCTTGAAATTGTTTGATCGATCCCGGAGAAACCTCATCCCCGCGGGCCGATTATCCTCACCGCATACTATAACGTGATTGTGGTTAAAACCAGCGGTATACCACATTAAAAAATGCCAGATTGGGGGAAATCACACGGTCAGAGGTTGGCGTTTGGCTCCAGGCTGCGCCAAAGATACCAGCTTGCCACGGTGCAGAAAGGGCGCCAGCGCTCGGCCATCGCCTCGATTTCGCCGGGCAGCGGCAGCGCTTTGAGACCGTATGCCTGGCGGATAGCGTTGCGGATGCCCAAATCGCCGGTGGGTAATACATCGTGGCGGCGAAGGGCAAAAATCAGAAACATGTGTGCGGTCCAGACGCCGATCCCCTTCACCGCGGTCAACCGGGCCATCACTTCCTCATCCGTCAACTCGGTTAGTTCTTCAAACCGGACCCGGCCGTCGCGCGTGTGCCGTGCCAGATCCCGTATGTACTCGGTCTTCTGGCCGGACAGTCCCAGGCCGCGCATCCGTGCCGGGCGCAGCTTGAGGATGTTTTCCGGGGTGATTTTGCCTCCCGTGGCGCGCGCCAGGCGACCGAAGATCACGCTTGCTACGCGGCCACTCAACTGCTGGTAAACGATAGATTTAACCAGCGTCTCGAAATCCGGGTCGCGGAATTCGATACGATAGTCTCCAACCCGGTCGATGATGCCGGCCAGCACCGGGTCCGACCTCTTGAGGTGATGAATGGCTTCCTGCATAATGAAACACCCGGACGCGGGGAGACGTCATCCCTATTGTACCGGCATGCGAATCCTCCTACTTCTAACCCTGGCGGGCCTCTTGTGTGCGCAGACCCCGCCGCAGAATCCTCCTCCTCCTCCCGCCGAGGAGGTGCCCACCATCCAGGTGAATGTCAGCGTGGTCAACGTACTCGCCAGCGTGCGCGACAAGCGGGGCGGCCTGGTGGCCAACCTCGAGAAGAGCGATTTCACCGTTTTCGAGGACGGCAAACAACAGGAAATCAAGTACTTCTCGCGCGAGACCGATCTTCCCCTGACAATCGGCCTGCTAATTGACGTGAGCGCTAGCCAGCGCAACCTGCTCGATATCGAGCGCAGCGCCGCATCGCAGTTCTTCAGCGAGGTGCTGCGGAAGAAGGACGAAGCGTTCCTCATCAGTTTCGGCGAGGAGTGCGAGTTGCTCCAGGATTACACCAACTCGGCCCGCATGCTCAGCCAGGGGATGAACGGCCTGCGAGTGAGCTCCGGAGTGGGGGGGGTCGGTCCCGGCCCCGTGCCCACGGCCGGCGGACCGCGTGGCACCGTGCTCTATGACGCCGTCTTTCTGGCCGCCGACGAGAAACTGCGCACCGAGGTGGGCCGGAAGGTGATCGTGCTCATCACCGACGGCGTGGATGAGGGCAGCCGCGAATCAATCGACGCCGCCATCGAGGCCGCCCAGAAGGCCGACGCCGTCATCTACAGCATCGATTACTTCGATCCCAGCGCTTACGGATACGGACCCTTCGGATTTGGCGGCGGCGCCGGCGAGGGCTATTTGCGCAAGATGTCCGACGCCACCGGCGGCCACGTCTACAAGGTGGACCGGCGCCACTCGCTCGACGAGGTGTTCAAGGAGTTGCAGGAGGAAATGCGCAGCCAGTACTCCATTGGGTACGTATCCACCAACGACAAGCGGGACGGCAGTTATCGCCACCTGGAAGTCCGCATGTCGAACAAGGACCTGAAAGCCCAGGTTCGCAAAGGCTATTACGCCGTCAAACCGGACGCCCGCTGAAGATGGTCCCGGTAGGGCCGGCGGTCTTTGCCGCCGGTGCTTTCTTGGCGCGGCCTCGAAACAAGGAACCGGCGGCAAGAGACCGCCGGCGCTACGAAGAAGTAAAAACCCCGGGCTTCGACAATAGTGCCCAAGGGCCGCGCCGCCCGGCCCTTACGGGCGAATCCGCTGGGCAAACCACTCGAAGGTGGACTCTAGTGTGGCGCTCCCATCCGCGTCGGGTAACTGAACGCGCACCTCGATGGCGGCACGCCCCCTCCGTGTTACGGTATCCAGGAAGCGTTCGGCCTCCTCGGGCGGAGCGCCCGCCTGTGCGGTGAGCTCCCCGGCCGCCGGCCGGCGGAATTTGACGTCGGCGTGGCGGACCACCGCCACATAATCAGCCGCTGCTTCGCCAAAGCGATCAAGCAGCAATTGCCCGCTGGCCGCCTCGGCGAGGGCAAACTGCGCGCCCGCGTGGACCGTCCCAAGGTGGTTGTAGTACTTCGGGTCAGCCGGTAGCGTGAGGGCAGCCCCGCTGGCGCGTAAGCCGAGCAACCGATTGAACGGAATCGCCGAGACATCCATGCCGCCAGACTAACATGGGGAATGGCACAGCCAGGGAACTCCCGCTAGCGGGCCTGGCTGGTGGCGCCGGTCTCTCGCGCCCGCTCGGCGAAGTACTCTTCCAGAACCTTCGCCATGGGCGGCATTGGCTCCAGGCCCAGCCGTTCCATTTTGGCATTAGACAGCGCCGAATACTGGGGCCGCCGCGCCGCCGTGCGATACTCGCGCTGGTTAGTGGCAAGCACCAGAGGGTCCAGGCCCGCCGCCTGGAAAATCAAGCGTGCGAATTGGAACCAACTGATGGGCGCTCCACCCCCGATATGGACAACTCCGGTCTGGCCGCGCTCCACCAGGTCGGCCGTGCGCGCCGCCAGCAGCGGCGCGAAGGTGGGAGACGCCACATGGTCCTGCACCACGCGGATGGGCTGTTGAGAGGACGCCAGACGCATCATCAGTTCCACGAAATTGCCGCGCGCCGTGTTCCGGCCGCCAGGCCCGAACACGCCCGAGGTGCGGACGATCAGCGGGCTCTCCAGATAGGCCTGCGCGTACAGTTCTCCGGCGAGCTTCGAGACCGCGTAAGCGCTCAGTGGATGCGGGTGGTCGTCTTCGGCGTAGGGGTGGTGCGCGAACCCGTCAAACACATAGTCGGTGGAGAAGTGTACCAGGCGCGCATCCGCCTGGCGGCACGCCAGCGCCAGGTGCCGCACTGCCAGCGCGTTTACTTGAAATGCTGCTTCCGGCTCGCGTTCCGCCACATCCACCTGGTTGTAAGCGGCGCAGTTGAATACCACCTGAGCGTCATGCGCGGCCACCGCGCTTTCCACTGCCGCCCCATCGGTGATGTCCACTTGTCCCCGGTCAAAGCCGACCGTTACGCAGCCGCGCGATTGCAGCTCGCGGACCAGTTCGACTCCCAATTGGCCGGCCGCACCGAACACCACTGCTCGTTGGGTCATAGAAATCCTCCGAATTGCATCGTGATCCCGCCGGATTTACCTCTACTGCCAGCGATGTGCCCATACCAGCGCCAACGTGGCCAGGACCATTAGCACCAGCAGCCCGAGGATGATGCGCTTACGGGCGGCCGTCAACCACGTACCCGCCGGCTGTCCATGGCCGAATACCGAATCGAGCAGCCGCTGCTGCTGGGCCTGACCCGGCAGGGCGCGCATGGCCTTGGCGATTTCGCGCCGCCCGCGCTCGTCATAAATCAGGATGGTTCTGGAATTGTCTCCGTTGGTCGATTCGATCAGCCTGGTCCGAAGCGAGGCTGGCACTTCCTCCACCGACCGGTATACCAGGTCCGCGCCGCCCGCCGAAATCAACACCGTGGAGGTCTGATACATCCCCTTCGCCGCCGGGTTGGGAGCCCCGCAATGCGGGCACGTCACATCCTCTTCGGCCAAAGTCCCGCGGCATTGCTTGCACTGCATCAGGCCACCACCTTCGGCACCCGCGCTTTGGCCGACACTTCGCCCACATTCTCCATCACTACTTGGATAAATCCGAGCGCCGCTTTCGAAAGCGCCTTGTCCCGCCGGTAGATCAGGCCCAGCCGCCGCACCATCGGCTCCGGAGCCAGCGCGATGGCGTGCAACTTGCCGGCCTTCACCTCTTCCCGGCAGTTGGAAGCCGCCAGGAAGCTGACCCCCAGCCCCGCGATCACGAAACGCTTCATCATCTCCGTCGAATCCAGCTCCATGGAAATACGGAGTTGCTCTTCCACCGGTTCCAGCCACTGGTTGAGCCGCGTGCGCGTTTTCCCCTGCTTGGGCAGCAGCAGGTAAAACTCCACAACGTCATTCGCCTCGACCGCTTTCCTGCCCGCCAGCGGGTGTCCGGCCGGGACGATGGCGCAGATTTCGTCCCTGTGAATATCCACCACTTGCAGCCGCTTCTCGTCCACCGGAAGCTGCGTCAGTCCGAAGTCGGCCGAGTTTTCCGCCACCGCTTCCACCACGTGCGAGGCGTAAGAACGGTCCACCTGCAATTGCACGGCCGGGAACAACTGCCGGTAAACCGAAAAAACCGTCGGCAGAATGTAGATACAGGTGGCCTCATTGGCCGCGATCACGAGTTCGCCGCGAGGGTTGGTCTCAAGCTCTGCAATGGCGTCCTGCGCGCGGCGCCGCAGCTCCAGCATCTGTTCGGCGTGCCCGGCGAAGATGCGGCCCGCCGTGGTGAGCGAAATGCGGCTTCCAAAGCGCTCGAACAGGTCCGCCCGCAGCTCCTGCTCCAGTTGCCGCACCTGCGCGCTGATCGCCGGCTGTGTGCGGTAGCACGTTTGAGCGGCCTTCGAAAAACTCTTCAGCCTGACGATTTCCAAGAAGGTATGGAGCTGATCGAAATCCATAGTCGCCCGCCCCGCGCCCCGGGAGGGCATTTTCTCACCACGCGGTGCGGGAGTCTCCAGTCAAATTCTGGATAGGCGGGATAGAAATTATCAATTTCCCCCGCGTACCAGCGTTTGGTAAGTATTGTAGCAAAGGCCTCGGGAAGGTGCGGCTGTGGTCCACGGAATCGTGACTTTCGCAGCCGCCCGGGAACGGGTGAGCTTTCCGCACCATCGCCTGTGGCGAACAGTCAACACTCGAAAAAGCCCGGCCCGCCACAAGCGAGGCCGGGTTTTTGCGTGGTGAGGCCATGGCGCAGTCTGCCCAGGCTGCTGAGCTCAGGGGCGTCTCGGCTTTTCTTGCCAGCGCCGCAGCAGGGACAATCCAGGCAAATCTCCCTCGAAGAAGAGTCGAGAGGAATCTCGACTCGACAGGCCCGAATGCGTGTGCCGCGAACTTGTTACGTAATTTGACACTTGTCAGAGTGGGATGCTAAGTGTTGAAGCTTCACAGGAGATCCAATGGCCGACGAGCAGAAGCCTGGGGGCTCGGAAGCGCCTTCTCCGCCCGGTGGAGAAGGCCCGAAACCACCGGCCAAACCAGCCGCGGACGCCGCCAAGCCGGCGCCTCCTAAACCCGCCGCGGCTGCGGCACCGAAGCCGCCCCCCACCATGGCCGCTACCGCCTGGGACAGCGAACTCGCGTGCACGCTGAAGCAGCAGTTCGGCGATCGAATCCTCGCAACCTCAACCTATCTGGGGCAAAACTTCGTGGTCGTCAAGCCCGAATCCGCCGTGCCGGTGCTCGAATACCTGAAACTGGAAGCGGATTTCGATTACCTGGTCGACATCACGGCGGTGGATTGGCCCAAGCGAGCCGAACGCTTCGACCTGGTCTACATCGTCTACAGTTTTCCGCACAACCAGCGCATCCGCATCAAGACGCAAATCCCAGATGGCTTCGAGCCGCGTACCGCAATCGGCGTTCACCTAACGGCCAACTGGCTGGAGCGCGAGGTGTTCGACATGTTCGGTATCCGCTTCGCCGGCCACCCGGACCTGCGGCGCATCCTGATGCCGGAAGACTGGCGGGGTCACCCTTTGCGCAAGGACTACGGCATCCTGCAGCAGGACGTACGATGGGTGCAGGAGAACCTGAGCATCGAAAGCGGCCAGTAAATCATGCCGGACACCTTCCTGGATTCGACTGAACTGGTCCTCAACATGGGCCCCCAGCACCCGTCCACGCACGGCGTGCTGCGCGTCATCCTCAAGTTGGATGGCGAAAAGGTCCTGGGCACGGACTGCGTCATCGGCTACCTGCACCGCGGCGTGGAGAAGATCGCCGAAAACCGCACCTACGCCCAGTTCAACCCTTACGTCGACCGCATGGATTACGTGGCGGCCGTCTCCAACGGCCTGGGCTATTGCCTGGCGGTGGAAAAGCTGCTGAATGTGGAAGCGCCGCCGCGGGCGCAGGCGGTGCGGGTGATTCTCACCGAACTGAACCGCATCGTCAGCCACCTGCTGTGGCTGGGCACGCACGCGCTCGATATCGGCGCCATCACGCCGGTGTTTTACTGCTTCCGCGAGCGGGAAGAAGCGCTAAAGATTTTCGAGCAGTACTGCGGCGCGCGGCTCACCACCCACGCCTTCCGCATCGGCGGCCTGCAATATGAGACCTACGACGGCTTCGAGCGGGACGTGAAGGAATTCTGCGCCATGTTCCTGCCCAAGGTGGACGAGTACGAAGAGCTGCTCACCAACAACCGCATCTGGGTAGGACGGCTCCAAGGCGTCGGCATCCTCACCGGAGACGAATGCAAGGAATACGGCGTCACCGGGCCGGTTCTGCGCGCCGCGGGCGTGAAATGGGATCTGCGCAAAGCGCAGCCGTATTCGGGCTACGAGCAATACGATTTCGAGATTCCCACCCGGGAAAACGGCGACACCTACGACCGGTACATCGTGCGCATGCAGGAAATGCGGCAATCGGTACGCATCATGGAGCAGGCGGTCGAGGCAATCCCCGCGGGGCCGATTATGGGCAAGGTGGGCAAGGTCATCAAGCCGCCGGTGGGCGAGGCGTATGTCTCGATCGAAGCGCCCAAAGGCGAGCTGGGATACTACGTGGTGAGCGACGGCTCGACGCAGCCCTACCGGGTGCGCGTGCGGCCGCCATCGTACGTCAACCTGCAGGCCCTGGATAAAATGGTGCGCGGCGCGCTGGTGGCGGACGTGGTAGCCGTGATCGGCACCTTGGATATTGTATTGGGCGAGGTGGACAGGTGAAGTCAAAAGTAGGACAGACGATCGGTTTGCGTCGCCTGTCGGGGTGCGAGGCATTGGCGAAGAACGACAGACCACGAAAACCGATGGTCTGTCCTACCGGGTTGTAACTATGATCGGGCTTTTGAAGAAGATTTTTTTGGTGGACCTGTTTCAGGGACTAATGGTCACGTTCCGGAACCAGAATCCAAAATACATTTACACCGAACAGTATCCGGCCCAGCGGCCCAAAGTGGCCGAGCGGTATCGCGGCGCGCCGCGCCTGAATGTCAACCCAGACAATGGCGAAACGCTGTGCATTTCCTGCAACCTGTGCGCGCTGGCGTGCCCCGAGAACCTGATCGTGGTGACCAGCGAGCGCAATGAGCAGACCAAGCGCAAGGACCTTACCGAGTTTACCTACGACCTTTCCCGCTGCATGTTCTGCGGCCTGTGCGAAGACGCCTGCCCGGTGGACGCGTTGGAGCTGACACAGGATTTCGAGCTGGCCAGCTACACCCGCGAGGGCATGATCTGGGACCGGCAGATGCTCGAGGAAGGGCCACGGCCGACGCAATACAAATGTTAAACACCGTCCTGTTTTACAGTTTTGCCGTGCTGGTATTGGGAGGCGGCATCCTCACCATCACCCGGCGCAACGCCGTGCACAGCGCCATCTCACTGATCGTTTCCTTGTTGGGCGTGGCCGGGTTGTACCTGCTGCAGCAGGCGGAGTTTCTGTTCGCGGTGCAGATCGTGCTCTACGTGGGCGGCATCATGGTGCTGTTCCTGTTCGTCATCATGCTGGTCAACCTGGATGACGCCGCGCGCACGCGCCAGTTCAACCGGCAGTGGCTGGTGGCGCTGGCTGCGGTGGCGGCGGTGGGCGCCGAAGGCGCCTACTTTTTCCATCGCGGCGCGGCATCGTTCCACATCGCCGAAGCGGCGGCCGCACTGCCGGCTGGAATCGGCAATACCGAAGCGCTGGCCGATTCGCTGTTCTCCGAATACCTGCTGCCGTTTGAAATCGCGTCGCTGCTGCTGCTGGTAGCCGTGGTGGGTTCGGTAATCATGGCCAAGAAGAGGATCTGAAGATGCATCCGGTGACGACGGTTCATTACCTGGCGTTGAGCGCGGCCCTGCTGCTCATCGGGACCATCGGCGTGCTCACGCGCCGCAACATCGTCATTATTCTGATGTCCATCGAGCTGATTCTCAACGCGGTGAATATCAACCTGATCGCGTTTTCTCACGCCTGGCACAACGTGAGCGGCCAAGTTTTCGCCATTTTCGTCATCACCGACGCAGTTGCCGAAGCCGCCGTCGGGTTGGGCATCCTGATCGCGCTGTTCCGCAACAAGGAAACCGTGCAAGCCGACGAAATCGATTTGTTGAAGTGGTAGGAGAGCCGTGAATTTTCTCGACCTCATCTGGCTGATTCCGCTGTTCCCGCTGGCCGGCGCCGTGCTGATGCTGCTGATCGGCAAGTTGCTCGATCCACAGCCGCCGTCCGACGTGGCGGTGGCTCCGGGCGTCGAGCCTGCTGAGAGCCATGGGCACGCCGCGAACACAACGCACGGGCATTTTCACCCGGGGCCGCTCCAGAATCTCATCCGCCTCATTTGCCCCGGCATGGTGCTGGTCTCCTTCATTTTTTCCGCCGGCGCGGTCTGGCAGCTTGCGCATCGCGCCAACCGCGTGCAAGAGGTGATCCAGTTCACCTGGATCGCCGCCATGCCATTCCACATGGCCAACGGCCACCTCGCCACCTTCCACGTGGATTGGGGATTTCTGCTCGACCCGCTGAGCTCAGTGATGATTCTGGTGGTCACCGGCGTCGGCTTCCTGATTCACGTTTACGCCACCGGCTACATGGCGCACGACAACGGGTTTTACCGGTTTTTCGGATATATGAACCTGTTCGTGTTTTTCATGCTGATGCTGGTGATGGCCAATAACTACACGCTGCTGTTTGTCGGTTGGGAGGGCGTGGGGTTGTGCAGTTACCTGCTGATCGGCTTTTACTTTCACAAGAAATCGGCGGCCGACGCCGGCAAGAAGGCGTTCGTCGTCAACCGCGTGGGCGATGCCGGCTTCGTGCTGGGCATGCTGCTGATGCTCTCGGTGCTGGGCACGGTGCGGTTCACCGACGTCAACGCCGCGCTGCGCAGCGGCCAATTTCCAGTGGAAGCCGGCTACGGCGTGCTGACCGCGATGGCCTTGCTGATGTTTTTCGGCGCCACCGGCAAATCGGCGCAGGTTCCGCTGTACATCTGGCTGCCGGACGCCATGGAAGGCCCCACGCCGGTCTCGGCTTTGATTCATGCGGCCACCATGGTGACAGCGGGCGTGTACATGGTGGCGCGGTCTTCGGCGTTGTATGAGCTGACACCGGTCGCAGCGACGTGGGTTGCGGGCATCGGCGCCTTCACGGCCATCCTCGCCGCCACCATCGCCCTGGTGCAGAACGATATCAAACGCGTGCTGGCGTACTCGACGGTCAGCCAACTCGGCTACATGTTCCTGGCGCTCGGTGTGGGCGCTTACTGGGTAGCCATTTTCCACCTGTTCACACACGCATTCTTCAAAGCCCTCCTCTTCCTCTGCTCGGGCTCGGTGATCCACGCGATGGGCGGCGAGCAGGACATGCGCTACATGGGCGATCTGAAGAAAAAGATCCCGGTGACATACGGGACCATGCTGGTGGGATCGCTGGCCATCGCCGGCATCCCCGGTCTGGCCGGTTTCTTTTCCAAGGACGAAATTCTGTGGCAGGCGTTCAGTTCGCCCAAGGGCTCCACGGTGTTGTGGCTGGTGGGGCTGGTGACGGCGGCGATGACGGCGTTCTACATGTGGCGGCTGATGAGCATGACGTTCTACGGCCAGTCGCGGGTGAAGCCGGAAGTAGCCGCGCACGTGCACGAGTCGCCGCCGGTGATGACTTGGCCCCTGATCGCGCTCGCGGCGGGCAGCGTGCTCGCCGGCTGGCTGGGCGTGCCCAAGCTGTGGACGATGTTCGGCGACGCTTTCCGTGCGTTTCCGCGCTGGCTGGAGCCCATGTTCGCGGTGGCCGGCACCGGGACCGAGCATTCCGCTTCCACCGAGTGGTCGCTCATGATTTTATCCGTGGCCGTGGCCGCCGCGGGAATCTCGCTGGCCTATTATCTTTACGCCAAACATCCGGAGATTCCGGATAACATGCTGGCGCGCGTCCGGCCCCTGTACACCGTGCTCTACAACAAATGGTACGTGGATGAGCTGTACGATTTCCTGTTTGTAAATGGCCTGGGCAAGGCCGGCGGCAGCGCGATGGCGGAGTTCGATCGCAAGATTGTGGATGGCGGCGTCAACGGCGCGGGCTGGCTGACGCGAGCCAGCGCCACGCTCTCCATGTGGTGGGACACGTGGATCGTGGATGGCGCGGTGCGCTTCACCTCGTTTTCCGTCAAGCTGCTCTCCTACCCGGCTTGCCTGATCGAGAGCGGCCGGGTGCAGACTTACGCGCTGTTCGTGGTGGTGGGTGTGCTGGCGTTTCTGGGGTATTACGTCGCGAGGTAACCTATGGACCAGCACATCCTCAGCATCGTACTTCTCACCCCGCTGGCCGGCCTTGCGGTGTTACTCTTCCTGCCTGCTTCAAACCGGGGCCTGATACGCGTCTGGGCCAACCTGGTGAGCCTGGCCGGCTTCCTGGTTTCCCTGCCACTGGTATTCCGCTTCGACAAGAACTTGGCCGGTTTTCAGTTCGAGGAACACTTCGACTGGATCCCTTCCCTGGGCGCGCATTATCACCTCGGGATGGACGGCATCAGCCTGCTGCTGGTGATGCTCACCACCCTGATGGGCTTCATCGCCATACTGTGTTCCTGGTCCGCCGTCCAAGACCGCGTCAAAGAATATTACGCCATGTTCCTGCTGCTGCAGACTGGCATGATCGGCGTTTTTATTTCGCTCGACTTCTTCCTGTTCTACGTTTTCTGGGAGCTGGTGCTGGTGCCGATGTACTTCATCATCGGCGTCTGGGGTGGGCCTCGCAAGCTCTACGCCGCCATCAAATTCTTCCTGTACACGCTGGCCGGATCGGTGCTGATGCTGCTGGGCATTTTGACGCTCTACTTCCAGCACAACGCGCAATTTGGTTTCTACACCTTTGAAATCGCGGATCTGATGAAGCTGAACCTGCCGCTCCACTTGCAGCAGTGGGTTTTCTGGGCGTTCTTCCTGGGCTTCGCCATCAAGGTGCCGATGTTCCCCTTCCACACCTGGCTGCCGGACGCGCACGTGGAGGCGCCCACTGCGGGCTCGGTGATCCTGGCCGCCGTCTTGCTGAAGATGGGGACTTACGGCTTCCTCCGTTTTTCGCTGCCGCTGCTGCCGCAGGCGTCGGTGGATCAGACCATCGTCCAGGTTTTGGCGGTGCTCTCCATCATCGGCATTGTTTACGGCGCGCTGGTAAGCCTGATGCAGCAGGACTGGAAGAAGCTGGTGGCTTACTCTTCGGTCAGCCACCTCGGTTTCTGCACGCTGGGCATTTTTTCTCTGAACCCGAACGGAATTGCCGGCAGCGTGTTGCAGCAGATCAACCACGGCATTTCGACCGGCATGCTCTTCCTCGTGATCGGCGTCATCTACGAGCGGCGGCACACACGTGAGATCAAGGAATACGGCGGCCTGGCGCACGTCATGCCGCGCTTCGCGACCATCTTCGCTATTGCCATGCTCAGCTCGGCCGGACTGCCGCTGCTCAATGGGTTCGTCGGCGAGTTCACCATTTTGCAAGGCGCGTTTGAGGCCAACCGCATCTGGGCGGCGTTCGCGGTAACCGGCATGATTCTCGGCGCGGCTTACCTGTTGTGGCTCTACCAGCGCACCATGCTGGGCCAGATCACCAACGGCAAGAACCTGGGCCTGCGCGATCTGAATCTCCGCGAAGTGGCCCTTTTCCTGCCTCTGATCGGTTGGGCCATCTGGATCGGCGTTTATCCCAAACCATATTTCGACGTGCTGCGGCAGCCGGTGACGCAGATTGTGGAGCGGGTGCGGCCGGGATATTTCGCGGGCGCAGAGCAGGCGGGGCGGACCGCACCGCACGAAATCCTGGCGCGCAACGGAGGTGCCCGGTGAACCCCTTCGGCCAATTCTTCACCTCCACCGACTACCTCACCATTATTCCGGCCGTGCAACTGGCGCTGTTCGGTTGCGCCATTCTGCTCTTCGACGCCTTCCAGGATTTCCTCTTCGGCGGCCCGCAGCACCGGCGGCGGCTGGTCTTCGGCGTGGTGGCGGCGGAAATCTTCGCCGGCGCAGGCCTGGTGAAGCAGTCGATGCACCTCTCGCCCGACGGGCTGATTTCCGGCTTCGGCGGCTCGGTCACAGTGGATGGCTTCGCCATCTTCTTCAACTGGATCTTCGTCGTCGCGGCGGTGATTGTCGCGCTGGTGTCGTACAAATACCTCGAAATCGCCGGTGAGCATCACGGCGAATATTACAGCCTGATCCTGTTCTCTCAGTGCGGCATGTATTTCCTGGCCAGCGGCACCGACCTGGTGACGCTGTTCATCGGCCTGGAGCTGATGGCGCTCTCCTTCTACGTGATGGTCGGCTTCCTGCGCACCGATAAGCGCTCCAATGAGGCGGCCATGAAGTACTTGCTGCTGGGCGCTTTCTCCACCGGCCTGCTGGTGTACGGTTTTTCAGTGCTCTACGGCCTCGCCGGATCCACCAAGCTGGCCGACATCGCAAACCGCCTTTCCACGCTGCCCCCGTGGGACCCGGTCGTGTTTCTGGCGATGACCACCACGGCCGTGGGGCTGCTCTTCAAAATCTCCGCCGCGCCCTTCCACATGTGGGCGCCGGATGCTTACGAAGGGGCGCCCACCACGGTGACGGCGTATCTGTCGGTGGCGTCCAAAGCCGCTTCCATCGCCTTCCTGCTGCGCATTTTCATGGGGCCGCTGGCTGCCTCGCGCGAGGCCTGGGAACCGTTGCTGGCAGCGGTAGCGGTGGCCACCCTCACCATCGGCAACCTGGCCGCTATCAATCAGACCAACATCAAGCGCCTGCTCGCTTACAGCTCCATTTCGCACGCCGGGTACATGCTGCTCGGCCTGGTGGCGGGCAATGAGACCGGCATCAACGGCATCGCGGTTTACGTGATGGTATACACTTTCATGAACCTGGGCGCCTTCCTGGTGCTGGTGGCGCTGCGGCGCCAGAACATCATCGGCGAGGACCTGGACGATATCGCCGGCCTGATGCACAAGAGCCCCGGGCACGCCGTGCTGATGCTGATTTTTCTGCTGTCGCTTGCCGGCATTCCGCCCACCGCCGGCTTCCTCGGTAAGTATTACATTTTCCTGGCGCTGATCCAGACCGGGCACTATGTGCTCGCCGTCGTCGCCACGCTCTATGTGGCGGTGGCGATTTACTACTACTTCAAGATTGTGCGCAGCATGTTCACGGGCGAGGAAACCGAAAAGGCGCCGCTGGCCACCAGCCTCGGGTTGCGCCTGGCGTTGGGGGCGAGCGGCTTCCTCACGCTCGCCATCGGCATTTACCCGGAACCGTTCCTGCGGCTGGCGCAGACTTCGCTGATGCGGTAACGACGATATGCAGGCAATCCTCTCCAACCCGTTGTTCATGCCGGTGGTGCTGACGCTGGCCATTGTCGCGCTGGTTCCGCTGATCGCCGGCTACCTGACGCTGGTCGAGCGGAAAGTGCTGGCCGATTTCCAGGTGCGCCTCGGGCCCATGCGCGTGGGGCCGCACGGCCTTCTCCAGCCCATCGCCGACGCCTTGAAGCTGCTCCTCAAGGAAGACATCATCCCCGCCGGCGCCGACCGCGCTATCTTCTGGTTCGCTCCGGTGGTCTCCACCGTCACCGGGCTCGCCGCCTTCGCCGTGCTGCCGCTCGCGCGCAACCTTTACGTGGCGGATGTGAATGTCGGCCTGCTGGTGATTGCCGCCACTTCTGCGGTGGGCATCCTGGGCATTATTCTCGGCGGTTGGGCTTCCAACAGCCACTATTCGCTGCTGGGCGCGCTGCGCAGCGCGGCGCAACTGGTGAGCTACGAGGTGGCTCTCTCCTTCGCGTTACTTTCGGCGGTCATGGTGGGCGGCACGCTCAGCATGCAAGGCCTCGTCAAGGCGCAACTGGAACACGGCGTGTGGGGCATGTTCGCCAACTACGGCTTTATGATCGTGCCATTCGCGGTCTACATTGTCGCTGCCACTGCGGAAACCAACCGCGCGCCGTTTGACCTGCCGGAAGCCGAATCGGAGCTGGTGGCGGGATTTCACACCGAATACAGCGGCTTTCGTTGGGCGCTCTATTTTCTCGCCGAATACGCCAACCTTCTGGTCGTCTCCGGCGTGGCCGTGACGCTGTTCCTGGGCGGCTGGCTGCGTCCCTTCCCGAACGTGCAGTGGCTTGAAATGCCGTTCAACGTGATGTTCCCCGTGCTGCTGTTCATCGTTTCCGGCGCGCTGACCTTCCCCCTGGTGAGGCGCCTGCCCTATCCGCTGCACCGCAAACTCCTTTTCCTGGTGGCCCTGCTGCTGGTGCTGCTCGGCGGCCTGTTTGCCGTGCCGGTGGTGAATCACGCCGTCATCGGCCTGTTCTGGTTCCTGTTCAAGGTCTCCTCCATTATTTATCTCCTGATCTGGTTTCGCGGCACCTTCCCGCGATTCCGTTATGACCAGTTGATGAACATCGGCTGGAAGATCGCCGTCCCCGTCGGCATGGCCGCCGTGATCATCAACGCAATCCTAGGGATGATCGGCAAGTCTGGCGCGTAAGAGCGCGCCGTGTCCAGGCACTATGCACGTGAACAACGCGGAACGCGGAAATGCTACGATCAGTGCGTATGGAGTTGGCGATTGGAATACAAGTGGAGGAGTTGCCGGAAGGACTGTTTCTCGCAACCTCGGAGGATCTCCCAGGCCTCGTCGCACAGGGCAGGACCGTCGCCGAAGCGCTTGACATCGCGCGCGACGTAGCTCGGAAACTGATTGAGGCCCGACGCGAGCGCGACGGCAGCCCGAATTTGCCGACTACCAGCGAGCGGCACGACTACACGATAGTGGTCGCTGCGTGAATGGGCCGCCTTTCGGGGTTCCGATACAGAGAGATCGTCCGGAAGCTGAAGGTGCGCGCTTCGGGTTCGACCGTCAGGCGGCTGGCAGCCATGAGATCTGGTTCAATCCTGGCACCAATCGCTATACAACGGTTCCTAATCACCCCGGAGACATGCCTGAAGGAACGCTCCGAGCGATTTTGAGGCAAGCCGGCATCGACCCGGATGATTTCTTGCAATCCTGAGGCTGGTTGGAGAATCGCCATTCCCGTCGGCATGGCCGGAAGGCCGTCACCGTCTTACCCCGCAGACCGTGGTTACCAAACTCAGGAATTCGGCCTCGCGGTCCATCGTCATCCGCACTTTCAGCCAATAGACCTCGAGCGGCGCGATCGCCTCGTGGAAACCGGCGCAAAGGTTGACGGCGTCTTTTTCCGTCGTGACCAGCGCGCTCGCCCCAGTGGCGGCGGCATGGTGTGCCATCGAGCGGAGCTCTTTGGGACGATAGCGGTGGTGATCGTCGAACTCGAACCATGCCGAGGGCCCGGCGCCGAGGCGCTCCAGCGTCCGCCGGAACGATTGTGGATTGCCTAAGCCGCAAAAGCCGCCGACGGCTGCAAATGGCGGCCGGTCGAGCAGATGGTGCGCGCCGGTAGCAGCGTCCACCCAAGCCTCCGGCTCGATGCCGGCCCGGAATATTTGGGCCTGCGGGTTGGCGCGGCGCACTGCGTCTTCGATGGCTGACGCTAGATCGGAAAACTGGCTGCGCGTGATGATGACCGCATCGGCGCGCGAGAGGCCCGAAACCGGCTCGCGCAGGCGGCCGAGGGGGAAAACATAGCCGCCGCCGAAAGGATCGAGCGCGTCGACTAGAACGATGTCCAAGTCGCGCGCCAGGCGCGCGTGCTGGAAGCCGTCATCGAGCAGGAAAACGTCAGCCGGGAAGCGTTCGAGCAGAAGCGCGGCGGCCCGCGCCCGGTCGGCGCCGATGCCGACGGCGGCCAAGCCCGAACGAATGAAGATCTGCGGCTCATCGCCCGATTCCTCGATGCTCACCTGGGCGCCGGGCGCGACGGCCAAGTCGCGCGCGAGCGCATGGCGGCCGTAGCCACGGGTGAGGATAGCAGGCGTGTGGCCGGTGGCGCGAAGCAGTCCGGCCAGGTGCAGCACGCACGGCGACTTGCCCGTGCCCCCCATGGTGAGGTTGCCGACGCTGATTACAGGGACGTCCAACCTCCGCGCGTGGGCACGGCCTCGCCGCGCGCCCTCCAATTCCCATGCGCGCGCCAGCGGCCAGCCCAGCGCGTACCATGGCTGCGCGCGGCGATGCCGGGGCAGGTGGGTATCGTAGAGACAGCGCATCCACGCCGCGGTGCTGGCGCTTGCACCGCGGCGGGCTTCCGCGCACTCGCGCGCCACGCGGCCGATGCGGGCGCTCAATTCCGCATCTGTCAGCAGCCCCGACACGGCATCGCCCAATTCCTCCGGCCGGCCAATTTCGACGGAGGCGTTGGCGGCGCGGAAGTCGTCCGCGATGGCCTGAAAGTTCTCCATGTGCGGACCGGTGATGACGGGCTTTGCGAACAGCGCCGGCTCCAGAATGTTGTGGCCGCCGCGCGCCGCCAGCGTCCCGCCCATGAAAACCACGTGCGCGGCGGCGAATAAGCCGGACAGTTCGCCGATGCTGTCGAGCAGTAACACACCCGGAAGAGCGCTGAGCGATTCCGCGCCCAAGCGCGAGCGGCGAACGAACGGAATGCCGGCGCGCGCCAACTTTTCGGCCGCGGTGGCGAAGTGCTCCGGCTTGCGCGGCGCCCAAATCAGCAGCAGGCCTGGGTGGCGCTCGGCCACGGCGCGGTACGCGTCGAGCACCGCGGCGTCTTCATCGGTGTCGCCGGCAGTGGGCGGCATGGTGCTGGCAGCGATCCAGACGTGTTTTGGCCCCAGCCGCGCCAGCCACGCCATCACCGGCGAGTCCGGCGCCGCCGGGCGGGCGTCGAAGTCGTATTTGAAATTGCCGGCGGTGCGCACCGCGGCCGGCCGCGCGCCGAGCGCGAGATACCGCTGGCCCATCTCGTCGCTCTGGACCAAAACAGTGTCGGCCGCCGGCAGCACCGCGCGGAACAGCCAGGCCAGCCGCTGGTAGCGCGGGTAGGCGCGGTCGGAAATACGCGCGTTGACGATGGCCAGCGCGGCGCCGGTCCGCTTCGCTTCCCGAAAGAGGTTGGGCCAGATCTCGGTTTCCGCGGCGATCACCAGCGACGGGTTCAACCGCCGCAACACGCGGCGCACGGCAAATACGTAATCCACGGGCGCATAGAAAATACCATCGGCCAGTTCCCTCAGCTTGTCCTGCGCGGTGGCTTGCCCGGCGATGGTTCCCGTGGAAACGAACAGCTGGGTTCGTGGGAACTCGGCGCGCATGCGGCGGAGGAAATCGAGCGAACCCAGAACTTCGCCCACCGAAACCGCGTGGAACCAGATCGCCCCCGGACCGGTCTGATTAAAAGAGCCGGGAAGAAAGCCGAAACGCTGCGGCAAGCTGGACCAGTAGGCGCGGCTGCGCACGCCGCGATACAGGAAATACAATAAGGCGATGGGTAGCGCAAACGCTTGGCAAGCCCGGTAGAGGAAATAGATGCCTTTTGTTTTCAAACGTTTGGCTCTTTTCATGAGTATAACCGCGGCGCTCGCCGCGGACAAGACGCAAGCCTTCCATGCCCCCGCCGTGGCCGACATGACGCACCGCCAGACGGTCAGTCTGGTGACCATCGGCGCGGAAACGTATGTCGCCGGCGACAAGGTGAGAGCGGCGTTCGGCAAGCTGGTGCCTTACGACTATGGCGTGTTGCCGGTGCTGTTGGTGATTCAAAACGACAGCAGCGAGACCATCCGCCTGGACCAGATGAACGCCGAGTATGTCGGCCCGCGTGGCAACCGCGTGACCGCGACTCCGCCCGGCGACGTTCGCTTCGCGCGCGCCCCACGCCGTCCCGACCTGGGCACTGGCCCGCAGCTTCCGATACCTATCAAAAAGAAGAACCCGCTGGGTGCGTGGGAGATTGAGGGCCGCGCGCTGGCGGCGCAGATGGTGCCGCCAGGGCACACAGCCAGCGGTTTTGTGTATTTCCAAACTCAGTTACAGGACGGAGCAACCATTTACTTGAGCCGGCTAACCGAAGCGCGGACCGGCAAGGAACTGTTCTATTTCGAAATTCCGGTGGAGTGAGTGCGCGCGCTTCCAGAGAGGCCGCAAGAAAAACAATAGCCACGGATGAACACTGATAAACACCGATAGAACAAGCGTCGGAAACTAAGATTCGTTGTTATCCGTGTTTATCTGCGTTCATCCGTGACTGGAAATAGCTCCCGCCTAAACGTCGTAGTACAGCGCGAATTCGTACGGGTGCGGCCGCAACCGTACCGCTTCGGCTTCGTTCTTCCGCTTGTAGTCGATATACGTCTGGAGCAGCTCTTCGCTGAACACGTCCCCGCGCATCAGGAACGCGTGGTCCTCTTCCAGGCAGTCCAACGCCTCGTCCAAAGACCCCGGCATCGACGGCACCGCCTTCATCTCTTCCGGCGACAGATCGTAAATATCCT